>CAIVDS010000027.1 GCA_903904685.1 uncultured Verrucomicrobiota bacterium
CGGGGCCAAGACCCGTGCGGCCTTTCACAACGGCTGGTATATCACCGGCGATCTTGGGCGTTTTGATGAAGACGGATTTCTGACCATTGAGGGGCGAATTTCGCGATTCTCTAAAATCGCGGGCGAGATGGTGCCGCACGGCACGATCGAGCAAAAGCTCGTCGAAGCCTTCGGCCTGGATCAATCCGATGGCTACGCGCTTGCCGTGGTCGGTGTTTCCGATCCCGGCAAAGGCGAGCAGATCGTGTTGCTGAGCACGCGGGATGAACTCACTTCCGACGCCGTGAAGGCCAAGCTTACCGCCAGCGGCGTGCCCAATCTTTGGATTCCACGTACGGTCGTCCGTGTGGAAAAAATCCCGGTGCTCGGCACCGGAAAGCTTGACCTCAATGGATGCAAGGAACTCGCGCAAAAACCTCTGGCATGAGCACACGCATTGATTGCCATGTCCATGTCGTCGGCACGGGTACGGGAGGCACCGGCTGCTGGTATCGGCCCAAGGGGCTCACCACGATCGGCGCACCGTGGATGGTGCGCTGCGTGGGGCTGACGCCGCGGGATCTGACCGGGCCGGACTTCGACCGGCTCTACATCGAGAAGTTGCTCGCGCATGTGCGCGGATCGTCGCTCGACCGCGCGCTGCTGCTGGCCCACGAGTTGCCCTACCTCGGGGATGGCACGCCGCTGCCGGAACAGGCCTCGTTTTACGTGCCCAACGACTATGTGCTGCGCCTCGCGCGCGAGCATCCGGAATTTCTGGCGGCGGTGTCGATCCATCCTTCGCGGCGCGACGCCTTTGACGAGCTGGAGCTGTGTCTGGCGGGCGGGGCGGCGGCGCTCAAGTGCCTGCCCAACGTGCAGGGCATCGACTGGAACGACCGCTGTCACACGCGGTTTCTGGAACGCATGGCCGAGGCGGGGCTGCCGCTGCTGGCGCACACGGGGAGCGAACGCACCATGCCGGTGATGGATACAAAGCTGGCAGATCCGCGCGTGTTGACACGTCCGCTGGAGATCGGGGTGAAGTGCATCGCGGCGCATTGCGGCACGGGCATGATGCTGCTCGATCCCGACACTCTCGACGTGTTTGCGGAGATGACGGAGCGGTTTCCAAAACTCTACGGCGACAACAGCGCGCTGGCGGCGCTCAGTTTCCGCCTGCGCCCATCGGCATTGCGACGACTCACGTCGGGACCTCTCGCCGGACGCATCCTGCATGGCAGCGACCTGCCGGTGCCGATCAGCGGACTGCTGGCGTGGGCAGGCGGGATGTTGCCGTGGCGCGAATTCCGGAATGCCGCGCGGATCGAAAACCCCTTGGAGCGCGATGCACAGTTGAAGCGTGCGCTGGGCTTCGGCGAAGAAACGTTTACGCGGGCGAACAAGGTGCTGCGGCCGGGCTGACCCAACGCGGCTTTCCCATGCTGCGTAACGAATAGCGGAGCGATAGGATCCTTGTTGTGCCGGGATACATTTTCCCGAGCCACCACCGACTAACCGTTTTAGACATTAAAAAGCCGGCTCCCCCGCTTGGGGAAGAGCCGGCTTGACCCGATCATGCGCCGGTGTCTTTTAGAAATGATACTGATACGAGGTGGCCAGCCAGGCGTTGGCGGTCTCGCTGCGGGTCGTGCCGTTGAGCGACACGACGAACACGCCCTTGCCGACCGTGTATTCGACACCCACGGTGCCGCGCAACCAGGTTTCCACGTAGCGCTCGCCCGGCAGGCTGAACGTCGAGATGCCCGTGACGGTGCCGTCCATCGTCGATCCCTTGCCTTGGTAGCGATGCACGCCTTCCAGGGTCGTCACCAGCTTCAGGGTCTTCGTCAGCGGATAAGCCGTGTTCACGCCCAACGCCTGGTCGGTGATCGTGTCGTTGCGACGGTTGTATACCGCAGGGAAGCCGCCGCCGACCTCCGTGTAGGCGTCCACCACCGTGTGCGTGAGGCTGAGCTTCGTGTAGGGCGTGAAGCTCACGCCTTGAAACTTAACGGCATCGGCCCAGTCGACGCGGACCGCGCCGCCCACCGTGTCCGCATGGGTTGAACCGCGGGACATGTCGGGCAGACCGGCGTTCAGGTAGCCGCGGCTCGCGTCAAGACGGCCTTTTTGGAAAAAGCCCGTGAGCGTGCCGGTGAGTGGCGTATGGGGGATCGCCCCGATGACGTCGCTGATCAGATAGGTGCCGTCAAAATTGGTGCTGCCGCCCAAGTCGGTGTTCTGCAACCCGGTGGTCTTGCCCACCGCGAGGTTCGTCTGCACCGGTCCGAAGTTGTAGCCGCCGCCGACTTCGCCGACCGCCAGGCTGCCGTCGCGGGCGCCGTGGTTGTCGTAGCCGAGATCACCCGCCGCCCATGCCGTGAAATGCCCCGGAGCCGTCAGGCGTTCCAAGGGATGCCCGTGCGCGCCGGTCAGCACCAGCGAACCCGCCGTGTGTCCCATGTTCAGCGAGGTCGCCTTGCCCGCCAGGCTGCTCTGCACGTCGGCGATCGTCACGAGGCCTTTGCCCGACCAGGCGATGAAATTGGCCTCGATGTTTCGCAGATATCCCAAGACCACTTCGCCATTGGCGCTCACCTGTTGAGCTCCGCCAGTGAGCAACAAAGGGTTAACCGTCACGCCGCTGGCGGTCAGCCAAGCTTCGACCGTCTGCATGCCCGTCGCCGAGGTCCAGCGAAACGCATGCTGGGTGCTGCCGGCGTCAGTCGTCTCTCCAACCACCACTTTGCCATCCGCACTCACCGCATTGGCTGTGGAATATGTGCCGCCGAGCGTGCCGAGGTTGACCATGCCTCCAACCGAGGTCCAGCGGAACGCATTCTGGGTGTTACTGGCATTATACGCGCCACCCACCACCACGCTGCCGTCCGCGCTCACCCCATTGGCATAGGAATA
>CAIVDS010000028.1 GCA_903904685.1 uncultured Verrucomicrobiota bacterium
ACCACGCCGGACTGGCGAGCGGCGCGTCCATTGTGCTCTGCCTCGGCGCGGTGTTTTTCGGCTCCGCCCTGCTCAGTCCGCGCTACGGACTCGTGAGCCGCCTGCGCCGCTAGCAAACCGGCATGAAACACCTCCTCCTTTTATCCGCGTTCATCGTCTCGCTCGTTCGCGCCGAGGACCGCCCGCTGCGCGTCGTCACGCTCAACACCGTGCTCACCGAAATCGCCCGCGAAGTCGGCGGCGGCCAAATCTCGGTCAACGGCCTCGTGAAACCGGATGTCGATCCGCATTCGTTCGACCCGTCGGCCTCGGACATCCGCGCACTCGCCGAAGCCGATGTCGTGCTGGCCTCCGGCCTCAGCCTGGAATCCTACCTCGACCGGATCGCCTCCAACACCGGCAAGGCCCGCGTGCTCAAAATCGGCGACGCCCTGCCTTCCGTGCTTTCGACGGGGGGCTCCGAGCCGGATCCCCACTGGTGGAACAGCATCGACAACGTTCTCTTCGCGTCGGAACTCGTGCGCGCCGAATACGCCCGGTTGCGGCCCTCGTCCGCCACGGAATTCGCCCGCAACGCCCAGGCCTATCGGCGGCGTTTGCTCGCATTAAAAACCGAGATCGCCCGGGAAATCGACACGCTCCCGCCCGAAAAACGCCATCTCGTCACCTCGCACGACGCCTTCGGCTACTTCGCCCGCGATTATGGATTCACCGTGCATGCGATCAGCGGCCTGTCCACGGACAGCGAGCCGGACGCCCGGCACTTGGCGACCCTCATTGATCTTATCCGTCGCAAACACATCAAGGCGGTCTTTGCGGAGAGCAGCGTTAATTCCAAACTGATCGCCAACCTTGTGCGCGAAACCGGCGTGCGACTGGGCGGCACACTCTACGCCGACGGCCTTGGCGTCGCGGGCGGCGATGCGGCGACCTACGAGGCGATGGTCAGGCTCAACGCCCGCACCATCGTCGAATCGCTGCGGTGATCTTGCGCGGACCGATCGATAGGCCGGCCCGCACGGGGCGCAGCCCGCTTTTACTTTCATGAGGTTTGCCTGGCACAAAGAGGCGGGGCGTATGTCGAACCTGTAAATTTTCGTTCACTGGCCCAACTCTTGCATCGACAAAAGACCGTCCATGTGCAGCTTTATTCACAAGTTATCCACCACCAATAAATGGAACACCTGAGCGGGGCGATCGCCCCTAAAACGCAGCTCAAGGTCTCAGCGAAGGCGAAGACCTTTGTCTTGGACACCAACGTCCTCCTCCACGACCCCCAGTCGATTTTCAAATTCGAGGACAACAACCTGGCCATTCCGGTCGAGGTTTTGGAAGAACTTGACGCCATCAAAACCGAGCAGTCCACCGAACGCGGTCGCAACGCCCGTCGCGTGCACCGCATCCTCTCGGAGCTTCTGCCCGACTCGCGCTCCATGCACGAGGGCGTGAAGTTGGAGAACGGCGGCACGCTCTCGATCATCATCAACCCCTACATGGCGGATCCGTCGCTGCGCGACTCTCCGCTCATGAACAAACTCCGCGCAGTCCTTTCGGACTTTTCGAAGAAGGACAACCGCATCATCGCCGCCGCGCTTTTTGTGCAGGAGCGCTACACGCCGCCGACCATTCTCGTCACCAAGGATGTCAACGTCGCGCTCAAGGCGCGCGCCGTCGGACTCGAGGCGCAGGATTATCTCAACGACAAGGTTCCGGAAGACATCGACGAGCATTCCTACGTCGAGATCCCGGTCACCATCTACGAGATCCAGCGCTTTTGTTCGGAGGGAAAATTCGACATCGGCAAGGACGCCGCCGCCAAGCTCTACCTGAACGAATACGTGCTGCTGCGTTCCGACGAGGGCAAGACCATGCCGGCGCGCCATTACGGCGAAGGCGTCGTGAAACGCCTGCGCATTCCCGAGAGCATCAAGGCGCCCGGCGGCATCTCCATCCGTGCGCGCAACCTTGAACAGCAGTTCTTCATGGACGCGCTGCTCGACGACTCCATCTCGCTCATCACCTGCTTCGGCAAGGCGGGCACCGGCAAGACACTGCTCTCCATCGGCTGCGCGTTGCACCAGACATACGATGATCGCTCGCTCTACGACGGCTTGTCGATCTCCCGTCCGGTCATCGCACTCGGCAAGGACATCGGATTCCTGCCCGGAACGCTGGAGGAAAAAATGAAGCCCTGGCTTCAGCCCTACTTCGATGCGCTGGAGGTGCTCATGCCTTCCAAGCCGGCCAAGGAGCCGCAGTTTGCCGCCAAGAAAGTCTCAAAGAAGCATAAGAAAAACCAGCCCAGCGCGCTCGAGATTTCCCGGACGGAATCGGTGTCCGGCCATGGCGGCAACGGACATTCCGGCGGTCACTCGCAGGGGATGGCGCCCATGAAGCCCTACGAGCGTCTGATCAAGAGCGGTCTCGTGGAGGTCGAGGCGTTGTGCTTCATTCGCGGACGTTCCATCGCCCGCCGCTTTTTCATTCTTGATGAAGCACAGCAGCTCACGCCGCACGAGGTGAAAACCGTCATCACGCGCATCTCCGAAGGCTCGAAAATCGTGCTCATCGGCGACCCGGCCCAGATCGACAATCCCTATGTGGATTCACGCAGCAACGGTCTCGTCTATTGCTACAATCGCATGAAGGGCCACGCCATCTCCGCCCATGTGAAGCTCACCAAGGGCGAGCGTTCCAAGCTCGCCGAACTGGCGGCCGACCTGCTGTAAGACGCCCCCCGATCCCTGAAAATAAAAACGCCCGCCTTACAAGAGGCGGGCGTTTTATTTGAAATGAGAACGGCTTGACCGATCAGGCGCGGACGGTTGCCGGCGCGTGATTGCGTCCCATCAGGCTGGGCCGGCCGGCGCGAAGCGCGGCGTATTCCATGGCGAGCGCAAAAATACCGGTGAACAGCAGGTCGCTCGCGAAGGTGTTGCGGAAGAAGAACAGCGTGGGGGCGAACTGGGGATGCCCCACGGTCATCGCCAACCACCAACCTGCGCCGGTCTTCGCGTAAAACGCATCGGTCGCCCAAGACGCCGTGTTGGTCACGAGGTAGAAAAACACGGAACCACCCAGTGCGCCGCTGAAAAGGTTGAGCCAGTTTTTACGACGGGCGACGATCGCGCCCAGGCCGAGAGCGGCAGCGAAGCAGGCGGTGCGGGCCACCGCTCCCACGCCATCCCATGCGTAACCCATCTGGGTCGCGTAGTAGTGATTAATGTAAAGATCGGACAGGCTCAGCGCCGCAAAGGGAACGAGCCACAGCCATCGGGGGCGAAAATAAACCGCACCGCAAAAAGCCAGTGCCATGAGCGGCGAAAAATTCACCAGCTCAGGATTCCAGACGGCGATGCCACGGTAGGCCGTGGCAAACAAGATAAGCGCGATTGCAAAGGGCATGATTTGAAATTTGTGACGGGATATTTTTAAAAGACAAGCCCTCGCTCCAAAAGTTTATTTTAACGTGCCGTCGATTTTCGATCCAAGTCTCACGCATCCCAAACCAATCGTCAGTCAAGGATCACACTACCTTGCCTCCGGGCTTTCCGGAGTGTGTCAGGCACTTCCCCCACGTGTATGGCACGGGCTTGCGCCCTGCACCGCATGATGGCCGTCGAGTGGAAAATATATCCACTTCTCCCTGCTACCCTGGGTCAGGGTTGGTAGGGCCACGTAAAAATACCCCTCATGGGCGTTGTGCGCATGAAGCCGACGATTTACGTCCGTTTGCAAACGCACTCCTTGGCAAGAGAGTTTCTTTGTGCACCATGGGCTCCATGTTTGTCGACGAGTGCGTAATCAAAGTTCAAGCCGGTGACGGTGGCCGCGGCTGCGTGGCCTTCCGTCGGGAAAAATACGAGCCTTGGGGCGGGCCCAACGGCGGCGACGGGGGCCGCGGGGGCGATGTCATTCTCCTGGGGGACGACGACGTCAACAACCTGATCGACTACAAATACAAGCCGCACTGGAAAGCCGAGCGCGGCGAGCACGGCCAGGGGGCCGATTGTCACGGCAAAGAGGGCGAACACTGCACCATGAGGATGCCGCTCGGCACCGTCGTCATCGACGACGAGACAGGCAAGGTCGTCGCCGAAGTCATCGAGGACGGCCAGCAGATCGTCCTTTGCAAAGGCGGCAACGGCGGCTGGGGCAACACCCACTTCAAGACACCGACCAATCGCGCGCCGAAGCGCGCCAATCCCGGCCACGACGGCGAGGCCGGCAAATTCCGTCTCGTTCTCAAGAGCATCGCCGACATCGGCCTCGTGGGATTCCCAAACGCGGGCAAGTCGTCGCTCACCGCGCGCATCACCAAGGCGCGACCAAAGACCGCCGCGTATCCCTTCACCACGCTGCATCCGCAGATCGGCGTCATCGAATACCCGAAGACCTACGACCGCCTGCTTCTGGCCGACGTCCCCGGCTTGATCGAAGGGGCCAGCGAGAATCGCGGCCTTGGGCACCGATTCCTGCGGCACATCGAGCGGTGCACGCTGCTCATGTTCCTCATCGACATGGCGGGCGTGGACGACCGCGATCCGCGCGAAGACTACGCGACGTTGCTCAGCGAGTTGGAGCTCTACGATCCCGCGCTGCTCGAAAAGCCCCGCGTCGTCGTGGCGAACAAGATGGATATCGCCAGCGCCAAGGCCAACCTCGCCAAATTCAAACGCCGGCATAAGGTGGACATTGTGGAAATCTCCTGCGTCACTGGGGACGGTCTGGAGGAGCTCAAGCAGGCTCTTCGCAAGCGTGTGATCGCCAACGGTGGCAAACCCAAGCTCGTTAAAAAATCCGCCTAATTTACTCCCGTGTTGATGAGTCCCGAACATCGCCCCCTCCTCATGCGCGCCAACCGCCTGTTGGGTGCGAATCTCGTGGAGGCCAATCTCGTCAAGATCGAGAATCTGGAGGCGGCCAACGAGCGCCTGCTGGAGTTGGTCGCTTCCGGCGATTCGCGGCAGAGCACGGTGCTCGGCATTCTGGCCTACGAGCTGAAGGTGGTGTCCGAGGAGGATGTGCTGCATCACATCGTGGATGAACACAGCGCTGGCCTGGTTGATTTGCGCAGTTACGACCTGTCGGAGGACCTGCGAAAGAGCGTGGATGTCGGCGCCTGCTGGGCCACTTGGACGCTGCCGTTTGACAAGGAAGAGGACGTCTACTTTGTCGCGACCGCGTATTACCTGAGCCCGGCGGTGCGCACTTTTTGGGAAAAGCAACTGGCCGGCCCCATCGTATGGTTTGGAACCACCTTGGAAATGCTTGCCGACTGCTTCGAAAAGATCGAAGCAGAGCGCGCCGGCCAAAAACCCGCCCAACCCGCCGCCTGAGCCACCATGCCCCTGGGAAAAATCCAGTCACAGATTGTTGCCAAGCTGTTCGAGGCGCGCCGCCTGACCGCGGAGCAGCGGGATACGCTGGTCCAGCATCCTGACGATCTCAGTGGTGATGCGCTCGATAAAATCCTGCTGGACAAATATTACCTTACGCTGTTCCAGATTTTCACGGCCCGCGCGCGATCGGTCGGGTTGGCCCCCTTCAACGCGGCCCACTACCGCGTGACGCCGCAGACCTTTGAGCGTATCCCGCTCGAGTTTTGCCAGGAGCATCTGGTGCTGCCTGTCGGGCAGGTGGGGGAAATCCTGATCGTGGCCTTCGCCGATCCGTTTGAGGTCACCCTGCCGATCAAAATACAGGAGATGACCGGCAAGCGCGTTGTGCGCGTGCTCGGACGGGAGAAGGATATCCGGGATAAATTCGTGAAGGATCCCCAGCGGTCGGCGGGCTTCGAGGATGTGGTGAAGGAGATCGGCATCGAGTTTGGTTTGGGCGATGGAGCCGATGTAAAGGATGAGGAGGTGACCGAGGAATCCGGCCCCATCATCCAGCTATCCAACCGCATCATCGAGGATGCGTATTACGCAGGAACGTCCGACATCCACATCGAGCCGCAGGAAAAAGAGCTCATTGTCCGTTATCGTATCGACGGCGTGTGCAAGGAAAAGCTCCGCCTTCCCGCCAAGGTGGGGCCTGCGCTGGTCGCCCGCTTCAAGATCATGTGCAACCTCGACATCGCCGAGCGCCGGCTGCCGCAGGATGGGCGCATCGTTTTCAAGCAATATACGAAGAAGGGCGTGGACATCGACCTGCGTGTTTCCACCGCCCCGCTCAATCACGGCGAAGGCGTGGTCATGCGCATCCTGGACAAACAGAAATCGACGCTGCCCATGACCGCGCTCGGCTTCTCCGAAGACAATCTGGCGAAGTATCGCAACGTCATCACCCAGCCCTACGGGATGATTTTGCACTGCGGACCTACCGGATCGGGCAAGTCCATGACGCTTTACTCGGCGCTCAACGAGATCAACTCACCCGAATTGGTGATTCGCACGGCCGAAGACCCCATCGAATACACCCTGGCCGGCATCAACCAGATGCAGATGCATCGCTCGATCGGGCTTACTTTCGCGAGTGCGCTGCGCGCTTTCCTGCGGCAGGACCCCGACATCATTCTGGTCGGCGAGATCCGCGACAAGGAAACCGCCAACATCGCCGTCGAGGCGGCGCTCACGGGACATCTCCTGATCTCCACGCTCCACACCAACGACGCGCCCAGCACCGTCGCCCGTCTTACCGACATGGGTGTCGAGCCGTTCATGATTTCTTCGTCGCTGCTTTGCGTGTGCGCCCAGCGCCTCATGCGCCGCGTGTGCAAGCAATGCCGCCAGCAGATCGAGCCGGCAGGCAGGGAAAAGGAACTGCTGGAGAAAGCCCTCGGCTGGAGCGGTCCGATTTACAAGGCGGCCCCCAAGGGATGCCCCAAGTGCGGCGGTTCCGGCTACAAGGGGCGTGTCGGCATCCATGAACTCATGGTGACCAACGAGGAGCTGATCAATGGCATCAACAAGGGCCTGGAAACCGCCGAGCTCAAAAAAATCGCCGTGCGCGGCGGCATGAAAACCCTGCATCAGGATTCATTGCTCAAGGTGAAGGACTGCCTCACCACCCTGGAGGAGGCCATCTCCAACGTGCCGCCGGATCTGTGACCCATCTTATGAGAACGCTATCTGTTTTCCTGTGCATCGCGGTTGTTCTGCTGGGCGGTTGCCGGGGCAAGCACAAGGAGGCATCGCCCGAGGCGAAACTCGCGGCCGAAAACCTGATCAGCGAGGCGCAGTTTGCCTGGCAGATTCGCGAATATTCACGGGTTGAGGAGCTTTCCCTGAAAGCGATCGAGCAGCGCGGCGACTATCCGGAGTATTGGGTCTTGCTGGGCATGGCCCGTCGTCGTCTGGACAACGCTTCCGGAGCGCGCAAAGCCTACAAACAGGCCCTCGAATTGCATGCGGATCGCTACGACCGCGAGAAAAAGGACGAGGACCTCGCGCAACAGGCGTGGGTGCTGGCGCTGCTTGGGCAAAAGGATGAAGCGTTGAAATTCCTGGAGAAAAGCCTGAAGGATCATCCGGATAGCACTGTAATTCAACGCATGGCCGCTCCACAGGGATTGCCGCACACTTTTGAAACGGCGCAGTTTAAAGAGCTGGCGTTGTAAAGGCGGGCGCGGATGGTTTTCAGATGAACCTGCCGCTGGTCAATCCCGCTGATGCCAGCGGCCGGGATTCAACATAGACGCCGCCGCCGAGGAGGCGTTCTCCCTCGTGCAGAGCGAGTATTTGTCCGGAGGCAAGCGCCCGCTGCGGCTCGTGAAAACGCACGAGTGCGGTGCCGTCGCCTTCCGGGATGAAGTCAATCGCCACACGCGGGTCGCGGTAGCGCACGCGGCCTTCAAGCGGGCGTGGCGTGGTGACGGGAGAGGTGTTCCATTGAAGCGAATGCACGCGCGCCTCGGTCTGGAAAAGTCCGGGGGCGTCGGGCAGGTCGAAGGCGACAAGGAGGGCGTTGTCGGCGGAGCGTTTGCCGACGACGACGTAGGCGCGGTTGTCGGTGTTGGACGGAACACCGATGCCCTTGCGCTGGCCGAGCGTGTAGTAGTGCAAACCGGGGTGGCGTCCGAGTTCCTTGTTGTCGGTCGCACGCACGATGGGGCCGGGCCGGTCGGGCACGTATTGGCGGAGGAAGTCCTGCATCTTAACCTCGCCGATGAAGCAGATGCCCTGGCTGTCTTTTTTGGCGGCGGTGGGCAGGCCGGCTTCGGCGGCGAGGCGGCGCAGTTCGGGCTTGGGCAGGTGTCCGATCGGGAATCGGGCGTCGGCGAGCTGTTCCTGGGAGAGCAACGCGAGAAAATAGGACTGGTCCTTGTTTTTGTCGGCTCCCTCGATGAGGGCGAAGCCGCCGCCGGCGAGCGGTTCGCGGCGCGCATAGTGGCCGGTGGCGACGGCGGCGAAGCCGTGATCCCTGGCCCAGGCGCGAAACACCCCGAACTTGATCTCGCGGTTGCACATGATGTCGGGATTGGGCGTGAGTCCGCGGCGGTATCCGTCGAGCAGGTAGGCGACCACGCGTTCGCGGTAGTCCTGCATGAGGTTGACCACGCGAAACTCGATGCCGAGCCGGTCGCACACGGCGCGGGCGTCGTCGATGTCCCGTTGCCACGGACAATGGCCGATGACGTTGTCCTCGTTGATCCAGTTCTTCATGTAGGCGCCGACGAGGTCGTGACCCTGTTGTTTTAGCAGGAGCGCGGCGACGGAGCTGTCAACTCCGCCGGACATGGCGACGAGGATTTTTTCGGATGCGGACACGACGTATGACGACGTGGGCAGGGAGCGTGGTTTGTCAACCGCTTGTGGAAGTCGGACGGGGGCGTTTTCGATCTTGTGCGATGGTTGGCACGGCGGATGATACTTTCTTCCGCCGTCATGTCCCAACGCCCAAAAAAAATCTCCCGCGCATGGCTGGAATCCCCGGCACAGGGAGTGATCGAGTTGCTCCATGACTGGAAAGCCCGGCATCTGCCGCCCTTGGCGCTAGCGGGCGAAGCCCGGTTCGCGTCGTTGCAGCGCGTGCCGGACTACGTGTTCGGGCGCGAGAGCGGCTATTTCGTCAATCGCAAGAACGAGATCTATTTTTTCATCCGCTGCGAACGGCATCCCGACATCGATCCGGCGGTGGAGACAGTTTACCTCGCCGGCGATTTCAACGGTTGGCAAGACGCCGTGGGGCGGGCCGAGTGGGCGTTACAGCCGGTTGCGCTCGACGGGGAGCCTGTGTTTTTGTGGTCGGGCGAGGCGTCGCGATTTTATGGCGGTTCACATCTGCGTTTCAAGTTCGTGACGGCGGCGTGCCGGTGGTTGCCGGTCAACGCAGCCGCACCCAATGCCGTGCGCGACGAAGCGGGCAATTTCAACCTCTCGATCAATCCGGAGCGCACGGGCCAGCACCTTTTCAAATTTACCCTCACGCATCCTCAAAATCTTTCGGAATCGGCGGTGGTTCGCTGGGCGGGGGGCGAGTCGGACGAAACCGTGCCGCTCATGCCGGGCGAATTTTTCTACCGGCTCGGCACCGATCTTCCGCTGGGCGCGCTCGTGCGCGGCGCCGAAACGGTTTTCCGGCTTTTCGCGCCGCGGGCAAAATCGGTGTGGCTTTGCGTCTGCGCCTCGCTCGACCAGCAGAACGAGCCGCATCGTTATCCCCTCACGCGTCGAGCCGATGAACACGGGCAATCCGGCGTATGGGAACTCACGCTGACGGAAAATCTGCATGGTTGGTGTTATTGGTATCATGTGGACGGGCCTGGCGACGCGTTCGGCCTGTTTGATCCGAGTTGCCGCGTGCTCGATCCGTATGCGCTGGCGACGGTGGACAGGGCCGGGCCGGGTATCGTGCTGGATCCCGCGTGGGTCGGGCCGGGCGACCGCGAATTCAAAACCCCCTCGTGGCACGATCTGGTCATAGCCGAGGCGCACGTTCGCGATCTCACGGCGCTCGCGCCGGTGCCGATGAGTGCGGAAGAGCGGCGCGGTTTCGCCGGTCTGCGCAAGTGGGTGGAGCATCCCGATTTTTATCTCCACCGTCTCGGGGTGAACTGCGTGGAGCTCCAGCCGGTGCAAGAGTTCGATAACAAAACCACCGGTGAATACCACTGGGGTTACATGACCAACAACTATTTCGCGCCGGAGAGCAGTTATGCGACCGATCCGGCCCACGCTTCGGGTGTGAAGGAGCTGCAAGCGCTCGTCGCGGCCTTTCATAGGCGCGGCATGGCGGTCATCCTTGATGTCGTTTACAATCATGTCGGCGAGCCGGCGCACCTGATGTTTGTCGACCGGCTTTATTATTTTGAGCAGGATGCCGCCGGCAGTCTGTCCAACTGGAGCGGTTGCGGAAACGACCTGCGCGCACACGCGACGATGGCCACCCGGCTCATCATCGACAGCTGCCGCCACCTCGTGGAGGCCTATGGCGTGGATGGTTTTCGTTTCGATTTGGCCGATCTGGTCGGCGTCGATGTGCTGAAGCAGGTCGAGGTTGCGCTCAAGCGCGTGAAGCCCGACGTGATCCTGATCGCCGAGCCGTGGAGCTTCCGCGGACACATCGCGGGCGAGCTGCGCGACACCGGCTGGGCGTCATGGAACGACGGTTACCGCAACTTTGTGCGCGACTACGTGCGTGGCGGCGGCACGCGAGAAAGCTTGGAGTATTGCCTCAAGGGTTCGCCATGGTATTACGCCAAGTGGCCCGCGCAAACGGTCAACTACACCGAGTCGCACGACGACAAGACGTGGATCGACACTATCACCGAGAATTCCAGCGGCAGCGGCGACCATCCCACCCTCAACGATCGCCGGCGCACGCACCTGATGGCGGCCTTCCTCCATATGTCGATCGGCATTCCCATGCTTTCTGCCGGGCAGGATTTCATCCGCTCGAAACATGGCATCAACAATACCTATCAGATGGGCGAGGTGAACGCCCTCGACTACAAGCGCATCTACCGGTTTCCGGCGACCCATGCGTATTTTGCCGACTGGGTCGCGTTCCGTTTGTCCGAGCCGGGTCGTATGCTCAGGCATTTTTCGCGGGCCAGCGAGGGGTTCTTCCAATTCTTCTGGGCTCCCGACACCGCCGCTCCCGCCGTGCTTTACAACGCCGACCACTCGCAAGGACCGGTTCAACTGCTGTTCGCCATCAATCCCACGATTTATGACGTCGTGATTAAAATCGGTGACATTGCCTCGGATCAGTGGCGTCAGATCGCCGATCATGAGCGTTTTTTTGCCACTTTTCATGCCGGTGGCGGGCAGCGGGTGGAGTCCGAACTTTTTGTGCCGGCCATGGGGCTTGGCCTTTGGTTGCGTGAGGGTTAGGTTTTTAAGGAAAGCCACCCCAGCAATAAATGAAGTGAGTTTGTCAGCGGGTGCGCAGCCAAAACCCTTGCAAACCAGCGCTGTGCCGTTTTCTGTGGCCATCCCGTGCCATCGCGGCGCGGTTAACCTGAATCAGTAAATAACCACTAGTAAAACGGAGTTCTATTATGGCAGTCAAAGTCGCAATCAATGGTTTCGGTCGCATCGGTCGCCTCGTCTTCCGCGCTCTCGTCGAGCAAGGTCTTCTCGGCACCACCTTCGACGTCGTCGCCGTCGGTGACATCGTTCCCGCCGACAATCTCGCCTACCTCGTTAAATACGACTCCACGCAGGGCAAATTTGCCGGCACCGTGACGTCCAAGAAATCCTCCCCGGACAAGGCCGAGGACGACGTCCTCGTGGTCAACGGCAAGGACATCCTTGTCGTTTCCGCCAAGTCCCCCGCCGAGCTCCCCTGGGCCAAGCTGGGTGTCCAACTCGTCATCGAGTCCACCGGTCTCTTCACCGACGCCGAGAAGGCGAAGGGGCACATCACCGCCGGCGCCAAGAAGGTCATCATCTCCGCTCCTGCAAAGGGCGAGGACATCACCATCGTCATGGGCGTCAACGACGACCAGCTCGACATCTCGAAGCACAACATCATCTCCAACGCCTCCTGCACCACGAACTGCCTCGCGCCTGTCGTGCACGTTCTCCTCAAGGAGGGCTTCGGCATCGAGGAAGGCCTCATGACCACCGTCCACTCCTACACCGC
>CAIVDS010000029.1 GCA_903904685.1 uncultured Verrucomicrobiota bacterium
AAAACTGGCGGAGGGGGGGGGATTCGAACCCCCGGTAGGCTTTTACACCTACGGCGCTTTAGCAAAGCGCTGCTTTCGACCACTCAGCCACCCCTCCAAAAGTAGAGCGCAAGAAGCAAAGGTTCATGTCGCAAAGTGCAAGGTCTTTTCTTGCGGATCGCCTGCCGCCAGCGAAGCGGGTCGCCCATGCGCCCGCCGCGACAATCCTACTCCTCGTCGTCGTCCTCGACGGGGCGCTCCAGTTCTTCGCGGCACTCGTTCATGACGCGCAGCCAGATCTCGCGGAGATCAAAGAGGCGGGGCTTGGCATCGTCACGGAAATGGTTGACGGCGCGCAGTTGATCGATGGCGGGCGAGCCGAGGAGGGCAAAGGACAGGTTGAGTTCGCGGAGGGCGCGCTTGAAGAGGCTGATCGCCATCGCGTAGTCGCCGAAGTCTAGCGCCTGGATGGCGAGCATGGCCTGTTCCTCGCCACGGTAGAGGGAGGCGTGCAAGGCGAGGGCGAGCGGTTGGGGAACCTTGGCGGCATCGGGGGCGATGCGTTCCCAGGCGCGCTTGAGGCTCAGGTAGATCGCCTTGGTGGCGATGAAAATGGGGTTCTTGTGGAGCGTG
Source organism: uncultured Verrucomicrobiota bacterium (assembly GCA_903904685.1). Taxonomy (GTDB): domain Bacteria; phylum Verrucomicrobiota; class Verrucomicrobiia; order Opitutales; family Opitutaceae; genus Rariglobus. The sequence goes on from CAIVDS010000029.1 coordinate 613, forward strand.
TAGGGTTCGTCTCCGTAATCGCCGATGTCGGAGGGGGATGATGGTTCGGTCTCGGAAACGTCGCCGTCGCGCGTCGCGGAGGCGTCGGGATCGCCGCTCCATGATTCCTCGTCCCAACCCATGAGGTGGGCAGCTTCGTCGATGCGATCGGTGCGCTGCTTGAGCGTCTCGTAGAACGCAAGGTAGCGATGGATGACGTCGTCCTGCTCGCGAAGATATTTTTCCCAATCAAATTCGTTCCAAGCGAGCTCACCACGATCATCCCAATCATTGTCCGGGGGGCCGTCAGGTTCGAAATTGCTCATTCGTTGTGAGGTCTTGATGACCTTGCCTGCACGTTGCTTTCGACGGTTGAAAAAGCAAATAAAATTCCGAAGTTCCGAGCGAGCACGGTTCGGGGGAAAGGAAGGGCAAAGGGAGGATTTTACAGGTTGAACCATGGAGTCGCGGTTCGCTAGCGTGCTTATTCCCCTATGATCGAAGTGCATCACGAAAAAGTTTGGTTCTCCGGTTGCGTGCAAGGCGTGGGCTTTCGCTACACGACGATGCAGGTGGCCAGAGAGTTTGAGGTGACCGGAATCGTGGCCAATCTTTCCGACGGCCGGGTCGAACTGGAGGCCGAAGGGAATGCGCGGGTGGTGGAGGCGTTCATCAAGGCGGTGGAGGAGCGGTTGCACGGACATATCCGCAAGGTGGAGCGCGCGTCCGGCAAGCGTCCAGCCCAGTTCAACGATTTTCGCATCCAATAATGACCAACGCCGTCCCTTCCGCCGCGATCGAGATTCGCGATCTGACCAAGGATTTTTCCCTGAACCTGCGCGGCATCAAGCTGCGGGCGGTGGAGAACCTCACGTTGACGGTGCCCGAGGGCCAGGTGTTCGGCCTGCTCGGGCCGAATGGCTCCGGCAAAAGTACGACCATCAAGATCATCCTCGGCCTGCTCGATCCCACCGCAGGGGAGTGCAAGGTTTTCGGCGTGCCCAGCAGACGCGTGGACTCGCGGCTGAACGTGGGCTATCTGCCGGAGGCCCCGTATTTCTATCGTTATTTAAGCGGAATGGAGTTGGTGAAATTTTATGCGCGAATCTGCGGCGTGACCGGCAAGCGGCTAGACGCCCGCGTGGCCGAGGTGATCGACTGGGTGGGATTGAGCGGCGCGGCGAAGCGGCGCGTGGGCACGTATTCGAAGGGCATGTTGCAACGCATCGGTCTGGCCCAGGCGCTGGTGCACGATCCGCGGCTGATCATCCTCGACGAACCGACGGCGGGTGTCGATCCGGTGGGCGCGGCGGAGATATCGGAATTGATTTTGAAACTGAAAACACAGGGAAAGACCGTGCTGATCACCTCGCACCTGCTGGCGCAGATCGAGGACATCTGCGATCGCGTGGCGATTCTGGATCGGGGCCGACTCATCCTGGAGGGGAACGTGACGGAACTCGTTGGCCAGCGCGACCGGCAGGCGCTCATCGTGGATCCGCTGCCACTGGAGCAACTGGAGGAGTTGAAAGAGTGGCTGGCGACGCGGGGGCACACGCTCAACGCGGTGGAGCAACCGCGCGCGCGGCTCGACCAGCTTTTCCTGAGCAAGGTGTCGCGTTCGCCGAAAGGAGGGAAGGAGTAATGAGCCCCATGGCCAACACGGTCCCTTTTTCCCTCAACCGCCTCGTCATCGTGGCGGGCAACACCTTCCTCGAGGCGGTGCGGCAGAAGCTGTTCAATTTTCTGCTGCTTCTGGCGATCGCATTGGTGGCGAGCGCGCAGTTTTTCCGGGAGTTCAACTTCGGTTCGTCGGAGCTGAAGTTCATTTCTGATTTTGGGTTTGGAGCGATGGTGTTTTTTGGTTCGACGTTGACGATCGCGGCGACCGCCCAGTTGTTTTTCAGCGAGATCGAGAACCGCACGGCGCTCACCATTCTGGCGAAGCCGATCTGGCGCACGGAGTTCATCTTTGGGAAATTCCTGGGCGTCTTCGCGGTCGTGGGCGTGTTTTGCGCATTGATGACGCTGCTGCTGGCGGGGCTGCTTTATCACCGGGAGAGCGGCCTCATGACGATGCATCCGGAGGCATTTGAGCACGGGCGGATCATTCATTACGCGGATCTCGTTGTGATGGGGATGCTGCAATGGCTGAAATTCGGCGTGCTGGCGGCGATCACGCTGCTGATCGCGAGTTTCTCCAACACGAATCTCTACACGGTGGTGATGAGCTTCTTCATGCTGGTAATTTGTCATCTGCAATATCTGGCGCGCGACGCCTACGCGCAGGTGGCCTCGGTGCCACTGCGATTGCTGGTGCAGGTGCTCGGTTATGTGTTTCCCAATTTCCAAGTCTTTAACCTGGCCGACCAGATTGGAGTGGGAAGCGGGCTAGATGCCAGCGTGGCCCTGCACGTGGTGGTTTACGCGTTGATCTACATCGGCGTGATCGGCGGGCTGGCGGTTTATAGTTTTAGCAGCCGTGAAATCTAAATTTCCCGAGTTGCGCGCGGTGCGTGTTGGAGTCGTGGTGATCGCGATCCTCGTCGCCACCGGTTGGGCGATCCGTTCTTTTGAGGAACCGACTTGGCGGGTCGTGCGCGCGCAACAGCCGGCGATGAAGCTCGATTCGCTGCAAGGCGCGCTCGGGCAGGGCGTGACGGTGGGCTTGCTCGGCGGATTTCGAGCCATCGTGGCGGACTTTTTTTGGATCAAGACGAATTCCCTGTGGGAGGAAAGCGATCTCCCGGCGACGCAGACGTTGATCAAGATCGTCACGGCGATCGATCCTCGACCATTGTATTTCTGGCTGAACGGCTCGCGCATGATCGCCTATGACATGCCCCACTGGCGTATCATTGCAAAAGGAGGCTACGACGCCGTGCCTCCCGCCGAACAAAAGCGCATCGATAGCGAACAATCGACCGTGGCGATCAACTATCTACGTGAAGGATTCGCGTATCATCCGAAATCACCGGCGATTTACCTTGAGATCGCCAACGTTTACCTGAATCGACTCAAGGATGTGGCGGTTGCCGCCGAGTTTTACCATGAAGCGGCGCTTCAACCTGATGCGCCTTATTACGCGGCGCGCATTTACGGGGAGTTATTGCGCCGTCTGGGTCGAAAGGCCGAAGCTTATGCTTGGCTCAAGCAACTTTATCCAACGTTACCTAGGCTGGTAGCTAGCGATGCAGCTAATGGGGAAAAAAGCGCAACTCAACGTCAACGAGAAGAGTTCATCATCGAAACGGCAATGGCTCCCGAGGTGCTCATGCGAATTCATGAATTGGAAAAGGAATTAAAAATCGCAGAACAACAAAAGTTTAGAGATTAAAAACTAGAATGGTAAGGATTTTCATCTTGCATTGTAGCTGATTACTTATAAAAGGTCATAATCTTACTAAAGATATATGACCGCTCCTGCATCAGACAACCTGCATCCAATTTTCGACCGTGTATTGGGCCGCTCCGGAAAAGAGGCATATCTCAAGCAGCGCGGACAGGTGATCTGGCTCTATGGGTTGTCCGGCTCAGGCAAAAGCACACTGGCCGTCGCCCTTGAGCGTCGATTGCATGCCGAGGGGGTGGTGACGCATCTGCTGGACGGAGACAATGTCCGCACGGGGCTCAATCGCGATCTTGGGTTTACCGACGCAGATCGCGCGGAAAACATCCGGCGCATCGCCGAGGTGGCAAAACTTTTTGTGCAGGCCGGTGTGGTGGTGATCTGCGCCTTCATCACGCCGCAACGGGTGCATCGTGAACTGGCGCGGACGATCATCGGTTCGGGCGATTTCAACGAGATATACGTGGCGGCTTCGTTCGACACCTGTGCCAAGCGCGATCCCAAAGGCCTCTACGCCAAGGCACGTGCGGGCGGCGTCCAGCAGTTCACCGGCCGCGATTCTTCCTTTGAACCACCGGTGGCGGGCGACAACGCCTTGCTGATCGACACCGAGGTCGAGACGGTTGACGCCTCGCTCGACCGCCTGCATGCCGCCGTGGCTTCACGCATCCATTTCCAGTCATGATTTCATACAACCTCACGCACCTCTCTCAACTCGAGCATGAGGCCATCTTCATCATGCGGGAAGTCGCCGCCCAATTCGAGCGGCCCGCCCTGTTGTTCTCGGGTGGCAAAGACTCCATCGTCATGGTGCGTCTCGCGCAAAAAGCCTTCGCTCCGGCGAAGTATCCGTTTCCGCTCGTGCACGTCGATACCGGACACAATTTCGACGAGACCATCGCCTTCCGCAACATGCTTGCCAAGGAGACCGGCGGACGCCTGGTCGTGCGCTACGTGGCAGACTCCATCAGGGCCGGCCGCGCACAGGAGGAAAAAGGTCCGAATCCCTCGCGTAACTCCCTCCAAACGGTGACGCTGCTCGACACGATCGAGGAGTTCCGTTTCGACGCGTGCCTCGGCGGTGCGCGCCGAGACGAGGAAAAGGCCCGCGCCAAGGAGCGTTTTTTCTCGCACCGCGACGAGTTCGGCCAGTGGGATCCGAAGAACCAGCGTCCCGAGCTTTGGAATCTTTTCAACGGCCGCAAAAACGTGGGCGAGCACTTCCGGGTGTTCCCGCTTTCCAACTGGACGGAGATGGACGTGTGGCAATACATCGCCCGCGAAAACCTCGCGATTCCTTCGATTTATTTCTCGCATGAGCGTGAAGTGGTGAACCGCAACGGCGTGCTGCTGGCCAAGTCGCCGCACATCACGCTGCTCGATGGCGAGAAATATAAAACCAAGCGCGTGCGCTATCGTACCGTGGGCGATAGCACTTGCACCGGGGCCGTCGAGTCCGTCGCATCGAGTCTCGGTGAAGTCATCCTGGAAGTGGCTTCCGCCCGTCAGACCGAGCGAGGCACCCGGGCCGACGACAAGCGCTCAGAAACAGCCATGGAAGACCGTAAAAAAGCAGGCTATTTCTAAGGCGAATTTTAACGTACCACCATCACCCGCAAACGCGTTTCTCATTTTCAAATGACCGCTCTCGCCTCCGCCCACCAGCACACCGACCAACATTACCTTGCCATGGATCTGCTCCGTTTCACCACGGCGGGCAGCGTCGATGATGGCAAGTCCACCCTGATCGGACGTCTGCTTTATGACTCAAAGGCCATTTTCGAGGACCAGCTTGAAGCCATCGAGCGCGTGACCGAACAACGCGGCGAAGAGGTGCTGAATCTGTCGCTCCTGACCGATGGACTGCGCGCCGAGCGCGAGCAGGGCATCACTATCGACGTGGCCTACCGTTACTTTGCCACGCCCCGCCGCAAATTCATAGTGGCGGACACTCCCGGCCACATCCAATACACCCGCAACATGGTGACGGGCGCCTCCACGGCCAACCTTGCCATCATCCTCATCGATGCGCGTAAGGGCGTGATCGAGCAGACCTGCCGCCACTCGTTCATCGCGTCACTTCTGCGCATCCCGCACGTCGTTGTCTGTGTCAATAAAATGGATCTCGTCGATTGGTCCGAGGAGCGTTTCAACGAGATCGTTGCGACCTATACGGAGTTTGCCTCACGACTGGAGATTCCCGACATCAAGTTCATTCCCATCAGTGCGCTGCATGGCGACAATGTCGTGGATCGGTCGGCCAAGATGCCGTGGTATCAGGGCAGTCCGCTCCTCTATACGCTGGAGACCGTTTACATCGGTAGCGATTCCAACCACATCGACGCCCGCCTGCCCGTGCAGACCGTGATCCGCCCCAACAACGACGAGCATCACGATTTCCGCGGATTCGCCGGGCGCGTGGCTGGAGGTATTTTTAAGCCGGGCGATGCGATCGTGGCGCAACCCTCGGGATTGACCTCGCGAATCAAATCCTTGCATGGCCCCGACGGTGACCTCGCCGAGGCGTTTGCCCCGATGTCGGTCGTCGTGACACTGGAGGACGAAATCGACATCTCCCGCGGCGACACGATTACCAAGGCGAACAATCCACCGCATGTGACTCAGGACATCGAGGCGATGATCTGCTGGTTCTCCGAAAAAAAACTCCAACCCGGTGGCAAATACGTCGTCCGCCACACTACGCGCGAATCTAAGTGCGTCATCAAGGCGGTGCGCTACAAGGTCAACATCAACACGCTTCACAAAGCGGAGGGCGACCTTGAGATTGGCATGAACGACATCGGTCGTATTCAGCTGCGTTCAGCCACGCCGCTCATCTGCGATTCTTATCAACGCAATCGTAACACAGGTAACTTCGTTCTCATTGATGAATTTACCAACGCGACGGTGGCCGCTGGGATGATTCTTTGACACGCGCGGTCCGTTTGTTTTCAGTGACGTTCCTTATTAGCCATTTTTTAACGTGATCGTCCATATTTGGTATCTTTTACCTGCATTGTTCCTGCTCTGGTTGCCTCGTAAATGGATGCGGTTCGGATACAGGATCGGGAAAAAATCGAATAAACGTGCTCCTGATCTCTACACGGAGGTGGAGGATCCCAAAGACGTATCTCTCAAACCCAAAGAACAGTTCGGCAAACTGCGCAACTGGATCGATTTCCTGCGTGCCGCGGCGGGCGGGATTGCCCTCATCTCCCAGATTCCCGATTTCGGCAATGTTTGTTTTGCGGTGGACCCGAGTCTTCCCAGCCGGATGCGATATGAGGAGGGGCATCGTGTTTTGCTGCTTCAAATGATCATTCTGGTCATAACAGTGTTTATACAGACCGTTAAACCGGAGCGTCGTTTAACGTTGGTGGCTCCGGTATTTTTTCTGCTGGGCTTGAGTTTCGGGATTATCGGATGGAAGGCGGCGCTATTCGCATTCATCATTATTTGGGCGTTCAATCTTGTGCTGCCTTCACCAGCGGTTTTTTTGCTGGTCCTTGCAGCAGTAGAGATGGGCTTTGGCCTCATTCCCACAGTAGGTGCTGCAAAAACTTACGTTCTCTTGGCGGTGTGCCTGACGATCACTCCCGTTCTGATAAGCGCGCTGACCAAGCGTCGGCTTACGGAACTCAGCAAAAAGGTGAGGAGTAAGCGTGAAATCGTAAAGGAATGAGGCCGTGCCTGTAGCGGCCCGCTCATCTTTGGTTTCGGTTTGGATCAGTGCTGCGCGCCCCCGCACTTTGCCGGCGGCGATAGCACCCGTGCTCGTGGCCTCGGCACTTGCATGGCGGGACGGCTTGTTCGAAGCACAGGCAGCCCTAGGTTGCCTTGTTTTTGCGGCGTTTATCCAGATCGGCACCAACTTCGCCAACGATTATTACGACTTCGTGAAGGGAGCGGACACAGCCGAACGCGTAGGGCCACGGCGAGCCGTCGCCTCCGGTCTCATTGCTCCCGCGATCATGAAGCGGGCCATGACGGGCGTGTTCGCCGCCGCCTTTTTAGCCGGATTAACGCTGCTTGGCTACGGTGGCTGGCCTTTGTTGCTGATCGGCGTGGCCAGCATCGTGTGCGGTATCGCTTACACGGGCGGACCGTATCCGCTGGGCTACAATGGGCTCGGCGATCTGTTCGTATTTGTTTTTTTCGGCCTCGTGGCGGTGGGGGCGACTTACTTTGTGCAAACCGGGTTGGTGACCGGAGAGGTGCTTGTGATCGGTGCAGGCATCGGTGCGCTCGCAACCAATATTCTCGTGGTTAACAATTATCGCGATGTCGAGACGGACGCGAAGGCGGGCAAACGCACATTGGTGGTGCGTTTTGGCCGGCAATTTACCCGGGTGCAGTTTGCGCTTGGCCACGGAGTGGCGGGCGGGACGCTGTTGGCTATAGGACTGCATAACCATTGGCGGCCGGTGGTGATCGTCGTAGCCACCGGCGCGACCATGGGTGTCGGTTTCTGGCAGACGCGTCGGCTGGCCCAAGCAAAAACCTCCGATGAGCTTATCCGGCTGCTCGGCGCGACCGGACTCTATCTGGCGTTTTATGCCGTCGTGTTTTCGATGGGGCTGCTTTGGGGCGAATAAAAAAACCCGCGGCGGTGAAGCAACGGGCAAGGTGCCAACCGGGCAACACGCTTAGATTTTTGCGAGCAGCTTATCCTTGATTGCCGCCTTTGGCATCATGCCAACAAGCGTTTCGACGACCTTTCCGTCTTTGAACAACAGCATCGTGGGGATGGCGCGCACGCCATAGTCGGCACCGATGGTGTCGTTCTTTTCCACATCGACCTTGGCGATCGTCACTTTGCCGGCGAGTTCCGTGGCAAGTTCTTCGAGGATGGGTGCGATGGCTTTGCAGGGGCCGCACCACGGAGCCCAGAAGTCCACAAGGACGGGGACGGACGAGGCGATGGCCGTTTTGAAGGTATCGGAATTGAGATGGGCAATATTTTCGGACATAGGAATCAGCGTTTCAGGTAGAGAAGGACGGTAAAGGCAAGAGTGACGACCACGGCGGCTCCGGCGAGAATAGGAAAGATAGCTGGGATATTATCGTCAATTTTCTCGATTTTTGGCATCGGAGAAACGAAGCGCGGGGCGCTGGGAAGCTTGGCGGCCGCCGCGCTAGGAGCGATCGGAGCGGGGGAACCCCCGATGGACTTGTTTGCAGGGGCGGGGGATGGGGGTGTCTCACTCATAGGTTATAAGGAATTATCGCGGGGTGGATATATGGACGATTTCGGCAAGTTCTTTGGGATCGACGCTCTTCAGGCATTTGTCGCGGCGTTTTAACTCTTCGAAAGTTTTAAGAGTCGTCTCGGTCATGCGACCGTGGGTTTCCTCGGAGCCACCCAAGAGGATGAATTGTTCTCCTTTGGTGATGCGTTTGTGACCGTCTTCATTGTCCAACCCCAAGCCGAGGAGCAGGCCGGCGGACCGGGCAGGGGCTTTATGCGGAGAGTTGGTCGGTTTTTTGCTCACGGGGTTAACGTGCTGGCTTCCGCCGGTGTTTCAAGCGGGTTTTCGACTTTAACGGGTTCGTCCTCCACCGCGTCGCACACGATGTCTGTGAAAGCCTCGTCTTGGCGGATCCGGAGTTTTCGCAGGCGGGTCAGTTCAAGCACGGCAAGGAAGGTCGCAACCAGCACGCGCACGGTCACGGGGCCGGTGAACAGCTCGGAAAAGACAAATGTTTTCCGGATGCGAGTCATTTCGAGGAGTTCCTCCATCTTGTCGGACACGGTGACTTGCTCGTCCCTGATTTCGCCTACCACGAGTTTTTCCGCGAGACGGCGCAGCACGATGTTGAAGGCGTTCCACAGCTCAATGCGATCGCCGCTTTTGAGCGGACGGTCGGATGCTCCGGTGATCATCGTTGAGACATGGCGCGAGATCAGGTCGCGCTGAAAAATAGCGAGATCGTCGAGTCTGGCGGCGGCTTCCTTGAACTTTTTGTATTGGAGAAGCTGGTGGATGAGTTCCCAGCGCGGATCCATGTCGTCCTCGCCGGCGTTGGGATCGACGGCGGCCTGGCCGCGGGGAAGCAGCATGCGGCTTTTGATCTCCATGAGGGTCGCCGCCATGACGAAAAATTCGCCGGCGATCTCAAGGTCGAGTTGTTGCAGTGAGTGCAGCACGTCGATGTATTGGCGTGTGACCGACTCGATGTTGATATCATAGATGCCAATCTCGTTTTTATTGATGAGAAAAAGCAACAGATCGAGAGGGCCTTCAAAGACCGGAAGTTTGATGCGATAATCGGCGTCGGGAACCACGTTCGTGATGCTTGGCGGCGTGTGGGTTGCGGCAATGAAAAACGAACGCAGTTACGCATACCGCTAGGCGACACTTTAAAATCTTGGCGATTGCCGAGGGGCCGATCTCCATAAGAAAGCGACCAGCCACAGCAGCGCAGTAATCTATGAACAATACCTCGGCTGTCGTGCTGTGTCACCGATTGCGCGAGCAGAGGAAGAGGAGTTTGGTCTTCGGGTTGGGAACGTGCTATTTAGATGAGCCCGAGCTTCATCTTTCCCTCTTCAGAGATCATGGACTGGTTCCAAGCCGGTTCCCAGGTGATGCGGACGTCGGCGGCAGAGACGCCGGGGACGAGGAGGATTTTGGTCTTCGCATCCTCGGCGATGGCAGGGCCCATGCCGCAGCCGGGGGCCGTGAGGGTCATGGCGACGGCGACCTTGTAGGCGGGCGCGTCGTCGGGCGAGGGGGCTGGTTGGGGCTCGATGTCCATCGAGTAAACGAGGCCGAGGTCCACGATGTTCACGGGGATTTCGGGGTCGTAAACTTTCTTGAGCTGATCCCAGACGGCCTCGGGGTCGGGAGCGCCGTCGGCGAGAGTCGCGGCGGAGACGGAGTTGTCCATGATCTGCTCTCCGATGGCGTCGCCATCCTTGCCGTCGATGCGGTAGAGTCCGCTGTCGCCCTGCACGGTGTAGGTGCCGCCAAGCACTTGGTGGATGAAGACCTTGGCCTCGGCAAAGAGGGTGTGCTTGTCGCCGCTGGGGATTTGCGTGACGACAACGTCGCGGGAAAGGGTGCGTTCCTTGGTGCTCATGGGATCGTTACTTTTTGAACTTGGTTTTGATGAGGGCGATCAAAGCGGCGTGCAGATCGTCGTTATCAAGCTTGCCTAATACCTCCTCGAAGAAACCGAAGACAAGGAGTTCGTGTGCATTGGTCGGATCAATACCGCGGGCCTGGAGGTAGAACTTCTGCTCGGGTTCGATGCGGCTGGTGGTGGAGCCGTGGGAGCACTTCACGTCGTTGGCCTGGATCTCCAGACCGGGGAGGCTGTTAGCCTCGGCGGTGTCGGAGAGCATGAGGTTGCGGTTCTTCTGGTAGGCGTCGGTCTTCTGCGCGTCGGGTTCGACGATGATGAGGCCGGAGAAGATGGTCTTCGCGGTGTCGAGGAGGACGTTTTTGTAGAGGAGGTCGGACGTGGTGTGCGGCGAGACGTGGGTCTGGAGCGTGCGCTGGTCGAATTCCTGGGAGCCGTCGGCGACGGTGAGGGCGAGCATTTCGGAGTGCGCGCCGGAGCCGAGGAGACGGGAGTGGGATTCGTGGCGCGCCTGGCGTCCGCCGAGGTGGATGTTGAGGGAGAGGACGCGGGAGTCGCGTTCGGCGACGATGGAGTTGGTCTGGAAGGCAAGGGTGTCGCGGGACCAGTTTTGCGCGCCGACGTAGGTGAGCTGGGCGCCGGGGCCGGCGTGGAGGTCGTTGACGCCGGAGACGAGCTGGCGGGAGTCCTTGTCGGCGGAGACGAAGAACTCGACGAGGGTGGCCTTGGCGTTTTCTCCGAGGGCGACGATCGTGTGGGGGAAGACGGACTTGTTGGTGCCGGAGAGCGTGTGCTGAAGCACGAACGGCAGGGCAACTTCGACGCCCTTGGGAACGTAGAGGAACGCTCCGGCGGCGGTGAAGGCGGTGTTGAGGGCGACGAATTTCTCCGAGCCGAGGTTGGCGGGGAGTTTTTGGAAGTAGGTTTTGACGAGGTCGCCGTGGTCGCGGAGGGCTTCGTCGAGCGGGCAGTAAATCACGCCCTTGGCGAGGAGATCGGCGGGAACGGCACTGCGAGCGGCGATCTGGCGGTTGGAAAAGATGATCTCCGCGGCGGCGGGGAAGGCGGTCGGACTTGCAATGCGGCTTGCGGGATCGTCGGGCAGGTCGAAACCGGAGAGATCGAGCGATGAGATGTTGGAAAAGCGCCAAGTCTCGTCAGTGCGCGATGGCATTGGGAGGGCGTTGAATTGGTTCCACGCGGCTTTCTTGGTTTCTAGCCACCAAGCGGGTAGGGTGCTGCGCTGCGAGAGGTGCCGGGCGAAGCGGGCGGAGTCGAGGCCGGGAGCGGCGATGGTTTCGGGAAGTGCAGACATAGGCTAGGAAGTAGTGAGTAGCGAGTAGTCGGGCTGGATCAGCCGACGGAGCCTTCCATTTCGAGGTCGATGAGGCGTTTGAGCTCGACCGAGTATTCCATGGGGAACTGGCGGACGAGGTCGTTTACGAAGCCGTTGACGGCGAGGCTCATCGCCTGTGCTTCGGTGAGGCCGCGCTGCTGCATGTAGAAAATCTGTTCTTCCGACACTTTGGAGACGCTGGCCTCATGCTGCACGGCGTGGGTGTCGCCGCGCACGGTGATGGCGGGATAGGTGTCGGTGCGGCTGTTGGTGTTGATGAGGAGCGCGTCGCACTCGGTGTTATTTTTGCAGCCCTTGAGGTGCTTCGGGATATGGACCTGGCCACGGTAGGTGGAGCGGCCCTGGCCGACAGAGATCGACTTGGCGACGATGACGGAGGTGGTGTCGTCGGCGGCGTGGATCATCTTGGCGCCGGTGTCCTGGTGCTGGCCGTCGTTGGCGAGGGCGATGGAGATGACCTCGCCGCGGGCCTTGCGGCCCTTCAGGACGACTCCCGGGTACTTCATGGTGAGACGGCTGCCG
>CAIVDS010000030.1 GCA_903904685.1 uncultured Verrucomicrobiota bacterium
CCGCCTCCAGCTGGGCGCGCTCGGCGGGAGACAGTGAGGCGACCCACTCGCGGTAGGCGGCGGTGTAGGCGGTGTCGTGTGCGGTCTGACGGTCGGCGTAGGTCATGGCGCGGCCTCCTCGGTGGCGGGTGGATTCGTGATGTCCCCTGCCCCATCCACCGCGACGTGGTCAGACTGGCGGATGAGGGTGAGCCAGTCCTCGGCGCGCATGGTGACGAGCCAGCCGGACCGGTTCCGGGTGTGGGCGACGACGGGAATCTTCTGAGCCCCCGCGTCGGTGATGGACTGGGCCATCGCGCGCCAGATGTTCAGCGCCTCGACGGCCTTCACCTCGAAGTGGATCCCCGGCAGCTCGGGACAGGCTACGTCGGGCGAGTCGGGTGAACCAGAATACTGAATGCCGCGATGGGCCTTCTGGAATCCGGCGTCGCGGAGCACGTCACGCCAACGACGCTCGCCGCGCTTTCCTTTTTCGCGGGAGTTCATGCGAGACCTCCTGACTGGGTGATGAACGGCGCGCGCGGTTTGTCCGTCCCGTCGAAAGAAGGTGGGGGGAGGAGCGTAGCGATCTCCTCCCCCACCTTCTTCTTTAGAAGAATAGTGTCAGTCACTAGAGACGCGCTTAGTGTCACCCGATGAAAAGTGACACTAAGAGGCGGGGTGACACTGGACCAAAATGCACCTAGATGAAGGGAGTTTTTAGGCGACATAGTTGACTCCTTTCCACGTTTTGCGCACGCGATCAAAGATGATGATTTCTCGCTCGGGACGGCGGATGGTGGCGAAGACCGAAAAGGCTCTGGATGGGTCTTTGCCGACCTCGGCGAGCTTCGCGGCGATGTAGGCAATGACGGCGCTTTCGTCGGGGTTGGCTGAGTTGGCGAGCGGCGGCATGGTGTCGAACAGGGTCCGGTAACTGCCGGGTATGAAACCGGGTTCGGTGCGCTTGGGACCCGGCTTGGCGTCGCGGCCTTGAATGGATTTGGGATCGGCGCTGATGCGCTGGAAATACCCCTGCGACCATTGGATCACGACCTCCGGTTGCGGCGGGTGGTCGCGCAGGATGGGAGACATGGTGAAGGCGTCGGGGTGCTCGTGGGGCGTCATGATGAGGAGTGCGTCGGGGTCGCGGCCGAACACGGACGCACCGGCCACGCGGTCGATGGCATCCCGTCCCGTGAGATTGCCTTTCGGGAAGTGGGCGGCGATGAGGACGGCCGCGTTGGTGTCCTTCGCGAGCTTTTCGATTTCGTTGAGAACCTGGGCCATCTCGGTGTTCGAGTTCTCCTCGCGGTCGCCATAGGTCTTGTAGATCGGGTCGATGATGATGAGACCGGCACCGATGCGCGCGGCCTGACGGCGGATGCGGTTGGCAAGCTGGGTGATCTCGTTGTCCTTGCCGCGCCGATTCCAGAAGCAGACGCGGGGGTTGGAGGTCATATCAAAGCTCCGGGCGGTGCAGATCATGCGCAGGCGCTTGCGGTAGCTGAAACGGGCGATCTCCAGATCGACGTAGATGACCGTCGTCGGGCGGGTCTGAAACCCACACCACGGCTGGCCGTAGGCGACGGAGAGGGCAAGGTCGGTGAGGTTCCACGTCTTCCGGGCTTTCGAGGGACCGGCGATGACCATCTTGGCACCGCGAAAGAGGATGCCCTCGATGAGCTGCGGCGGATCGGATTCGTCCTCGGCGCAGTAGGGCGTGAGGAAGTCGATGTCGCGGGCGTCCTCGTGCGTGGCTTCCCAGTCGGCGAAGCTGGACGCGCCGAGGTTGACGGCGAGGAGGCGTTGCACGCCGTCGCCGCGCAGACCGCCGGGGCAGCGGGAGAAGCGGGACGGGTTCTTGTTGGCCTTGTCGATCTGGAAGCCGGGCAAGGACGCCCAGACCTTTTCGCGGCGGGCGTGGTATTCCTCGCGGGTCTTGGCGTCGATGCGCACCCACGCGTGAACGGAGTTTCCGGCGGAGTCGATGAGGGCGGCGATGGGCAGACCGGAGGCGCGGAGCTGGCGCTCCTGCTCGGCCTTCGGGATGACGTCGCTCTCAACGAGAACGTGGCGCAAAGCGGTCACGTCCTCGTCGGTGCCGTCCGCGCCGGAGCGCACCGGATTGATGCGGATGAACAGGCCGTGACGGGAGGTGAAGACGCGGGCGATGCCGTCACGCGAGGCGGCGCGCTCAAGCCAG
>CAIVDS010000031.1 GCA_903904685.1 uncultured Verrucomicrobiota bacterium
TAGTCATGTAATAAGACAAACTAGCCGTGTAATAAGATAAGTTAGCCAAGTAATAGAAAAAGCTATCGATATAATCGGATAAACTAGCCATGTAGTCTTAAAAGTTATCCTCGTAAGCTGATAAACTATCGGTGTAATAGGAAAAGTTGTTGGTGTAAGCGTAAAAACTATTGTCAAAGGGCCGAAAACCATCGAAAATACACGAAAATGAAGGGCTGAACCCCTAAAAACGTCAATTTTACCCCAAAACAGGCCATCGGAGGCCAATTTTTCATCTTATGAGCGAAACCAACCCTGCAATCCCCGCACCGGCGCTAAGTCTGAAGCAAGTCACGAGTCTCTTGGGCAGCACGGAGCGATGGATTGCGCTGCGCGAGCTGTGCAAGGAGCCTGCGCTGCCCGTCAATGAGCTGGGGCGGCGGATGGGGCAGTCGCGGGGCATGGCCTCCCATCACATGGCGCTGATGCTCAAACTCGGCGTAGTGAAGTCGGTGTATGGCCGGATGTATTCGCTGACGCCCGCCTTCCGTCCGGCGCCCGGCACGCTTGAGATCGACTTCGGCCACTGCCTAGTGCGCCTCGACCGCCCGTCGTCCTGACCGCGCCCGCCGCTGATTGATAAAACTCGCCGCGCCCCTTTGGCGTGGTATGTCCTCCTCATGTCTCAGCCAAATCCCCAAACCCCTTTGGCCTAATAACTGTGTTGGGTTTGAAGGCATCATGCAATCTCTCGAACAGATTGAGGGCGTCTGGCCGGAACCGGAGTTCAATTCCGGTCTGGTTCTGCGGTGCCACACGGCTCGCAAGAAGCCTATCGACCAATTGTCCGACCTGGAACTGGCAACCCTACTGAACCAAGATATTGGAGTGGCACACATTCTTCCAGAGGCTATTCGAAGGTTGAGCCGTAACCAGCCCGATGACACGGAATACTTAGAAGGACAACTGAAGGAAACAGTGGAGAGGAAAACCCAACCAAAGGATTGAGCCGATGACGAGCAGCGCGAGCATGTCAGTGTTACAACCGTGCGTCAGAGGCGCGCTGCTCGTCACGGCTCATCCTCAGCGTTAGCCAAAAAGAGCCCCGCGCAACGAGCGGTTGATTTCGCTCAACCGGACGTAGAGCGCCTCCAGTCGCGGCATCGGCACGCCCTTCCCTTCGCCCGCCGCAGCGGTTCGACCCAGATCGGCTCCACTCCGATGGGTTCAAACTATCCCATGACCCGACGCCAGCTCGTCTTGCTCTATTTCAGGTCGTTGAGAAGATCGTTAAGGGCTTTGTCCGGCTTTTTGACGGAGGGATCCAGACGGGCATTGGCGATCTCGGAATGGAAGCGGATGTGGCCCCAAAGCTCAGGATGGAGCGCGGCTTCGCTCGGGGTGTCGGCGGTGATCTGCGTAGTGACTTTGTTGGCCCAGTATTCGCGTTGCAGAACTTCCGTGCCGTCGGGACCGCTCGTCAAGATACCCCAGTCCATTTTAAGACGGAGTTCCGGCGTGATCTTCAACCCCAGCGCGGCCAGCGGGATGGCGGCTTGGGCGACATAGTGATCGTTGTCGCCGATGGACATGAATTTGGTTTTTTCCAGGCGCGTGACGCGGTCAAAGCTCACCGAACCGACGCCGCTGACGGCTTGCCACGCTTTTTCCGCGGGGGCACCCGGGACGACAGCTTGGTAAAGCACACCGACGGGGTCGTCACCCATGAAGGTGAGGAGCAGCCGCAAGTCGCCCGCCACGGGGGCGCGACGATCCTCCGGGGCGTTGGGATCGACGCCGATTTGCAGGTCCACGCTTGCGCCGGTTTTGAAGAGGTAGTCCCATTGTTTGCCCTGGTTTTTTAGCGGGCCGCGCTGGTCGATCTCATACGCGAGATAGAGATTTTCATCGTCGTAGCCGATGCGGAATTTCGCGTTGCCGTCCAGTTCCGCGCCGACACTCGGCCAGCCATTGAACTTGCCGTCGAGCTTGGGCGGTGCAGCCATGCGGTAGCAGTCGATGACGGGGGCGCGGGCATAGACTTTTTGCGTGCCGGTCTCGCGTTCCCACGTCTGGGTGGCCGTCAAAGCGCCGGTATCGACGGATATTTCACCGCTGAAACGTTTGAATCGATCCATGCCGACGATTTCGACGATGCTGGCGTGATTGTGCCCGGCGACGACGTAGTAGCGGTTGTCCTCCGTGCGGCAGACGTAGCCGTTGAAGTGTTCCTGGCCTGGCGAGACATCGTCGAGACGCATGCCGCGCGTGTTCTCCGTGCTGCTCCAGGGGAGGACATGCGGTTCGCGCAGGTCGCGGAAGAACCGCCCGGCAAAAAGGCCGTCCGCCGTCATGATATTGAAGGCGCCGACGTTGTTGTTGCAGACAAGGAACTCGCCCAAGTCGCCCGCATGGGCCGTGAGATGCCCGGCGATGCCCAGCCCGCTCACGATCTGGCCGGGAAAGGGGGGCTTGGCACGGGTGAGCGCCTGAGTGCCCGGACCTTCGGTCCGATAAGTCCAGAGCGGCTTGCCGTCGGGCTCCAACACGGCGCAGACTTTCTCATGACTGTCGTCCTCAAAATGGTAGAAGTTCCCGTTGTCGAGCCGGAGCGTTCTGCCGTTCCAGACGCCGGGTGAATCGACGCGCTCATATACAGGCACGCCGTTGGGCAACCATTGCTTGACGCGGAACCCGATGGGGCCGATCTGGGCGCCGAGCTGGTTGTCGAAGGTGACGGGCGTTCTTTCCTTCGGCTTGGGCCAGAGTTGCACGTCCTCGGGATGCACCTGACCGTCGCCGTGGAGATCGGACCAAGCGCAGATGTAATTGAGGAGGACTTTGCCGCCGAACGCCTTTATCAGTTTGGGATCGAGCATCTGCTTGCATTCGCCCGCGATGCCGATGACGGCGACAAGCCGGGCATGGTCCCCCTCATGCAGATAGACGAGGCCGCACGGGGCATGCACATTGGTCGGAGTGGTATTGACGAGGTAAAGGCGGTCATTGACGCGCCGAGGGACGTCGCCGGTGGCGTCGCCATCGAGGGAAGTCAGGTTTTTCAGCCGCGTTTTGCCGGTTTGCCAGTCGATTTCGAACTCCAGCGGGCCGTAAAAAAACCGCCGTTTGTCGCCGGGGTCCAGGCAGCCACCGCCGCCGTAGTAGGTGGGCCCGAGGAGTTCCTTGAGGAACTTGCCATCGTGGTTCCAGAGGCTGACACGCTTGGGCCAGAAGGTTTGATGAGCCGCCCATATCTGGCCGTGCGGATCCACGGCAAGTGCACATACACCCTCCATGCGGTTCTGGTTCCACGCGCCGGCCTGAGAGCCGCCAGGCTCACCGATAAGTCGGAGAAATTTCCCCTCGGGGCTGTAAACGCGGATATTTTTGCGATCATTGGCGGCGTCGAAAATGAAGAAATTCCCCTCGGCGTCGCAGGCGAGCGCGGCGGGTTCGATGAGATCGCTGACAAGAACCCGGGGCGCGCCGCCGCCGGAGAGGTCCACGCACACGAGCTGGTTGTTGGCGAGGGCGAAGAGGTCGCCGCGGGCGTTGAAGGCCAGGCCGTTGCCGCGCGCGGGGCCGCCGCCGTGCGTTCCGGCTCCGGGAAGAGGGACTTCTTGGACGAGTTTCCCGGTGGTGGCGTCGATGACTTCCACCCGCTGGGTAGTGAGCGTGTCCACGGGGACTTCGCCGCCGAGATATTTGAGCGGGGCAACTCCATAGACGTGGCAGCGTTTGGGGTCCAACGTTTGCCCGCCCTGATCGCTCCGCACGCCAGCGACCCGCACGGCGGCGGGCCAATGCGGTTTGCTGTCCCATTGCTTAATGACGCGCAGGCGCAGGGCGCGCGTGTTGATTTCGCGGCCAAAGTCCACATAACCGTCGAGGTAGCGGGCCGTGCTGTTGTGGAAAGGGTCGGGTTGGTAGTATTCGCGTCGCTGCTGGCTGTAAGTGGCGACTTTTTCCCAGCCCCCGGTGGCTTCGATATCCACGGGCTTGTCCGCCGGCCCGGTGTAGGCATCCACCTCGGTCGTTTCTCCGTCGATCTCCTTGATAGCGAGGCCGCGGAAGGATTGTGGCTGTTTCCATTCCATGGCGTAAATGGCAGGTTCCGCGGGGCTGAGTGGTTCGGAGCGTTGAGCGTCCCAAACTCCGTCGGGCGAGACTTTGCCGCTGTTGACCCGAACGGTGGCGGAACTAAAGAGATTTTCAAAACGGCGGCTTAGCAATTTCATCCCTTCCAGACGTCGTTGCCACGCTCCTGCGTCTGCGCCTTCGAAGCTCGATTTTTTTGCAGAGGTGGAGTCCACTTTGTCGAGCGAAGGGCCACTCTTTTTGTCTTCTATGTCGGTTAGAATGTCGTCTGCCATACCCTCGCCACCGCGCAGGAAGGTGAACCGCAGTGCGCGAGTGATGAGGCCCTTGGGCAGCACTTGGACGGACCAAGGGCTCTTGTCGGTGAGCGGGATGACCTGCCAGTCATCCTTTTCCTGCGGACGCGGTGGGTAAGGCGCATCAGGCTTCAGGACGCTGATTTGGAATTGCACTTTCTCTTCCTTGGGCGGCGGCGGAAAGACAAGGCTGCCGATGGCGACGGGCTTGTTGAAGGCGAGAAGAATGTACTGCTGGCGATCGGGATTTTTGGTGGATTCAAGCCATGTGAGGCCGGCGCTGGGAGAACCTTGGCCGGAAGGGGTGTCTTTGAGGCGAAAAAGGCGGAGAAAATCCGTGCGCGGATCGAAGACGACCTCGTGCGGAAAGCGTTCCTTGCGCGCCATCCCATAGTTTGGCAGGCAGTTTAGCGAATCGACGTCCCCGGCGGCGGCGGCGTTGTTCAGCCAGTCTTCGGGCGAGTTGATGGCCAGGTAAAGTTTGTTGTCGCGCGCGGCGAATCCTTGCACACCGCGTTTGCGCTCTGCGCTCGGCGCGAGCAGGGCCACGGTGCGGATTTCCTTGGTTTTCAAGTCCACGGCCCAGATGCCGTCGGTGGTTTTGTCGAGACGGGCCATCGCAAATCCGACGATGGTACTGGTGTTGAAAAGGGACTGGCCGTCGCTGGCGAGCATTCTGCATCCGGTCCATGCCGCAAATTCGTGGTGTCCCCAGAGCTTGCGTCCCTCAAGGTCGCATTCGACCAAGCCGACGCCGCTTTCCGCACACGGCGCGCCAATGAAGACGCTGCCGCCCGCAGCGCAGAGGGCGCTCGGAGCGCTGTGGTCCGCCATCCAACCGCCGGAACCGTCCATACCTGTGAGCCACGCGGGCCGCTCGGGGAAGTAGGTGTTGACGTTCGGGTAGGCCGTCATTTCGTAACGCAACTCCAACGGAGGGTGCGTGATGGCTTTCCAGTGGTATTTTCCCGGCGGGACGTAGAGGCCGCTCTCGTCCTTGAGATCCCACGCAACAGCGTTTTTCCCGGCGCTTTGCTGGATGTTGGCGATGAGGTTGCGGACGCGCCTGCCGTCCGAGCCATCAATGGCAAGCGTGACCAAACCGTCCTGCGCAAGTTCGTAAGGAATTCCAACGGGCGGTTCTTCCCTCACCTGAACGGGCGCGGCGGGGACCGGCTTTTCGCCCAAGTCCGCGAAGACGTGGAATCCGGAGAGCCTCGCCACGGCTTCCTCGATGGCGGCGGTTTTGGTGATGCGCAGGCGGAGGGCGCGGGTTTGCACGGGGGCGAAGGTGAGCCAGCGTTGTCCGGCGTTGCGGGTTTGCTGGAATTTGCCGATGGTTTTCCATTCCTCATCGGTGGCTGCGGCGGGATTGATCCCTGCCGGGCTGTTGAAGATTTGGAGGTCGAATTGCTCGAAATTATCCTGCAAAAGCACGCCGTCTATTTGCCGTTTTTCCGGCCAGGAAAGGATGAACCATGTGGGGGCGACTTCGGTGATCGGCTCGGTGGGGTTGATGCCGTGCGCGTTTTTCCCTGAGCTGAGCCATTCGCCACGCCCACGCGTGATGCGGCCCGCATCATAGGTGGTAGGAGCGCTGAGAAAAGGCTCGGAGGTGTATTCGGCTTGGGCATTGGCAATTGCCGACGGAGTATGATTTGTCAGGCGAGGAACAATGAGGCGCACATCGGCCGGGCCGTAGCGCAGGATGGGGGTGGAGAGAAGGATAGCTTGCGTGGTGGCGTGGGGTGGCAGCGGGATGAACCGAGGCGCCGTTTGATTGGGCGCGGCGTCGAGGGATTGCCAATCGTCCGGCTTGGCAAGGTTGGGCGGAAGCGGCGCGCCGGGTTTGAGGATTTTGATCTCTCCCACGCTGCCAAGTACAGTGCCGATGGTGACAGGTTGCTTGAAGACGAGCAGGTATTGCGTTTCCTCTTGTCCCTTGCCCTGGAGGTTAGGCCGCTTGGAGGCATCCGCCAATGTCGAGAGGCCCAGGAGGGCTTTCACCACCTCTGCGTCTACCGGTTCTTGCTCGTTCCCCCGCACGATTCGACAGGCTCCGAAGTCCATGTCCGATTCTTTGACGGCGTTGGGGAGTGGCACAGAGACTGGCGGCTGAATCGCCATCCCTACGGACAGGCTGTGAAACAGGAAGAAGCCGGCAAGCAGTAGAGGTTTCATGGGGAGAGATGAGAGGGGTGGATTATTGGTCTTCTTTTTCGCCGCGCAGCCACAGGGTCACTTCACTGTGATGTCTCCTCAGAATTGCGAGTGCCGCTGGCCGCGGGACAATCCCGAAAGATCATGAACATGGAAGAGAAGCATTCTGTCCCCGATAAATCTACTTACCTCCGGATAGCCGAGTTGAATTGCAGCATCTGCGAAAAGACATGCCTGCGTCAGAGAACAAACTCAAACTTTCGCGCAAAAAAGGCATAGTCCGAATTTGGGTCGGCACTTCGGCATTTGTTAAAGTCTCCGCCACAAACCATCCACATCCGTCGTCCTTCCTCCTCGAACCACTTGGACGGCAGCGACGGGTTATACCAAGCTTTGCCAAAATCCTCCTCGACATGCACCAGCGACCACGGCCCCCACGGTTTGGGCGCCTCATACAAATGAAAGAAAGTCTGCCGCCAGGGATCGGCGGAATCGAGATCCACATAGGCCCATTCCGGCAAGAGGAACCGATCGATGGCCGGCACATAATGCATGCCGGTCATGCTGGTACAGTTTCGAAATTTGAAGATCGGCTGTTCTTGCCGCCATTGTGCGTTGGGTTGATACTGCCACCACTTGGGATTGGCTTGCGCATCAAAGCCGTCGAACATTTCCCAATCGCCGGCCCGGAGATTGCCGATGAGGTTTCGTGGCACGCGGCCGAGCGTCAGATAGTTGCCGTTGTTCCATGAGGTGCCGCCTACTGCGTAGATGTATTCGTCCATTGCCCCCTCATAATTCTTCCCGAACTGCACGAAGTACGGCGTGGAAAAACGCGGACTGGGAAACATCGGGTCGCGGGTTTTGGGCGACCAGGTTTTGCCGTGATCGGTGCTCTTGATGATCGAAGCGTCGTAGGTGCGCTGAATCAGATCGCCATACTCAAAGGCACTCGAATGCTGGCTGACCGACATGTAAAGCACGCCGTCAATACAGATCAAGCCGTTGGCCTTCCACGTGTCACTCCTGTCATGGTAGCATATCCCGCCGTAAGGATCCATCGGATTGACGAGGTTGATCCGGTGGGTCGGCGATTCGCCTTCGATGCGAAACAGGGCGAGGTTGCTGTTGTTGCTATTTTCGATGCCGGTGCAGTCGTCCGCCGTACTGTAAATATGACCGTCATCCGCCCAAGTACAGGACCATGCATCGCCGTTGCTGCCGGGATAACGGATCGGTTCGGTCAACCACCGAATGCCTTTGATTAGTTTACTACGGGGATAGGGAGAGGTTGGAATATTCATCGGATCATGCAGTCCTTCAATCGTCTCCTGATACACCCCCTTCATATAGTGCGTAAAGAAAAGACTTTGAACATTGATTTGTCATGTCATTCGGCAGGAAGGGGAAGCGCTCTCACATGAATATTGTCCTAAGATAAATCAGCATGCCGGTGCATCGGGCATGATGTATTTTCATGCGATACACTTAAGTCACACTTTAGACGTTGTCTCCAAATTGAGCTACCCGATCGAAAAACAACTGACCGAGCTTACAAATTAGGTGCTTCGGCCTCTCTCTTGATTGCTGAAAAATTGCCATTTTCGGAGGCGCGTACGAAGCCTTCGGTCACACTTTTTAGATCCTCCCAACGGCGGCGAATCTGCCGTGCCTCCTCCTTGGTAATCTTACTGTCGGCCGCAGCCGCGGCAATCACCCCAAGCATGTCGGCAAACTCCTGGATAATATGGTTGGCTGCAGGGAAAATCGAGGATGCTGCCGGGGCCGATTCTGTATTCGCAATGAAAAAGCCGCCAGCCCGCTCGCACACCCATTGCGCGATTCTGCGATCATGGCTGCTACGGATGAGCTGCTCGATCCGATCGAGCGGATTGTTCGCCCCACTGCCGGCAGCCATCCCATTTTCTTCCGACGGTTCAGTCCATTTATAGATCATCGACAGAGAAAGGTTCATGTCTGCGGCGATTTTTTTCGCGCCGGTCTGCTTTAAGACCAATTTTAAAACCTCATGCGAGTGCATGGCGGCCAGTTTTGGCACCGCATAAGTTGAATGCAACTCCACACGCAGTGCGGCCTACATCGCAATATTCTGCGGTTTTGGCGTGCCATTACCCTTATGATTGTGGCAATTCTTAACCTCTATTAATCTCTAATGAACATTCACGAGTATCAGGCCAAAGCCCTTTTCGAAAAATTCGGCGTTCCCGTGCCCAAGGGTGCCGCCGCAAAATCAGCCGAAGAGTTTGACGCCGCCCTCGGCCAACTCGCCGACGCCGCCATTGTCGTCAAATCCCAGATCCATGCCGGCGGACGCGGCAAGGGCACCTTCACCGACGGCTTCAAGGGAGGCGTCAAGTTCTGCAAAACAAAAAACGACGCCAAGATCGTCGCGGGAAAAATGCTGGGCAACACCCTCGTCACCATCCAGACCGGCCCCGACGGCCGCAAAGTCCAGACGGTGTATTTCACTCAGGCTAGCGACATCAAAAAGGAATACTATCTCGCCATCCTTCTTGACCGGGCCACCTCTCGCCCCGTCATCGTCGCCTCCACCGAAGGCGGCGTTGAAATCGAAAAGGTCGCCCACGACACGCCTGAGAAAATCTTCAAGGTCCACATCGACCCAGCCTACGGCCTCGGCGACTACCAGATCCGCCAGCTCATCTATGCCTTGGAGCTGACTCCTACCGAGGGGAAAAACGCCACCAAACTCATCAAGAACCTTTACCGTATGTATTGGGAAACCGACGCCGCCATGGTCGAGGTCAACCCGATGATCACCACTCCCGATGACCAAGTTCTGGCTCTCGACGCCAAGGTCTCCTTCGACGCCAACGCCCTCTACCGCCACCCCGAAATCACCGCGCTCCGCGACCTCGCCGAGGAGGACTCCAAGGAAATCGAAGCCTCCAAGTTCAACCTCTCCTACATCGCGCTCGACGGTAACATCGCCTGTCTCGTCAACGGCGCCGGCCTCGCCATGAGCACGATGGACATCATCAAGCACTTTGGCGGCAACCCCGCCAACTTCCTCGACGTTGGCGGCGGCGCCTCCAAGGATCAGGTCGTTGCGGCCTTTAAGATCATTCTCGGCGACCCCAAGGTAAAAGGTATCTTCGTCAATATTTTCGGCGGCATCATGGACTGCAATGTGATCGCCACCGGCATCGTCGCCGCCGTGAAGGAAGTCGGCCTCTCCATCCCCCTCGTCGTCCGCCTTGAGGGCAACAACGTCGCGATGGGCAAACAAGCCCTTGCCGACTCCGGTCTGACCATCGTGAACGGCGACACCATGGCCGACGCCGCGCAGAAGATCGTCAAACTGGTGGCTTAAGCCTTCGCCCCTCCACCTCGACATTTAAAAAAATGAGTATTCTCGTTCAACCCAACACCAAGTTCATCGTGCAGGGCATCACCGGAGATTTCGGTGGTCGCCACGCCAAACTCTCCCTCGATTACGGCAGCGGCCTCGTCGCCGGCGTCACTCCCGGCAAAGGTGGACTCACCTTCGAGTATAGCACCTACAGGGTTCCCATTTTCAACACCGTTCGCGAAGCAGTCGCCGCCACCGGCGCGACCGTATCCGTCGTCTTCGTGCCGCCGCCTTTCGCAGGTGATGCCATACTTGAAGCCGTTGACGCCGATCTCGATCTCGTCGTCGCTATCACCGAGGGGATTCCCGTGCGCGACATGGTCCGCGTCAAACAAGCCATGCAGGGACGGAAAACCCGCCTCCTCGGTCCGAATTGCCCCGGTATCGTCACCCCCGGCATTGGCGAAAATTCCAAGGGTGGTTGCCGCATCGGCATTTCCCCGGGCTACATTCACAAAAAAGGCCATGTCGGGGTCGTCTCCCGCTCCGGCACCCTCACCTACGAGGCGGTGTATCAGCTCACCGTCAAGAATATCGGCCAGACTACCTGCGTCGGCATCGGCGGCGACCCCGTCAACGGCACCAGCCACCTCGATGTCATCAAGCTCTTTAACGCAGATCCCGAGACGCATGGCATCATTCTTATCGGTGAGATCGGCGGCAACGCCGAGGTCGAGGCCGCCCGCTGGATCAAGGCCAACTGCAAAAAACCCGTCGCCGGTTTCATCGCCGGGGCCACCGCTCCCGCCGGTCGCCGCATGGGCCACGCCGGGGCCATCGTCGGCGGGGCCGAGGACACCGCCGCCGCCAAAATCGCCGTCTTTAAAGAGTGCGGTATTGAAATCGCCACCACGCCCTCCGATATGGCCGACGCCCTCGTCCGCGCCGCCAAAGCCAAGGGCGTGACGCTCAGCTAAATCCTACCGGGTTTCTCCCATAAAAGGCCGCACTTTAACGTGCGGCTTTTTTATGCCGACGCCCTTGCCATGCCCTCATCAAGGGAGGGTCAATAATTATTGGTTGGCCTGAGCATTGATCAGCGCCTTGTTCGCATCGGCCAAGGCGCGATTGGCGTCGCGCACACGCTTCAACTGGGCGTTGACCGTCTCCAATTCGGCTGCACTTTTTTCGCGGTCGGCCTTGAGCGTGGATTGCAGGGTATTCATATCCAGCTTGAGCGCCTCGCTAACGTTGCGCAAACGGGCGGCTTCCTCGGCACTCTTCTGACCCTCGGCGACCGCCTTGTTGAGGTCTTCAATTTTGGCGTTAACCGTGTCCAGCGACTGCTGCTTGGCCTCAAGGGTTTTAGTCGTGGCGGCAAGCTGGGCCGCAAACTGTTCGGCCTTGGACTGCTGGGCTTGTTGCTCGGTCGCAGCCGCACTCGCCGCATTTTTCAACTCGTCAACCTGCTTGCCCAACCGCTCGGCATCCGCCTTAGCTTGCGTGGACTCCTGCGTCAGGCGCTGATTGTAGCCGGCCAGTTGGTCGATGAGCCTTTGCAATGTGCTCTTTTCGGTGACGGCCTGTCCATTGGCTTCGGCCAGTTTCTTCTGAGCGTCCGCAAGCTGGACGGCTGTCTCGCCAGCCTTGGTCTGCTCGATCTGACGCTCGGTGGCCGCAGTGGCCATCGCGCTTTTCAACTCGTCAACTTGTGCGGTCAAACGCGCCACGTCATCCTTCGGTTGGCCGGCCTCCTCCGCGAGGCGTTTGTTATCACGCGTGAGTTGGGCGATCAAATTCTGAAGAGTGCTTTTCTCGGTGGTCGCCCTTCCACTGGCCTCAACGAGTTGCTTCTCGGTCGCAGCGAGCTGGGCGGCCAATTGATCAACCTTGGTCTGCTGGGTCTGCTGTTGCGTGGTCGAGAAGGCCAGCGCGCCTTGGAGATCGGCTATCTGCTTGCTGAGTTTTTCTTCGTCGGGTTTTGGTTTCACCGACTCGGCCAGACGTTTGTTCTCAACCGTAAGCTGGTCGATGGCCGCCTGCAACGCGCTGCGTTGGGCAGTTGCCTGCTGATCGGCGGCGCCGATATCCGCCGTGTATTTTTTGGCCGCTTCCGTCGCGCTGTCCTTTGCGATGGACAACGCATTTCCGAGTTCCGTGATTTTCCCGTTCAACCCATCAATCGCCTGTTGGTTGGAAGCGATCGTCTTATTCGCCTCATCAAGCTGGGACGCCAGCTGATTTGCCCGAGTCTGCTCCGCTTTATGGGCAATCTTGGCGGTAAGCAAAGCACTTTGCAGATCGGCCACTTGCTTGGTGAAACGCTCAACGTCGGCCGAGGGCTTGGCGGCGGCTTCGGCAAGCCGTTGGTTGTCGGTGGTGAGTCGGTCGATGGCCGCCTGCAACGCGGTTTTTTCACCGGCTGTTTGTTGCACCGAGGCGGTCTGATCCTCGGCTTGTTTGCGTGCGGCGGCCAGATTTTGTTCGGCGGTGGCGAGCTGGGCACGGAGAGTTAAGACATTATCGCCTTGGACACGGGCCGCTGCAGCCAGCCGAGCATTATCAGAAGTGAGTTGCTCCTGACTGGCCCTAAGATCGGCATTGATCTGGTCGCGACTCGATGAAGCGGCTTTCAGTGAGGCAACCTCGGATTCGGCAAGATGCTGGGCACGCTGAGCGGCATTAAGATTGTCGGCTGCCTGGTCCAGTTTGGATTGCAAGGCAGCGCGATCCGCCTCGGCCTTCGATACTGCTGCGCGGAGGGTGGCAAGCTCGCTGGCCGCATCTTGTGACGTCGGGGCGCTGGCCGCGCGCTGGGTGGCATCGGCAAGCTGGGTCTTTAGCGAGGCCTTGAGGTTCTCGGTTTCCTTCCAGGAAGCAGCGAGCTCATCGCTTAGTTGCCGTTTCTCAACTTGAGCCTGCTCGACCTGCTTGGTGAGCGCGGCCAGTTGCTGGTTGTCAGCCGCGGGCATCACGACTGCGGCAAGCTGCACGCGGGCCTTGGCGAGCTCGTCCGATGTTTCTTCCAAACGTTTTTTCAACTCCTGCGTCTTGGGATCCGAATCCTTGCCTTGCGCCACCACCGTGCGTGCCTCTTCCAAGCGAGCAGAAAGGCGTTCGTTGGCAACCTGCAGATCGGCCAGCTCCCGCTTGAGACGCGGTGTATCGGAATCCGGGGCCGCCGCGCCGGCGAGATTCTTGGCATCGGCCACGAGCTTATCGTTGGCGGCGCGCAAGGCGGCCACACTTTGCTCAAGATCAGCGATGCGCTTGGACGCCACGGCGGAAGCCACATCGGACGGTTGCCCATCACTGCGGGAGCGGAGCGTGTCCAGTTCGTGCCGCAAACTGCCCATCTCAAAAATGGACCGCTTCACCTCGTTGTTAAGCCGTTTGTTGTCCTCGCCAAGGCTGCGCAGGCGCGCCTCGGTATCGGCCAATGCCTGTCTGAGTTTCGCGGAGTCGCCACCGACGGCGACATCGGCAACTGTGGAGGCCGACGGAGCGGAGGCCGATTTTAGCTGAAGATTTTCAGCCGTAAGTCTCGCGACGGCATCGCGGGCGGACTGAAGTTGACCCGCGAGATCGTCCCCGACCGGGGTGGACTGAGCGGACTTCTCCGCCAGCTTTTTCTCCAATGTTGATTTCTCATGAGCGAGCCGACGGGAATCGTCCAGCAACTGCTCGTTGGCCGCCCGTGCCGAAGCGACATCGGCCTCTAATTGGACAATGCGTCCAGCCAGCGCCGAATCAGAAGTAGGCGCGGAAGAAACGGCCGCAGACACGGGCAATGGGACTGAAACCATGGGGGCCGCCGCGACGGCGTTAGATATCGGCAGGCCTAGCCTATTGCGCAAGGTGACGAGTTTGACGCGGGCATCAGCCATCTGAACCTCAGTCAGACGACGACTGATAATATCGCGGGCGGCAGGTTTGGCGCCATTTTCGACGGCAAGGGACAGCCAAGCATATGACTCGGCCAGATCGGGGTTAAGGTCACCCCGGCCTTCGGCGATCATAATGCCGAGATTGTTTTGCGCCGGCCCGTAATTTTGCTCCGCCGCCGTGCGGTAAAGTGCCGCCGCCTGGGCGTCGTTGCGCTCCACTCCCCTTCCCTCCTCCGACATGAGGCCGAGATTGTAACACGCAAGCGGATACCGCTGATCGGCCGCCAGACGATACCAGCGCACAGCCTGCGCATCGTCGCGGGCCAGACCCCGGCCCAACTCGTAGGCAAGCGCCAGGTTGTATTGAGCCTCGGGCAGCTTTTGATCGGCGGCTTGCCGGAACCACACCGCGGCCTCCATCAAATCCTCTTTCACGCCGATACCGTTAGAATAAAGATTGCCGACGTTGAATTGCGCAGGAGCGTAACCTTGTTGCGCCGCCTTGAGATAAAATGTGAGCGCAACAGCCAAATCGACCGGCTGGCCTTGACCGGCTTCCGCCATGGTGCCGAGGTTGAATTGAGCGACCGCACTGCCCTTCTCCGCCGCGAGGGCATAAAGCCGGGCGGCCTCTCCATAGTTCTGGGTCACGCCGCGTCCGGTCACGTAGGCGGTGCCCAAAGCGTTGAGGGCATCCGGATCTCCCTGTTCCACCTGCGCCCGCAGCGCGGCAATGTCCGGCACCGCAGTCGTCACGGCACCAGCTGCCCTTGAAATCACGATGACAAGCAGCAGCACAACCATCCCAAATACGCTGCTGCTAAGTCCACGTTTGTAAGAACAGAAACCGGTAAGAAAGGTATTACGCACATCGGCTTTTCTAGGGTATAAGCCCTAAATGACAAGCCGTCAGTCGTGGAAACACCTAGCCGGCAACCGCTGCCACGATGCGGCACGGTAAAAGCGCCGCGTCCTGCATGCCGTGGATGATCTTTTTGTCAGGGGGGCAAAAAGTCGCCAGTGCGCCGCTGAGCATCGTTTTCCCCTCTTTCACAAAATAATACGGGCAGAGTCGCAACCGCCCGTCCACCTCGCGCACCTGTTGGGCGTGATCGTAAACCCGGTGCTTTGCACGGCGCGGTTTTTTGAATTCCTGAATAATGTGCGGATTATGGGACGCATCCTCGACAGCCAACTCGACTCCGTCCTGCCACTCGTCACGCGAGCAATCACTGCCCAAAATCACGCTGCGCGCTCCCCAGGCGCTTTCATGATAGCCGGAGATTTTAATGATGAGATCGCGTTCCTTTTGAGATGCCCCCGCCAACTGCCTCCAATCAGTAAGCGACCGCCCTCCCACCTGCGGACCATCGAGCACAGCACCAGGAGGTAGCGGCACAGGATCAATCACCCACGAAGGAGGAATGAGCGAACGAAGCAGCTTGAGTGAACGCCCGCTTAACGCCTCGGCCCAATAGTCCTGCAGCAAGTGATGATGGAAAAGGGCGAGCCCCATTTTTTCCTCCTGATACGGCCTCATAGGAGGAACGATGGTCACTTCTCCCGCCGCCCACGCCTCGAAATAAAAGTGCGCGGTCGAAATGTTGGCCAGATCGAACAATTCGAAAAACCGGTAGATGATGTCGATCTTCTCCGGATTGCCATCGACATCAAAGCAGAGCGACGAGCCGAGGGGGAAAATATCATCCGGCTCGAGACAGAACACGCGTTTACCCAGCCGCTGCAGTTGCTCGGCGAGCCAGCGCATCTCGGGACGGTAAGTGGCCGCTTCGTCCGAGACAACGAGCGCGATCAGCGGATTGCGGATATCGTGGCGCAGCGCGGCGAGCGATTCATAAAAGTTGCGTATCATCGCATCACCCGCACCGAGCACGGAACCGTTGTCAGCGTAAAGGCGGTTGAGAAACGCGGTGAGCCCGATGCCGCCTGGCACCGAGTCGAGCTCGGTCATCACGAAGCCGTCGTCGGTGAGCAGAAGATCGGGACGCAAGACGGTGGGGAAAACGCCGCGGTTTTTGGGGTCGCGGGCATGGACGACGAGATGCGTGGGTTTGCCGCGATCCAAATAATCGGCGACCCAGGGCGCGAGCAGCGGCTTGTTACGCAGCAGATTTTTGCCAGCGGCCGACCGCAAATAGAGCGTTTCCAACGCCTGATGATACTCAAAGCAAGCCGTGCCGATGGCCTCCAACTCGGCGACCTGTTCGGGAGAAAGCGCCCACGCCTCGGGCGACAGTTGCCACGACTTGTCCTCGAACAATGACGTAGCGGCAAAGGCGGACTGAAGCTGGTCGTAGGCGAGGTCGGGCATGGCGATGAAATCGTGGTGGGTTCTCTACTCGTTCTCCTTCCCTGACTCAAACAGAGGAGAACCATTACTCGTCGTCCACCTGAATGTCCTTGTTGCGGTGGCGCGGGCAGCCGGCGCGGAGCCAGCCAGTGATGAAGCGGTCGATGTCCCCGTCGAGCACGCCCTGCGTGTCGCTCGTGCTGACACCGGTGCGCAGGTCCTTCACCATCTGGTAGGGTTGGAGCACGTAGCTGCGGATCTGCGCGCCGAAGCCAATTTCACCTTTGTCGCCGTAGAATTTGTCCATCTCGGCGCGCTGTTCGTCCTGCTTCTTTTCGTAGAGGCGGGCCTTCAACACGTTCATGGCGGCGGCCTTGTTTTTGATCTGTGAACGCTCGTTTTGGCAGACCACCACGGTGCCGGTCGGGACGTGCGTGATGCGCACGGCGGAGTCAGTGGTGTTGACGCCCTGGCCACCCTTGCCGGAGGAGCGATAGACATCGATACGCAGCTCGCTTTCTGGAATCTCAATTTTGATTTCGTCGGTAACCTCGGCGATCACGTCCACAGCACAAAACGAAGTGTGACGGCGGGCATTGGAGTCAAAAGGGCTGATGCGCACGAGACGATGAACGCCGCGCTCAGCTTTGCAGTAGCCGTAGGCATTTTCGCCCTTGATAAGAATGGTGGCCTTGGAAATGCCAGCGGTGTCGCCGGGCTGCACATCCATGAGCTCGGTCGCAAACCCGCGGCGCTCGGCCCAGCGCGAATACATGCGGAAGAGGAGGTCGGCCCAGTCGTTAGACTCGGTGCCACCAGCGCCGGCCTGGATGGAGAAGATAGCGTTGTTGCGGTCGAACTGGCCGGTGAGAAACGCGCCGATCTCGATCTGGTCGAGCTCGGGGAGCATCGCTTCGACCTGGGTCGCCAGCTCCTTGGCATAATCCTCCTTCTCGGCTTCGGACGCCATGTCGATGAGCTCGATCATGACATCGAGATCGTCCACACGTTTTTTGAAGGCGACGACTGGAAGGACGGAGCGCTTCAGGGTATTAACCTTCGCGATGTGTTTTTGGGCGCGCTCGTTGTTGTCCCAGAAGGACGGGTCGCCCATCGCGGCGTCGAGAGCCTCTATTTCACGCTGCTTTTGATCGCAGTCAAAGAAACCTCCATAAGTGCCCGGCGCGCTTTTTGAGGTTCTCGATATGGGAAAAGGTTTCTGGAACGATCATGTGAAAAGGTTATGAGCGCAACGCCGGGCGGATGGCGCAAGAAGGAAAAGAGCTGCTGCGCCGGCAGAGCCCCTCCTCCGGCTGACTTTACCAATTTCCGGGTAGCCGGATTAGCCAACGAGGAATTAGCCGACATTTGTGTTGACCGGCTGAACGCCCGCCAGATTTACAATCGCGTTTAGTCGGCCCCTAAATGTTTTTGCGATGCTTCTAGTATCGCCCGTGCTTGTCCACCATCCTGATGATGGCCTGATAGGTTTCCCACGAGACTTGGGGCGGGACCGAGTGATCGGAATGGTAGATATACCCGCGACGCTCCATGCCTGCAGAGAATTTTGAGGCAATCTCCTGCTCGATCAAATCCAGATCATTGGGGATCATCTTCATAACGTCGATATTGCCGAAGAACGTGAATCGATCTCCGTAAACAGGCGCCAGCTTGCGGATGTCCATGTTGGCTTTTGATTCAAGCGGCTGGAGACAGTCGAACCCGGCCTTCGCGTAGAGATCGAGCACGCCGTTCACATCGCCGTCTGTGTGATAAATAAACTTCATCCTGTGCGAGTGGGCCCAGTCGGCGAGTCGCTTGTGATCGGGCCAGATGAGTTCCTGATACATGGCGGGCGAACACATTGTGGCGTGGTTGAACGCCATGTCTCCGTAGATCCACAGGCCATCGGGCTGAATGCCCGTCGCCATGACGGCATCGAAGTTGCGGAGCACCTGGTCGGTGAACGTGACGGAGACATCCTGAATCCATTCGGGATCCTCGGCCATCGCCATCATGGTAATTTCATCCCCCAGCATGCTCCGGGTTTCTTCAAACGACTCGACCGAGGTGAGATGGCACCAGCGGCCTCTCTTCCGTCCGGCCTGATAAGAACGGACGATCGCGCTAGGATCAACCTGCAGTCCGGTGTCGAGCAGGGCCGGCTTGTAGGTTTCCTCCCAGATGGCCCGGGTTTCACAACCGAACCCGAGATGCTCCGGCGTCCCACTTTTTGCTTTCCAATATCGGACGACTTTACCCTGGCCGTCGCGGGTTACGCGGGTCTCGGCCTCTTCTTCCAAGACTTCATTCTGTCCGGGGAAAACCTGCGGCCAGAGCCAGTTTAATCCGTGGAAATCCGTATCCAAAAGCTCCAGCACGGCATTTTGCCCGCCGAACAATCCCTCTTTTTCCCACCGGAGAATGGTTTCGTTCCAAAATGACTCGCACCTCGGAACACGATCCTGGTCTTTACGTTCCATCGCGCGGTTGACGCGCTCTCTGCCGGTAAGTGGTGATGTCATAGGGTCGGGGTATTTGTTATGGTTGGAAGAGCGTCAGCTCCGGTATGGGGTCAGTCCTTGCATTCTGACATTTCCAATCTCCTGATATGTAATTTCACCTCATGATCAACGAGCGTGTAGTTACTGATAGGAAACTTGATTTACAGTTGCAGCGCAAGCACCAGCTCTTGCGCGGTGATGCGGTCTGAGTTTGCTCGCCTAAACACATCCAACATGAGCCGCCAACTCGTCCTCGACACTCTCGCGATGAAACCAGTGGCGCGCTTCGCGCACACGGAATACAGCCTCGAATACCATCAGGCCGGACTGCGCCGCAACGACGACCCTTTCAACCCCGACACTCCGGCGAGCCTGCGCGACCTCTACGCGCACTGGGGCATCGATTTCATATGGACGACACAGGACGGCCTGCGCTCCGAATGGGGGAAGTGGGGCCGTTGCACCGACATGGGTCACGCGGAATACGCCTCCGACGGCAGCGATTTTCACAAGCCGAACCACTGCCCGTTCGAAGCACCCGAAGAGGTTTGGGAATTCGACGCGGTCAAGGAATACGGACTGCCCACCATGTCGGAACAAGTCGCCGCCTACGAGGCGTGGCTGCAGCGGATGCGCCGGGATTTTCCCGACCAGCTTTGCCCCGGCGGCTATTACAA
This sequence comes from uncultured Verrucomicrobiota bacterium, assembly GCA_903904685.1. Classification (GTDB taxonomy): domain Bacteria; phylum Verrucomicrobiota; class Verrucomicrobiia; order Opitutales; family Opitutaceae; genus Rariglobus. The sequence continues at coordinate 19,247 of CAIVDS010000031.1, forward strand.
GACCATCGTTTCGGGTGCGATTCAGGCCTTCGGCTGGGACATGCTGCTCGAGGCCGCCGCCGATCGCGACAAGATGGAATGCGTCTTCGACAGCTTTTTCAAACGCACAAAATTCCACATGGAAGCGTGGGCGCAAACGAGCGCCGAGGCGATCATCCAGCACGACGACTTTGTGTGGACCGTAGGCGCGTTCATGCATCCGGAGATTTACCGCGAGGTCATCATTCCGCGCTATGCCGAGCTGTGGAAACCGCTGCACGCCGCCGGCAAGAAAGTTCTGTTTTGCTCCGACGGCGACTTCCGTGAATTCGCGGGCGACATTGTGGCCGCCGGCGCCGACGGGCTGATCTTCGAGCCCGTAATGGATTTTTCTGAAATGGTCGCGCGCTTCGGCCAAACAACCGTGCTCGTGGGCAGCGCCGTCGATTGCCGCGACCTCACGTTCGGCAGCTGGGAAACGGTCCGCGCCGCCCTTGACCGCACGCTGGAGCTGGCCCGCACGTGCCGAGGCGTGATGCTCGCCGTCGGCAATCACCTTCCCCCCAACATCACCGCCCCCATGCTCGACCAATATCGGGAATACGTGAAGGCCCACTGGAACCGCTGATACGATGCATTATGGATGGCATTTACCTTATAGGAAAACACCAACTTTGGGTGGTTAAAATCTCACGTGGATGACAGTGGTTTGCTCTCTTCGGAACGAAAGTCTTAAACTGCCCGAATGAATAGCATTCTTCAGGCAGAAGACGCCGGCCACCAGTTGCAGTGGGATGTCGAACGCGATTTCGCCATCCTCAAGGACAGGGAAGGACAAGACATCTGGGCCGGTTCACTGCTGCCTTCCCTGGTGGTTCTCGATGCCGACGGGAAAAGAAAAGGCGTGCCCGGACAGGTGATGAAGGTGGAAACAATGGATGCTGGCTCATGGCGTCTGCAATTGAAATGGGACGGCGTCACCGAAGGAGAACTCTGTTGTCGGATCGCTGCTCCGTTGCTCGAATTCACCTCCTTGGAATTACACTGGTCCGGCCCACCCCGGCCGCTGGTCGCACTTCATTATGGTGCCAAGCCGCTGACGGTCGAGGAGAGCCATATGGCCTGCACGCTGGAGCATCCACTGTGGCCCGATTGGCGTGCCGAAGGTTACTGCATCCCGAGCGCGAAGGGCGCGCCCGTGCAAAGCTTTTTCCGGAAATGGGATTTCGGCCATGCCTCGATTCCGCTGGGGAATTTCGGGCCTTCGATGGGAACCCCTTATGCCGCCGCTTATCCCCGGCCTCTCTTTGCCGGGGCTATGGGAAGCAGCGCGGGTTGGGTCACGCTTGGAAGCGGCAGCATTCCCGACGGGGCCATGACGTGGCGCATCCGATCTTCCTGCGCGATGATCGAACTTTTGTTTCGGGAAGACTTGTGGGGTGCGCCAGCGGCGTTGATCCGCCGCTGGGAACTCCCGTTCCGTCTGGCTTGGGCCGATTCAGCATGGGAAGCCTACCGACGTTTTTTCGGCGCGCCCGAACGGCCCCAGACTGAAACAAGCCATCATCAAAAATCGGTCTGGAACAGTTGGGGGGATTTCAGGCTCAAGCGGTTCGATCTCCCGGAAATTGCGCGCCGGGCGATTTCCGATTTCGGCGTGCAACGGCTCGTCCTCGACGACGGATGGGAAACATGGTCGAGCAGCGGCGTCGTCAATACAGGACGATTCCAAAATTTTTCCAGCGACGTGTCCGACATGAAGAGCAAGGGGCTCCAAGTGGGAGCATGGCAGTCGCTGGGCTGGATCATGAAACCGAAGGAATTCGGGCTCGGCCCCGACGATCTTCTTTGCGGCTCAGACGGCGTTCCCCGCCGCGCAAAATGGTCGATGGATATCCATTCGGCAGACCCTTGGTATTTTTTCCCCGATCCGAGTTCAGAAAAAACGCGCTCTTTTCTGCGCGAAAGAACGCAACGCGTGATGTATCTGCTGGAGCCAGCCATCCTGAAGCTCGACTTCGCCTATGGCATGCCGCCACCCGATGTTGCGTCGCCGCGCAACCCCGCGATGAGAGGAGAGCGCTGCTGCGAGGCCCTCATGAAAATCGTGGTCGAGGCCGCCCGTGAGATCAATCCGCAGGTCACCATCCAATATTATGGCATTTCCCCTCTGTTGAAACCACTCATCGATATGGTCGCACTGGACGACGTGGGCGATTGCGCGGAGATGGAAGCCGCCGGGCACGGCGAGTGGAGCATCTGGGCTTCGCTGGCCGGGCTGCAAGGCTTCGCCGTCATGGCTTCAAGCGGCTACGACTGGCACCAAGATGAGGCCATCGTCATGAATACGGCGATCATCGGCAGCAGCGGTTCCGTGCTCCCGGTGCACATGCCGGATGGGTCGCCCGTTCCCGAGCGTTTCATCTGCCGCAGGCTGGCGATCTCCCGCTGGCAGCGCCACACGCGAGGATGGGCGCCGCTCTGGCTGAATACCGACAAAGGAGCGCAGGGGGTGCTCCCGCGCATTCGCAACTGGGGACGCCTTGAAACATGGGAGGAGAAAACGCGGCTTGTCTCCCTGATTCTGAAGGAAGGGGAAGGCCCCTCCGTTGATCTGGGCGAAGGGCGCCATGTCCGGTGGTCCGGACGCTGGGCACTTATTTCCCAGGACCAACAAAGTATCTTTGGGACTTCGCGGCTGGCCTTGATTCCATTTGACACCGGCTGGCTCGAACTTCCTTTCGATGCCGAACCTAGGGAAATCCGCATCATTTCGCGCCAGGGCGAAATGCCGTTTCAAACATGGAAGTGGAAAAAAAATCGTCTTCGCATCGATCTTCCAGAATGGAGGGACGGGTTCGTCGGACTGCTGGTTACTTGAAACGCTTGAAGACTGGATGCCCAACAATTGCACCCCGACCACATCGAAAACGGGTTGTGCTATAACCATCGGCGATTGATACCACGTCCCTAGAGGCAGGCACAAAAAATCGCCCGGCTTGAAGCCGGGCGATTGGTTTTAAGTCGGGTGACTAGGCTGATGATGCCCGAAGGGGGTTAGTCCTTCTTGTCCGAGGCGGCATCGAGGATGTCGCCAAGGTTCATCATGTCGCCGGAGCTGTCGCGGCTGAGCGATTCGAACGAGGCAGTCTCGGCAGCGAGTTGCTGTTCGGAATAGTTGGCAGCCTTGACCGAGAGACCAAGACGACGCTCTTCACGGTCGATCTTGATCACGCGGGCGGTGACTTCCTGACCGGGCTTAAGCACATCCTTCACCTTCTCGATGCGTTCCTCGCTGATTTGCGAGATGTGAACGAGACCGTCGATGCCATCCTTGAGCTCCACGAAGGCGCCGAAGGAGGTGATCTTTGAGACAGTGCCGGTGACGACATCACCGATCTTGAAGAAGCTGTCGATGTCGGTCCATGGATCGATAGCGAGCTGTTTCATGCCGAGACTGATGCGCTGCTGGGAAGCATCAACATCGAGCACGATGGCGTCCACTTCGTCGCCCTTCTTGAGGACTTCGGAAGGATGGTTGACCTTGCGGGTCCAGCTCATGTCGGAGACATGAACCATACCGTCGATTCCCTCTTCGAGTTCGATGAAGGCGCCATAGGTGGTCATGTTGCGCACCTTACCGCGGACGCGGGCGCCCTGCGGATAGTTGTGGCGGACCATTTCCCACGGGTTAGGTTCGAGCTGGCGGAGACCGAGCGAGATCTTCTGGTCGTCCTTTTGGATGCCGAGAACAACCGCGTCCAGTTCCTGGCCGACCTTGAGAAGCTCGGAGGGCTTGGAGATGCGCTTGGTCCAGGACATCTCGGTGATGTGCACAAGACCTTCGACGCCGGGCTCGATTTCGATGAATGCGCCATACGGAACGAGGTTGACGACCTTGCCGTGAACCTTCGCGCCGACCGGGAACTTGTGCTCGATCTCGTCCCAAGGATTCTTGGTGGTCTGCTTGAGACCGAGGGAAACGCGCTCTTTCTCGCGGTTCACTTCGATGATCATGACCTGGATCTCCTCACCCTGCTTGA
>CAIVDS010000032.1 GCA_903904685.1 uncultured Verrucomicrobiota bacterium
ATTCAGCGACGTATGTCGGTCTTTTTTCCCATGCTGCGTTGAGACAAAGGGAAAGCTGCTTAAACCACGCCAGATTGTCGTTGTCGGTAAGGAACCTCAAGACAAAAAACTCTCCTAAAATATCTGGCTGTAAAGGCCTAAACTCGGCCACACCAGCATATGGTTCTGGTCGCTGGCCGGTCATGACCCGATAGCGGCGCATAAGCATCCGATCATTGACGGCTGGAGGCTCGCAAGAAAAAAACACTGAAGCCAAATTCGGATCTTCCAACCAAGACGCGAAGGCTCCTCCAGTCATCGTGACCAGACACAGCCAGACCTTATCGGCATCGGTAATACCCGCGGGCGTCCAGAATTCCTCTTCCGCGTGTTTAAGGACGTCGCCGAGCAAGGCGTCTTGATCCAAGCGCCGCACTGATCCTGTACGTCTCACCGCGTCTCCAACAAGCGCAGCGAACAGCGGTCGTGTTTGGGGATCGATTGACGCCAGCTGTTCAAGCAAATGCTGCTTATCCTTGCTTTCGGCGCCGGACATCTTCTGGATAATGTCCCATAGAGAATCATTGTCTAACCGTTGCAGAACGAGTGGTGCATCAGCATGGCAGGACGTGACTTGGAATGAACGGACGACATGATCATGCCGCTTGCCGAAATCCTCCTTCCAAATTCCTTCGGCATCGCGCTCGACTAGGAGTAAGCGCACGGGGTGTAAAAGGGGGGTCATTTCGGCACGCTTAGCCAGGCGATGGACCAACTTTCCCAGGAAGCGAGCGCGCGTGGCCACGTAGTCGACGACGATTAGTGTCGGCTTCGCTGGTTGACAGGTTTCCCAGGGCATGAGGCTCTCTTCGATGTCCTTCTCCCCGATCTTTTGCTGATTATCGGTGATGTAGAGGAAGCCTGCCTTCCAGTTGCCTTCGTCCTCCAGCATTCGGCAGAAATGAAAGGCTAGTCGCGACTTTCCTATGCCACCTGGGCCAATGATATACCACCAGCAAAAGAGTTCTGGACGATCACAAAACCTCTGGAGATCAGCTATGGCGGTCTCTCGACCGACGAACTCTAGGCGATCGGAGTTGTAAAGAAATCGGCTGTCCTCCGACGTCTGGGTCTTGGGAATATCGATTATGCGATCGAGAAAATTATCTTTCTGAGATTCTTTTGATTGCTCTGAAATTGCGGCGGTTGCCGTCTCTCGTGCCGAATCCCACACAATGATTTCTTTGCCTTCGATTTTTAAGTCTTGAAGAATTTGTTGCGCATAATCATAGCTGATTCTTGTACCCTGCTCCGCTCGCCTGACCGTGTCTGTAGAAACCCCAGCGTCGTCCGCCAGCTGTTCCTGTGTCTTGTCATTTTGTTCCCTGCGCGCGCGAAGTCGTTCGCCGTTAAGTTTTACGCTTCTTTTCGCCCCTCTGGAGCGCCGATCGTTCGGTGCCATCGATCATCTGCCGACTTGCTGCAAGGTTACTGCAGGGCTGCTGCTAGGGCGGTTTTGGCAGCGTTTGGCCATCCTGTGAAGGTCACATCGCAGGAGACGGCACATGCACGGCACGCCAAACTTGAGAGACGCGGCCACCCTATGGCGGAGAGCTGGCGGGACAGTTGCCCCTGTCGTCCGCACGGGGGAGTGGTTCTGGCGTCACCCGTTCCTCGACCGTCCCGTCCGAACAAACGGCCGCCGGAAGGACACCCCACGGCACTTGCTCGCGGCGATGCGGGTTCTTGAGGCTGCAGGGCTTTTCGCCGCGTGATCGAATGCCGGCGGGTGCGAAAGCGTCCACGCCTTCCCGAGCAGCGGCGGGCCGCCCGCTGCATTCCAAACTGTGAGGTACGTTGTGTTTATCCTGTTCCCTCTTGTTGAGACGTTGATCACCATCATTGTTGGCACCATTGCCGCTCGCATCGCCTCGGATGCCTACGACAAATTCAAGGAGGGAACCAAGGGCTAAACTCGCCAGCGTTCCTAACGAGCCATCCCGGGTGATCTGATTATCACCCGGGATGTCGTCCTGACGACGAACGGAGCGCCTGACCAAACCGAGGTAAGTGGCCAGGGGCACCAACTGAGCATCCTGGTTGTCGTGGCGCAGGGTTTCTAAGCTTACGAATCGGAGCGGGCCGCTCCAAATAAATTGGCACGCTTAAGCGTACTTTGAGGTGGATCCCATTGGCTGGACAGGAAACGGGGCGACTTAAGAGAGAGTCTTGCCGATTTCCAAACCCTCACCCGATACGAGGGATCACACGGTTACAAGTACACGAGATTTTCTATATTAAGTC
>CAIVDS010000033.1 GCA_903904685.1 uncultured Verrucomicrobiota bacterium
CTCGGCGCTGACCCTGGGTGACGCCACGACGACGGGCACCCTGAACATGGGAAGCCATGTGAACAGCATCGGCAGCCTGGCCTTCGGAGCAGGCGGCGGCACGCTGAAGATGGCCGCCAACCAGACCGGCGGCGCGCAACTGGCCGCCAGCGGCTCGGTTGACTTTGGCTCGTCGAACACCCTCGACCTGACGGGCATGGGCACCTCCGCGGGTGTTTATAAACTGGTGAGCGGCGGCAGCCTCGCCGGCACCTTTGGCACCGTCACCGGCCTGAACAGCGCCTACGCGCTCAAGTATGGCACCCTGACCTCGAACGAACTGGATGCGCAGCACAAGGCGACGGCGTCGCTGTCGCTCGGCTCCAATGCGTCCAGCGTGCACGTCGGCAGCCAGACGGTGAACCTTTCGATCGGGAACACGGCGCCCACGGGCTCCGCCGATCTCAACTACACGCTCGGCGGGGTGACCGGCTCGGGCACCCGCACGGCGGCGGCGGGTTCATCCGCGGCCACCGGCACCTACACGGCCTCCGCCGGAGTGAACAGCTTTGACATCACGGCGAGCGACTCGAACGCGACCAACAGCCCGCAAACCGCGGCCTTCTCGCAGACGGGCTACAACCTGGCCTCGGCCGCATCGGGCCAGACGGTGGATCTGAAGTCCCGCGTCGGGGTGGCGAACACCGCGGGCCTGACCATCGCGAACACCGCGCCGGTCAACGCGACCTACACGGAGACCCTCGGCACGACCGGGTTCACCGGCACGAGCTCGGGCTTCACCGCGACGGGCTCGACCGGTGGAATCATCGGCGGCGGCTCGGCCGGCGGCACCCTTGCGGTGGGCGGCACGTTCGCCACCTCGGGCCTGCACACCGGCACGACCACCCTCGGGTTGCAGTCCTCGGCGGTCAACGGCAGCGGGCTGGGCAACACGGGCCTCGCCGGCCAGACGGTGACGATCAACGTCACGACCTACGACTTCGCCAAGCCGGTGATTGCGCAGGCTTCCGGGGCCGGCACCCTGAGTTCCACCGACGCCACGCACTACGCGCTGAACTTCGGCACCGGCCTCACGGCGGGCGTCTACACGGCGAACCTCACCCTCACCAACGAGCAGGTCAGCGCCCTCCAGGATGCGCTGAGCGGCGCCTATGGCGTTACGGGGACGGGATTCAGCCAGACCGGGGTCAGTTTTGCGGGCCTGGCGGCCGGCGACGCGAACTCCTTCAACATCGTCTTCAATGCCCTTACCTCGGGCGATTACAGCGGCACGGTCACCCTCGGCAGCCTCGTGGGCAGCACCACCGGCCTGTCGGACGCCGCCCTGGCGGACATCACCATCCAACTCAGCGGGAATGTCGGGGCGATCCCCGAGCCTTCCGCCTACGCCGCGATCTTCGGCGCGCTCGCCCTCGCCGGCGCCGCCATCCACCGCCGCAGGCGGAAACGGTAACTGGATACACTCCATTATTCCCTAGACTGACTCTGTATTGGCCTGGTTTCCGGCGGTCACCTCAGATGCAGTCGCTTTTTATTGGGTTCACATCTCGATTCCTATCGGGGAGAGCTTAGCCGGCTCGCAAGCACACCGGTTGGGTTGATCCGGTCGCTGCCTATTTCCGCTTACAGAGAAACCTGTGGCTCGCAAAAACGTCTTTTGCCTTGTTAGTTGGTGGTGAACATCACCCGCTACGGCCCGTACCCGGATCGGCATCAGGTGTGCCGAGTTTCTCTTTTTCAAACCTATGGCTTCGCTCTCCGATCAACCAGAAAACCAATTTCATGCCCTGGCTGCCCAGACCGCCGCGACGACCCGCGTCCCCCGTTCTTGGACCAAGTGGCTGCTGGTCATCGCCGTCGTTTTGGGGATTGGCTATGCGGTCTTTCTGCGGCCGGCGTCCCATCCGGCGACCCGCGCCGGTTTTGGGGGCGGGGCGATGCCGGTGACCGCCGAGGCGGCGCGCACGACGGACCTTAACGTGAGGATCGTGGCGTTGGGCACGGTCACGCCGGTCTACACGGTGACGGTGCGCAGCCGCGTCGATGGCGAACTCCAGAAGATATTTTTCGAAGAGGGCGGGACCGTTGAAGCCGGCGCCCCGCTGGCGGATCTTGATCCGCGCCCGTTCGAGGTGTTGAAGCTTCAGGCCGAGGCCCAGCTCGCGAAGGACAACGCCTTGCTCGAAAACGCCCGAGTGGACCTGAAGCGGTTCCAGACGTTGCTTGAACAGGACTCGGTGGCTGGGCAGCAGGTGGACACGCAGGCGGTCCTCGTGCGCCAGTATGAGGCGTCGCTCAAGGTGGACGAGGCGCAGGTGGCCAGCGCCGCCTTGCAGCTCGCCTATGCGCACATCACCGCGCCGGTCGCCGGCCGCATCGGCCTGCGCGCCGTGGACCAGGGCAACATTGTCCATGCCTCCGATGCCAACGGCATCGGCGTGATCACGCAGCTGCATCCGATCACCGTGTTGTTCTCCATTCCGCAGGACGCGATACCGAAGGTGTTGAAGAGCCTGGCCTCGGGTGAAGCGATGGCGGTGGAGGCGTTCGACCGCGACGGGTTGACTAAACTCGCCATCGGCAGACTTGCGACGGTGGACAACCAGATCGACCCGACGACGGGCACGGTGAGGTTGCGCGCGGAATTTGCCAACAAGGACGAGGCGCTGTTTCCGAATCAGTTCGTGAACATCCAGCTTGTCGTCGAGCGGTTGCAAGGGGTGACGGTGGTGCCGACCGCCGCCGTGCAGCGCGGCACCGCAGGCACCTATGTCTACGTGGTGGGGGCGCAAAAGACGGTGTCCGTGCGCGTGGTCGAGACCGGTCCGTCGGAACGCGGCGTGATCGCGGTCACCAAGGGGCTCGCCCCGGGCGAGGTCGTGGTGGCGGACGGGGTGGACAAGTTGCGCGAAGGCTCCGCCGTGGAGCTGGTGAACCGAGACACGGGAACACCGTCCGGCACCACCGGCGCTCCGATGCGCAAGCGTCCGCCGGCCGCCGCCGCGCCGCAGTAAGCCCGTGCGCTCCCCGTGAATCCCTCAAAGCCGTTTATTCTGCGCCCGGTCGCGACCTCGTTGTTCATGGTCGCCATCCTGCTGGCGGGCGCCTTCGCCTACCGCCTGTTGCCGATCTCGGCGCTGCCGCAGGTTGATTACCCGACGATCCAGGTCGTCACGCTCTATCCCGGCGCAAGCCCCGAAGTCATCACCTCGTCCATTACTGCTCCGCTCGAGCGCCAGTTCGGCCAGATGCCGGGCCTCGCCCGCATGGCCTCGACCAGCTCGGGCGGCGCCTCGATGATCACGTTGACCTTCAGCCTCGATCTGACGCTCGACGTGGCCGAGCAGGAAGTGCAGGCAGCGATCAACGCCGCGTCGAACCTGTTGCCTATCGACCTGCCGACCCCGCCGATCTACAACAAGGTCAACCCCGCTGACGCGCCGATTCTCACCCTCGGCATCACCTCCTCGACGATCCCGCTGCCGCAGGTCGAGGACTTGGTCGACACGCGACTCGCGCAAAAGCTTTCGCAGATCGCAGGCGTGGGCTTGGTGAGCATCAGCGGTGGCCAGCGCCCGGCGGTGCGCGTGCAGGCCGACCCCCGCGCCCTTGCCGCGCAACGGTTGACCCTCGACGACGTGCGCACGGCGGTGGGCGCGGCCAACGTCAACCAGGCCAAGGGCAGTTTCGACGGGCCGACACGCGCCTCGACCATCGACGCCAACGACCAGCTCAAGTCGGTGGCCGACTACGAGCACCTCATCATCGCCTACCGCAACGGCGCGCCTATCCGCCTGAGCGATGTGGCCAAGGTCGTGGACAGCGCGGAAAACACCCAGCTCGCCGCCTGGGCCAACCAACGCGCCGCGATCATCCTGAACATCCAACGCCAGCCGGGCGCGAACGTCATCGCCGTGGTCGATCGTATCAATCAACTGTTGCCCAAGCTGCAGTCGGGCCTGCCGGCCTCGGTCGAGGTCATACCGTTGACGGACCGCACGGTGACCATCCGCGCCTCGGTGGCGGACGTGCGGAGCGAGTTGTTCATCTCCATCGCGCTCGTGGTGATGGTCGTGTTTCTTTTTCTCCGCAACATCCCGGCGACGATCATCCCGGGCGTGGCCGTGCCGTTGTCGCTGGTGGGCACCTTCGGCGTGATCTACCTTGCTGGCTTCAGCATCAACAACCTCACGCTGATGGCGCTGACCATCGCCACCGGCTTCGTGGTGGACGATGCCATCGTGATGATCGAAAACATCTCGCGCTACATAGAGGAGGGCGAGCCGCCGCTCAAAGCCGCGCTGAAGGGCGCCGAGCAGATCGGCTTCACCATCATCTCGCTCACGGTGTCGCTCATCGCGGTGCTGATCCCGCTCCTCTTCATGGGCGACGTGGTCGGACGGCTCTTCCGCGAATTTGCGATCACGCTCGCCGTGGCGATCCTCATCTCGGCGGTGGTCTCGCTGACGCTCACCCCGATGATGTGCGCCAAGCTGCTGCACCATACGCCGGAGGAGAAACAGGGGGGGGTCTTCCGCGCGAGCGGGCGTTTCCTCGACGGGGTGATCGCGCGCTACGGCGCGATGTTGCGATGGGTGCTCAAGCACCAGCCGCTCACGCTCGGCGTCGCGGCCGGCACGTTGCTGCTCACCGTCGCGCTCTACGTTGTAATCCCCAAGGGCTTTTTCCCGGTGCAGGACACGGGCGCGATCCAGGGCGTCTCGCAGGCCGCTCAATCCATCTCCTTCACCGCGATGGCGGACCGCCAGCAGGCGCTGGGCCGCCTGATCCTGGCCGACGAGGATGTCGCCAGTCTTTCCTCCTACATCGGCGTCGACGGCACCAACGCCACGCTCAACAGCGGGCGTTTCCTGATCAACCTGAAGCCGCAGCATCAGCGCAAGAGCAGCGCTTCCGAGGTCATCCGCCGTCTTGAGCCGAAGCTCGCCGCGCTGCCCGGCATCCGGCTCTACCTGCAACCCGTGCAGGACCTCTCGATCGAGAGCACCGTCAGCCGCACGCAATACCAGTTCAGCGTCGAGTCTGCGAATCCCGCCGAGCTCGCCCTCTGGGTCAACCGCCTCGTCGATGGACTCGGGAAACTGCCCGCTCTCGCCGATGTGGCGAGCGACCTCCAGAACGAAGGGCTTCAGGCCTACATCGACATCGACCGCGACTCGGCCGCGCGACTCGGCGTCACGGTCGCCGCCATCGACAACGCCCTCTACAACGCCTTCGGCCAGCGTCTCGTCTCGACGATCTTCACCCAGTCGAACCAGTATCGCGTGGTGCTCGAGGCGCCGCCCGCGCTCCAACACAGCCTCGCCGCGCTTGAGAACCTCTACGTGACCTCCGCGACCGGCGCGCAAGTGCGACTGACGGCCGTCGCAAAGGTGGGCGAACGGTATGCGCCGCTGGCGATCAATCACGTCGCCCAGTTTCCTTCCGCCACGGTCTCGTTCAACCTGGCCCCCGGCTACGCGCTGGGCGACGCGGTGAAGGCCATCGAAGCCGCCGAGCGCGACATGGCCGTGCCGCCCAGCGTCCAGATAAGCTTCCAGGGAGCGGCGGAGGAGTTTGGCGCCTCGCTTACCAACACGCTTTTCCTGATCATCGCCGCCATCGTCACGATGTATATCGTGCTGGGTGTTCTCTACGAGAGCTACATTCACCCCATCACGATCCTCTCGACGCTCCCGTCGGCGGGTGTCGGCGCCCTGCTGGCATTGCAGATCGCCAAGACCGACCTCGGCATGATCGGCATCATCGGCATCATTCTGCTCATCGGCATCGTGAAGAAAAACGCGATCATGATGATCGATTTCGCGCTGCAAGCGGAGCGCGACGAAGGCATGGCCCCGGCCGAGGCGATCTATCAGGCCTGCTTGCTGCGTTTCCGCCCGATCATGATGACCACGATGGCGGCGCTGCTCGGCGCGCTGCCGCTCATGCTCGGCACGGGCGTGGGTTCCGAGCTGCGCCATCCCCTCGGCATAACGATGGTGGGCGGCCTCATCTTCAGCCAGATGCTGACGCTCTTCACCACGCCGGTCATCTACCTGATGTTTGACCGCCTATCCCGCCGGTTCCGCAAAACCCCGCCGGTGGCCGCTGCCGTGTCATGAGTCTTTCAGAGCCATTTATCCGCCGGCCAGTCGCCACGACGCTGCTCACCGTGGGCGTCGCGCTGGCGGGCATTCTGGCGTATCGCCTGCTGCCGGTGTCGCCGCTGCCGCAGGTGGATTTCCCGACCATTTCCGTTTCCGCCAACCTGCCCGGCGCGAGTCCGGAGACCATGGCGTCCACCGTGGCCACGCCGCTGGAGCGCGCGCTCGGCCGCATCGCCGGCGTGACCGAGATGACCTCGTCCAGCTCGCTCGGCTCGACCAACGTCACCCTGCAATTTGATCTGAGTAGGAACATCGACGGCGCCGCGCGCGACGTGCAGGCCGCCATCAATGCCGCCCGCAGCCTGCTCCCGACCGGGCTGCCCAACAATCCCACCTACCGCAAGGCCAACCCCTCCGATGCGCCGGTGATGATCCTGACGCTTACGTCCGACACTCTCAACCGGGGCCAGATGTATGACTCGGCCTCCACCATCCTCGCGCAGGCCCTCGCCCAGGTTGACGGCGTCGGCCAGGTGACCATCGGCGGCAGTTCGCTTCCCGCCGTGCGGGTCGAACTCAATCCCACGGCGCTCAATCGCTACGGGATTTCCACGACGGCCGTGCGCACGGCGATTGCGACGACGAACGCCAACCGACCCAAAGGCTCTCTCGACGGCATTGCTCGCCACTGGCAGATCGCCGCCAACGACCAGGCTCAAAAAGCGGCGGACTACCTGCCGATCATCGTGGCCTACCGCAACGGCGCGGCCGTGCGCCTAGGCGACGTCGCCACCGTGACCGACTCCGTGCAGGATCTGCGCAACGCTGGACTGGCCGATGGCAAACCCGCGGTGCTCCTCCTGATCCGCCGCCAGCCGGGCGCCAACGTCATCGAGACGGTGGATCGCGTGCGGGCGCTCCTGCCCATGTTGCGGGCCTCGATTCCCCCGGCCATCAACCTCGAGGTGGCGTCCGACAGCACGACGACGATTCGCGCCTCTCTGATCGGGGTCGAGCGCACCCTGCTGATCGCCATCGCCCTGGTCATCATGGTGGTGTTCCTTTTCCTGCGTCGCTGGCGCGCCGCCGTCATCCCCGCCGTGGCCGTGCCCGTCTCGCTGATCGGCACGTTCGGCATCATGTATCTTTGCGGCTACAGCCTCGACAACCTGTCGCTCATGGCCCTCACCATCGCCACGGGCTTCGTTGTGGACGACGCCGTCGTCGTGCTGGAAAACGTCTCCCGCCATATCGAGGAAGGTATGACTCCGCTGGCCGCTTCCATTCAGGGCGCGCGCGAGGTCGGCTTCACGGTTGTCTCCATGAGCATCTCGCTCGTCGCGGTGTTCGTGCCCATTCTGATGATGGGCGGAATCATTGGTCGCCTGTTCCGCGAATTCGCCGTCACGCTTTCCGCCGCGATCCTCGTTTCCCTCGTCGTCTCCCTGACCACGACGCCGATGATGTGCGCCCGCGTCCTGCGGCCGGAGAGCGAGGAAAACCCCGGACGACTGTCCCGCTTCATCGAGCGGATATTTGCGCGCCTGCTGGGATTTTATGAACGGACGCTCCAGTGGGCGCTGAAGCACCGTCGGATCATGCTCGCGACCCTGCTTGGCACCGTAGCGCTGAATGTCTATTTGTATGTCATCGTGCCAAAGGGATTCATGCCCCAGCAGGACACCGGCCGGATCATGGGCAATCTCGTCGCCGACCAGAGCATTTCCTTTCAGGCCATGCAGCGGAAGCTGACCGACTTTGTAACCATCGTACGCGCCGATCCCGCCGTGGACCACGTGGTCGCGTTAACCGGCGGAGGCCAGCGCAACAGCGCGTTTTTCTTTGTCATCCTCAAGCCTATTGCGGTGCGCCAAATCTCCGCCGATGCGTTGATCGCCCGGCTGCGCCGAAAGCTCGCGCACCAACCCGGCGCCGCCCTGTTTCTGCAAGCCGCCCAGGACGTGCGTGTAGGAGGTCGCAGCGCCAATGCCCAGTATCAATATACGCTGAGCGCCGATGACATCGGCGAACTTCGGGCGTGGGAGCCGCGCATTCGGCAAGCTCTGAGCTCCATTCCAGAGATCGTCGATGTGAGCACCGACGCGCAAGATCATGGCCTCCAAACCTCGCTGGTGATCGATCGCGATGCCGCCACCCGCCTCGGCATCAGCATTGCTCAGCTTGACTCCACGCTCAACGACCTCTTCGGCCAACGTCAGGTTTCTACCATCTACAATCCTCTTAACCAATATCACGTGGTGATGGAGGTCGCCCCAGCCTACTGGCAGAATCCGACGGAGCTGAACAACACCTATGTTGTTTCCGCGGGCGGCGCGATGGTGCCGCTCTCCGCCTTCGCTCGGTGGGAACCCACCAATACCTCTCTCGCGGTGGCGCATCAGGGACAGTTCGTCGCCACCACGGTGTCGTTCAACCTGCCGCCGGGCGCCTCGTTGTCAGCCTCCTCACGAGCGGTTGAAAAGGCCCTGCTGCGCATCGGCGTGCCGTCGTCCATTCATGGTAGCTTCCAGGGCACGGCCCAGGCTTTCCAGTCTTCGCTCTCCAATCAGCCCCTGCTCATTCTCGCCGCGCTCGTGGCGGTTTACCTCGTGCTTGGCATTCTTTACGAAAGCTTGATCCACCCGCTCACGATTATCTCCACGCTCCCTTCGGCCGGCGGTGGAGCCATTCTCGCCCTGCTCGTCACAGGAACGGATTTCACAATCATCGCGCTGATCGGCGTCATCTTACTCATCGGCATCGTCAAGAAAAACGCGATCCTGATGATCGACTTCGCGATCTCCGAACGCCGTCGCTCCGGCGTCTCGGCTGAGGACGCCATCTATCGCGCCTGCGTGCTGCGTTTCCGTCCGATTCTCATGACCACTATGGCAGCTTTGTTTGGCGCCGTGCCGCTCGCCTTCGGTCATGGCGACGGCGCGGAAATGCGCCAGCCGCTTGGCATCGCTATCGTCGGCGGACTGGTCGTGAGCCAAGTGATGACCCTTTATACGACCCCCGTGGTTTATCTTTATATGGAACGGCTGGGCGCCTGGGGCCGCAGACTGTGGCACCAGCGCCGTCCCGCCGCCATCGAGCCGATCCCCGTCAACCAGCCCATCTCATGAAAGCGTATTGTTATTTCCATTTCCCTTTCGCCGTGCTCCTGCTCGCCGGTTGCGCCGTTGGTCCCGACTACAAGCGCCCGGACGTGGACGCTCCCGCGTTCAAGGAAACCGGCGACTGGAAACCCGCCGAACCAGCCGCGCAGATTCCACGTGGGAAATGGTGGGAGGTTTACGGTGATTCCGTGCTCAACGGCCTGGAGGACCGCATCGAGACCACCAGCAACACGCTGCACATCGCGGAAGCCCAGTATCGGCAGGCGCAAGCCACAGCGACCATCGCGAGTTCCGTGCTGTTCCCCTCGATCAGCGCGGACGGCTCGGCTGTCCGGACAAAGACCGCCGCCCATGGCGCGACGCCCGGCGCGGTCAGCAACAGCTTCGGGGCCGGACTGACGGCGGCATGGGAATTCGATCTCTGGGGCAGCGTGCGCCGCAGCGCGGAAGCCGGCCGCGCCGCCGCCGCCGCCAGCGCCGCCGACCTTGAGTCTGTGCGCCTCAGCCTTCACGCCACGCTGGCGCAGACCTATTTTTCCCTGCGGGTCGCCGACACTCAGCAACGACTTTACGAGCGGACCGTGGCCGACTTCACACGCTCCCTGAAGATAGCGCAGAACCGCTATGCGCAGGGGGTCGATACCCGCGCCGATGTTTCCGCCGCCGACACCCAGCTCAAGACCGCGCAAGCCCAAGCCATCGATCTTAGCCTCACGCGCGCCCAACTTGAGCACGCCATAGCCGTCCTCCTCGGCCAACCGCCGGCCGGTTTTTCGCTGGCCCCGGCCAATCTCACGGTTCTGCCACCCGCCGTGCCGAGCCTTCTTCCCTCGCAGCAACTCGAGCGCCGCCCCGATATCGCGGCCGCCGAGCGCAGACTCGCCGCCGCGAGCGCCGGCATCGGTGTCGCGAAGGGTGGTTATTTCCCGGTCATTTCGCTTTCAGGCTCCGCCGGGTATCAGGGGGCGGCTCTGCAAAATCTTTTTTCCGCTCCGAACGAACTCTGGTCTCTCGGCGGCTCGGCGCTCATGCCCTTGTTCAGCGCGGGCAAGGTCCGCGCCGGCGTCGCATCGGCCCGCGCCGCTTACGAGCAGAGTCTCGGCACCTACCGCCAGACGGTCCTCGCCGCCTTCCAGGAAGTGGAAGACAACCTTGCCGCTGCCGCCCTCCTAACCCGCGAAGCCGCCGTGCAAAGCGAAGCCGTCGCTGCCGCCCGCCAATCTGCGGTTATCACGCTGAATCAATACAAGGCGGGCACGGTCAGTTACCTGAATGTCGTCACTGCGCAATCGGCCCAACTCGATGCCGAGCGGACCGCCTTGCAACTGCTGGGTCGCCAGCTCAACGCCAGTATCACGCTCCTCAAGGCCGCAGGCGGAGACTGGCGGACAACCGGAAAAACCAAGTGAAAGCCCCGCCTGTCGGGCTCCGCTACCGTCACTTTTCAGCGGGCTGCTTCACAGAATTCAGGGGGTAATTTCAAATCGCATTCTTTGAAATTGGAAGAGTTTGGTTTGGGCACTTTTTATGCAGGCACGATCTTGCACAGCTCGGCATGATGTAACTGATGTTGCCACTGGTGTTGTCACTTTTGCTATTTTAGGCCAATAAAAAACCCGCTTTTCATTGCTGAAAAGCGGGTTTTAAAATTGGAGGCGCGAGCCGGAATCGAACCGGCGGTAGAGCTTTTGCAGAGCTCGGCCTTACCACTTGGCTATCGCGCCTTGATGAGAGTGGCGGAACTTGCAGGAAAAAAATACCGTCCGCAAGACCGGAAAAATCAGGCCGAGGCGGGGCGGTTTTTCACCTCGGGCGCGACGAACGGCTCGCGGCTGTCGCCCACTTCGTAATCCGCCTGGATGGTAAAGTAGAAAACGGAGCCTTCGCCGACGACGCTTTCGACCGAAATGGCCCCGCCCATGCGTTCACAGAGGCGCTTGGCGATGATGAGTCCGAGGCCGGTGCCGCCCCGTCGGCGCTTGGCCGATGTGTCTACTTGGCTGAACGGGCGGAAGAGTTGGTTGATCTTGTCGGGCGGTATGCCGATACCGGTATCGCGTACGGTGAATTGCAGGCGCACGGCCCGGCGGAGACCGTCCGGGAGCAGGGCGCCGGGGGCGCACTCGACGGAAACGGAGACGCTGCCGTTTTCGGTAAACTTGATGGCGTTGCCCACAAGATTGCTCAGGATCTGACGGAGGCGGCTATGGTCGCTATTGACGATGACAGGCACGCCGGGCGCCACTTGGGATTTGATGGTCAGACCCGCCTCGCTGGCGCGGAGCCTGAAGAGATTGATGATTTCCTCGATGCAGTCCCGCATGGCGAAGGGGGCGTGATCGATCTCGATCTTGCCAGCTTCGATTTTGGAAAGATCGAGAATGTCGCTGATCAGATTCTCCAGTGTGCGACCGCTGCTGGTGATCATGTCGGTGAACGTGCGTTGCTCGGGGGTTAGAGGGGTGTCGTTCAGGAGTTTCGCGAAGCCGATGACGCCATTGATGGGTGTGCGTATCTCGTGGCTCACGATGGCGAGGAATTCGCTCTTGGCGCGGTCGGCGGACTCGGCCGCCTCCTTGGCCGCGAGCAATGCCTGCTCGGCTTCCTTGCGTGCGGTGATATCATGGCCGACGGCTTGATATTCGACAACCTTGCCTTCTGGGTTTTGGATTGCTCTGTGGGTCCAGTAATGGACAACGTGATTTTTTTCGGCATCGATCAGCTCACGTTCGACAGAGGTGATTTCGGGGAACGGGCCGTTTTTTGGAGAGAGCACGCCAATCGAGCAAAGAATGCAGGGTTGGCCGATCAGTTCCTGTCGTTTGCGACCAAAGAAACGGGTATAGGCGCTGTTGACAAAGGTGAGTTTTCCTTCGGAGGAATAGCGGCAGATGAGGTCGGTCTGGTCTTCCACTACCGCGCGGTAACTGGCCTCAAGTTTTTGGAGGGATTGCGCCATTCGTTCGATGTGGCGGGCGAGCCCGATGACTTCATCGTGAGATTCTTCGTCATCGTCATTCAGGGGGGGGGAGTAGGGATATCGGTTAATATCCCGCAGGCGCTGCATCATCGTGCGATCCCATACGTAGCCCGCTGTCACCAGCAGTACGCAACCGATTACGGAAAGACATAAAATGTAATACTGCGGGCTGGTCTGTTCCTGGTCCGAGGCTTGGTTGATAATAGCAAACGCCGCCACCAGTAGGGCGAAGACCAAAGAGAAAATCAGCACGGCTTTTCTGCGTTGGGGGGTACTCATTAGCTTTATTTAGTAAACTAAAGTGGATGGGGAGTCACGTTAAAGATGGCGTGCCGGCTAGGCCGTGCCAACGAATGCCGCGAAGTGAAATGACGGTGGATACCAAGTGAACTAACGCGAGAGAACAGCGGGCGAATTTCTCGTAGCGGTGGGGGGCGATGCGACAGAAGCTCGAAGCGTTTATGGAAGTGTTTTTCGATTTTATATCAACGGCTGTAGAAATTAAGACTTTGACCACGGGTATCACAGATCGACGGGCTCACCAGTTGGACATCGCATTGTTGACCTCGGCGAGGTGGTGGGATCCGTCGTCTTGCGGGATGATGCGGAATAGGCGGGCGTGAAAGGCCTTCAACGTGCTGCGGTGCGCGATCGTGAGGTAGGTCACATCGGGCAGGGTGGCGCGCAAGCTCAGGTAGAACGCGTGCTCGGCGGATTCGTCCATCGCGGAGGTCGATTCGTCGAGAAAGAGCCATTCGGGTTTGTGCAGAAAAATGCGGGCGAGACCCACGCGTTGCTGCTCGCCGCCGGAGAGCAGCTGCGACCAGTGGGCCTCCTCGTCGAGCCGAGCGGCGAGTGCGGGAGCCTGAGAGAGGGCCAGGGCGGTGCGCACGGCCTCGTCGGAAAACTCCGAAGGCGTGGCGGGGTAGCACACGGCGGCACGCAGCGTTCCAATGGGCAGATAGGGGCGTTGTGGCATGACCATGCAACGGAAGGGCGAGGGTAGGTGGACGGAGCCCTGTTCGTAGGGCCAGAGGCCGGCGAGTGCGCGGAGGAGGGTGCTTTTCCCGCAACCGGACGGACCGGTGATCAACACCGAGTCGCCGGGCGCGAGGCTGAACGTCACCGGAGCGATCAGCGGGTGTCCGTCGGGTCGGAAAAGAGCGAGATTCTGCACTTCCAGGCGTTCGCCGGTTTGTCCTGAATCGTAGATGCGGCTTTGCGTTGCGCGCAGCACACGGGAATGTTCGATGCCGCGCACGAAGCCGTCGAGGCGCTGGGTGACGGCCCACCAGCTCGCGAAGGTCTCGAAGCTGTTGATGAAAAGATTGAGACAGCTCTGCACGCGGCCGAAGGCGCCGGTGAGCTGGGTCAACTGGCCGAGAGAAAGGATGCCGGCGAAGAAGCGCGGGGCGGAGAGGAGGAGCGGAACGATGTCGGAGAGACGAAAATAAACGGCCTTGAAGGCGTTAAGGTGAATCTGCTTCACGAGGCGGGCGTTGAAGTTGCCCACGATGCGTCCGAAGCTTGCGCCGAGCGTCCGGCGCTCGGCGGGCTCGCCCTCGAGGAGGGCGGTGCTCTCGCTGTTTTCGCGGAGGCGCACGAGGCCGAAGCGGAAGTCGGCCTCGAGTTTTTCCTGTTCGTAGGCGAGGCCGATGATGGGACGGCCGACGCGGCTCACGAGCCAGGAGCCGAGCCACGAGTAGAGGAAGCAAAACCAAACGAGGTGTCCGGGGATGGCCGTGAGGAACGCCATGGTCGTTTCATAGGCGTGCCACAGCGCGAGGTAGGTCGCGCCGAGCCAGGCGACGTGGGTGGAGATATCAACCGGCGGCGGGCGACCGAGAGGCGTGGGCGGGCCTTCGGAGAGATTCCAAAGGATGACGACGAAGGCGATGAAGCCGACGGCGGACGAGAATACCTGCATGAACAGATCGAGCGAGGTGAAGACGAAGCTGCGGATGTCCTCGCTGATGCGCTGGTCCGGGTTGTCGCCGTGGCCGGAGTCGAGCTGGCCGAGGTAGTGGGCGCGGTCGCCGAGCCATTGGTCGAGGAAGCGGGCGGTGAGCCAGCGTCGCCAGCGGATTTTGAGCGAGGAGAACAGGTAGTCCTCGGCGAGCCAGAAGGTGATCGAGAGGAAAATGAGCCCGATCATCACCGCGCCGAGGTGGACGAAGTAACTGTAATCGCCGCGCTGGACGGTGTTGAAGAAATCACGATTCCAATAGGACAGGCGCACGCCGATCCAGTTTTGCATCGTGGTGGTGGTGAGCACAGCCCCGAGCAGAAGCAGCGCCCGCCACTTTTCCTCCGATTTCCAAAACGGTCGCGCCAGGCTCCAGAACAGGCGGAGTTTTGCGGCAAGATCGTGGGGCACGCAGACGAGCGAACAAAGAAAGCGGAAAAGCACAATCCCGCGTTGGCGGGCGCGTGGGAAAACTTTCTTGTTCCTTGTTCGCGTTCTTTTTCGTCAGCGGCTGACCGTAAAAGAAAGCCGAGGACCGGCCGCTCAGACCTTCCAGTTCTGGAGGATTTTGATGTAGTTGGCGCGCTCGTGGGCGGCAGGGTCGGGGCAATGCTTGAGATTCAACGCGCCGCGCATCTGGTCCACGCTGCTGTAGTCGTGTTCCTTCATCCATATGCCGAGGCCGTCGAGGAGCTCGGTTAGGGAGCTCGGGCCTTCCTCAAGCGGGAGGGAGACAACCTGCACAGCGTTGGCTCCGGCGAGCAGTGCCTTGATCAAATCTTCGGCGGTGTGCACGCCGCCGCTGCACGCGAGCGATCCTTTGAGGCTCGGCGAAAGGACCGACAGCCAGCGCAGGCGGAGCAGGAGCTCGGCTGAGGTGGAGAGCCTGAGCGTGGGGATGACAGACATCGTTTCGATGTCGAAGTCGGGCTGGTAAAAACGGTTGAAGAGCACGAGGCCGGCGGCGCCACGCTCGTCCAGCGTGGTGGCGAATTGCGCGAGCGCGGTGTGGAAGGGGGAGAGCTTAACCGAGACGGGAATCTTCACCGATGCGATCACGCTACGGACGATTTCGATGATGTCGGTCTCGATGAAATCGCCGGAGGTGTTCGGGTCGGTAGCGAGTTGGTAGGTGTTGAGCTCAATGGCATCGGCTCCGGCGGCTTCGAGGCGGTGGGCGTAGTCCACCCAGCCGCCGGGGTTCCGGCCATTGAGGGAGGCGATCACGGGAATCGAGAGGGCGCCCTTGAGACGTTCGAGTTTGCTGACGTAGGTTTCAGGGGTGAGCTGATATTCGTCGTAGTGGGGAAAATACGACGTTGCCTCGGGGTTGCTTTCCGCAGGGGTTTCGAGGTGACGGAAAAGCGCCTGCTGCTCGAGGTCGATCTGCTCCTCGAAGAGCGAGCGCATCACGATGGCCGATGCCCCGGCTTCTTCAAGCTGGCTGGCGGCCTCGATGTTTTCGCAGAACGGCGATGCGCCAATGATCAGAGGCGTACGGAGCTTGAGGCCGAGATAGGTGGTGGAGAGATTCATGAAGGTGCCAGTGGTTGGAAGCTACGAACTAGTTGGCGGCGGGCACGGCGGCGGCGGGTTCTTTTTTGACCGCCGGCGTGGCCAGTTGCTGGTAGAGGGCGTAGTGAGTCTTGACCTGGACCTGAGCTTCCACGGCAAGGGCTTCGGCACGGGCAGGGTTGACGTTTTTGAGGATGCCGAAGCGGGTTTCGTTCGCCATAAACTTGGACAGTTCGCCCTTCGGCGGGGCGGAGTCGAGCTTGAGGGTGGTAAGGCCTTGTTCGGCGAGGCGGGGATCGTGGCGGAAGAGCGGCCAGTAACCGGTTTCGACCGCGAGCTTTTGCTGGTCGAGGCCTTGGCTCAGGTTGTAGCCGTGGGCGATGCAGTGCGAGTAGGCGATGATGAGCGCGGGGCCGGGATAGGCCTCGGCTTCGCGGAAGGCCTGGACCGTCTGGCTGTCCTTGGCGCCGAAGGCGACCTTGGCGACGTAAACGTGGCCGTATTGCATGGCGATGAGAGCGAGATCCTTTTTGGCAGTGCCTTTGCCACCGGAGGCAAACTTGGCGACCGCGCCCATCGGGGTGGACTTGGAGGATTGTCCGCCGGTGTTGGAGTAGACCTCGGTGTCGAGGACGAGGATCTTGACGTTGGCGCCGGAGGCGAGGACGTGGTCGAGGCCGCCGTAGCCGATGTCGTAGGCCCAGCCGTCGCCACCGATGATCCAGACGGATTTGTTGACGAGGTCGTCAACGAGATCGGTGAGGCGTGCGGCATCGGGCGAGGACAGGGTGCGGAGTTTTTCGCGGAGACCTAGGACGCGGGCGCGTTGGTCGGCGATTTCGGCTTCGGTGGACTGCGGAGCGTTGAGGAGCGAGGCGACGAGGGTTTCGCCAAGTTGCGGAGCGAGGAGCTTGAGAAGAGCACGGGCGTTTTGGGCGCGCTGGTCGGCGGCGAGGCGCAGACCAAGGCCGAACTCGGCGTTGTCTTCGAAGAGGGAGTTGGCCCAAGTGGGGCCGCGGCCGTTTTTATCCTGACAGTATGGCGTGGTGGGGAGGTTGCCGCCGTAGATGGATGAGCAGCCGGTGGCGTTGGCCATGATGAGGCGGTCGCCGTAGAGCTGGGTGAGGAGTTTCAGGTAGGGCGTTTCGCCGCAGCCGGTGCAGGCACCGGAGAACTCGATGAGCGGGGTGAGGAACTGGGTGTTCTTGACAGTAGAGAGATCAATGCGCGTGCGGTCGGGATCGGGCAGGGCGAGGAAGAAGTCCCAATTGGCGCGTTCGGCGGCGACGAGCGGGGGCTGCGGCGCCATGTCGATGGCTTTGTGGCGCGGGTTGGTCTTGTCCTTCGCGGGGCAGACCTGGACGCAGAGCGTGCAGCCGGTGCAATCTTCGGCGGCGACTTGCAGGGTGTATTTCTGGCCGGGGAATTCGTTGGAGCGGAAGGCGACGGACTTGAAGTTGTCGGGTGCGCCGACGAGGCCGGCGGGATCGTAGAACTTGGCGCGGATGGCGGCGTGGGGACAGACGAGCACGCACTTGTTGCACTGGATGCAAATCGACGAATCCCACACGGGGATTTCGAGGGCGAGATTGCGTTTCTCGAAGCGGGTGGTGGCTGTGGGCCAGGTGCCGTCCACGGGGATGGCGCTGACGGGGAGGTTGTCGCCGTCGTTGGCGAGAAGGCGGGCGGTGACCTGCTGGATGAATGCGGAGGCGCCGGGGTAAACGGGCGGCGGGGTGACGATGGCGTCGGCGTCGGGCTTCGCCGGGAGCGTGACTTCCTGCATGCCGGCGAGGGCGGCATCCACGGCGGCGTAGTTCATCTTGACGACGGTCTCACCCTTGCGCCCGTAGGTTTTCTCGATGGCTTTCTTGATCTGCCTGATGGCCTCGTCCTGCGGAAGCACGCCGGAGAGGGCGAAGAAGCACGTCTGCAACACGGTGTTGGTGCGGCGGCCCATGCCGCTGGCCTGCGCGACATGCGTCGCGTCGATGACGAAGAGCCGGAGCTTCTTTTCGATGAGGGTGGCCTGCCACTCGCGGGGGAGTTTCGCCCAAGAATCAGCGGCGGAGTGGGGAGAGTTGATGAGAATGGTCGCGCCGGGTTTGGCGTAGCCGAGGACGTCCTGCTGGCCGACGAAGGAGAACTGGCTGCAGGCCACGAAATCGGCGTGGCGGATGAGGTAAGGCGCGCGAATGGGTTTCGGACCGAAACGCAGATGGGAAGTCGTGATGGAGCCGGATTTCTTGGAGTCGTAAACGAAGTAACCCTGCGCGTAGTTATCGGTCTGCTCGCCGATGATTTTGATGGAATTCTTGTTCGCTCCGACGGTGCCGTCGGCGCCGAGACCGACGAAGACGCAGCGGCGGACCTCGGAGGATTCGAGATCGAGGTCGGCTTCATAGCCGAGCGAAGTACCGGTGACGTCGTCGATGATGCCGAGGGTGAAGTGATTGATCGGCTCCCGGCGGATGAGGTTGTCGAAGGCCGCCTTGGCCATGCCGGGGGTGAATTCCTTGGACCCGAGACCATAGCGTCCGCCGACGACGCGGGCGGAGCCGGCGAGCGGAGATCGGCCTTCGGCGAAGGCGGAGAGGACGTTGAGGAAAAGAGGTTCACCGATGGATCCGGGCTCCTTGGTGCGGTCGAGGACGGCGATCGCTTTGACGGTTTCCGGCAGGGCGGCGAGAAACGCCTTCACGTCAAACGGCAGAAAAAAACGCACGGCGAGCACGCCGGTTTTTTCTCCGCGGGCGTTGAGCCAATCGGAGGTTTCGCGCAGGGTATCGATGGAGCTGCCCATCGCGATGATGACACGCTCGGCCTGGGGGTGGCCGTAGTAATCGAAAAGATGATAGGGGCGGCCCGTGAGTTCGCCGAAGCGCTGCATGGTTTCTTGCACGACGCCCGGCAAGGAAGTGTAGAAACGGTTAACCGATTCGCGGCCCTGGAAGTAAACGTCGGGGTTTTGCGCGGTGCCGTGGAGCGTCGGGGCGTCGGGAGACATGCCGCGGGCGCGGAAGGCGGCGAGAGACTTCTCATCCAGGAGGGCGCGGAGATCGTCGTCGCCGAGCATCGAGATCTTGGAAACCTCGTGCGACGTGCGGAAACCGTCGAAAAAATGAATGAACGGGATGCGGCTGCGCAAGCTGGCGGCTTGGGCGATGAGCGCGAAATCGTGGGCTTCCTGGCCGTTGGTGGAGCACAGCAGCGCGCACCCGGTGGCGCGGCAGGCCATGACATCCTGATGGTCGCCGAAGATCGACAGACCTTGGGCCGCAAGGGCGCGGGCGCTGACGTGGAGCGTGAGCGGGAGGAGTTCGCCGGCGATCTTGTAGAGATTTGGGATCATCAACAGAAGCCCTTGCGAACAGGTGAACGTGGTAGTGAGCGCGCCGCCGAGCAGACCGCCGTGGATGGCGCCGGCGACACCGGCTTCGGACTGAAGCTGCACGACGCGGGGCACCTCGCCCCAGAGATTTTTTTTACCAACCGCGGCCCATTCGTCGCAGGACTCGGCCATCGCGGAGGACGGGGTGATTGGGTAGATCGCGATGAGCTCGTTTAGCCGGAAGGCCACGGAGGCGACGGCCTCATTGGCGTCGAGAGTTGCGAAACGGGGTGAGGTGGACAGAGACGGTTTCATTAGGCGAAAACACCGACGTCCGGAATGTTCGGTCGCTGGTGAGCGGCCATGATGTCAAAAAATGCGCAGAGGAGCTGCGCATGATTTGGCGGAGTGAGCGCGGAAATTGCCTCTTATATGAAAGATAAGTTTCCGCATCCAGGCAGGTAACAATCTGGCCAGCCGGTGGCCTACGGTAAAAACGATGGCAGCGCGCGGAGCAACTTGGCGCCGAAATCAGGCGAAGAATTTCAGGATCTTGCGGAGGCTGGCGGCGAGGACGGCGATCTCCTCGGGGGTGTTGTAAACGTAGAAGCTCGCCCGCGTCGTGCTTGGCAGGCCGAGTTTTTTCATAAGCGGCTGGTTGCAGTGGTGGCCGCCGCGCAACGCGATACCGTCTTGATCCGCAAAGGTAACGATATCGTGGGCGTGCGCCGCAGCGAAGGCGAAGCTCACGAGGCCGGCGCGGGGTTTGCCGGTTTTTGGGCCGAGAATGCGGATGCCGGGGAGTTCGCTCAACGCGGTGCAGGCTTGGGCGGCGAGGGCGTGGTCGTGGTCGCTGATGGCGGGGCGGCCGATGCCGTCGAGGTAATCAAACGCGGCGTGGAGCGCGATGGCGTCGGCGACGTTGGGCGTGCCGGCCTCGAAGCGTTCGGGCGCGGGTTTCCATTTGGACTCGAACCAGTCCACGGTGGAGATCATGCCACCGCCGGTTTGGTAGGGCGGCATGTCGTCGAGGAGGGCGCGCTTTCCGTAGAGAACGCCGATGCCGGTGGGTCCGGCCATTTTGTGTCCACTGTAGGCGAGGAAATCGCAGCCGATGGCCTGCACGTCGATGGGCTCGTGGCCGATGGATTGGGCGGCGTCTATGAGCGTGAGGGCGCCGACGGCACGGGCCTTGGCGCAGAGGCGGGCGGCGTCGTTGAGGATGCCGAGGGTGTTGGAAAGGTGCGTGAACGCGAAGAGCTTCACCTGCGGCGTGAGGAGTTTTTCCAACGCGTCAAGGTCGAGGCCGTGCTCGGCGTCGGCACCGGCGACGGGAACGTATTTCAGCGTGGCGCCGGTTTGCCGCGTGATCTGCTGCCAAGGGACGAGGTTGGAGTGGTGCTCCATCTCGGTGATGAGGACGATGTCGCCGGGGCGGAGATTGGCGGAGCCCCAGGACTGGGCGACGAGGTTGACGGACTCGGTGGTGCCGCGGGTGAAGACGATCTCGGCGGAGTCTGCAGCGTTGATGAATTTGGCGGCGCGGGCGCGGGCGGCCTCGAAACCGTCGGTGGCGCGCATGGAGAGGGCGTGGAGACCGCGGTGGACGTTGGAGTTGTTGCGTTCGTAGAAACGGGCGAGGGCGTCGATCACCGAGCGCGGTTTCTGGGTGGTGGCGCCGTTGTCGAGATAGACAAGAGGTTTGCCGCCGACGTGCTGGTCGAGGGCGGGAAAGTCGAAGCGGAGGGCGGGCGAGAGGAGGGACATCGCGATCAAGAGGAGGGCGGTTGCCTTAGGGCGTCGAGGGCGGCGTGCCAGCCGAGGGTGGCGCATTTGATGCGGGCAGGGAAGGCGTGGACGCCGGCGAAGGCGGCGAGGTCGCTGATCTCGTCCGGCGCCTTGCCGGTGGTGACGATTTCCTTGAATGCGTTAAAAAGGGCTTCGGCCTCGGCGACGGTCCTGCCCTTGATCTGGGTGGTCATGAGCGAGGCGCTGGCTTGGGAGATGGCGCAGCCGGCGCCTTCAAAACAGATCTCGGCGATGCGGTCGCCGTCGAGCCGCAGGTAAACGGTGCAGTTGTCACCGCAAGTCGGGTTGTCTCCGCTGGCGACGCGGTTGGCGACGGGCAGCTTGCCGCGGTTGCGCGGGCGCTTGTTGTGGTCGAGAATGACCGCTTGGTAGAGATCGGTGAGATCGGACATGCGGGAGATAACCAATGACTAATCTCCCGTTGCCATTGAAGGCAAATCGGCTGACGGTTTTTTAGGGTGCCTCCGGTTCGAAGAATTTCACCGCCGCCGCGGCTTATTCCCAATACTCCGCCCAGCTGGTGGCGGTTTCGGTGATGCGGACGCGTTCGAGGCGGACGGCGGGGCCGATCGGGTAGGCGGGATCGCCGGGGGCGGTCGCCAGCGCGGCGCGGATTTCCTGAAAGATGACGCGGGCCATCGCCTCCGTCGTCGGGTCGATTTTCTCGAAGGGCACGATGCGGTCTCCGTAGGCGGCGCGGAGAGTGGCGAATTGCGGGTCGGCGGTGTTGAGCGCGAGGCTGTGGTCGTAGCGGGCCACGGCGGCAGCGATCACCTGTTTGAGGGCCTTGAAATCGCACACCATGTCGCGGACATCGAGGGTATCGGCGGTGAGCACAACCTCGACGGTGCGGCTGTGGCCGTGGGGGAACTTGCACGCGCCGGGGTGCTTGGTGAGCAGGTGGCCGCTCTCGACGGTGAAGGTTTTTGCGATACGGAAGGGCATGAGCGTGGCTTTACACCGACAGCGCGTGGCGGCCTCCCTGCGGCGAGGGCTTGAAGTGCTCGTCGAAGCGCATGGCGACGACGCGGAGGAGCGGAGCGCCGCGGGCGGTGACGCGCAGGCCTTGCGTATCGACGAGCACGATGCCGTCGGCGATCAGGTCGTCGAGGGAGGCGAGTTCGCGGGCGTAATCGGTTTTCACGTCGATGCCAGACTCGCGGGCGAGGGCGGCGAAATCGAGTTGGAGGTCGCACATGATCGTCATGACGAGGATGCGGCGGCGCTTGTCCTCGGCCGTCAGCGCGAGGCCGCGCTCGACCGGCAGGTGGTCGGCGTTGAGGGCCGCGCGGTAGGTATCAAAGGTCTTGTGGTTTTGCCGATAGGTGTCGGCGGTCGAGGAGATGGATGACAAGCCGAAGCTGTAGAGCGAAGAGCCGGCGCGGGTGCTGTAGCCTTGGAAGTTACGATGGAGAGTGCGGGCGGCGCGGGCACGGGCGAGTTCGTCGTCGGGGCGCGCGAAATGATCGAGGCCGATGTCAACGTAGCCAGCTTCGATCAGGCGGGTGCGGGCGAGGGCGAAGAGATCCAGCTTCAGTTCGGGTGTTGGGAGCTGGTTGCGATCCTCGAAAATACGCTGGGCGGGTTTGAGCCAGGGAAGATGCGCGTAGCTGAAGAGCGACAGCCGGTCAGGGTGTAACGTGAGGACGTCGTCGAGCGTGCGATTGAGGGAAGCGGGCGTTTGCAGGGGCAGGCCGTAGATGAGATCGAGGTTGAGCGACTTTACGCCGGCGGCCCGGAGACGCTGGGCGGCGAGGGCGTTGAGGGAGTGCGGCTGGATGCGGTGGATGGCTTCCTGCACGGCGGCGTCTCGCTTACAAAGGCCGTGAAG
>CAIVDS010000034.1 GCA_903904685.1 uncultured Verrucomicrobiota bacterium
CACCGACGTGAAGGAAGCCGAGCCGCCATCGCCCTGAATCGCAATCGCGGTATTGACCGTATCGGTGCGGGTGGCGCTCGCCGACGACTGGATGAACCCGCCATTGCTCAGGAGCAGGTTGCCGCCGCTGAGGGTGTAGCCCAGTGGGGTCGCGGGGGTTTCGGAGAACGTAATGCCGAAGACATTGCGGTTGGCATCCACCGTAACGGTGGGAGCCGCCGTGAGGAGCAAACTGAAGGTGGCGATATCCGTGCTCGTCGTGCCGGATGTGGCGCCGGGGATATTCACTCCTCCTGTCCAACTGCCGGCCGCGGACCAGGCGGTGGGACCGGCGAGGTTGACATTCCATGAATTACTGGCCGCGCGAGCGGCGGGGCTCGCCATGATAATCGCGGCGATCGCGGCAAGGGACGACAGTAAGACATTCAAACGCTGGCGGGCGGGTGTATTCATGGGGCAACTATGTTAAAGGGGTATGGGGTCGGAATTTTTATCGGCAGCTAGGACCTCAAGAAAGGTTTTGCCGACCGATAATGCAAGGAATATTTTGTATAATAACTCCGAAGATTGAGGGGTCTTTTCTCATACCACAAGGAAAATACCCCTAATTCTAGCAATTATCTTGCATGAATATTTACCGACCGGAGCCGGAGATCGACAACCAATCCAATAACCTCAACTCACTGCTCCGCCACACTCTTCGGGTGGCTCGGGACAATGTATCCCGTCCGTCACGGCCGCCGGAGCGGCTGCGGCTAATGTCACACTCAGTTGCTTTACCGCCTTGAGCGCCTCCTCATAAGGAAGAAGAACGCGCGGTTTGCGCGAGCCTCGCTGCCGGAGCCTCAACAGTTTGATGCGCCCCTGGCGTTCCAAGCCATACCAATAGCTGCGGGACAACCCGAAATAGGGGTCTCCGCCGCATGGCTTGAGCGGTGCACAGACGGGAAGGCTGGAGTGGACATGATCAGCCGATAGGGCGATGGTTTCTGTTTTTTGTATTGATTTCATGGATAATGACGGGGGCGCCCATACAACGGTCTGGGACATCCATTGAAAGCCCGTCTGTTCACGTTCAGGGCCTGACCGTGAACTTTTCTTTCCACCGTGTGAGATTATTCGCGAAAGTTCTCACCTTGATTCGGCGAATTTCTCCCTTGTCGGAAAATTCAAGCGTATCGCCTTTTCGAATGACACCCGCAGCCTGCATCTCGGCGATCAGCGCGTCGGACTTCAGCTTGGAGCCCTTGTTGTCGGGATTCGAATGCCACTGTTTCCACGCCCGTTCCGCCGGCTTGAAAAACGGGCTGCGCCGGGTCGCAACCGGAGGTTGCGACATCACTATCGCGTGCAATTCGGCCAGTCGAAGTCCCGCCGTAAATGCGAGATTCATTCCCTCGTCCCGGTCGCG
The DNA here is from genome assembly GCA_903904685.1 of uncultured Verrucomicrobiota bacterium. Lineage (GTDB taxonomy): Bacteria > Verrucomicrobiota > Verrucomicrobiia > Opitutales > Opitutaceae > Rariglobus. The sequence continues at coordinate 1,412 of CAIVDS010000034.1, forward strand.
ATCGTCATGGGCTTCCAGATAAAACAAAAGAAAAGCGCAGGCTGAAGAGGCCTCCTGCGCGGCGTCCGCCGGTGAATCCGAATTGGAACTGGGCAGCAGCCTGTAGCGGTCACTGGACAACTTTTGATTTGCCGCGGGGCCCGACATCATCAGGTCCAATTTAAGGCCGCGCCTCTTTAATTCCGGAGCGATGACGTTATGGACGGCGAGTAAACATCCGCTTAGCCCATTGTCCGGGCATGGCGGTGTGATACTCCGGCTTGCTTCCGGTCGGGCGGGGACCGCGAGTTTCTTTTTCATAGGGTGATGTCGGGCAGTTTGGCGACGGCGGCGCGGCGTGCGTCGTCGTCGGTGTGCGTATAGTTGGCCGAGATTTCGGAGGAGTCGTGACCAATCAAATCCATGGCGACCGACTCGGACACCCCCGCCTTTTTCAATAGGGATGTGGCGGAATGGCGGAGTGAGTGAAAACTGATCTCAGATTTCTCGCGAGCCCCGTCGCGGCCTTTACCCGTGGACGTTGATTTCGCCGACCGCTCCGGCAGGAGGTTGGCGGCTTCAAGAATCTCGTGGAATTGCTGGGACAGTCGATAGCTTCCGCCAGACTTCACGGCGTGAGGATAAAGGTCCGGAAATATCGGGGCCTTGGGGTCGTCTCCACTATCGAGTTTTTCGAGGTAGGCAAGCAACGGTTTGGCGATGGGGAGAAACTGCGTGCGCCGTGTCTTGCTGGTTGTAAGAACGATCTGCGCCTCCTGTAAATTGACGTTTGACCAGGTGAGCCCGGCGAGGTCCTTCAGGCGTTGGCCGGTGTAGAGTCCCGCCAAGATCATGCCGCGCCATGAGTCGGACGCCACGGCGAGCACGGCCTTGATCTCCGGAATGGTCATCGGGCGGCGAGTCGAGTCTGCCGCATCCAACACCTTGACCATGGCGGCAGGATTGCCGTCTGGCAGCAGTCCATCAGACCATGCCGTCTGAAGAAAGGTGCGGATGATCTTTAGTTTGTTGTTTGCCGTCCGCGCCGTCGCCTTGGCCGCATTGGCGGCTCGCCATGTCGTGATAATGTCCTTGGTGAGGTAAGTAATGCTCAGGTCTTTCTTCGGGCCCAGAAAGGCAAGGAAACCAGACAGGACGGACGAATAGGCCGTGTAGGTAACGGCGCGACATTCCACCTTTTTCGCCTTCAGCCATTGATCTGAGTAGGTCTGCACGGTGTAAAAGGTCAGGGCCGACCCATGGATTTGCTCGTGCAGTTCCGACAAGACGCGGCGGATCTGAGTCTCGGTTGCCCGCTTGCTGGCGACGCCCTCCCACTCCTCGGCAAGTTTAGTGGCAAGTTTGCGGTTGGTGGTCTTGGTTGATCTTTGGACGCGTTGCCCATTGGCATCAGTAAAGCAGGCAAAAAAATACTTCGTTCCGGTGCGGCGGCGTATTGAGGGCATGACCGTTAACTGACAACGTAACTGACAACGAGCAAGCTTGTTTTTTGTTATGCTACATTGTTTTTTACCTAGGAAGCAGTGGTTTATGCTAGTGCAAAAACAAGTCGCGGGTTCGAGTCCCGTCTATCTCGCCAGTTTTAATCCCATATTCTTAACAAGATACGGGATTTTCTATGCCGTGATCCCCTCTTGCAGCTTGAGGCGGAAAAACCGCTAAAAAACGCGCTTACCTCAACCATGCGCCTACAAGGAGCCTGTAGCTACAAACCAACGACCTTCAGGATACGTTCATTAACTGGGTAGGCTCTAATCCGAGCGTCGCCGGCCCCTCGCAACTGTAACTTTCGCTGGCGCTCACACTCCACCACAGTATACATTTGGCGTTTCCCCCTCACAACCCCCATGACATTCCATCTCATTCAAGCCGCACGGCGTGCTTTCCTCCCGCTTCTCCTGCTCGCGACACAAATCCCCGCCGTGGCGACTCCGACGGAAAACAGCGGCTTGCGCGTCCTGCCCGCTCCCGCGCATGTCGTCATTGATGGCAAAACGGACGACTGGGATTTGTCCGCCGGAATCTTCTGCTGCGACGACGTGGAGAATCAGCGCGGGAGCTTGGGCGTCTGGCTCCATGCCATGTATGATAAAGACAATCTCTACATCCTGGCCCGCTTCTTGGATGAGACGCCGTTGAACAATCCCGGCCAGACGATTGCCGATTACGGTTTCGCGGGCGATTGCCTCCAATTTCGCGTCATTACCGCGCAAGGCGAACCCGGAGAGCGGCTCTCAAACTGGGATTGCTGGCGCGGACGGGACGGCGCCGACTTGATCCAGGGCCAATACGGCAAACGCGGACGCACGCTTCTTCCCGAAGACGCCCCCGTGAAAGACGCCAAAAAACAGGGCGCACAGCAGGCCTTTACTATCAACCCGGATGGCAAAGGTTACGTTCAGGAACTGTCGATTCCTTGGAAGTTTTTGAACCGGAATGGCGTGGCGCCAGCGCCTGGCAGCAGCTTCACACTTACGTTTGAACCCAATTTTACCATCGGACTCAAAGGGCGCCTGACACTGAAGGATCTTTTCAAGGCGAATGTGCGCCCAGACCGCGTCTTTACCTTCCAATCCTGGCCATGCTGGGGCGTGGCCACTCTCCAACCCACCCCCGGTCCCGTCACGCCCCAACCGGTGCGACTGGCCGATGCGCGCGAATTCCCGGTGAAACTGGTGACCGGTCTTCCCGTTGCCGACTGGACCGGTCTTGTCACTACGACCGAAATGCAGGGTTTCAAGATCATCCATTTCACCATGCCCGACGACGGGTTCATCTCGCTCAACATCAAGGCGGCGGACGGCACTGTGGTTCGGCAGCTTCTCAACGCCGCCCCGTATACCAAGGGCGAACATGACGTAAAGTGGGACGGCCTGACGAACCTCAATGCCCATCAGCCCGGCGATCCGGTGCCGGTCGGTGCCTATACTTGGAGCGCGCTATTCCATAAGGATATTGGCATCAAGCTCCGTGGCTGGGCATGCAACGCAGGGAGCGCTCCTTGGGATAACGGCCCCACGACTAACTGGGGCGGCGACGAGGGCAACCCGATCGCCACTGCCGCAGACGACAACCAAGTCTATCTCGGCTGGACCTGCGCCGAGGCTGGCAGCGCCGTGCTGGCTTGCGACCTCGATGGCAATGTGAAGTGGAAAAACAAGCACGGTGGTATTGCGGGCGCGCGGGTCATCGCAGCCGCTGATGGTGTCGTCTATATCCTTGGCGGCAGTTCTTATGGCCCCGAGGGAACCATGGATGGCGGAGCCGTCTACAAATTAAAGGCGGCGGATGGCGATTACATCGCTTGGGGTGATGGCTCGGAGGTGGACTTGATGGTCAAAACCTTGTGGAGCGACACGCCGAACGCCCCCACGAAGGCCAACTCTATAACCGCCAGAAACGGCAAGCTCTACCTCAGCTTCACCACCGCCAACAAAATCCTCGTTCTCGATGGCAAAAGCGGCAAAGTCCTACAGACCCTTGCAGCCACAGCTCCCGGAGCACTCCAAATCGGCAGCGACAGGACGCTTTATGCCGTGAGTGGCGGAAATTCCGTTGTCCACTTCGATTCATCTGGCACTGGAACACCCTTGATTTCCGGACTCACCAACGCCACCGCGCTGGCGCTTGACAAAGACGGCACCGTTTATGTCGGCGTCGGCGATCCTGATAATCAGGTCAAAGTGTTTGATTTGCGGGGCAAGCTCCTGCAAACGATCGGTCGTGCTGGTGGTCGCGCGCTGGTTGGCCCGTGGACGCCTGATGGCATGCGCTTCGTCAGCAGTATTGCCTTGGCAGCGAACGGCAAATTGTGGGCGGCAGAAAACGACGCCTTCCCGCGCCGCATCAGCTCTTGGGATACCAAGACTGGCGCCCTCGCGAAGGAATTCTTCGGCTCGACTACCTACGGCGCACTCGGCGGCGCCATCGATCCGCTTGATCCTAACATCATGGTGGGACAAGGCTGCGAATGGCGGCTCGATCCTGCCACAGGTCGCGCCACCTGCACCGCAGTGATTACCCGCGACGGCATGGAAAACGCCCGCTTCGGGGTCGGCGGCAACGGGCGACTCTATCTCGCCGTGGCACCCACCTGGACCCACGAGATGCCCTTCACCACGATTTTCGAACGGACCAGCGACGGCCAATATAAGAAGCGTTCGAAGTTCTATTACGAAGGGCCCACCACCCGCTATTGGGCCGACGCCAACGGCGACGGCTTGGAACAGCCCGAGGAAATTACCACCGTGGCTGGCAATCTCCACTTCAGCGGCTGGTATATGGCTTTCGCCCCCAACATGACTTTTTACAGCCGCTATCAACAATTCAAAGTGACCGGATTTACCCAAGCGGGCGCGCCACTTTACGACTTGGAACATCCCGTCTCACTGCCTCATTCCGATGAAGCAGGCGGCATGGGTGCAACCTCCGGCATGGGCTCCGCCGACGACAAGCTCATGATTTACAACGGAAAATATGGCGTCGATCGAGGCACCTTCAATGTCTACGACATTGCTTCCGGAAAACGGATATGGAGCTACCCCGATAACTTCGTTGGCGTCCACGGCTCGCACAATGCCACGCCCGCCGAAGTCGGCATGATTCGCGGCGCGTTTGACATCGGCGGCACCGCCAAGCTACCCGCCCCCATCGGCAATATCTGGGTCATTCCGACCAACGTCGGCGAGTGGCACATTCTCACCGGAGACGGCTTTTATCTCACCCGGTTGTTCGAGGGCGATCAACTCAAGGTCAAATGGCCTTCCGAGGCGGTGCCTGGAGCCGATATGACCTGCGCCCCGTGCGGAATGGGCGGCGAAGACTTCGGCGGTTCCATCGCCTACGGCACGGACGGCAAGCTCTATCTGCAATCCGGCAAAACCGGGTTCTGGAACCTCGAAGTCACCGGCCTCGATACCGTCAAAGCCATCCCCGGCAAAGCCATCACTATCAGCGCAGAGGAAATGGCCCAGGCGCAGGCTCTGCGTGAAAGCCAACTGCAGACCGTCGTGGGCAAACGCTCTCTAGCGATCAAGAAAAACACGCCCACCTTTACCGGGAATCTCAACGGCGACTTCAAAGGCTCGGACATTCTCTCCTTCCAGAAGACGCCGGAGGCTGCTGTGCGCGCCGTCGCCACTTGGGACGACCAGAACCTCTACCTCGCATGGGATGTCACCGACGACACGCCGTGGCTCAATGCCGCCAAGGTTCTTGAAGACATGTATGTCAGCGGCGATACCGTTGACTTCCAAATGGGCACCGACCCCAAGGCCGACAAAAATCGCAATGGGGCGGTGGAGGGCGATCTGCGCATCTCCATTGGTAACTTCCAGAACAATGCCACTGCGGTCATCTACCGCAAAGTCTCGGCCACCAAGAAACCAAAAGCCTTCAGCTCCGGGGTCATTCACAACTACCCCATGGATTACGTCGATGTCCTGGCCAGTGCTAAGATCGTCGTCAAGCCCCGTAAAAACGGCTACGTCGTAGAAGCCGCGATCCCGCTCGCAGACCTCGGCTTCAAGCCTGCCGCCGGGCTGAATCTGAGCGGGGACTTTGGGGTCACCCATGGTGGTGCTGGCGGAACTCGCACCCGCCTGCGCACCTATTGGAATAACCAACACACGGGCCTCGTTGATGACGCCGTCTTCGAACTCCAGATGGAACCCAAAAACTGGGGCACTCTACAGTTCAACCCGTAATATCAATCCTCGCGGGATCCATTCCCTCGCAGGGTTGCCGATTGCGTCGCAAGAGGCAGGGAGCAACCCTTCGGTATTTATAATCGACAACCAAGACACTACCACCCACCTGAGGACAAAAAGGAAGTCCGACCACTATGCCCCTTGAACTCAAAAACCTCGAAGTACTCTGCGACAAAACCTCCGGGCAAGTCTGTTCCGTCAAGCTTTACGGCCAGGAACTGCTCGATCCCGCCCGACCCTGCGACTCCGAACTCTGGGTCAACGGATTACCGTTGAAATTACGTACGCACGCCGACCCGAATCAGCCCGGCGTTCCCGCTCATCTCAAAGGCGAGCATTATGTCGAGCATGCCTCGGGCTGGGGACTGGTTCTGGCGCGTACGATGGGTGACCGCCCCTACCTGAAACATAACTGCTTCGGCATCCATTATCTCATCCGGCGCGAGTTGTGCGACCACACATACATCGCCTCCGGGCCCGGCGGACCGATTGTCGAGGCGCCACTCTGGGTCGATACGTTTTCCCTCCTCAACTGGAATTGGAAATTCTGGGGCGACGACACGCGGATGATTTTCCCCTCGTCGCACACCCAAGGGCCTTCCGATGAGCATGGTCACCTCGGTTACGAGCACGACACCCCGGAAAAGGCGAAGTCATTTCTGCAAAACATGTGGCGGCGCACCTATCCAGGCGTCATGGCGATTCACGGGGGACTCTTCTATAACGCAAAAACCCACCATTGGATTGCGTTGACCTGTCGTCGTCCAAATGTCGGCTACGTCCTCAACATCGAGAACGCGGGCCGCGGCGTCGGGTACGATTTCAAGCTGCATGCCCCCTTCGGCATGGCGGCCTCGCAACAGATGCCGGAAATCAAAATCTACTTCGGCCAGACCCACGATGAAATGATGCGTTGGATGGCCGATTACATCACCTTTTATTATGAAGAACCGCCTGCATGGACTTTCAAAACGGTGTGGGGTCACGGCCTGGCTTGGACCAATAAGCCGACTTGGACTGAGCAGGCCGATTTCTGGGCAGCGGAACTCGACAAGGGCACCTACAGCGGCCTCGGCTACTCGCTGGTAACCAACCGCCCGATCAAATCGGGCACCACACCGCTCGGTTACGAACCTGATCCGAATCACGGCACCAAGGATGAATTCAAGGCCATGTGCCGACGTCTGGCCAACCGCGGCGTGCCGATCTTGATCTGGATGAGTCACACGGGCGTGGTGCCTGGCGGGGTGGACATCGATGACGATTGGTTCATCCGCGGCATCGACGGACGGACGAGCGCGAGTTGGGGAACCATCGACGGCGGCATGACGGCCTGCAATCCGGGGCATCCCGGCTACATCGAATACACCAAAAAATGGATTCGCTTCTACATCAAGGAATGTGGTTGCAAGGGCATCTTCTTCGATTGTTTCGGTTGGACGTTTCCGGCCGATTTCAAGCCACGCCAGTTCATGCGCTATCCCGGCGACACCAATCGCATGGCCATCAAATTCATCGAGGAAATGTACGCCTGCATCAAGGAATGCGATTCCGAGGCGATCATGCTAGGGGAAGGCGCGACCCTCGATGCGCCGATCAATATTTTTTCCATTGCGGGCAATCCGGTGCGTGCCATCGACGGCATGGGCCCGCGCGATTTCTTTCTGCAATTGAACCGCTATGCCACGAAACAACTGGTCATTGATCAGGGCGGCGAATATTTTCCTTCGTCGGGCATTTGCAAAATAGTCGGCAAACCCGAAACGGAGGCGCGCGATAAATTCATCACCAAACTGCTGAGCGAACGGGGCGGACGCAACGTGTTCACCCATCTGCCGGGCGATGTCTCGCTCCTCGATGACTTGCTCTTCGTTGCGCTCCCGGGTGAACCGCCTCCGCATACCGAACGCCCCGCCGCGCGGCGCGAGTTGCGTCTGCCTGCTCCATGGGATGGCGTAACCAAGCTCACCGAACGCTTCGACGGTCGGGTGATCGAACGTGATTCCGACGGCGCATTTCGCGGCCTTGTTCCCGGCATTTACCATCTGAACAGGAAATCGACATGATCCTCCATAATGACCGTCTTCGCGTCGAAATTGCCGATCTTGAGACCGTTTACAAAGGTTCGCGCTTCGACTGGACCGGCTTCATCACCCAGGTGACGCTCGACCAGGCGCATACATTTTGCGCGCCAGAATCATTGCAGGCGGACGAGGGCACCGGCGGTATTGGTTTGTGCAACGAATTCGGGATTTTTCAGCCGATCGGCTACGACGATGCCAAACCTGGCGAACAATTTCCCAAGCTCGGCGTTGGCCTGCTGACCAAGCCGGACGACGCTCCTTACGCATTCTTTCTGCCGTACAAGATCGAACCGTTTCCGGTTCAAATAAAATTGGAGGCTGACCGGATTACTTACGATATCGAACCCTTGCCCTGTCGCGGTTACGAGGCGCGCTTGCGCAAAATGGTTCAACTGAGCGGAACGGCGTTGGATATTGTCTACGAGTTGGAAAACGTCGGCACGCACCCGATCCGCACCCATGAGTACAATCATAATTTTATCGCCATCGATGGCCACCCGCCCGGCCCCGGCTATCTCTTCCGTTTGGCCAATGGGGTGAACTTGATCAAGGTTCCCCCTGTTCTCCGCGTGGAGGGCTGTGAGCTTCGCTGGAAGGAAAACGTGACTGGTCCGCTCGCCAGCGAGGCAACGGGCCCTCATAACCGGATCGAAAACCCTTTCTGGAAGCTGACGTATGAGCCGATTGGGGCGTGCGTGCTCTCCTCGGTCAATGTCCCCGTTGGTTATTTTAATCTTTGGTTTACCCCTCGTCTCATCTGTCCGGAAGTGTTTGTGACCATCGATCTCAAGCCGGGCGCGCGCACGACATGGACGCGCCATTATGAATTTTTCTCCAGCCGTATGGGTTGAATTTGCGGGGAATCGATTCGACCCCAGTCTCTCATCGGAGACGGCCTTTGCACATGCGGCTTAAGTAGGCAAGAGGAGCGTTCGCCTCAACCACGCTTTCCCTCGCGCCGTACTTTGCGCATAAACGCTTCCGACATCGAAAGCACACCACAAGACATTCTTCGCTTTAACCATTGCTGTTGGTTTCCCTGGCAGTGCAAATCGCGCCAACACTTTGCCAGACGTCTTTTTCCCACTCATATCGATCTGTCGATAACCCGGAATCGGCGCCAGCTTGATCCCGGCAACGGAAGCGCAAATCTTCACGTCATGCCAATACCCTGGGATCACGCTTGCTCGGGCGGCCAGTTGGCCACCCGGACATTGTTGGCGGAGCAGGCCGTGCTCGTCGAGCAGCGCCGTATGCGGCCCTACAATGACGGGCATCCTATTGGCGGCCCTGATAGCCCCGGCGATGATGGCATCATCCGCTACATGGGTCTGAGGCAACACGAAGAGTTCTGTCTCTTTCGGCAAACCCGCCTTAAAGCCCTCATCATCGACGAAGTCGACACGATAGCCTGCCTCGTCCAGCAGACGGTGCCAGCCTTGGTAGGAAGCATCCAGCAACGGCAAAGAATCCTGCCAGTAGCCCAGAAAACGGATCGAGTCGCGAGAGTAGTGAATAACCGCCAATGGACGGCCTAGCCGTCGGGACTGACGCGCGAGAAGGTCGGGTTTGCGGTCGGCCAAGTTACGAACCATCCGGGTGCGATCCGATTCCCCGCCATCCGGAGCCGTCAAGCCGTTCATCCCCATCTCCTGTCCGCCGGGGGTTGGACGGAAAAGAAAGAAATAGACAGCCTTCGCGCCGTGTTCGACGTAGGTCCGAACGGAGTCCCGAAGATAATCAGTTTTCCAACATTCGGGCGAAAAACTCTGCGGCCAAGTGCGCTGATGCGGGCCGGCTTGAGTTTCGGCGATAATGAACTTCGCCTTCCCGGAGGCGCTCCGCATCAGGTCGCAGCTATACCCCAAAGAACGCAGATCTGCGGATCGATCGCCGCTGGCTGCGTAAAGATCGGTCCCCACCCAATCCAGTTGTCTCGCCTGTTCAAAAACATCCTGCCCTACGAAAAAGCTCATTCTGCATCCGACTTCGGGGATGTTCGTGCCAACCTTGGCAGAAGGGTCTTCTTCTTGAATCAGGCCCACCTGCCACCGGATCATTTCCGCGAGATTGAGATCGCGGAAGCGGGCGAAATCCAGCCAGTAATTCGGATTGCAGCGCTGTGGCACATACACGCCAATCTCGTCCCATTGTCCATAACGCTGGCTCCAGAAATTCGTATACCAAGCCCGGTTCAAGGCATCCAACGTATCGTCATATTTGACGCGCAGCCATGCCCGAAAATCGGCGATGGCATACGGGTTAAAGTCGTAAATCGTCACCTGTTCGGCGTAGTTGGGCTCATTGTCGATCTGCCACGCCTGAACGGAAGGATGGCCTCTAAAGTGGCGGGCCAATTGGCGGATTGTATTTTCAGCGATGGCCCGCGAGGGCCGGTGATTCCAGCACCAGAAGTGTCGGTGCGATGTGCAGGGATGGCCGTCGGCGTCCACCAAACGGCAATCGGGATGTTGCTTCAGCAACCACGGCGGCAAGGTGGCTGTCGGCGTGCATAGGATCAGGCGAATGTCTCGTTGCTGGCACAACTTCACGAATCGGTCGTATGCAGACCACTGAAACTTGCCTTGGCTGGGCTCCAGCCACGACCAACTGAACTCCCCGAAGCGGACGACGTCTATGCCGCAGGCTTTCATGCGATCAAGATCTCTTGACCAGTCGGGTTCCGGCCAATGATCAGGATAATAAGCAGTGCCGAATTCCATGGCCTGCGATGTTGGCGTGGACCGCAACTCCGAAGCTTGATGCTTGTTTTTCATTTGAGGTGATGCAGTTCCCTCTTTCATTCAAAATGAATCGATGGCTCCAAGCCATGTTTTATTGCCCGGCAGGTTTTGCCTTCGTCAGATATTGATCGAAAAAGGCCTGCACCATCGCGATGATTTCAGGTTTTTCACACCAACCGCCGTGACCGCCTTTCGGATAGAAATACAATTGCGCCTTAGCTCCTGCTTTTATCAGGGCATCGTAAAGCATCTGGCTCTCTTCCGGAGGCACGGTGGTATCCATGGCACCATGAACGATCAAAAAGGGTGGAGCATTCTGTGAAACGTAGGTGGTAGGGCTTGCAGCCCGCGCCTTGTCCGGGAAATCCAGAGGGGCGCCACCCAGTAATCTGCCCTCGAGCTGAATCAGCGTTTTCCATTTTTCCTGATCCGGCCTTTGGGAAGCTTCCAGGAGATCCGTAGGGCCGCAGAAATCGCAAACCGCCTGTACCCGGCTGGAAACATCCAGATTCTCGCCGACATCGAATTCCTTCACGTCGCCGGTCGTGCCGAGCAAGGCAACGAGATGACCGCCAGCGGATGGACCCCAAATACCGATATGGTCGGAATCAATGTTGTAGCGAGCTGCATTGGCCCGGAGCCAGCGGATGGCAGCCTTGCAATCCTCGATTTGTGCGGGGAAGGTGGCGGGGATTACCCGGTAATCGACATTGGCAAAAGCATAGTTGCCCGTCAAAAATCGCCAAGGCAGCAATCCGGGGGTGAACCATACAGATCTCGCAGCGCCCCAACCTCCGCCGTGAATCCCGACAATCAAAGGGAAAGGGCCCGTGCCAGTTGAGGGCAAATAAAGATCAAGGCAAAGCCGATGACCGCCCGGCTGGGCATAGACCAAGTTGCGCTCCATTTTGTATTGCTGCCCGGTTGGCTCCGTTGGCGTATCCACTGAGGCGGCTTTCGCCGCCGAGGGAAGTGCTGGCGTCGAAACCGCAATATCCTGCGCATTATCTGTCCGGAACGGGGCGGCTGGAAGCCCCTCTTTGTTGTAGAGATTGCATTCGGGCGAAGGTTGCCACGCATAGCGCACGGCGGTGGGGTTGCTCACCTTGCCGCTCGATACGACTACGGTATTGCCGTCGATCTTCGCCTCGGACGGGAACCAATTTTTTTTGCCGTCCGCGATGGCAAATCCGAGCAGCGATGTGGTGGGAATCGGCGTTGAGCCGGGCGGCACCCAAGGTGACGAGCCGATGGTCAGTCCGCTACCTGTTTGGGTAAAACCGATCCGGATGCTGTTTCCCTCTATCTTCATCGCATCGTAGATCGGACCGGTCCAGACCAGATCCTTCTCACCATAGGCCCAGTGACGGGCAACGAGCGCGAGCCGTTTGCCCACATCGAGCTTGTCCACGGGATGAAGATTGTTCGGGTCGCCTACGTCGATGACGGTAGCCATGGCCGTGTTCGGCAGCGCCAGCGCCCGGGCCTGCGCCTCGCGCAACTGCGGCCAGTTTTGCCCCCCTAGATACCTTGGCAACTGGACAATGAGGAAAGGGAAATCTCCCTGTCCCCAATGATCGCGCCACCCGGTGATCAGCGCCGTAAGCACCTCGTGATATTTGGCCCAGGACGCGAAGTTGGCTTCGCCCTGGTACCAGATCACGCCACGGATCGCATAGGGCACCACCGGCGCGACTGAGCCGTTGTAGAGAACTGACGGGGTGGCATCGCCGCCCCACGGCACGATAGGCGGTACCGGCGCAGGCCTGGAAGGCTGCGGCTTCGGGGGTGGAGTCGTACCTGCCGCCCTGGCTTTGTCGGCCTCGGCTTGCCATGCAGCAACGAGGAGATTGTAAGCTGTGCCGACCTCGCTGGTCCACTGGTTGTGGTCTTTGTGCCAGGTGTCCATCTTTGCCGGATAGCCCGCGTTCATCTGGAGAAACGCGGCCTTCACCTTGTCGTAACTATCGGCGTAATTTTTCAGCGACAGATTCTTCCTGATGGCGTCGATCGGCGTCCATGCCTCCGCAAGCGTTCCACCTGCGAAGCCTTGCACGATCGCCACGGGCCGATCCAATTTCGTTCTCAATGCATTGCCGAAATAATAAGCCACGGCCGAATATCGGCCCGCGGTGGCCGGCGTTGCGAGACTCCATGATCCCACAGAAAGCTGATTGGAAGGCTCCAACCCGCGTGCTCCGCTCACTTGAAAGAAACGTAGTTGCGGATCGTTGGCCTCCGGAATTTCGGCCGCATTTTTCACCTGCTTTAGCGAAAGACCCATATTCGACTGGCCCGAGGCGAACCACACTTCGCCCACTAGTACATCCTTGAATGTCAGCGTGTTTTTCCCAGCGACGGACATGATGAGCGGCATCGATGTGCCAGCCAGTGGTGCAAGGGTCACATGCCATTTTCCATCCGTGCCCGACGTGGTCGTCGCAGAGTTCGGTCCGACGCTTACAGTCACTTTTTCGTCTACATCGGCTATCCCCCAGACCGGCAGCGGTGCGTCTTGCTGCAAAATCATGTGATCGCCGAAGATGCTGGGCATCTTCACGTCGGCACGGGCGGCGGCGGGAAAAAGAAGGCAGGAGAGAAGGAGTGCGATGGGTCTTTTCATGTAGAATGGGATTTAACGGAGTTTGAATCATGAACAGAGCTGCGCACTTTGCACTGAGGTGGAGGCGCGGATGCCGAGAGACAATGCCCGAGTTGTCAGCGCAAGTGAAATTACGTGCAAACACAGCAGCCGAGGCCTTGTTGCGGCGTTTGTGCTCTAGGCCAGCGCGAACCATGCAGCCAAGAAGAGCACGGAGTATTCTATCCGATCACCGATGCCGCCTTTCGTCGCTTCCGAGATGTTCTGTCTGATCTGGCCGTAGCAGAGAGGCACCAACTGTTCGGCAAGACCGATGTCGATGAGTCATATTAATTACCCAAAAACTCCTGAGCAAGCGAGGTGTGAAAATCTGGTGGATTGAGAGGTGTTATGTCTTCAACCTGCTTCAGTAGAAAGTGCCAACCTTCGTTGGCGCTGATCAAAAAAATCCGTGCAGATAGATACAAGCCAAGAAATTTCCAGCCTGCCTATGCGGTGGGGGCACGTCTTTCGGCTAGGGACCTGTTTACATGTGACCGGTGAGGATGCCTTATCTTTTCTTCAGGGTCAATTTACACAGGAACTAAAGTCCTCTTTCAAGGCTCCGGTAGCCTATGGTTTGTGGCTGAATCAGAAAGGGAAGGTATTGGCCGACAGTTTCGTGCTAAAGGAAGCTGATGATGATATCTGGGTTATCAGTTTTTCTGCCCACGCGGAGGTGATCCGTAAGCGGTTGGAAAATTACATCATTGCCGATGATGTGGTGATCGACGACCAGACTTCCCAGTGGGGCGGACTTGTCGTTGGTGGAATTGACGCAGCCGTATGGCTGGTGGAGCAAACGGCGGGCAGGTTGCCGGAATCGGATAGGTTTATCCGCACTGCGGATGGATTTCTTTTTCGGGGGCGCCGGGGGGCAGGCGAGAGTTGGGAATGGATCCTACCAAAAGCTACGGCGTTCCCCGGTGGACTGGCGACCGTCTCGGCGGAAGTGATCGAGCGTTTGCGGATCACAGCGGGAATTCCGGCGGTGCCGATCGATATCGGTGCGGGTGATCTGCCGAACGAGGGCGGCCTCGAGGTGGATGCTATTTCTTACACGAAGGGCTGTTATCTGGGACAGGAGATGATGGCGCGATTGAAGTCGATGGGGCAACTGCGCCGTCGGTTGGTGCGGGTGAGGGCAATGGCTGCGCCGCCACCTTCGGTACCGTGTGCACTGTTGCAAGGCGAGACGCGCGTCGGCGAACTGCGTTCGGCGGTGGCGGACGGCGCGGGTGGCTTTATCGGACTTGCGCTGGTGATGGTGCTTCGGCTCGATCCCTCCGTCACGCTGGCCACCAAGCCAGGCGGCCCAGGGGTTATCCACATCATTGATACGCTATGAACAACCGCCATACCCTCAGTGAGCGCGATCAGCTCATTCAGCTTTGCGCCCGTCTGGGTGCACCGTCCCCCGCAGCGGCCGCAACCATGGCCGACCAGTTGATCAAGCGTTGCGACCAGTTGGCCGCCCAGCGCGGCATCGCTCGCACCGCAGCCATGGACTATCTTCTGCAACTTGTGACCAAGGGCAGTCAGGGCCAACCGCCGCCGGGCTTCGAGGGTGTGGCTGGCAGGGGTGCGCCGGAAACCCGTTGACGTCTGGGGGCCGAAGCGGGCATTCCGACTGTTTCGCCCATGAAACAGAAAATCATCGATCTCTTTCAGCACGTTCACGGACGCGCGCCTGCGGTTGTCACCCGCTCCCCCGGACGCATCGAATTCATTGGCAACCACACCGACTACAACGGCGGCACCGTGCTGGGCGCGTCGATTGATCGCGACGTGTGGGTGGCGGTCGCGCCGCGCACGGACGGGCAGCGGGTGTTCTACAGCGATTTTTCCGGCGAGAAAACCACCTTGGCGTCGGACGTAACGGCAAGGCAGGAGGGCGAAACCAGTTGGATCAATTATCCGCTTGGCGTGCTCATGGCGCTCCCCGTTTTCAATTTAAAAGCTCCGCAGGGATTCGACTACGTGGCGACTTCAGACCTGCCCACAGGCGCGGGGTTGAGCAGCAGCGCCGCGATCGAACTGGCCTCGGGCCTGGCGTTTTGCGCGCTGACCGACCAGCACCCGGATCGCGAGACGCTCGTGAAGGTGGGCAAGCATGCGGAGAATCATTTTGTCGGCGTGCCCTGCGGCATCCTCGACCAGGGCGTTTCCGGCTTTGGGGAAAAAGACCATCTCGTCTTCATCGACTGCCGGGGACCGCATTTCGACACGGTGCCGCTTTCCGAGGCGGCGAATTTTTGGATTTTCAACACGCACACCAAGCATGCGCTCGTGGACGGACTCTATGCGGCCCGCCATCGCGAATGTATGGAGGCGGCCAAGACGCTGGGTGTTTCCCTGCTCGTCGAGGCCACGCCGGAGCAGGTCGAGGCGGCGAAGCCCATGCTCTCGTCCGATGCCTTCAAACGTGCGAAACACGTGGTTGAGGAGATCGCTCGGGTCGGTCAGGCCGTCGCGGTGTTGAAGCAGGGCGATCTCGTGGCGGTCGGTCGTTTGCTCACGGCCTCGCATCGCAGCTCGCAGCACCTTTTTGGCAACAGCACGCCCGAACTCGATTTTCTCGTGGACCGACTTTCCACCGCACCCAACGTCTATGGAGCGCGACTGACCGGCGGCGGTTTTGGCGGCGCGGTGATGGCGCTCACTGGGCCGGCCTTTGGTATCGTCCAAGCGGAGGCTGTGGCTGCCGCCTATGCGGAAAAATTCGGGGCGCGTCCTGACATCTTGCGCATGCGCACAGGGGATGGCGCGGCGTTGGCCTGAGAATTTTTCGCTTTTTAAAACAACCCGTCCAAATCGGAAAAATAGGCCGCGGTCCAGCGGTGGAACCACAAAAAGTAGAGCAAGCCGCCGATGGCGAGCATGGGCCCGAAAGGAATCTGGGCACCGAAGCCCAGTTCCGTCGGCTGACCTTCGTACGTCTCGGCGCGCGGCGCGACCTGCACGCGCGAGCCGGAAAGTTTTTTACACAGCATAGCCAACCCAATCCATACCGTGCCGACGACCGCACCGCCAAAAATGGCGAACACGGCACCCTGCCAGCCGGTGAACGCGCCGATCGCACCGACGAATTTCACGTCTCCGAATCCCATCGCTTCCTTTTTGAGTAAGGCTTCTGCGATCAATGCAATCCAGAGCACGAGCCCCGATCCGATGAGAAGGCCTTGAATCGAGATCAGACCCGAGCGCAGCGCATCGACCATGAAGCCGCCACCGGTCTGCCCGTGCAGCGCGGGGACGAATACGGAGAGCGTCACGCCGACCACGCCCAGTCCGATGGTGAAGGTGTCGGGTATGATCATGTAGTCCAGGTCGATGAACGTCGCGCAGATCAGGCAGCTGATCAAAAGCAGTCCGCACAGCGCCTTGGCCGGGGGAAACAGCAGCCAGCAGGATAAAAATAGCGCGGCGGTGAGCGCTTCGATGAAGGCGTAGCGGAACGAATAGGACCGGCCGCAGCAGCGGGCCTTGCCGCGCAGCAGAAACCAGCTGAGCACGGGAATGTTGTCGTGCCACTTGATCGGAGCACCACAGGCGCACTGCGAGCCGGGGGTGACGATGGATTTCTCTGCGGGGACGCGGTAGATAATGACGTTGAGAAAACTGCCGATCATCGCGCCGAGCACGGCGATGACGGTCGGGAAGAACCAGGGGAAGGCAGCGTTGAACTCGGCGTAGTCAAAGGTCATGCGGAGGATCTGATGGCTGAATGAACCGCAGTGCGCATAACGTCAACGGGGACGGAAGCCCCGCTCCAGATTTCGAGAGAGCGCACGCCTTGGTGGACGAGCATGGAGAGACCGTTCGCGGCGGGGATACCGAGTGCGCGGGCCTGAGCGAGAAGACGAGTCTCAGGTGGGTTGTAAATCATGTCGTAGATGCCTTTGGGGCGGGGAAGCAAAGCGAGGTCAATCGGAAACGGATCATCCGATTTCAAGCCTGCGCTGGTTGCATTGATGACGAGAGCGTTGGAGGGAAGGTTGGCGGGCGGGCGGGCGGGATCGAAACCATGAAGGGGAATTTCTTTGGCCAAAGGCTTCATCTGAATGATCAACGCATCGAGGTTTGAGGTTGTGCGATTGGCAATCCACAGGCTTGCGCAAGGTTTGCTCAAGCATTCGACAGCGGCCCCGCGAGCGGCTCCGCCCGCGCCGAGAAGAATAATGTGGGAATTCTGCAGATCGCGTCGGAGCGGTGTTTCACCTACGCCAGTGGTGAGTCCGTAGCCATCAGTGTTGTGGCCATTCCAGCCGGATTTGGTCCAGTCGAGGGTGTTGACGGCCCCGATGAGGTTTGCGGCGGGAGACACGGCGACTTCGGGCAGTCCGAAGGCGATGATTTTGTGCGGGACGGTGAGGTTGAGTCCTTTGAAGCCGCGGGCGTGGAATTCTTTCAGAGCCGCAGGCAAGTCTTCGGGGGTTATGTCGAAGCGGAAGTATTTCCACGTTTTAAACTTCGAATTGCGTTCCGCCATCCGCGCCAGCGCGGCGTTGTGCATCGGCGGGCTGATCGAGTGCTTGATCGGGTGGCCAAGCACGGCGAGCGCGGTGCCGGGGAAGGACCAGGTGTCGAGGTCGTCGAGCGTGTAGATCGGTTCTGAAGACGTCATCTTTGCGTTCTGCCCCAAGAGAGAACGAGAACGGGAACGAGAACGAGAACGATTATGCGGACGTCACGGTTGCACGTGGCGCTCGTGGGTTTCCTCAAACTCTTCGACGAAGCCGGCGAAGAGCCTCGAGCGGGCGTCGTCGCCCGCGAGGTTGTAGTGATGCGCGAGGTTGCGGCAGGTGCGGCACAGAACCTCGCGCACGGGGGTGGGGGCGAGGTCCGTGATTTTGGGAGAGACTTTGTTGGCCTTCAGGAAGGCGAAGACCTCCTCGGGCGAGCGAAATGAGCCTTGTTCAATCGGGTCGATGAAGAACGGAACGACCTCCCAATAGCAGCCGACCACGAAGTGTCCGGGTAGGCCAACGGGTTCCAAATCCATGCCGAGACGTTGGGCGACGAGAAGATAGATGGTGCTGAGCGAAAGCGGCGTTCCCTTACGACGCTTGAGCACTTGATCGAGGAAACTATTGAGCGGGTCGGTGTAATGCTCGATGTTGCCGCGAAAGCCGTTTTCGTGAAACAGGACGCGGTTAATGATCCGGCATTTCTCGCGGATCGACAGCGGCTCGGCGGACAGTTCTCGGCAGCGCGCGGCGAAGGCGTCCAGTTGTTCGCAGCACGAGCCCGCATCGAGTTCGGGAAACACCGTGCGGCTAAGGAGAAGCGCGCCGGTTTCCAACTCGTAGTTTAGCGAGCGGATAAAGCCGGTGAATTCGGCGACCGGGTCGGTGAATTTTAATTCTTCCAGATAGCCGCGCGCATGGCCGGCGAGGAGTCGGTCGCCGCTTTTGACGAGGCCGTCGAGGAAGCTGCGCGCCGCCGGCCCCTGAGCCGTGAAGTGTGCGAGTAAAACCTTACGGACGGCTGGGCTGGGATCGTCGAGCAACCCGAGAAGAGCTTCGCGTGATTCGAGGTCGGGTTGATCGTGTTTCACGAATGATATCGAGAACGCTTTTGCAAGTGAGGCAAACGGGAAAGGCGTGTGGCGAAACGCACGCGCGGCGCTTACAGTTTAACGCGAGCCGTAGAGCGCCGTGCCGATGCGGACCTGCGTGCTTCCCGCACGGATCGCGGCCTCGAGGTCGCCGCTCATACCCATGGAGAGTTCACGAAGAGTCGCGCCCGATTTGGCGGCGAGAGCGTCATGGATCGTTCGGAGGTTTTCAAACGTCCGGGTGGCCAGCACATCGGTCTCGGCGGGTGTTGCACCGAGTGGTGCGATCGTCATAAGGCCATCGATACGGAGATGCGGGCAGGCGAGAGCGGTTTCCAGCAGGCGAAAAGCGTCTTTCGGATCGGCGCCGAACTTGGCGGGGTCTTGGCCGGCGTTAATCTGCAGGAGAACGCCGAGCGTTTTCTCTAATTCGCCGGCAGCGCGGTCGAGGAGGGTAAGCAGCTTTGCGCTATCCACGCTTTGCACACGATCAAAGCAGGTTGCGGCGAGTTTTGCTTTGTTTGACTGGAGGTGACCAATGAGCTCCCACTGGATTGGTATGGTACAGAATGGTTGTTTATCTATGGATTCTTGCACGCGGCTCTCACCAACGGCACGCAGGCCGTAGCGAGCGGCATAATCGACGGCGGCAGCCGGGTAGGTTTTAGTTACGGCGAGAAGTTCCACCGTGGAAGGATCGCGTCCAGAGTTTTTACAGGCGGTGGCGATTCGGCTTCGAATTGCATGAGCACGATCTTGGAAATCTTCGTAAGAAAGAAGCATGAGAGCTTAGTTTATGGTTTGCCCAAAGATAAGTTTTATTTATACTGAGAGATAATTAATCACTGCGCATGCAAATCGAAAACTTCAAAATCTTTGTTGATCTCGTTGAAACTAAGAGTTTCTCAAAGTCGGCAAAAATAAACGCCATCACTCAATCGGCGGTTAGCCAGCAGGCTCGTGCGATGGAGCGACACTTCAAAACATTGCTGGTGGACCGCAGTCAAAAGCAATTCCAGCTCACGCGTGAGGGCCAGCGGGTTTACGAGGCGTCTCGGGATCTCCTGCGTATTTATGACGAACTGGCGGGCGAATTGCAGGAGATGAAAAAAATCATCAGCGGCACGATCCGCATATCGACGATCTACTCGATCGGACTGCATGAGTTGCCTCCCTACATTAAACAATTTTTGGTCGATTTCCCTTCGGTCAATGTGCGCCTCGAATACCGCCGTTCGAATCTCGTCTATGATGACATCTTGCACAACGCGGTTGATTTCGGACTCGTGGCATTTCCCGTAAAAACACGTCAAATCGAGCAGATTCCGTTTCGTAACGATCGACTCGTGCTCATCACCAATCCCCATCATCCGCTGGCAAAATTTAGCGCGGAGGGAGTGGAATTGAAGCAGTTGGCCAAGCAAAAATTCATCGGATTTGATCCGGATATTCCTACGCGGAAGGCGGTCGATCAGATTTTTCGCGAGAACAAACTAGATATCGAACCGGTGATGGAGTTCGACAATATCGAGACGGTGAAGCGCGCGGTGGAAATAGATCATGGCATCGCTATCGTGCCACAGGCGACGGTAGTGCAGGAACAAAAGCAAGGCTCGCTGGCAGTTTTGTCATTCAAAGATCGCGAGTTTACCCGCCCGCTGGCCATCCTGCATCGTAAGGGCCGGGTGCTCACTCCTGCGATGAAGAAGTTTGTCGAGATTTTGGGGCGCGATCTGCCAGGGGTTGAATGGGTGAGTGGCGGGGTAGTTGCTGCTGCGTCCACACTGCCTGTAACTGCGGTATAACCTCAGCGATCCCGGATTGGAGCATGCTGGGTGCATGACCGACTCTCGTTCCAGAGTTTTTCTCGGACTGGATTGTGACGACTCGGACTACGCCAACATAATCCTCAAGACCGGCTGCCCGCTAGGCTGACCTGATCAATCTTGATCCACGACAAAGACACCCGAGCCAAGCCATTCTCGGCGCGTCAACATCATCGCAACTGGAAACATCCAGCCTGCATTTCAAAGTCGAGTCCACCTTTGCGAATCGTTATATTTATGAGAACGGCGTCGTTGTAAAGTCGCGCACTGAGGCTTGCGGTCCACGCGAATACTACGCCAAAGTCTTCCCTTCATGCATAAGACG
The DNA here is from genome assembly GCA_903904685.1 of uncultured Verrucomicrobiota bacterium. GTDB lineage: Bacteria > Verrucomicrobiota > Verrucomicrobiia > Opitutales > Opitutaceae > Rariglobus. Next base: position 22,300 of record CAIVDS010000034.1, read on the forward strand.
TCCGACATCAACGTTGTTGAGACCAAGGTCCTGCCCTCGCCCGCCCAGTTGCTGGCCGAGCTCCCCAAGACCGAAACTCAGGCCGATTTCATTACCCGCTCCCGCGAGGATATTCACCGGCTGATCTTCACCGACGACAAACGCTTCCTGCTCATCATCGGCCCCTGCTCGATCCATGACACGGTCGCCGGTCGCGAGTATGCCGAGCGACTCGCCAAACTCGCACGCGAGGTGGCCGACCGCGTCATGATCGTGATGCGTGTCTATTTTGAGAAACCCCGCACCACCGTCGGGTGGAAAGGTCTCGTGATGGACCCGCATCTGGACGGCTCAAACGACATCGCAACCGGCCTCCGCGTCGGTCGCGCGTTCCTGCGAGATGTGCTCGACCTCGGCCTGCCCACCTCCACCGAGTTCCTGGATCCCATCACTCCGCAATACGTCGCCGACCTCGTCTGCTGGGGAGCTATCGGCGCCCGCACCACCGAGTCTCAGACGCACCGTCAGATGGCGTCCGGTCTCTCTATGCCTATCGGTTTCAAGAATGGCACCGACGGCAACCTCCAGACCGCTGTCAACGCCATCAAGGCCGCCGGCCAGCCCCAGACTTTTCTCGGCATCAATCTCGAGGGTGCCGCCTCCGCCGTGCGCACCCGCGGCAATCCCAACTGTCACATCGTCCTCCGCGGCGGCGCCAAGGGCCCCAACTACGCCGCACCGCACATCGCCGAGACTGAACAATTTCTCATCAAGGCCGGCCTGCCCGCCTCGATCCTTGTCGACGCCTCCCACGACAATTCCTCGAAAAAACCCGAGTTCCAACCCGAGGTCATCCGCGATCTGCTCACCCAGATCGCCGCAGGCAACACCTCCATCATGGGCGCGATGGTCGAGAGCAACCTCGGCGCCGGCAACCAGGCCTTCCCCCAGCCCAAGGACAAGCTTCGCTACGGCGTCAGCATCACCGACGGCTGCATCGACTGGGCCACCACGGAAAAGCTCATTCGCGACACCCACGCCGCCCTCGCCCCGCGTTTTGCGTAGACCCTTTGCTAATCCCTTCCCGTAGCCCGCCTAAATCTGCATACCCAAAACCAATTCGTGCGTGTCTCGGCCTGATCAAACCTGCTTAACTCAACACCTCCCTATGAAAACTCCCATTCGCGTCGCTGTTACCGGAGCCGCCGGTCAGATTGGCTACTCCCTCCTGTTCCGCATCGCCTCGGGCGCGATGTTCGGTCCCGACCAGCCGGTCATCTTCCAGCTCATCGAAGCTCCTTTCGAAAAGGCCATGAAGGCTCTCGAAGGCGTTTCCATGGAGCTTGATGACTGCGCCTTCCCCCTTCTCAAGGGCATCGTCCAGACCGACGACCCCGCCGTCGGTTTCAAGGACGCCAACTGGTGCCTGCTCATCGGTGCCAAACCCCGCGGCCCCGGCATGGAACGCGCCGACCTCCTCAAGGACAACGGTAAGATCTTCATCGCCCAAGGCAAAGTCATCGACGCCGTGGCCGCTGCCGACGCACGCATCGCCGTGGTCGGCAATCCCGCCAACACCAACTGCATGATCGCCGCCAGCCAGGCCAAACGCCTGCCCGCCGACCGCTTCACCGCCATGGTGCGCCTCGACCAAAACCGCGCCCAGACCCAGCTCGCCAAGAAGGCCGGCGTGGATCTCACCGCCGTCAAAGACATCTTCATCTACGGCAATCACAGCCCGACTATGTTCCCGTCCTTCGCGCACGCCTCCATCAACGGCAAGCCCGCGACCACGGCCCTCACCGACACCGCCTGGCTGCAAGGCCCGTTCCTCGAGACGGTCGGCAAACGCGGCGCCGCCATCATTGCTGCCCGAGGCCTCTCCTCGGCCGCCTCGGCCGCCAACGCCCTCGTTGATCACGTTCGCTCGCTCGTCACCCCCGGCGCGATCCACTCGGTCGCCGTGAAAAGCCAGGGCCGCTACGGCTTCGATGCCAACGTCTGGGCCGGCATGCCCGTGCGCACCACGACTCCAGGCAGCTACGAAGTGATCGAAGGCTACGCGATGGACGACTTCGCCAAGGGTAAGATAGCCGTCACCAACAAGGAACTCGTCGAGGAGCGCGCCGCCGTCCTCGACATGATCACAGCCTGATTTCCCCTTCCTTCCTTGCAAAGCGGCGCCGCATCCTCGGCGCCGCTTTTTTTCCGCACGCTCACAGTAGTCCGGCCAACACCCGGTCCTGCGTCAGCTTGAACGCCGAGCGCACCGCCGCGAACGCTTCCACTAGTTCCCTCGGCGAACCACTCCGCGCAAACTGCATCTCCAACGTCGCGCCATCGCACCGCACCTCCGCCCCGACATCCGCGACCGACAGCACGCAATGACGGTAATCCGACGGATACGTCACCCCCAGCGCCGCATCCTCGTCGAGCCCTTCCACCGCGTCGATCACCGCCTCGACCCGCACCACCTTCTTCAGCGCAAACGCAATCGCTGAAAACTGCCCGGCGAACAGCGCATCAAACTCCGGCGTCTGCGCCACATCTCCGTTGCGCAGACCATGCAACGTCCGCGTCACCGCGTAGCTCGCCGGATCGGTGTCTTCCAGCGCATAGGCGATCTCCAGCGTAAAATCCTTCGCCGTCAGCACCGCCGCCGGACTCGTGACATCAAGCGAGATCGCCGTGCGCTTGTAGTTCATCCCTGTCCGCGCCCGCTGGAAAAACCCCTCTGCCTCCGCCTGCAACTCGACCGCGCACAATTGCGCCAGAAACCGCGATGTCGCCGCATTCACCGCATCCGGCACCGTGTGATGCGCCTTCTTGAAACCTGCGAGCGTCTTCACCGCGCCGCTGCTGCGGCCCACCAAGCTCACCTGGGAGATAAACGTGCGCGGGTCGTCCGCCGATTTCGCCATGTTGAAAATAGCCCAACAGATTTGAGATCAATGTGGAAACCAGGAAATCATAAATCGGCCATAAACCCACCGATACATAGTAGGCACGATCATTTGTTTTTCCGTTTCCTGTTTTCCAACTTTCCACATAAATTCAGGCCGTATGCCATCCACATCCGTTATCCCCGTCGTTTGCGCCCTTATCGAAGATCGAAATGGACGGCTCCTCATGGCCCAACGTCCGCCGCACAAACACCTCGGCCTAAAGTGGGAATTTCCGGGCGGCAAAATAGAACCCGGCGAAACGCCGGAGACGGCCCTTCATCGCGAACTGAACGAGGAACTCGGTTGCGCCGTCGAAATCCTCCGCGCGCTTCCGCGCTGCATTCACGCCTACGAAAAAGTCACCATCGAGATGATCCCCTTTCTCGCACGTCTTGCCGACGACTCACCGGAACCGTACCCCCACGAACACGTCGTCCTTCAATGGGTTGCCTCGGCGGACCTCCACGCGCTCGACCTGCCCGCTGCCGACGGCCCGATCATCAGCGCCTACCAAGCCCTGAGAGCATAAGACACAAAACCCTACGCCCTTTAAAGGGGCGTAGGGTCAATGTTGTTCTTTTGAGTGGTGGAGGTGCCGGGATTTGAACCCGGGTCCCCTTGACCTTCGCACACCGCGTCTACCCTTATGTGTTGGTATTTATCTCGCCGACGTAACGCGACCAACCGCGCTTAGACGCCAACCAATCCCCGGGTTGAAGATACGACGTATGGCCCGCGGATGGCTCCATGCGTTATTCCTGCTGTCGTCGTCCACGTTGGTTAGCAGGAGTCACCAGGCGGACGTCACTGCATTAAGCAGCGAGGGGCATTTCTTCAGTGTTGCCGTTTGTTTGTTTTGAAAGAGTTTTAACGAGAGACTTTCACTCTCGAAGGGCAGCGGCGCACTCCAACCAAGGGTCGAATCCAGAACACCCCCAAAAAGGGTCTAATGAAACGACTGGCGTGCAGCCAGTCAAAGAACACGAGGAGTAAGCTACCCGATACGCCCAGAGACGCAAGGGTGTTTCGTCTTCATGGTTAACAGACACCATAATCCACCTCGACTGAGGCTTGGCCTGCTGTTTCTAACGTAAGTTCCTACATCCATACCCCGATGACAAAAAACCTCTTTAGGACCGCCGACGGCCGAAGCCATGTCGTGACGTTCGCTCTCGTCAGCTCTCTGTTCCTCCTCTGGGGCTTCTGCAACGGCATGATCGATGTGATGGACAAGCATTTTCAGGAAGCATTGCACCTGAGTCTGTCCCAATCCGCCTGGGTGCAGTTCGCCCACTACCTCGGCTACTTCCTCATGGCCCTGCCCGCCGGCTGGCTCGCGAGCAAGCTCGGTTACAAAGGCGGCATCATCTTCGGCCTGCTCATGGTCGCGATTGGCGGCTTCTGGTTCATCCCCGCCACGCACATCGCCTCCTTCTGGGCCTTCCTCCTCGGCGTCTGCTTCATCGCCTCCGGCCTCACCTTCCTCGAAACCATCGCCAACCCCTACACAACCGTGCTGGGTCCGCAGGAATACGGCGCCACCCGCATCAACCTCGCCCAGTCCTGCAATGGCATCGGCTGGATCTTCGGTCCCATCGCTGGCGCCCAGTTCTTCTACTCCACAAACGCCGCCGGCCAGAGCACCGGCGCCCAGACCCTCTGGATTCCCTACGCCGCCGTCGGCGTCGTGGTCGTCATCCTCGCCGTGGTATTCTATCGCGCCGAAATCCCCGACATCAAGATGGAGGACGATTACCACCTCGACGATGAGAAGCCAGCCGCCCTGTCCGCGACCGACCCCGTCCCGCAGCGCGGTCTCGCCCTGCTCCTCATCTGGGTCAACATCGTCGTGCTGTCCGCCGCCATCGGCATGATCGCCTCGGCTCTCTCCACACTGTTTGTCGCTCCCGGCGCCAGCCCCGAGGCCAACACGCTCAAGACCTTCGTCGTCGCGACCCTTGCCCTGTCCGCCCTCGGCACGCTGGTTCTCCTCGCGAAGCAAAAAGCCCTCACCAACCGCAGCATCTGGAGCCACCCGCATTTCTCCTCCGCCACGCTCACGCAGTTCTTTTACGTCGCCGCCCAGTCCGGCATCTTTGGTTTCTTCATCAACTACATGACGAGCCAGGCCCCCGTCGCCATCACCAACAAGGCCGCGTCCACCCTGGCTTCCGTCGGTTTCCTCTGCTTCCTCGCCGGCCGCTTCTCCGGCGCCGCCCTGCTCAAAAAATTCTCCGCCCACAATATCCTCGGCCTCTACGGCGCGTTCAACGTGCTCATCTGCCTCACGATCTTCCTCAAGCTCGGCTGGATCTCCGTTGTCGGCGTTTTCCTGAGCTATTTCCTCATGTCGATCATGTTCCCGACGATCTTCGCCCTCGGCATCTTCGGCCTCGGCGCCCGCGCCAAAAAAGCCTCGTCGTTCATCGTCATGGCCATCATGGGCGGCGCCATTATGCCGAAATACATGGGCCATCTCGCCGACGTCCACGGCATCTCCTTCAGCTTCATCGTGCCGCTGGTCTGCTTCGCCGTGGTCGCCGCCTACGGCTTCGGCTGGTCCCGCCTGAGCCAGTCCGACGGCGTCATCGGCCTCGCCGGCCACTAAGCAGCCTCCCGCGAACGCTTCGCTTCCCCAAAGCCCGACCCTCACCGGTCGGGCTTTTTTTGCGCTCGAAGATTCCCGCGTGTTTCCCCTTGCCCACTGCGTCCCGCACGTTGCACTCAACCATTCTTTTCATGGCTGAACCCACCGCCCTCCCAAACCCCGACCACGTCCTCCTCATCACCAAAGAGCTCGGTCTCAAAGTCCACCAGGTCGCCGCGACCGCTCAATTGCTCAAGGAAGGCGCCACCGTGCCCTTCATCGCCCGCTACCGCAAAGAGGTTACCGGCGAACTCGACGAGGTCCAGATCACCTCCATCCGAGATCGCCTCGAACAACTCGCCCAGCTCGACGAACGCCGCGCCTCCATCCTCGCCTCGCTGAAAGAGCGCAACCTCCTCACCGACGCCCTCGCCACCCAGATCGCCAACGCCGAGACCCTCACGCGCCTCGAGGACATCTACCTCCCCTTCCGCCCGAAAAAGCGCACCCGCGCCACCAGCGCCCGCGAAAAAGGCCTCGAACCCCTCGCCGAACTTCTCTGGCTCCAGGACCCCGCCACCGACGTCCCCGCCGCCGCCCAAGCCTACGTCGGCCGCGAGTTCACCGCCGACGACGGCAAGAACGTCGTCTCAAAAATCCTCACCGACGACGAAGCCCTCGCCGGCGCCCGCGACATCATCGCCGAACGCATCAACGACGACGCCACCACCCGCGAAAAACTTCGCGTCCTCTACAAATCCTCCGCCATCATTTCGTCGAAGGTCATCTCCGGCAAGGAAGCCGAGGCCGCCAAATTCAAAGACTACTTCGAGTGGTCCGAGCCGCTCTCCAAGTGTCCTTCGCACCGCCTCCTCGCCATGCGCCGCGGCGAAAAAGAGTTGTTCCTCATGATGCGCATCACCGTCGACGAGACCCTCGCGCTCGCCGAACTTGAACGTCTCATCGTCAAAGGCACCCACCCCGCCGCCGCCCAGGTCCGTCTCGCCGCGCAGGACAGCCTCAAGCGCCTCCTCGCCCCCGCGATGGAAACCGAGTTCCGCCTCGACTCCAAAAAACAGGCCGACGTCGCCGCCATCAAGGTCTTCACCGAAAACGTCCGCGAGCTCCTCCTCGCCGCGCCCCTCGGTCAGAAAGCCGTCATGGCCATCGATCCTGGTTTCCGCACCGGCTGCAAAACCGTCCTCCTCGATCGCCAAGGAAAACTCCTCCACAACGACGTCATCTACCCCGACCGTCACGAAGCCGAGGCCGCCGAAAAAATCAAAGGCTTCATCGACTTCTTTAAGATCGAGGCCATCGCCATCGGCAACGGCACCGGCGGACGCGAAACCGAAACCTTCGTCCGCGCCCTCAAGCTCCCCGCCTCCATCCAGATCGTGATGGTCAACGAATCCGGCGCCTCCATCTACTCCGCCAGCGAAGTCGCCCGCGAAGAATTTCCCGACCAGGACCTCACCGTGCGCGGTGCCGTTTCCATCGGCCGCCGCCTCATGGACCCGCTCGCCGAACTCGTGAAGCTCGACCCCAAGTCCATCGGCGTCGGTCAATACCAGCACGACGTCGAGCAAAACGCCCTCAAACGCTCCCTCGACGACACCGTCGTCTCCTGCGTGAACGGCGTCGGCGTCGAACTCAACACCGCCTCGAAACAACTCCTCGCCCAGGTCTCCGGCCTCAACGCCCGCTGCGCCGCCGCCATCGTCGCCCGCCGCAACGAAAAAGGCGCCTTCAAGACCCGCGCCGAGCTCCTCGACGTCACCGGCCTCGGCCCCAAGGCCTACGAACAGGCCGCCGGCTTCCTCCGCATCCAAGGCGCCGCCCATCCCCTCGACGCCTCCGCCGTCCACCCCGAGCGTTACGCCCTCGTCGAAAAAATGGCCGCCGACCTCGGCTGCACCGTGGCCGACCTCCTGCGCGACGAAAAACTCCGCAAGAAGATCAATCTCCAGGCCTACGTCACCGACACCGTCGGCCTGCCCACGTTGACCGACATCATGGCCGAGCTCGCCAAGCCCGGCCGCGACCCCCGCGAAAAATTCGAAGCCTTCAGCTTTCAGGACGGCGTCAATAAACCCGAAGACCTGAAGCCCGGCATGAAGCTCCCCGGCATCGTGACCAACGTCACCGCCTTCGGCGCCTTCGTTGACATCGGCGTCCACCAAGACGGCCTCGTGCACGTCAGCCAGCTCGCCGACAGCTTCGTCAAAGATCCTGCGGCCATTGTGAAACCCGGTCAGAAAGTCAGCGTCACCGTGACCGAAATCGACCTCGCCCGTGGTCGCATCGCCCTGTCGATGCGAAGCGCCCCGCAGCTCGGATCCAAGACCGGCACTGCCGCCCCGCGCACAAGCCCCGGCCAAAGCCGGCCGGCACCGGCCGCCGCACTCGCGCCGCGGCCCCAGCAGTCGCTCGGCGGCGATTGGTTCAACGCCGCCCTCAACAAAAAGCGCTGACGCTCGTCCTCTCGCATAAAAAAGCGTTAATTTTACCATCATTTTAGACGCAACAAATCCGAGCGGATGTGCTCTACTATTAGCGTATGCCTCATATCACCCCTGAAGTTATCGGCGCGAAGCTCATTCTTCGCGGTATTCACCTCAACCTCACCGACGCCATGAAGGTCGCGATCCATGACAAGACCGCCCGCCTTCTCCGTCACGAACCGCGCATCGATCGCATCCGTATCGATGTCGAACTCGACAAAACCAAGCACGCCATCACGCATTTTGTCGCAAAAGGGCACATCGAGATCGGCGGCCCCGACCTCATCGCTTCGGTCGATAGCGACGACGCCTACAAGTCGGTGGATCTACTCATGGACAAACTCGACGGACTCCTCCGCAAGCGTCACAGCGAACACAAGGAAAAGCGTCATCATCCACACGCCGTCGAACTTGATACGTCCCTGCCGAAGGTCATTTGATTTCAAAAAGCCGAACAACCGGTGTCCCGTTCAATCTCAAACGCGGCGGATTTTCCGCCGCGTTTTTTGTCTACGGAGACCGATAAACACCCCAAGCCGCGCCTACTTGGAAGATTACCCAGCAGGACTGCCAAAATTCGCTCGGCATCCCGTTCGGCACAAGCCTAACATCCCCTTCGTGGCACCACTTAAAATCCTTTTCGTAACTCCCGAAGTCGAACCGTTTGTGAAAGTAGGAGGACTCGCCGACATGGTCGGCTCACTTCCCAAGGAACTCGCGGCCCTCGGCCACGATGTGCGCATCGTGTGCCCCGCCTATGGTTCCATCCGCGTTCATCGTCCACGCACGCCCCGTCCCGATCCGCTCGGCATCGATGTAGGAACCGAGGCCCACTGGGCGCGCACTTGGGAAACCACCCTGCCGGGCGGCAAGGTTGCCGTGTATTTGATAGAACATGACGGCTTCTTCGCCCGGCCCGAGGTTTACAGCGGCCCCTATGGTTCACACGGTGACAACGACCTGCGCTTCGCCTTTCTTTCGCGCGCAGCACTTTCCCTCTGCCAGCAGCTTGGATGGATACCCGACGTCGTGCATGGCCACGACTGGACGACCGGGCTCGTGCCGGTGTTTCTCAACACGACGCTCAAGGACACTACGCTCGGCCAGACTGCTTCGGTGTTTACGATCCACAATCTAGAGCACCAGGGCTACGCCGACCGGCGGGTGATTGACTTCGCCAACCTGCCCCATTCCGAGTTTCGTTCCGACAGCCTTGAATCCGTCGGTGCGGTCAACCTGATGAAGGCCGGCCTTTATCACTCAACCAAACTCACCACGGTCAGCCCGACCTACGCCGAGGAAATCAAGACTCCCGCCGGCGGCTGGGGGCTCGACGATGTGCTCCGTTTCCGCGCCGCCGACTTGGTCGGCATCGTGAACGGGATCGACACCGACGCGTGGAATCCCGCCACCGACAAATTCCTTCCCGCACACTACAGCGCCGCCGACCTGCGCGGAAAGGCCGCGTGCAAGTCCGGCTTGCAAGCAAAGTTGGGGCTCGCGCAAGACCCGCACATCGCCGTCTTCGGCGTGGTGGCGCGCTTTGCATCTCAAAAAGGTTTGGATCTGCTCGCCGAGGCGTTGCCACATGTGATGGATCGCATGCACGTGCAGTTTGCCATTCTGGGCTCCGGCGATCCGGGACTGGAGCACACGTTCCGTTGGGCCGCAAGTCGCTATCCCGGTCGCGTGGGTGTGTGGATCGGTTATGACAACGAGCTCTCCCACCTCATTCAAGGCGGCAGCGATTGTTTTGTCGTACCCAGCCGCAGCGAACCCTGCGGCCTCACGCAACTCTATGCGATGCGCTACGGCACGGTGCCGCTGGTGCGGGCGACCGGCGGGCTCATTGATACAGTCGAACAATTTGTCGAAGGCATCGGCAAAGGCACGGGGTTCCTCTTCAAGGACGCCACCGCACCGGCACTCTACAACACGATCGGCTGGGCCTGCGCGACCTACTACGACCGTCCGTCGGAATTCACCCGACTCCGGCTTAACGGCATGGCGCGCGATTTTAGCTGGGGCCAGAGCGCCGGACACTACGTCGATGTTTACCGCTGGGCGGTGGAACAGCGCACGGGCAAGAAAATCGCCTGACACGCCTGCCTTGGCGGCTCAGAGATTCTCAACGGACCACTCAGAGGGAACCACGGGAAAACGGGCTTCGCAGTGGTGAATCCATGCGTCGGAAGTTACAGGACTGTCGTCTGATTCAACCACCAAAGCCCAAGACGCAGCCAAAGAGGAATCAGGAACAGCCCGAGCACCGTCGTGCCCACGACCACCTGCACCGCTGTGAGCGGCCGTCCGCCATAATGCTTGGCAATGACGATCGGTAAAATCCCCGCCGGCATCGCCGCCTCCACGATCATCACCCGCTTGAGATCGTCCGAACACGGCAGAAAACGGGCCACCACCAAAAACACCACCGGCAAAAGACCGAGGCGCAGCACGCTCGATGCGACGGTCACGCGCATATCAAACAATTCGCACGGACGGCTGAAATACTCGACGAGCGTCGCACCGATGAGCATGAGGCCCAGCGGCACAGCGCAGGCCGCGCTCACGTGAATGACATTCACCGCCACCGACGGCATGAACCGGCCCAGGTTCAGCGTGTTGACCGCGACCGCGGCGATGAGCGCAAAAACCGGAGGATTGGCGAGCTTGCGCCAGCCCTCGCGCAACGAAAGCCCGGCGAGCACCAAAATACCCACGGTCCAGATGGCTCCTTCGCAGCCGACATTGTGGACGAACAACACCCCAAGGCTGGCCGGGCCAAACAACGCCGCCATAAGCGGGATGGGGATGTAACCATAGTTGTTGATGCCCGTGGTAAACGCGAATGTCCGCAACCCCTGCCCATGAGTCAGCCCAAGCGACTTCCCGGCGTAGTAGGCGATGCCGATGCCCATCGCTATCATCGCAAATCCAACCAACGGCGCGAGGAAGAGGTTGCCCGGCTGGCGCAGAGCGGCGTTGCCCATGACATTGTCGAAGATGAGGCATGGATAGAGGAAGTTGACGACGAGCTTGAGCAAACTCGCATCCGCCTCGGCATTCAACCAGCGCAATCGGCGCATCACCGCGCCGATTGCGATCAAGGCAAACACAGGAAGGATAAGCAGCAGGAGTTGCCAATAAGTGGGCATGATTGGAAAAACTAGTTGTGTGAAACGCCGGCCATCGCCTGCCCCGCCAGCCAGCCGGTCGTCCATGCCGCCTGAAAATTAAACCCACCGGTGACGCCGTCGATGTCGAGCATCTCGCCCGCGAAGTGCAGCCCGGGGCAAAGGCGGCTTTCCATCGTTTTAAAATCCACTTCGCGCAACCGCACGCCGCCACAAGTGACAAATTCCTCTTTGTTCAGGCTCTTGCCCTCGACGGTGAACTCGCCCGCCGCCAGCTGCGCCGCGAACGCCTGCAACGCGGAATTCGACACGGAGGTCCACACCGTCTCCGGAGCGATTCCGGCGGCGATCGCCAGCCGCTCCCAAAGACGCGACGGCAAGGCGAACGGATTCCAAGTGACGATCCGCTTTTTAAGATTCGCCGCTCGCGCCGTCACGAGCGCGGCCTGCACCTGCGCCGGGGTGCGCTCGCCCACCCATGAAACGCCCAAGGTGAATTTGTAGTAGCGCTCGGCGAGCTCGCGCGCGCCCCAGGCGGAAAGTTTCAAGATCGCCGGTCCGCTCATCCCCCAGTGCGTGATCAGCAACGGCCCGCGCTCGCGCAACCGCGTGCCGTTCACGGCCGTCATCGCATCCAGCACCGACAATCCCTCAAGACCGCGAATGCGCGCGTCGTCGATGTGAAACGTGAAAAGCGACGGCACCGGCGGCGCGATGGCATGGCCGAGTTCCGCCGCGATGATCTGCCCCACCGAGCTTTTGTTTCCCCCGGTGGCCAGTAGCAGGCGGTCAAATTCGCCGGCGGAGCCATCCGTGAACTCGACGAGAAACCGACCGTCTTCATTTTTCTCGACCGCCCTCACGCCCATGCTCGTGAACACCTTGACGCCGGCTTTGTCCGCCGCACATCGAAGACAATCCACGATGGTCGCGGAGTCGTCCGTCACCGGAAACATGCGGCCGTCGTTCTCGGTTTTCATCTCCACCCCGCGCGCGGCAAACCACGCGATCGTCTCGCGCGGTCCCCAACGATGAAACGCGCCGAGCAGCTCGCGACCTCCGCGCGGATAACGCTTCACCAATTCGCGTGGCTCAGGACAGGCGTGGGTAACATTGCAACGCCCGCCGCCGGAGACGCGGACTTTGGCCAGCGGATGCGCCGTGGCTTCGTAAAGCACCACGTGCGCGGATGGATTTGCCTCGGCGCAAGCAATGGCCGCAAAAAAACCGGCGGCACCGCCGCCCACCACGATTACACGAGGAAAATTCATCACAGGCCCGCAAGCGTGCGGACCGATCTCCGGTTGTCGAAAACGAAAAACCGCCGGGCCTCACGGCGCCGGCGGCTTGATTTTCAAAAGCTTTTATTCGCTGAAAGCGCCAAAGTGCTCAATTGGCCGACTTGGGCGCATCGCCACCCTTCTCTTTGTGCTTCTCGTGGCCGGCCTTGAACTTGGCCTGCTGATCGGGCGTCAGAATCGCAAGGATTTGTTCCGCATGCGACTTACGAATATCCATCGCCTTCGCCTTTTGGGCTTCCTTGTCGGAGGCCTTGTCTTCCCTGTTTGCCTTCAGGGCCGCCATCTCGTCTTGGATGATAGGCTTGATCTGAGCGACCTGAGCATCGGTCAGACCGAGCTTTTCAGTGAGGTCCTTCAGACGATCACCATGAGGGCCTTTATGTTCAGAAGCACCGGCAGCAGCCGGAGCGGGCTTATCTTCGGCACGGAGGACAGGCGCAGCCACAAAGGCGGCCAGCGCGATAACAGACAGGAGCAATTTTGAGGATTTCATGGGTTTGAAGAGTTTAGGTTATACGACTCACACGGCTAGACGCCAGACAAAGAACAAGGTTACATGGCAGCGATGAATCTCGTTCAGCTAACCCGACTCGCCGAGCAAACCGTCGCAGCCACGCGCAAAAAATTGCCTGCATCCCTGCAAGCCGCCTCGAAAAACGTGCCTGTAACCTGCCTTGATTGGCCCTCGGACGAAGTGCTCGGCGACGAATTCGAGCCGGATATCCTCGGTCTTTTCATCGGTCCTTCGCACGGCACGCCGACGGACGAAAGTCAGGGCCTGCCGCCGCAGATCCTCCTGTTTATTGGAAACCTCTGGGACTTCGCCGAAGCCGATCCCAAAGCATTCTGTGACGAGGTGCGCCTCACTTACCTGCACGAACTGGGACACTACTTCGGCTGGGACGAGGAGGACTTGGCGGCACGCGGACTGGATTAACGCTATCCGGAACCCTCGCGAGTCCGCGCTTTCCATACGCCATCTCTTTCGCATAGTCTGTGGAACTTCTTTTATGAAAAAACTCCTTTTCCTCCTTCTTGGGCTGGGCGCCACCACCTCGCTGCGTGCGGATGTGACGGCTGATCACGACAAATTTGTGACGCGCGTCGAAACCTGCGAAGCCATCATCCGCGAGTTTCAGGCCGACCCCGCCACCGCCATTCCCGCCGAGGTGCTGCAACGCGCCAAGGGCATCGTCATCGTCAACCAGATCAAGGCCGGTATCATTCTGGGGTTCCAAGAAGGCTACGGCACCATCCTCGTGAAAAAACCCAACGGCCACTGGAGCATTCCAGTCGTCGTGCACGCCGGCGAAGCCAGTCTCGGCCTTCAGCTCGGCGGGTCACGCATCGAGACCATCTACGTGATCACGGACGAACAGACACCCCGCCTGCTGTTTGAAGGTCGCTTCAACATCGGGGTCGATGCCAAGGCCGTCGCCGGCCCCCGTGTCGCCGAAAGCGAAAAGTGGAATCGCGAGCTCCTCAACACCCCTGTGCTGGTTTATCCAAAACAAAAAGGCCTCTACGCCGGCGCCACCGTCAAAACCGGTTACATCACCCGCAGCGACGCCATCAACCGGGCATTTTACGCCACCGATTACGACCTGCCCGAGCTGCTCTACGGCGAGTGGATCAAGATTCCTGTCGAGGTGCAGCCGCTCATGGCCTACGTGACCCAGCTCGCGCCCTGATCCGGCCATGGCAGGAACCAATCAACTCATGGGCGGCGGCGGTCTTCACCACGTCGCCCTGAAAACCAAGGCATGGGATGCGTCGGTTGAATTCTACAAAGGGACGCTGGGCTTCGTCGAAAAAATCATCTGGGCATATCCCGACGGCAACCGTGCGGGAATGCTGGACACCGGTGGCGGCAACTACCTCGAAATCTTCGAGGATCGCAATTGCACGCCGGCACCCAACGGCGCACTGCTGCATCTCGCGCTTCGCACCACCGATGTCGATGCAGCCATCGCGCGAGTCCGCGCCGCCGGCTGCAAGATCACGATCGAGCAGAAAGACGTGACCATCAAAACCATCAACGGCGTGGGCCCCGTGCCGGTGCGCATCGCATTTTTCGAAGGGCCCAACGGCGAAATTTGGGAGCTTTTCCAGAACGAGCTGACTTAAAAAGTCACGCCGAGTGGTTGAGGTAAGCTACCAACTCAACCATCACCGCTGCGGTCGCCGCCTCTTGCGCTTCGGTTCGCGTCATACCCGGGCACACCACGCGGCCCGTAACAATCCTCCAATGGCGGGTGGCCAAGCGGTGCGCAATCGCCCAATGTGCGAACGGTTCATCCACGCCGAACTCCGGCGCAGGTTCGGCATAACCGGTGGTCGCAATCGCCACGTCGGCGCCAAACAGCCTCGCCGCGCCGCGCGCCATCTGTGTGGCGACGTCCGCCGAAACGGAATTTACCTTGGCCGCCGCCGCGCGTTTCACGCCCAGATGCCTCACCTTTTGGTCCAGCGTATAAGCCGTCAACCCGCCGAGAAAAAAGCCCGACGCACCCGACACAGCGGTGATCGCGGCCTGCACCCGGCCACCCGTCATGCTCTCGGCCGCCGCCAGCGTGCGCACCGATGCGCGCAAACAGAGGACTTTAAGTTCTGATGCGGTGCTGGCAGGCATGACGTGGCAGCTTACGTTGTCGCCGGCGTGCGACAAGCCTCTGCGCGCAGTTTTCTTCTCACGCGCCAGCGCTGCATCGTGGTTACGATAAAGCCGGCGCATTTTCGGGTGCCGCAACGGCACGGATGCTCCCGCCAGTTCTCCATGCCAAAACCATAGTCGAAGGTCAGCTCCTCGCCCTTCGCAATGTCGCGCCGAGCCACGATCCAGATGCGCCCGCGTATCTTACTGCTCTCGCAGTTGGCTTCGCACGAATGGTTGATGAGCCGCGCCGTGTTCCAGTCCATGCTGCCGTCGAGGTCGTGGCGCTTGTTGATCTCAAAAATATACACGCATCCATCGCCGCCCTGACGGGTGTGCGACCGGCGCTGCTCCTCCCGCAGGTCGGACTCTGCCTTGGTGATGCGCTCGCCCTCATACTCGATGATGCGCGTGCCGGAGGGAATGGCTTTGCTCGCATAAAGTCCGCGCCCATGAATGGCCGAGCGACGGAGCGACGCCCATGCGGAACGGGTTTGCAAACGGGAAGGACTGTTCATTTTGAATGCAGCTCCAATCCCACCGGGCAATGGTCGCTGCCCATAACCTCGGGCGAAATCCACGCACGCTTGAGTCGCGGACCGAGCGCAGACGACGCCAGAAAGTAGTCGATACGCCACCCGATGTTGCGTGGCCGCGCCCCCGCCCGATAAGTCCACCACGAGTAATGATGCGGCCTCTTCTCGAAAACCCGGAAGGTGTCGATGAACCCTGCCTCAAGAAAAGCGCGGAACCCCGCGCGCTCCTCGTCGCTGAAACCAGGATTGCCCACATTTTCTTTGGGACGAGCCAGGTCGATCTCCTCGTGCGCGACGTTGAGGTCACCACAGACGATCACCGGCTTGCTCGCCTCCAACGTGCGCAGATAAGCGAGAAAATCACGATCCCACTGCTGGCGGTAAGGCAGGCGCGCGAGCTCGTTTTGCGCGTTGGGCACATAGACATTGACGATGAAAAAATCATCAAACTCCGCCGTGATCACGCGTCCCTCCTGATCATGCGCGTCATGCCCAAGGCCATAGGTGACGCCGAGCGGAGCAATACGCGTGAAGATCACGGTGCCGCTGTAACCTTTTTTTACGGCGGCGTTCCAGTAGGCGGTATATCCTTCAGGCCAGGTCACATGATGGACGTCCGCCGGATGGCACTTCGTCTCCTGCAGGCAGATCACGTCGGCGCCCGTAGACACCATATAGTCGGGAAAGCCTTTTTGAAGTACGGCACGGAGGCCGTTCACGTTCCAAGAGACAAGTTTCATGCGACGGCGACGTTCAACGCATCTTCGCACAGTTTCAACCCTAGCGTTGCCAGCGAGTGTGTAATTCCTCACTTTGCCCGGCTCATGTCAGCGTTCACTCCCATTCCTCTCGGCCAGCGCATCCCCGCCAGTCTTCATGGCGTCTCCTGCAGCCTGCCCACCATGCGCGATGTGATCGGCTACGAGGAAAAACATCCAGAGGTGATGAGACACCTGACATCGGGCTACCCCCGCTTCGTCGTGCATCCCTTTGCCAAACAGGCGGCGGAGCACCTCGTTCGCACCCAAAATCTTGCCGGTCAAAGTCTCTGGCTCACCTCCTCGGCCCGCGCGGCCGAACGCCTGCGCAACCACCTCGGCTCGCCCGATGTGAAGCTGATCGAGGACGGGCTGCTCACCGGCGTGTCATTTCCAGATGACGCCACGCTTTCGTCCCGCGCCAAGACGTTTCTCCAACACACCGGTATGTTCGTGTCGTCCCGCGAGGCCGAGGACTACCTGCTGCGTGTCGGCGAACTGAAAGCGCCCGTCGAAGAAAAGACCTTCGACGGCTACGCCCCAGCCTGCGTCAAAGGCCATGTGGCGCGCGCCTGCCAGCACGTCACGTCTGCCGATGTGTTGCTCGCGCCCAGCGGCATGAACGCCATCTACGCCGCCTTCCGTGTCGCTGCGGATCTTCAACGCGCCCGCGGTCGCACCCGTTGGATTCAACTCGGCTGGCTCTATCTCGACACTATCGCGATCCTGCAAAAATTCACCGACCAGCCGGCGGTCGATTATCTTTTTCAAGGTAATGTTTTCAACCTGGATGCCCTCAACAAACTCTTCGCTGAACAGGGAGACAAGATCGCGGGCCTCATCACCGAGGTTCCCACCAACCCGCTCATCCAGACGCCCGACCTCGCCGTCATTCGCGATCTTTGCCGCGCCCATGACGTGATACTGATCATCGACCCCACCATCGCGTCTCCGCTCAACATCGACGTCCTCGCCTTCGCCGATGTCATGGTCAACTCGCTCACCAAATACGCCGCCAGCGAGGGCGACGTTATCATGGGTGCCGTCGTGGTGAATCCGCAAAGCCCGCACGCCGCCGATTTCCGCGCCTGCCTGCCGGGCGAACTGGAACCGGTTTACTCGCGCGATCTCCACCGGCTCGCCGCCCAGATCGGCGACACCGGCGAGATCATCGCGCAGATCAACCGCACCGCGCCCGCCGTCGTGGAGTTTCTCCGCACCCACCCGCGCATCAAATCGCTCCGCTGGTCGCACCATCCCGCTTCGCGCGAAAACTACCTGAAGATCGCCCGCGATCCCTCCGCTCTCGGCAGCATGATTTCCTTCGAAGTGGATATGCCAATCGCTAGGTTCTACGACCGCCTGCGCCTGCCGAAAGGTCCGAGCTTCGGCATGAAGTCCACGCTCATCTGCCCGTTCATCTACCTTGCGCACTACGATCTCGTGACGAGCGAAAGCGGCTGTGCCTTTCTCGCCTCCAACGGGCTTTCCCCCGAGCTTCTCCGCCTCTCGATCGGCTGTGAACCCGCCGCGGACATCATCGCCGCGCTCGCCGAGGCGCTCGCTTGATTCGCCATGGCCGGGCCGTCCTGCAAACTCGCCATCAAGGCCATCCCCAACGCCCCGCGCAACGCCGTGATCGGCTGGCTCGGCGACGCGCTCAAGGTCAAGGTCCACGCCCCCGCGCTCGAAGGCCGCGCCAACGACGAGTTACGCGCATTCATCGCCGACACCCTCGGCCTGCCCCGTCGCGCCGTGATCGTCGCGATGGGCGACAAGTCGCGCCAGAAAATCCTGCACATCGATGGCTTCACTCTCGACGACGTACGCCGCCGCCTAGATTTAACCTGAGGCCGCCGTAGGAGCCGCTCCCGCGTCACGCATTACGTGGCAAATCCGATTCCGGTCGCGTGAGGCGCACCAATCGCAGGGTCAGCAACACGGCGGAGACGGCCAACCCCGACGCGAGTCCGATCCAGACGCCCACCGATTCCAGCGAGGTGTGCAGCCCGAGGGCGTAACCTCCGGGAATCGCCAGCAGCCAGTAGGCGATGAACGTGATGCTCGCCGGAATTTTCACATCGGCAAGCCCTCTCAACGCCCCCGAACTCACCACTTGGATACCGTCGAAAAGCTGGAAGACCGCCGCCACGATCAGCAACCGCGTGGCCAGCGCCACCACCGCCGGATCGTCCACAAATCCCCGTGCCAGCCATGATCCCGCCAGTAAAAAAAATACCGCCGCAAGACTCATGAACGCGCAGGCCATGCCGATCCCCCCAAACCCGATGGACCGCAGCGCCGTCGTGCGGCCTTCGCCCACCGCTTTGCCGAGACGCATGCTCACCGCCATTGAGATCCCAAGTGGCACCATGAAGGTGAAGGCCGAGCAACTGAGCGCTATTTGATGCGCCGCCAAGGCCGACGCGCCGAGCCAGCCCATCATCACCGTCGCTGACACAAACGCCCCCGCTTCGAACAGCAGCATCACGGATGCCGGCACGCCGATATGCAGCATTTCACGGAACCGTTCGCTATTCAGCCCGTCGAACCACGTGTCGGGCCAGACACGGCGGAAAGTCGGCGCACGCCGCAACCACGCATAAATCACGACGAGAACCGCGATCCGCGAAACCAGCGTGGCCCAGCCCGCGCCGGTCAATCCCATCGCCGATGAACCGAGGTGCCCGTAGATCAACATCCAGTTGAGGAAAATGTTGAGTGCCAGTCCGCCGAGCATGATCGCCATCGGCATCCACGGCCGGCCCAGCGCCTCCGCAAACTGCCGGAACACCTGGAATAGCAACGCCGGCACGAGCGAGAACGTGATAAGCGTATAAAAAGGATTTACCACGGCCAGCACTTCGGGCGGCTGGCCGAAATGGTAAAATCCCGTCGCCATGCCGAGCATCCCCGCGACTTCGGCGCCGCCGGCGATCAAGGCCAGCGCGACGCCATGCTTGAGCCAAATGGCACCCGCAGCGTCGTTACCCGCGCCGTGTTCACGGGATGCGAGCACCGCCACCGGCATCAACAGACCGATCCCGAACATGACGAAAAGAGTGAACATACCGCTGGCAAAGGCCGATGCGGCGAGCGGAACGGTGCCCACGTGTCCGACCATCATACTGTCGATCACGCCCATCAGTATCTGGCTTATCTGGCCGACGATGATCGGCAGGGCGAGCGCCATGGTGGCAAAGGCTTCTTTGAGGTGGCGTTGCATGGAGCCTGCCCAGCGTGGGCGCGGAAACCGCCTAGGGCACGATGAAAACAAAAATCACCGGCACTTCCAAGATTGCTGGCGGTCTTATTTGAATCCACCGTATGACAATAAAACTCCCTTCCCCCATGAAAATCACATGCACGCTTGTTACCGCCGGAGGTCTGCTTGGCCTGACGGCGTTGATGTCGGGTTGCTCCACCACGGACGGCAGGTCGTCCACCAACCCCCAGCATCCCGGCCCTGCCATCGGCCAGAGCGTGGGTCAGGCGGTAGGTGTGGTCGGCGGCAATATCGTCGGCGCCGTTTATGGCGCGGGCGAAGGCATGGTTGACGGAGTGAAAAAGCCTTTCACCAACGAACCTCACGTCATTCGCACCTGGCACACCGAAACCACGAGCGACGGCCGCACGATTCAAGTGCCGGTGGACATCTTGGTCGATGAATATGGCCGGCCAGTGTCGAAGTAAGGCCAAGCCCCGAAGTCAGCTGGCGGCATTCATCCAACGGCAACAAGCTGCGGGGTATTGATGTCGTCCTTGATCAGCTCGTGATAAAACAAAAATCGATTAAGCTGTTTTTATGATCTACCCCTCGGCACGTTTTTGCGCGTCCGCCTCGATCAGCGCCTTGATGCGATCAAGTTCAGTCTTCACCTGCGCCTTGACTATCGCGAGTTCAGCCGCACCGCCGACCTTCGCATTCGCGAAGACGTAGAATTTCATCTTCGGCTCCGTGCCGCTGCCGCGGGCCGCGAAGCTGTAGCCGTTGGCCAACGTCACGATGTAGAGATCCTGCTTCGGGATCGCCTCGCCATCGGCGTCCTTGAAAACCGCGACGCCAAAGTCTTGGAATTGCGTCACCGCCACATCGCCGAACGCCTTGGGAGGAGCCGAACGGTAAGTTTCAAGGATACGCTTGATCTTGGCAGCGCCACTCGCGCCTTCGTAGTAGATGTTGATCACGCCCTCGAGGTAGAACCCGTATTTGAGGTAAATTTCGTCGAGATACTCCGGCACGGTCTTGCTCTGCAGCTTCACCCACGCGCAAAGCTCGGCAAACATAAGGCAGGCCGCGTTTCCGTCCTTGTCGCGCACCGCGTCGTTAGGCAGATAGCCGTAGCTCTCCTCGCAGCCGAACGCGTAGAAAGTGCTGTATTTCTGCAACAGCCGCGCCCGCGCTTCGAAGGTGGTGGCGTCGTAGTCGAGCGCCACGCCCGTTTCCTTCAACAACGCACCTTTTAAGTACGCCTCATAGCCGGCGATCTTGGCCGCGATCCACTTGAAACCGGTGAGCGTGTTGATGACTTTTACGCCGTGGGCGCGACCGATCGCGTCCTGAAGCTGCGTGGTCACGAAAGTCTTCACGATCGCGACGTTCCGCGAGCCCGCCGCAGGGATAACGCCCGTTTCCTTGTATTTCGTCAGCCGATATTCGGTCAGCAGCGCACCGATCTGGTTGCCGGTGAGCAAATGCTGTTTCCCGTCCCTGCCGCGCACGGCCACGCCCATGCGATCGCAGTCGGGATCGGTTGCCACCACCACGTCGGCGTTTTCCTTTTCGGCCAACGCAACCGCCAGCGACAGTGCCTCGGCATTTTCGGGATTGGGTGACCTCACCGTTGGAAAGCGAGGATCGAAGGCCACCTGCGAATGCACTTCACTCACCTCACATCCCGCATGAATCAGCAGCGGCACCGACATGACACCACCCGTGCCGTGGATATTCGTGAATACCACGTGAAGCTTGGTCCTTTGAAAAACGGATGGATCGATCGCCGCCTTCGATGCCACCGCAAGATAGGCGTCGTCAGCCGGACGACCTAACGTGACCACGCGCGTCAGATCCTTTTCGAGAAACGCACCCAACCCGGCGATCGGCACGGCGTTGACCTCGGCCACGGTGGCCTTGTCGTGCGGCGACACCATCTGCGCGCCATCTTCGAAGTAAGCCTTGAAGCCGTTATCATGGGGAGGATTGTGGCTAGCCGTGATCACCACACCGGCATGGGCCTTGAGGTAACGGACCGAAAAACTCAACTGCGGCGTCGAACGCGGACCTTCAAAAATATAAGCGGCGCCGCCAAGGCGCGACCAGGCGGAAGCGGCCAACTCGCAGAAGTGGCGCGAAAAATGCCGCACGTCATGGGCAATCACCAGCGCGGGCACATCCGCCCGACCGGACTTGGCAAGGTAGGCTTTCGTGTAGCGAAAGAGCCCGACGGTGGCGCGAATGAGCGTGAAGTCGTTAAGGATGTTGCACCCGATGGCGGCGTGCGCAGGCGTCCCCATGGCGCTCGGTGTGCCCGTCTCGGCCGTCGTCGTGACGGTGCCAATCGTGCGTCCACGGATACCGCCGGTACCAAATTCCAAGTAACGATAAAAACGGTCGTTGATCTCGCTCCACGCGCCCTTGGCGATGAGTTCGTCGATGCTAGCCACCGCCCACGAGGGCAGCCCGGCGGACAGCCAATCGGAGATGTTCTGAACGGTGGAAGGCGGCAATTGTCCGGCCCGGCCGGCGGCTTGTATTGTGGCGAGAGTACTCATGAAAATTAGAGATAAAGCCCGGCTTTGATTTCGGGTTTTGGCGAAAGGCGCTTCCAAGCGTCTGCGAAGGAATCTTCGTCATAACCGAAAAGCGGCGACACCTCGACGGCGAAGGGAGGCAGACCGCTGGCATCGGTCGGCACCGAGGCGCCGTTGGCCTTGAGCCAGCGCACGAACTGCCGGAGTTGATCTTCGGTGCACGTTTTTGGAGAATCAAGCCCCTCGGCATTTTTCACCGGCGAGAAATCGTCCTCGCGCAACGTCTCGATGATCACGGGATTTTTTGCAAACGGCAGCGCGTCGAAAACGAACATCTCGAACTTCACGCCGTTGGGCTTGTCGGGCGTCACCACATTGCCCGCCGCGTCGATCGAGGGGATCTTCTTGTCGGCCCGGTGGAACGGCAGGGCAACTCCCTCGCCGCCCTTGGCCATGCGCCGGATGAATTTCGTATCGAAGATGTGGATGGCGATGCTGCCGGCAAGGTAGCGCAGCCCGCCTGTAACCGGATCGATCTCCTCTTGGAGAGTCTTCGGCAGGTCGGAGTATTCGATGACGATCGTCTGGCCGTTCTGCGTGCAAAAATGGCCGACCTTTTCGCTGGCATAGGCTTTGGGGATCATCTTACTCGACATCTCGGAGCCGCGCAGCACATGCCAGCCGATGAACGTTGGATCGATCCCGCGCACGAGCGGATTATCGACCTGAAAATAGCTGAGAATATCCACGCCCGCCTTGGCCATCACGTCGAGTGCGCCGCTGCGGTCCAGCGCGCGGAGCGAACCCCCGTGGCCGTCCGGCGACATAGCGATGGCGCTTTTGCTTTCGAGAAGGATTTTGCCCTGAAGATCGACCGCCGGCATGCGCCCCTGACGGAAAAAATGAACCTGTCCGCGTTCGAGCCCGAAAAAGGCGTGCATGACAAAAAACGCCTCGGTCGCCTCGTGATTCGCGTTGCTGGTCATGATGAACCAGTGGAGCGGCCTGCCATAGCGCGCGCCGACCGCGCGGATTTTTTCAGCGAACACCTGGAAGAGGGTCTTCCGTTTGATCGGGGTGACGGGAAACGTGCCCTTGGGTCCATCGTAACCGAGCCGGGTGCCCTGCCCGCCCGCAACGGTGAACGCCGCGACGCGACCGGCGCACAACGCCGCCTCGCCTGCCGTCTTGGCCGCCGCCCAAGCCTTGGCGTCGCCGCCCTTTTCCGGCCGGCGCTCGTAGGGTGCGGGAGCCAGCCCCGCGAGATTGGCGCCCGCCGCCGCATCCTTGGAAAGCAGCGTCTTCGTGAGCCGACCGATCTCGATCAGGTCGATCTCGGCCGCATCGTTGAGCAGACTCTGTTGGTTGGCAGGCACGAGTTGGTCGAAGAACGCAAAAACATGCCCCTGCCCGGCGCGTTCAAATGCCTCGATGATCGTGGGCTTGGCCATAATTTTAGGACCATGATTGAGCGAAACACGACGAACCGGAGCAATTCCATTTTAGCCAGAAAAGCGTCTTATTGACCAAAGCAACCTTTACGCTCCCGCCCGGTTGTGGACCGCTCACTGCTCAAAGCGGAAAATAAACTCATCCGGCTTGGCGAAGCCGAGACGACGGCGAATGATCATCTCAACGTAGGCCGGATCGTTGCGGAGTCGTTGTAACGTGCGCTCCTGCTCGCTGAGCCGATCCTGAGCCTCGTTCAAGCGCCGCTGGGTTGCTGCCTCGATCGATTTCAACTGGTTATATTCCTGCCGCGTCTGCCAGAAGAACACCGTCGAGCCCGCGCCCACGCTCAAAAAGAGCAGGAGGTAAAAAGTGACGATGATCCGGCGGAGATACATGACGAAGGACGGGCGTTGAACGAAGTTGGACAGAACTATGCTGCGCCTGCAAACTCGGCAAGTCCAAGGTGCGCGCACACGGACGAGAATCCTGATGGCCCGAGCGGCGTAAAGCTCCGCGGTTGCGTTTCATGCCCTCCCCTTGGGAATTTTCCGTTAATCTTTTGGGCAAATCCGCCTGTCATCTGCTTTTGGCGTGCGTTCGAGGCGTTGGTAGCCTACTCCCGTGGGCCATGTATCAGAGCTTCTACGGGTTGAACGAAATGCCGTTCAACATCACGCCGGACCCGAAGTTTCTTTACCTCAGTCCCACCCACCAAGAGGCGCTGCAACACCTAAAATTCGGAGTGCAGGAGCGCAAAGGATTCATCGTGCTCATCGGCGAAGTGGGCTGTGGCAAGACCACCCTGTGTCGTCGCTTCCTCAATGAACTCGATCCTGCCCGCTACGATACCGCCCTCATCCTCAACCCCCGTGTCACCGAGACGCAGATGCTCAAGGCCATTCTCACCGAGCTAGGAGAAACCAAACTGGCCCGCAGCCAGAACGATCTCGTCGCCCAAATGAACCGCGTGCTGCTCGAACGCATCGAGCGGGGCCGCGACATCGTCCTCATCATCGACGAGGCCCAGAATCTGTCCTTCGGCGTGCTCGAGCAAATCCGGCTGCTTTCCAATCTGGAGACCGACGAGCAAAAGCTTCTCCAGATCGTCCTCATGGGACAACCCGAGCTCAAGGCCGTGCTGGCACGCGAAGAGCTGCGCCAGTTGCGCCAGCGCATCCTCATCCATTACGAACTCAATCCGCTCAACCTACGCGATGTCACCCACTACATCCACCATCGCCTCACGCTCGCCGGCGGCTTGGGCCGGCCGGCCTTCACTCGCTGGGCGATGCGTGCCATCCATCGTTATAGCGAGGGAATTCCCCGCATCATCAATAATCTCTGCGACAAATCGTTGCTTTCCGCCTATATTCGCGATTCCGATGAAGTCACCTTTTGGGATGTCAGGCGCGCACATAAAGATATGCGAAACCTCACGGATTAATCCCATAAATAACTTCTCAACCACCTGCCATGAGTCTCATCAACGAAGCGCTTAAAAAAGCCCAGCGCCAGCGAACGGACCCGAGCCCCGCACCCGTTCCTGCGGCTGAGTCTTCCATCGCCATGGGTGGCACAGCTTCACGTATTGCCAAGCGTCGCCCGCCTATGCCGGCACGCACCCTCATGTTACTAATCACCGGTGGCAGCGCGGTGTTCCTCATGGCCTGCGTGCTCGCCTTCCTTTACTGGCGCGCCGATGAAGCCACCGTCGTCAGGGCCATGCACCCCTTCCGCCATGCTCGGCCCCTCCCTCCTCAGGCACCAGCGGTCATCCCGTCAGTTGTCCTGCCGCCCATACCGACGGTCGTCTCGCCTGACCGATCTTCGCCTGTTCCGATCACGCCATCCGCCCTGCCCAAACCAGACCCAGCGCCAATTCACCCGGAACCGGTGGTGCTCGTTGCAAACCCCTTGGTTGAATCCTTTCTATCCACTCTTCGTATCACAGGTGTTCGCACCTCCGAAACCGATCCCAAGGTGATCATGAATGATCGTATCTTCCGACTCAACGACATCGTTGATCGTGCCACCGGACTGCGCATGACCCGCGTCGATTCATCCTTCATCGAGTTCACGGATGCCAGCGGGTTCAAGTATACCAAACTGTTTTGATTTTCCGCTGGAAGACTCTCCAACTTCCGAGGCACCTTAAAGTAGGCACCCACTCTGTTCTGTTTCTCTTCTTCAAGCTCAAACCCTGCCTACGTGCATAAAACAGCCCCCCCTCCTCCCGTTGACCCGATCCTTCAGGTATTTCGAGGTGATCCTAAAGCGGCCATAACGCTTCACCCCTTGGAGCAGGCTTTGATCGTGATTGTAGGGATACATCTTTGTTTCATGCCTTGGGCCTTGGGCACGATGCCCGTGTGGAGCCAGTGTATCAGCTTGGGCTTTGCGATGACGGGCTTTGTCATCGCCCTCATCAACCGCCACTACACGGCCGAATATTCCCACACCGGCGCGTTCAAGCTCATCATGTGGCCCAAGCTGGTTTGTTTCCCCGTTTTCTGGCTGGGACTAGCCTTCCTTGGCTACATCGTCAGCCAAGCCCTCAACCCAGCGTGGGTCCTCGCCTTGAACCACGGATACTCTTGGCTCGTGCCCCTCGAGCACATCACTTGGCTCCCCGCTGGTATTGAGGCTCCTTTCCATCAAATGAATGCTTGGCGGGCCTTGATGATTTACGGTTCCGCTTGGCTGCTGGTGTGCGCCTTGTGGGTCGGCGTCACCCGCCGCGCAACTCTCCAATACCTGCTGACTATCGTGGTGGTCAATGGAGCCGTACTTTCAGTCCTGGGCATCCTCCAGCGCGCCATGGGAACAAATAAAATCTTCTGGTTGATAGAAAATAGTGGTAACCTATCATGCTTCTCAACATTTATTTATAAAAATCATGCCGGGGCCTATTTCAATCTGGTACTCATGATATCAGTCGCGCTGGCTCACTGGCACTCTGCGCGGGGCGAACGCCGGATGCAACGTTCCAACCCGGCATCGTTTTTCGCCTTTTGCGCAGTGCTGCTGGGTATCAGCGTCATCCTAACAAACTCGCGAGCCGCCACACTGCTACTTATAGGATTCTCCTGTATCGCCTTTTTGGGGTTTATCATTCGCCACAAGTCTTCCAATGATGGTGTAAGCCGAAATTTCATGACCATCGGCGCACTTTGCGGAATTTTCATCCTTTTCATCGCCTTGGGATCCATCCAGCTGGGTCTCGGCCCGTCATTTGAAAGAGTAAGCGAGCTTATCCAGACTGGATCGGGCGACGCCTCGGTCAGCGCTCGATTGATTGCCCAGAAAGCCACTTGGGATATGGCGAAAGATAATCTGACGACCGGTTGGGGTGCGGGCAGCTTCCGCCACATATTCCCGACGTATCAACGCAATTACCCGGAGATTTATGACGCGCACTTAAGGCCCAACCATCGTCTTTACTGGGAATATGCGCACAACGATTACATCCAACTCATCGATGAATTTGGACTGATCGGCGCAGGTTTTTTTCTGGCCATGGCCGTTTGCGTCTTTCGTTGCCTGATCAAGAACCGCTTTTACCAACGCACCCATCTGCTGCTTGCCGTGCTGGCCTTGGTCATGATACTTGTGCATGGCTGGATGGATTTCCCATCGCACAATCCCGCCATCTTGCTGCTTGGCTGCGCCTCGATTGCTTTGGTTTGCCGGTGGGCCGAGTTGGAAAGTCGGCGAACGTAGGGTCCAGGGAACGGCGGCACACCAAAAAACCGCAGACGGCAAAGGAAGGGAAACACGCAACTGGCAGTCTGAGGGTCGAAATCCTGTCCGTCCGGTTGTCGGCCTCTTAAGAAACTCAGGGCTCTGACGAACCTTAATACGCCGAAGACGGAGGAAACAAAACCTGGACCACCGTCTTTAAAATAATCTGGATATCCAACCATAACGTCCAGTTGGTCACATATTGGAGATCCATAACAACCCTCCGGTGCAGTTTTTCCGGCTCGGTGATTTCACCGCGGTAGCCGCTGATCTGCGCCAAGCCGGTGATGCCCGGCTTGACCAGTGAGCGCACCCGATAGGCACGATTGATCCGGCTGAAATCCTCGTCGTGTTGAGGCAGATGAGGACGCGGCCCCACCACGCTCATGTTGCCGATCAGCACATTGATGAACTGGGGAAATTCGTCCAGACTGGTGCGCCGCATGAATTGGCCAAAGCGAAAAACACGATCATCGTCCGTGGTCGCCTGCTTGTTGATATCATGCTCGACCGCAAACATGGAACGGAACTTGAGCATATTGAAATTATTTCTGTTTTGTCCGCCACGTGGCCGTACAAAAAACACCGGTCCCGGTGCCTGCAACCGCTGCATCAGCCATACGAAAACGGCCAAAGGAGGGATGGCGAAAACCACCACCGGCAGGGCAATCGCAATATCGAGCAATCGCTTGCCTGCACGATTGATCGGGTCTTCAAGCGGTTCCTCCTGCAAAGCCAAAAAATGTCTCCCACCTTCGAACACCGGTATCAGCGGTCGGGCGAAACGGGCGTCGAGGTTGTTATGCAAAAGAAAACGGCAGCCCTCCGCCTCGCACACTTCAATGATGTGCTCCACCGTGTCGGTTTCTATCGTCCATTCCATCAGGATGACCTGCCTTATATGATGCTCCCTCAATATCTCCCCCAATTTTTCGATGCGCCCCATATAAGGCGCGATGGCGCGCTCCGCCCGTGTCGGTTTTGTTTCCGACAGAAACCCCACCGGTTGGATACCCAGATGACCGCGATTACCGATCCAACTATCCAGATTTTCCAAGTCTCCTCCCCGTCCTATAAAAATCGTGGGCAACTTGGCATTCTCTGAGAATAAAATCTGGGCCAGCAGCTTGGGGAACTTGGCATGCACGAAGGTCAGCACGCCCAGCAATCCTACAAGATAGGTGCCTAGAAAAATACGGCTGATATCCCGATCCTTGGTCGCAAACATCAGCGTAAAAATGCAGGCTGCCACAAGCACCGCCTGCCGTGCGGCCAAGGCCATCCCCCCAAACCAACCAAGGATATGAAGAGAATAACCACGATGACGCAGATAGCCGATACTGGCCGACATCCCCACAAACACCGCCAGACAATAGGCCAGCAAGTTGACTCTCTTCGAAAGACCGCCGTCCACCATATACCGGAACAGTTCGGCATAGAACAACATGAAGCCGATCGCCACGCCGGTGGCCGCGAAGGCATAGACGTTGATGAGTCCGCGTTGGCGGTAGGCGATCATTGGTGGTGTAAAAGTTGAGATCTGAAACTTGAAATCTGTAATCTGAGAATTCAGACCTGCAACTTAAAGGCGAAATTAAACACAAAGGTTTCCGGCTGCCGCCTATCCGTCGTCAGCACTTCACCCGTAGCGCCGGCAACCGCTCGCGCTGGTTCCATATCAATGCAGCCAACGGCAGCGCTTCCCAGTAGCGTCTCCAAAATTTACGGGGATTGCGCAACAGCCGGAGTAACCCGCCCAGCACGAGTTTGTCCGCCCAAGGCGGAATGTTCGCCTGCCCACCGGTGAGAAACGCAATGGCGGCGCCGAGGCATAAAATACCCGGCTGACAGCTCTTCAGTTGCTTGCGAAGCGCGAAGCCCAGCCGCTCCTGCACTCCGCCGCCGATGGCCAATATCACGACCTTCGGACGCCGCGCCTCGATACGCCGGAGCAATTCGCAGTCCTCGATTCCACCGGAGCCATAATGCGGTGCGATATATGTATCTTCTTGTGTCGTCGGAAACCCCTGAGCGTTCAGCCAACTCCGATTGCGCACATCCTCCTCGCTCGAAGGCATGACCCAAAAGATCGCGCCGGGCTCTTTGAGCTCAGGCCGCGCCAACACCGCGCGTAGAAATTTAAGACCTGAATGACGCGGCAGCTTTTCGCCCGTAAACGCGCGCCAGAGCAGCACCATGTAACCCGAATCCGTCAGCACGAGATCGGCCGTGGTCAACGCCTCGCGATAGGCGGTCGATTGCACGAGATCGACCGCCAGCCCGGGCGCGGATGGCGCAACGACGAGGCGGGCGGCGATCGGCCACACCAAACCTGAACCCGCAGACTTGCGATCCGAAGAAATAGTCTTTTCAGGTTTCAAGTCTCCCGTTTTAGGTCGTCCTACGCTTCGCTCCACCGCCTCATCCAGCGCACCGGTGAAAAAATCCACGCCAAGAATACGGCGCGTGTTTGCAGGTGAAGTATCTGGATTCAAAGTCACGCGACTGATTCAACCCCTGCATCCATTGACGTCGAGCTTTGGTTCATGTTTTTGCGCGGGTCGCCTGGGATACGTTGAGTCCTCACCGAGCCGTCATAATCGACAGTCGCACCTCTACCGGGTCATTCGGCTTCTGAAAATAAAATCTCAGATGAACCTCTTTGATTTTTGATGGTTTGAACGATACATTCGCTCCGGAGCGACCCCAAAAATAGGGATGAAAATCGGCCAGGTTTAGCCACACATCCGGCGATGGCTGCTGATAGCCCATGCCCATGTTTTCCCAAACCGTGAAACGCCGGCCCGCGCCATCGACCAGATCAACCCGCACCACGAACTCCCGCGACATTGTCCGACTGAGCTGCAATCGTAGAAAACCCTCCTTCGGCAATCCGGCCACTGCGGCAACCGCTTGTGTGGGCGCCAAGGGATCATGCATGGCCTTTTCCACCCAGAAGATCGTGCTCTCGCCGTCGTCCGACGCGCTTGCCTTCAACCCGTTCATGATTGTCCAGGGTGCGGCGGTCTCTCCCGGCACTGAATCGGCGACCAACGGGAACTGCACCGTGTCTTCCTTGTACGGCGTCAGCGCAAGAGGCTCCACCCTCAACATCGTCTGCCTGGGATCGCGCTCCAACCCGAAAAACACCGGCGAACACCGCCCCGCCTCATCGGTAAATTCCGCCGACCAATCCTCGCGAAAATAGTCTGGTGTCAGAGGGTAAAAAGCCGCCGGCACTTCAATCTGTCCTCCCGCCGGAATGACCAGTTCGCCGGTCCGCCATCCACCATTCGACGCTTGGTCCAACCCGGAGGACTCGAACCGCACCTGCCTTGACGCATGGCCCGCGACCCGGCCATGAACCGGTCGATCGCCGAAGTTATACAGACGCAACACACCCTTGATCGGCTGGTCGAACCGGAAACGATATGTGCCAGATACCTTGTGCGGTACCGTCGTCGCATTATCCGGCAACCATTGCATCACGATACAGGTGGGATGCACCAGCTCGCGCACCAACGGCTTCGATCCCAAGGCATGATCCCGCGTGTAGTCCGCATACGCCTGCCAGGCGGGCAAGGGCTGGCTGGGTGACACCGTCAGCGCATGCGCATCCCCTTTGTGGACCAGAATGAAGGACATGAACACCGCCACTTCGCGCCCCGCACGGGCCTGCCTCGCTGTCTCCACGGTGAAAGCCGCCTGTAACGCCCGCCGCTCCGGATTAAGAAAATCGTTCGGCGACACCGCATTGATCCCGCACTCGGTGATCCAAAGCGGCAGGGCCAATGCCGGTGGAGGCCGAGGCTGGCCCACTCCCGGACGCCCATGCCGGGCCTCGATTCCAGAGGGAGGAAACGCCGACCTCACCGCCTCCCGGTGCGCCGCGATGACGCCCGCAAGATCGGCGGCGTACCCGTAAAAATGAAAATTATAAGCATCCGTGTAATCCAACAAGCCGTTGCGCATGGCTCGTTGCCACCAAGGTCCCGGCGGCAACGCCAACGCCCCCATCAACACCACGGTGCGCTTACCGATCGAGGTGGCGCCATCGTGCAACCCCAGATACATGGCCTTGTTGTAGGCCGCCAGTCTGTCCGGCAAATCACGGCAATACCCGACGTCCGGCTCTCCCGTGAGCTCCCACGCATCCACCAGATCCGCAAAGTCTCGCCCTTGACGAAAGGCTCCCGTGTAAACCGCCCGCAAGTCTTCTGGCAGCTGGTTCCCCGATTGTTGCGGAACCACCGAGGGAGGCCCGCCCGCAAAAGCCACCACCCGCAAGCCGGCGGCGTGCATGGCTTGATAACGCACCATGATCTTTGTGTCAGGAATATCACCTTCCACTCCCCCTTGCCAGACTTGGCGTTCCCTCACCCAACGAACGCCCGACCCCTGTAACAACCGTACGTAGGCGGCGAAATCCTCTTTAGATGGGACAAAGCACGTCAGGCAGCCATCAACGCCCCAAGCCGATGCGGGTTCGTCCGCCGCCAAGGAAACAGTCAGCAACAACACCGAGATTAGAGGGCGGGAAAATCTGACAGCCAAACGGGTCATTACGGCCATAGATATCGATTACCCCATACTTTTGCCGACCTCCATCTCATACTATAAAAATGGTATTTACATGACGTTGTGGTCACCGATGGCATCATAGATCATGGTCGCGATTTTGGACAGCTGTTGCGCCGCCCAAAGTGGCGGAGTAGTGATTGCTTCTTCCTCGTCCGTGGTTAGGGCTGTTGAAATACTTCCCCGTACGTACCATGACCATGAATTCCCGTGAACGCATGCTGGCAGCGATCAACCGCCAGTCGGTTGACCGCATTCCCACCGATATCTGGGCGACCGAAGAAGTCTGGGCCAAGCTCCGACGGCATTTTGGTTCGAACGAGGAGGCCATGGCCGGACTGCACATCGACGGTATGACTCACATCAGCCCCATCTATGTCGGTCCCCCGCCGCCGCCGATGCCGGAGGGAGAATCGGCTAATTTTTGGGGCATGCGGCACAAGCTTGTGCCGCATAACGGCGGCACCTACAATGAGCAGGTTTTCTATCCGCTCGCCGAGGCCCGGACGGTCGCCGATCTCGATGCCTACGTCTGGCCGCAGGCGGATTGGTTCGACTATTCCCAGCTGAAGGGGGCGGCCGAGACCGCCCGGCGGGAGCGCGTGGTGCATTGCGGCTACATGGCGCCGTTTTACTTTCACAATCTGCTCCGCGGACTGGAGCTGTCGCTGGAGGATGTCCTGTTGGAGCCTGAACTCAGCCATGAGATCATCCGGAGAATCAGCGATTTCTTCTACGCCCACCACCGTCGGATGTTTGAAGTGTGCGAGGGGCTGATCGACGTGGCCCAGGTCACCGACGATCTCGGCAGCCAGACAGGCCCTTTGATCAGCCTGAAGGTGTATCGCGAATTCTACGCGCCGCAGCACAAGCGCTTCATCGATCTCTGCCACGAATTCGGCGTGAAAGTCATGCATCACGACGACGGCGATTGCCGGCCGTTCCTGCCGTTGCTGGTGGATATGGGCATCGACATGCTCAACCCAATCCAATGGAACTGCCCCGGCATGGATATGCGCGAGCTCAAGGCGGAGTTTGGCCAGCGCATCTGCTTCCATGGGGGCATCGAAAACCAGAGCATTCTGCCGTTCGGCACACCGGATGAAGTGCGCGCCGAAGTGCGGCACTGCATCGACAGTCTCGCGAGCGACGGCCGCGGTTATATTTTGGCGCCTTGCCACAACATTCAGGTCGTAACCCCCGTGGAGAACATTGTCGCGATGTATGACGAGGCGTGGCGATATGGGAGCCTGATCGGGCAGCGCTGAGGGATCGAGACGAGTTTCATCAATGATCATCGCGTAACAAGCCGACGCGCGCATCCAGGCAAGCGGGCTAGCGGGTCCCATCCTACCTGCCAGAAGTATTCAGCCGATTGGTATTACGGCTCCAGGTAAACGCTCTTGAGCGGGTGGAGGTCGAGCGGGTTGCCATACCAGCCTTTGACGGAGGGTTGGCAGAGATAATTCCGCCGCATGAAGCAAAGCGGGGCGAGGGGCATTTCATCGATGAGAATGCGTTCAGCTTCGCGGTAGAGGGCGTAGCGGCGGGAGTTATCGCCGGTGGCGCGCGCCTCGGCGATCAACCGGTCGTAAGCGGGGCTCGACCAACCGGTGTTGTTGTTGCCACTTTCGCGCGTCATCAGCTCCAGAAAGGTGCTTGGGTCGAGGTAGTCGCCGACCCATCCGTAGGAGGCGAGATCGTATTGGTGGTTGTGCACGGAGTCGCTGAACACCCGGCCTTCCTGATTTACGATGGAGATGTTGAGGCCAAGCTGGGTCAACCACATCTGTTGGATGGCTTCGCTGAAAAGTGAGTTGCCGCCTTTTGAAGCCATGAGCTCGAGATGGGGAAATCCGGTTCCGTTGGGAAATCCTGCCTCGGCGAGCAGACGGCGCGCCTCGTTCACGTCTTCCTTCAGGTAGGTGCCCGCGTCGTAACCGGCGATGCCGGGCGGCGTGAGATTGTAGGCGGGAATGCGTCCGCCTTTGAGCACGCGTTCGGTAAGCGCCTTGCGGTCGATGACGAGAGTCAGGGCGCGGCGGATACGAGCGTCGTCAAGGGGCGGCTTTGTGGTGTTGAACAGGATGTAGGTGGTCGCGAAGGTGGATTCTTGGCGCAGGAGCTTCGGTTGGTCGCGTTGATAGGTCGCGATTTTGTCAACCGGAAGGCCGGCGGTGATGTGGAGCTGGCCCGAGCGAAAGGCGGCTTCTTCGGTGGCGCGGTCCTCGATGGGGTAAAAATCAATCTCGTGCGCACGAACCGCCGCCTGATTCCAATAGGCGGGATTTTTGACAAGGCGGATGACTTGGTGAGGTTCCCAAGCAGCCAAGGTGAATGCGCCGTTGCCAACGTAGTTGCCGGGCCGCGTCCAGAGTGTGCCGCGCTGGTCCATCTTGCCGAATTTTTCAATGGTGCCCCGGTGCACGGGAAACCACGCCTGATGCATCACGAGCGCCGGCAAGTAGGGCACGGGATTTTGCAGTAAGAGCACGAGTGTGTGATCGTCGGTCGCATGCACGCCGACCTGGCTGAAATTTTTCAATTGGCCGTTGTTGTAGCTCTCGGCGCCTGCGAGGCAAAACAGCATGTAGGCGTATTCGGAAGCGAGGTTGGGTGAAAGGATACGCTGGTAGGCATAAACGAAATCACGGGCGGTCACCGCGCCGCCGTTGGACCAGCGGGCATCGGCGCGCAGGTGAAACGTCCAGATGCGCTGGTCGGCAGAACTGTCCCAGCTCTTGGCCACGGCGGGCGTGGGATGGGCGGTCTGGGGATCCATCGCGGTGAGTCCTTCCATTAATCCCATCACAATCTGTGCGTCCGTGATGGTGGTGATGAGCTGCGGGTCCAGGTCCGACGGTTCCGAACCATTGCCGATATGGATCGTCTGAGTGCGGTCGCCGACCGACACGCGGGTTTCGCGCGGGCTGCAGCCTGTCGTGAGGAACAGGCCTAGTGTGGCGATTAAGAAAAGAATGGTTTGGCGAAAAGGCATGGGATGGTGGTGAACAATAAAAAAGCTACGCGGACGAAGCGTAGCTTTTTGAAAAGCCGAAGCGGCGGCTGGTGCTGGTTATTTTTTGGAGCTGGCGGCGAGGACGTCGTCGAGCTGCTTCTGGATGTCGTTCATCTTGGTCACGAGCTCCTGTTCCTTTTTCTCGCGCTCGGTGCTGTTGATGATGCTGAACTGCGAGGCGTCCTTGATGACGTTGGCCGGCAGGGAGAGCAGGCGGGTGAGCACGCCCTGGTCCTTGAGGGAACTCAGGTAGAGCGCGGTAACCTCGTGAGAAAGGGCGAGGGACTGTTGCGCGACGGCCTGCGACTGGCTGAGGTTGTTGACGAGCACTTGGTTTTTGGCGAGCTCGGCGGTCAGCACGGAGCCCACCTGATCGACGATCTTCTGACTGTAGTTGGCGAGTGACTCGCGGGTGAGGTTTTGGTCCTTGGCGATGTCGGCAAGGATGGGTTGGATTTTCGTGTTGAGACGATCGGAGACTTTGTCCACCTGCTCGTTTTGGAGGCGCTCGGCTTCCTCGGGAGTCTTGGGCAGTGGATTGAACGGCTGGATCTTTTGTGCGATGGCGGACGCGAGTTGGTCAACTTTGGCGGCATTGGTCTTGGCAAATTCCTCGTCGGTCATGAGTGCGTCGGCGGAGCGTTTGGCGATGGCGTCCTTGAGCAGGGTGTTGACGGCCTCGATCTGGCGGCGCGTCTGCTCGGCGGAGGCTTGAAGCTCGGCGGCGTGTTGCTCTTTGAGATCGGTGATCTCGCGCTGGCGGGTTTTGTTAAGGTCGGGAATGACCTTGAAATTGACGTAGCATCCGAGAACGAGGCCGACGAGAAGGACGGTCGCGAGGATTGCCGGAAGTTGTTCCTTAAGTTTTTGCCACATGGATGAGTTGGGTGAAGTGAATAAAAGCTAGAAGAATGCCGGATAAAAGCAATGTCATCATGGATGACGGGGTTTACGGTTGTTTTTCGTCTGTGCCTGCACACGGTTTCGCTCCATGAGCTTGAACCGCACCGAGCAGATGGTGTTTGATTATGTGCAGAAGAACCTCGATGAGAAACGACACTGGCAGGACAAGGTGAGCATGATTTCCGCACGGGCTTGCGATCCGCAAGGAGCGGCGGTGTCGTTGGAGGAGGAATTATGGCGATATCTCGAAGAACGTTCGGCGGTGGCGTCACCATTTCGTGAAATTGCCCAGCGCGAAGGGCTTCGGCGCACAAGCCTGCGCAATCTGGCGGAATACCTTTTCCGTCTTTGGGCCCCTGTCAAAGCCAAGGGGAAAAGTGCAGGCGACGCGCCGTCACTGCCTTACGCATGAGGCAACTTCTCTGATACGTCGCCTCGTAATGACTTCAAAAGCCCCGGGCTTAAGCCCGGGGCTTCACGAAACACATTATCCCGCCTCACTTCTTAACGGGTCCGAGCGGCAGGATGATCTTTCCGGCCAGTTCATTGAGCACCTGGGCCAAGCCTGCGTAGATGGCGGAAAAACCGCAAACAAGCCCCTCAAAACCAGTGAAGTGCCTGAAGGCCGGACCCGCGCCGCTGTAGTCGCAGTATGCCAGCAGGAAGAACAGAACGACAAGCGTGAAAAACACTAACTGCAAAGCGCGATTCAGATACAAGGTGCCGACGAACATGACAGCAGTGAACACACCCCACAAAACAAGAAAGGCGACCTTGGCGGTTTCATCGGTAGCGATGGCCAGACCCATTTTCGGAAGCACAATCAAGGCAACCAACGTGAGCCAGAACATGCCGTAGGAGATGAACGCCGTCGTCGCAAAGGTGTTGCCCTTTTTCCACTCCATGATGCCGGCGATGACCTGCGCGATGCCGCCATAAAAAATACCCATAGCCAAAATCATGCTATTGAGTTCGTAGAATCCGGCATTGTGTAGATTCAACAGCACGGTGGTCATGCCGAAAGCAAGCAGTCCTAACGGGGCGGGATTGGCACTGACGTCTTTGATTTGGGTCACGGTGGGTTCGTTCATAGCTGATTTCTAGGTTGTGGGGTTTTGTCCGAGCCGAATGCCGGACGGACGATTGGGACAAAATGCGAACGCGCAAAAACGGAGCCTAAATTTTAACAGAAAGCAACCCGCTTAAAATGCCGGCGCCACCTCGAACCAAAACGGCGCGAATATTTCGCGGCCCGCCAGCTTCACCTGCGCCCATACGACATAGCGCCCGCCGGTGGGAATGGTGATTTTAAAAGTAAGCGCAGGGCGCATGGCGTCGGGCGGCTTGCTCAGATCGGTTTCCTTGGGGTGAAGATGCGCAAAACCGCCTAGCGCCGCATCAAATGCCACCAAATGCGCAAAGGCTCCCATCACCGGCTCCATGGCAACGCGGCCACCATCGTCGCGTGTGACGGTAAACGTGAGGTCCGCGACTTGGCGCGCGGTGATCGGCATGACGGCTGGCGCGAGCCGAAACCGATACCCCTCCACCACTGCCTCCAATGAAAGCCCGTGAGTGTTGACCGCAACCTCTCCTTTGACCGGAAGCTCCGCCACCGCATAAAGGCTTCGCGCCGTGGCGACCGGCGTGAAATCGGCGAACACCCGATACGTTCCCGCCAGACGCGGGGTAAAGGCAAACGTCCACTCTCCCGGCCGTGCGCCAGCCTC
This sequence comes from uncultured Verrucomicrobiota bacterium, assembly GCA_903904685.1. GTDB lineage: Bacteria > Verrucomicrobiota > Verrucomicrobiia > Opitutales > Opitutaceae > Rariglobus. The sequence goes on from CAIVDS010000034.1 coordinate 59,871, forward strand.
GGGATGGATGTGCTGATAATCCCGCAATGTCGGATCGGCGATCAGCAGATGGAGCTTTCGCGTGTGCGAGACCAGCAAGTCCACCGGTCCGACAGGTTTTCCTGTGGAGGTTTTCAAAACCAACCGATACCGCGCATCGCGTCCGGACTCCGTCGGCGCGTCGCCCGAAAGCGTCATGGCAACAGGTGATCGCACCTTGGCCACCGGGATAAATTGAGGGTTTGCCGGATCGCAATAATCGACCATCCCCTTGCCCGGTGCGCTGAAATCCACCGGGTGCAGATTCGTGCCCGTGGGCAGTGCACGAAAACCGGCATAGAGCAGGACTGACACGCCGGTGATCAGCGCGAGCTGCCGCCAGCGGGCGGCGTCAAGGGCGAGGATGGTTCTGCCGAGGCTCACGGCGCGCCTTTGTGCATTTTGGCCACGAAATCGTCCGGCGACCACTGGCTGCCATCCGCTCGCCAGACGATTTTCCCATCCTCGTCGATGAGAAGCGTCGCGAGCGTGTGCTTGAGGATGCCGCCGTCGAACTCCGCGATGACGCCGAACTGGGTGAGCAAATCCTTAATCGCTTTTTCCGGCCCCGTGAGAAGCGAGAAATTGGCCAGATCGATGCCACGGGTGAGCGCGTAGTCCTTGAGAACGCCCGGCGTGTCGTAGGCGGGATCGAGTGTGATGGAAACGAACTCGATGTTCGCCACCCCGGCCTCGCGCGCCTGCCGCTGAGCCGTCACCATCTTCGCCGTGGACGCAGGACACATGGTTGCCACCAGACAACGCGTGAAAATGAAGTTCAACATCACCTGCTTCCCTCGAAACCGCATGGCCGAGACGACCTTGCCGTTCTGGTCGTAGAGAGCGAAGTCGGGCAGCGTCTCGCCGATCTCGCGATAAGCCGATTTTCCACGAATGGCCGTGTCTTGTCGAAGGGTTCCGGCGGCGGCCCGCACCGTCGCCTCGGCCACCGGATCAACGACCAGGATTTTCTCCAGTCTGGCGGCGTCATGCTGATCCATCACCAACTCGGCCCGGATGAACTGGCCCTCCTTGGCGTTGGCCAGATCACCTGCGGAAACGACGAACTCCATTGTCATGGCAGGCATAAAATCGGGGATTGCATCATGCCGCACCAGCAGGGTTTTGCGGTCGGCGGCGATTTTGACAATCTCACCGGTCAGCGGGTAACGCTTCGCAGCGGTCTCACCCTCCGCCATGGTTTTATCGGGGGCCGGCTCACCGGCCCGTTTGCAGGCGGGCAAGACCAGCGCGAGCATACCGGCGCCCAACGTCAAAAGCAGACGATGCTTCACGGAAACCATACCTCATACGGATTCGTCCAAGGAAAAAATTGTCAAAGGGATTGCGGCAGGTAGTTTCATGCTCTCCCTGCGTCATCACCTCCGCCATGAACCTCCTCGCACCTGCGTCCCGCACCTCAGCCTACAAGCCCGCACTGGCTTGGTTTGCAGCCATCGGCGGCTTCTGGGTATTCGTGCTGGTGATGCTCGGGGCGTTCACGACGAGCATCGGCGCAGGCATGATTTTTCAAGATTGGCCGCTCTCCAACGGCTCGCTCAACCCCGCCGGCTGGCTGACCGATGCCGCAGAATTCTCCGAGCACTCGCACCGGTTGAGCGCAGGCATGATGAGCATCATCACGATCGCCCTCGCCCTCTGGATTTGGTTGCGTGAAGAACGCGCCTGGCTGCGCAAGCTCGCGTGGTTTGCCGTCGCACTGGTATTTGCGCAGGCGATCGTCGGCGGGTTGCGCGTGCTTCTCGACCATCTGCATGTTGAAACCGTCAACAACAGCGTGGGCCGGCTTTTCGCCATGCTGCACGCGTGTCTGGCGCAGATCTATGTCTGCACGCTGCTCGCGCTGACGTTGAGCTTGTCGAAAGCTTGGACCCGTTCCGCACGGGGCGCGACCGCCGAAGCCGGCGCACGGTTGCGCAAGCTCGGTGTCATTTGCTGTGTACTGCTCCTCGTTCAACTCGCGATCGCCGCGATCATGCGCCACAGCTTCGCCGGACTGGCGATCCCGGTGTTCCCAGCCAGCACGCCTGACGGCGGCCTGCTGCCGGCCTCATGGGATTTTCGCGTGGGCATCCACTTCGCGCACCGCCTCATGGCGGCGGTGATCACCATCGCGCTGGTCTGGTTTACGATCCGCATCTGGCGGGAACGGGCCGTCGGAGCCGGCCTCAAGGAAGCCGCCGCCGTGATGATCGGCCTGCTGCTCTTGCAACTCGCGCTGGGCGCATCGATCATCTGGACCAGTCGTGACCCCTACTACACGACGGCTCATGTGATCATCAGCGCCTTCATTCTCGCCACGACCTTCGGCCTCACCTGGTGGACTTATCGCGAGGCCATCGCGCCCGCCACAACCTCCACGGCGGCATGAACGAAGCGACACTCACCACCGCCACTCCCCGAGCCTGTTTTGCCGACTACCTCGCTCTCACCAAGCCGCGGCTCAGTTTCCTCTCGGTGGTCACTGCACTGGTTGGCTACGCAGCAGCGCGACCGGGCTGGCATGCGATGGAGTTTTGGTCGCTTGTCATCGGCACGTGTGCGTGCGCCGGCGGTGTCGCGGCCCTCAACCAGTGGATGGAGCAGGACACCGACGCGCAAATGACGCGCACCGCGGATCGCCCGTTGCCCTCCGGAAAAGTCGCGACCGGCTCGGCGTTCGTGGTTGGCTGCCTGCTGTGCTCGGCGGGACTCGGCTTCCTCTTCGTCAAGGTCAACGGCCTCGCCACGATCTTCGCCTTGCTCACGATCATCTCTTATCTTGCGATCTACACGCCGGCGAAACGCTGGTCGCGCTGGTCAACCGAGATCGGCGCGGTAGCCGGGGCGTTCCCCCCTCTCATTGGCTGGGCGGCGGCGGAAGGTCGCGTGTCGGCGCTTGGATGGATTTTGTTCGGCCTGCTATTTTTCTGGCAAATCCCGCACTTCATGGCGGTGGCGTGGACCTATCGCCGCGACTACTCGGCGGTGCATTTCCCCATGCTGCCGGTGCGCGACGCCGAGGGTGGCCAAGTCGCCCGCTGGTCGTTCCTCAACACTCTGGCGGTGGTCGCCGTGAGTCTGTTGCCGAGCGCTCTCGGCCTGACCAGCGTCTTCTACGCTGGCGTGACGATGCCCCTTGGCGTGTGGTTCATCGCCAGCGCCGCAGGCTTTTTGCGAGTCAATGGACGTGATCAAGCCTCCCGAAAACTGTTTTTCACCACCATCGGCTGGCTGCCGCTGCAATTGGGCGCATTGGTGGCCGACCGGTTCATTTTTTAAACCTCCGCGCTTATATGACCGTCCATGATATACCGGCGCTCAATGCCACGCTTAACGGCCTCGCCACCGTGCTCATCACCGCCGGGTTCATCTGCATCAAGACCGGACACAAAAACGCGCACCGAGCCTTGATGCTCACGGCCGGAGTGGTCTCGGCGGTGTTTTTGGTCGGCTACGTCACCCACAAGGCTTTGATTCACGGCGTGCACACGCCGTTCGGTGGCGAAGGATTTATCCGCAGCGTCTATTACACGATGCTCGTCTCGCACATCCTGCTCGCCATGAGCATCGCCTATCTGGTGCCCAAGACATTCAGCCTCGCGCTGAAAGGCGACTTCGAGCGGCACAAGGTGTGGGCGCGTGTCGTTTTCCCCGTCTGGTATTATGTCAGCGTCACCGGCGTGCTGGTGTATTTTTTCCTCTATGTCTGGTAGCCGGTTGCCCGCTGATGGTTTCCCTCAGAGCACCATGAAAACCAGACCTATGATGATCGTGGGGGCGAGAGCGCTGAGAAAAAGCCTGAGAGGAGAAATCCCTGCCGGAAAATAACGCTGCAGCATCGACTGCCCCGCCGGGTTCGGCGCGTTTGCGATCACCGTGAGCCCGCCATCCCAATTAAGCCAGCGCACGCAGTTCCAAGCCCGCGTTGAGCAACGCCGTCCGCAGACTCCGGGCGAAGCCAACCGCCTTCGACCCATCGCCGTGCAGGCAAAGCGTATCAGGGGTAACCGACACCAGACCACCGTCCGCCGTGCGCACGCGGCCTTCGCGCACCATCATGAGCGCCTGCGCCAAAGCCTCGGTTTCCCCGGCGATCAATGCGCCGGGCCGGTCGCGCGGCGTGAGCGTTCCGTCGCGTTGATAGGTGCGGTCGGCGAACGCCTCGCCGGCCACCGTCAGGCCGTACGCTCGACCCGCCCTCAACAACTCGCCACCGGACAATCCATAAAGCACCAGCCCGGGGTCCAATCCCGCCACGGCCTCGGCGATCGCCTCCGCCACCACGGTATCGCGCGCCGCGAGGTTGTAGAGCGCGCCATGGGGTTTGACGTGGCGCACCACCGCGCCCGTCGTGGCGGCGATGTGTTGCAACGTCCGCACCTGTGTCTGCACGAGCTCCATGATTTCCTCCCTCGAAAACGCCGGTTCACGGCGTCCGAAATTCTGGCGATCGGCAAAACCCGGATGCGCCCCGATCACGACGCCGTGAAGCTGCGCCAGCCGCACTGTCTCCCGCATTGTCGCCATGTCGCCCGCATGCGCACCGCAGACGATGTTGGCCGAGGTGATGAGCGGCATCAGTGCCGCATCGTTTTCAAACCCCTCGCCCAGATCGCAGTTAAGGTCGATGCGCGGCATATCAGCCCAGCCGGGCCTTCACGCCGGTCCGGAACATCGCGAGCGATTTTTCCTGTTCCAGATACAGGGCCTGCGCCGTGGCGATGGACGTCTCGACAAAAGTCACCTTGCCGCCCGCGCGAACCTGGGCGAGTAACGGCAGATCGACCGCGATGACGTGGGCGATCTTCGGGTAACCGCCGATCGTCTGCCGATCCGCCATGAGGACGATGGGCTGGCCATCGGATGGCACCTGCACCGAACCAAATCCAACGCCCTCGGACACCAGCTCGCGCTCCTGCTTCAATTTGAGCGCGGGCCCGCTCAAACGCATTCCCATGCGGTCGGACTGCGTGGTGACCAAAAACGGTTTTTCGACCAGCGCCTTCTGACTAGCGGAATCAAACCAGTCCCATTGCGTGCCGCGAACAAAGCGCACCGTCACTGCGCCCGCACCGACTGTGCGGAACTCCATCGCCGCACTCCAGTCGCCCTTCGTATCCAAGATCGTCGGACGCGCCGCCAGCCTGTCGCTCACTTGCAGTGCCCGGCCATTCCAGCCGCCGATTCTGGCTCGCAACAACGTGCCCGCACCGCCCAGAACACGGGGCACATCAAAGCCGCCGGCCACCGCCACGTAGACCCGCGCACCATGCGTCAGCTCGACCAGCGAAATCGTCTGACCGGCGCTGACCCTCAACGGACGCCATCCGGCCACGCCCTTCACCTCCGCGCCGGTTACAGCAATCCACGTGTCTCGCAAAAACCTTAGCTCAGGCCCGACGAGCGTGGCCTCCAGCAGCGGATCATCCTCGGCGTTACCCAGAAGAAGATTGGCCACCCGAGCCGCACGCCGATCCATCGCACCGCCGGCGGTGATGCCATGCTGTTGCCAACCCTCGCGTCCCATATCTTGGATGGTGGTGAGCGCACCGGCCTTCATCACTTCGAGCACCGCCGCATGCTTACTAACCTTGGCCTGGTGCAAGGGCACGGATTGTTCGACCTGTTGGTCCCATTGTTTTGAAGTGATGGCAACGAGCCGGACCATATCCCCCGCCTCAAGCAGGGTAGGCGCAGTTTCGTTTTCTGGGCGGAACAGACGCAGGGGAGTCCGCCCGATAAGGCACCAACCGCCGGGAGTCGTCAGCGGATAAACGCCGGTCTGCGCTCCGCCGATGCCCACGCTGCCGGCCGGAACCACCATGCGCGGCGTCGCACGCCTCGGCGTATTCAAACGCTCGGGCAAACCGAGCAAATAGGGAAATCCCGGGGCAAAACCCACCGCCGCCACGCGGTAAACCGTTTTGCTGTGCAGGCGGATCACCTCGGCCTCGGACAGTTTCGTATGCTTTGCGACATCCGCCATGTCCGGCCCGTGCTCGCCGCCGTAGCAGACCGGCAGGGTGATCTCACGGACGGCCTTGGTCTTTTTTGAGCCGGCGGCAGCCGCGGCCGTCTCGACCCACGCCAGCACCCGGTCGCAAGGCGAGCCAGCTCCCGCAGGTACACGCGCCGGATCGTAGTGAATCGTAATCGTGGTGCAGGCTGAAACAATGTCGGTAACCCCAGGCAACGACGAGCCGGCAAACGCACGGGCTATTCGCGCCACCTTGTCCAAGGTCGCAAAATCATTTTTCAAACTAAAGCTGGCGAGCACCGCGCCATCGCCCAACGGAGTAAGTTGCATCGTTTTCATGTGAGCGCATCCGAATCCCAAGCTCAAGACCCGTGAATGAATGCGTTGATTTCTTCGACGACCACATCTGGAACTTGGCAAGGGAGGTCTGTCGATCGAGGTCATATCCCGAAACGGTCCCTTCCCGTTTTCTCTCATTTTCGCCTTCTTCTGCCCCGCCATGCTGCCGCAGCCGACTCCGCGATCGCCGCATCCCAAAACCCTCCCCCGTCCCAGCGCACGACTATTGACGCGCACCCCGACTTCGCCGATGAACGTTGCCATCCCTCAATGAGCAACGGCAACGGTTCCGGCCAAACGGCCCCTACTCCAACGATCAAACCTACGGATCTCCGTGGTATTCTAAAATACGTGCCGCGTTTTCAAGGACAGATATTCGTGCTTGCGATGGATGGCGCCATCGTAGCCGACGAAAATTTTGGCAATCTGCTCGTGGACATCGCCGTGCTCCGCAGCCTTGGTATTAAGGTCGTGCTCGTCCACGGCATCGGCCAGCAGATCGCCGACCTGTCGGCGTCCCGCAAGATCGCCATCACCAACGCCGACGGTACAGGAGTGACCGACGCCGCCACGCTCGACCTCGCCATCCGCGCCTCTTCGCGAGTTTCCCATCTCATCCTCGAAGGCCTCACGCAAAATACGTTGAAATGCGCCATCACCAATGCCGTCCGCGCACTTGCCGTCGGCATCATCAAAGGTGTGGATCAGCAGTTCACCGGCAAGGTGGACCGCATCGACAAGGATTTCATAAGCCACCTCATCGAGGCCGACATCCTTCCGATCATCCAGCCCATCGGCTACGGACCGGACGGACGCTCGCTGCGCATCAACTCCGACCTCCTCGCAGCCGAGGTGGCCGAGTCTCTCGGCGCGTCGAAGATTATCTACCTCACCCCGCAGGCCGGCCTTGAAATCAACGGCGAGATCAAGCGCGACATCGCCGTGGACACCCTGCGCGCCCTCCTGAAGGAGCACCCCGAGCAGCTCAACGAGCTCTCGCACAGCAAGGCCATCCACGCCGTCCGCGCCATCGAGACCGGCGTGCCTCGCGTCCACATCGTGGATGGCCGCACCTTCGACGGCCTCATCAACGAGATTTTTTCCGGTGAAGGCGTCGGCTCGCTCATCTACGCGAACGACTACCAGCAGATCCGCAAGGCCACCAAGCGCGACGTGCGCTTCCTCTACAACCTCACGCGCAACGCCGTGAAGCGCGAGGAACTGCTGCACCGCACCCAACAGGCCATCGAGAAAAACATCGACCAGTTCTACGTTTTCGAAATCGACGAGAACATCATCGCCTGCGTCACGCTCTATTTTTATCCGGACAAGCCGCAGTTTGCGGAAATCGGGTCTCTCTATGTGCTGCCCTTCTACCACAACCGCGGCATCGGCCGGAAAATGGTCGATTACGCCTGCATGAGAGCCAAGGAAAAGGGCGTGGCCACCGTCGTCGCGCTCTCGACCCAGAGCTACTCCTTTTTCACCTCCGTGCTAGGCTTCGAGGAGACGGATAAGTCCGTCCTGCCCGAAGCGCGGCTAAAAGCCTACGACGAAGGCGGACGCAATCCGAAGGTGATGCTCAAGTCGCTCTGAGCAAGGTCGCCCGCATCCGCACCTGCCATCAGTGGGCAAGCAGCACGACCAGCATTTGCACGGTCGCGATCACGCCAAGGGTCAGAGAGCCGGCCCAGAGCCAGCGCTTTTTGACGACGAGGCACACACCGCCCAAGGCGATCGATATCTGGAAAATTGTTGTTGAAAGACCGATGCCCTGGCTGCGGGTCGCGGACTCGGTGGACAAAGCGCGCGCTTTGTCGCGGTCTTTTTCGTAGGCGGTTGCCTTGTTGGAGGCGTCTTTTTTCTCGGTGTTATAGCGGGCGATGGTGGCGGTCAGGGCGGTGAGCCGCGCGGCATCGGCGGTGCCGGCGACGCGGTCGCGCTCCATTTCATTCAGGCTCTGCTTGATTCCCTTGGCTTGAAAATAGGCCCATTGGTCCGACGCAAGCGCCTGGGTATAGGTGGCCTCGTTGAGCTGTTTCATCATGGCGGAGGAGAAGCCGGCACCCTTCTGCGACGCGATAGCCGCTAACACGGCGAGGCAGATCGTCGAGAGGGAGACATATTTCGTCCAAGCATCCCGCTTCTCCTTGTCTTTTTGGGCCTGATGATCGGATTTGATGGCTGAAACCAGCCCTTTGAGTTCGTCGAGGTCGGTATTGCTCATGGTTAGTCGAAAAGAGCCGATACGCATAGGCGAGCCGGCCACGCCTTGTCACGCCGTAAACACCGCGAGTCACACGACAATCATCCGCAAAGAGGTGTCACGGTTTTAGTTCAACGACCAATTGGATCTCGGTCGTCGAGTTTCTGGGGAGACCGGCGACAGCCACGGCAGCACGGGCGTGTTTGCCGGCTTCGCCGAAGACCGCAACGAGCAGATCGCTAGCGCCGTTGATCACCGCCGGACTGTCGGCGAAGCCACTCACGGCGTTGACGAAGCCATTCACCATGACGACGCGCGCCACAGAATCAAGAGAGCCAGTCGAGGCCTTGATGTTGGCGAGAGAGTTGAGCACGCAAATCTTGGCCGACTCGTAGGCCGTCTGCACAGTGTGTTCCTTGCCGACCTGACCCTCGTGGGTCATCTTGCCGTCGACGATGCAAACCGTTCCGGCGCAGAACAGCAGGTTGCCGGTGCGCACGGTCGGCACATAGTTGCCGGCCGCGGCGGCGGTGGCGGGAAGTTTAAGACCAAGTTCGGCAAGCTTTGCTTCGGGATTCATGGAGAAAGGTTTGAAAATAGAATCACGCTCGCAACGCAAGGCCCAGCAACCGCGCTGCGTTGCCACCCAAAATATTTTGGGTGGCTGCCACGGGCAGTGCCGCCCGCGCATCCGACAGAAATCCGCCCATCGTCCCCACGCCCCCGTCGTGCGGATAAAGATCGAGCGGATAGTCTGTGCCCCACAGCACGCGATCTGCGCCGCACGCCTGCACGCCCTCGGCAAATATCGCCTGATCGTAAAGCAACGGCGACGCCGCCGTGTCCAAAAATACATTGGGCGGAAGTGGCGACGCCTCGCGCCACAAACGCCCGCCCCAGTGGGCCAGGATGAAATTTACCGTCGGGAAAGCTCGTGCAAGCGAGACGAAATCCACCAGTGGAGTCTCTACGCGGCCGGGATAGTTGCCGCCTCCCGGATCAGTGACGTGCAGATTCACCGGCAGCGACAGTTTGCCCGCGAGGTCCAGCACTGCGTGCCAGTTGGCGTCGTCCGGCTCCAGATGTTGGGAGTGCGTGGACAACTCCCCCAGTCCGATCAAGCCCTCGCCATGCGCACGACGAACTTCGTCGAGCGCCGCCACGCCCGCAGACGGATGAACCGTGGCAAATGCCGACAACCGGTCAGGATGCGTCCGGGTGCAGTCGGCATAAAAACGGTTCTGCCTGATACAGGTCTCATGGTTTTCCCAATACCAACCGAGCAGCACGGCATGATCAACGCCCGCGGCATCCATCGTTCGCAGCAACTCGTCGACCGAGGGAAACGCTTGCACAGGCCGTCCATTTTTTCGGAGGCGTGTGCACAACATGCCCCAGTGCGGCTCGCGTTGCGTCGCCGCCCAACCCGCCGGGTCGCGGTTCAGCTCGGGAGGATACAGATGGACATGCGCATCAATGACCAGCACGCGTAAGAAATTGTTCTGCGGACCGGTCAGCACAACCCGCAAATCGCGACCCGTCGTAGAAATGATGAAACGGGGAGCGTTAGCGATCAAGGTCGGAACGAACCTCTCATGCTCCCCTCTGCGCATTGACCCTCACTTTCAATTACACTCAAGCCAATCCCCGTCAACGCACGGTTGACACCCTTTCCGTCCGCCATACCGTCACCCCTTTTACCTCCATGATTTCCTGGATTCAGAAAACCTTTCAGCAGCACTTCCGCACCATTTTCATGGTGATGTTGTTCCTCATCATCATCTCGTTCGTCTTCACGATCGGCGCATCTCCCGGCATTGGTCAAGGCAGCCGTAAGGCGCCTAACCGCACCTTTTTTGATTTGAATCTGGGCTCCCAAGGGGATCAGGAACGCCTCATGGGCGACGCCAACCTCAGTGTCTATCTGCAGGCAGGATACAACGCGCTTCAAGCCGACCAACTCAAGCAATACGCACTCCAGCGCTACGCCGCGTTGCACATCGCCAGCCAACTTAATCTCCCCGCTCCTACCGACAAGGAACTCTCAGACTTGGTGCAGACCCTTCGCGCCTTCAGCAATCAGGAGGGTAAATTTGATCCCAAGCGTTACGCTGATTTCCGCGATAGCCTGAAGACCAACCCCCGTCTCCATGAGAGCGACATCATCCGCGTGCTGACGGACGACCTCACTTATAAGAACGTCGAAAAACTCCTCTCCGGCCCCGGTTACGTGCTGCCCGGTGATGTGAAGGCCCAGCTCATCCGCTCCGAGTCCCAATGGACCCTCGCCGCCGTCTCGGTCGATTACGCCGGCTTCAAACCGATGATCGCTACCACCGACGCTGCTCTCGAAAAATATTTCGAGGACAACGCATTCCGCTACCAGATCGCCCCGAAGGTCAGCGTGAATTACATAGATTTTCCTGCCGCTGATTTCACCGTCAAGGTCAGCTTGACCGACGCCGAAGTGCGCGCCTATTACGACGCCAATTCGTCGCGTTTTGCAAAACCCGCCGACCCCAAAGCACCGACCCTCTCCTTGACTGAAACCGCGCCGGCCAATGCCGACGCCGACTTCGCCGCCGTGCGTTCACAAGTGGAAACCGCGCTCAAGCAGGAACGCGCCCAACGCCTCGCCGAGCAAACCGCCGCCGATGTCTCTGTCGCCCTTTACGAGGGCAAAGTCACCGCCGCCAGCCTTGGTGGTTTTCTCGATACGCGAAAGCTATCGGTCAAGACCGTCGCTCCTTTCGACGCACAAAGCGCTCCGACCGCTCTTGGCGGCGACGAGCAAGTCGCCACCGAGGCCTTCAAGCTCGGACCTCAGCGCCTGTTTTCCGACGTAGTTTCCACCGGTCGTGGCGCGGCCATCCTCGTCTGGAAAGAGTCCATCCCTGCGCGCAAGCCTCAGCTCTCCGAGGTCAAAGACCGCGTCACCGCCGACTACACCGACAATGAGAAGCGCAAGCTCTTCGTCGATCTCGGCCGCACCATTCGCATCAACATGACCCTGCTCCTTAAAACCGGCACGCCCTTTGAAAAGGCCGTCAACGCGGCCGAAGCCAGCACATCCACTAAACTCGAAATCAAGACTTGGCCCGTCTTCTCTCTCTCCAAACCACCCGCCGATATCGACTACACGCTGTATGGCGCGATCGACTCTCTTCAGAAAGGCCAGCTTTCCGAAATGATTATCACCGGCGACAAGGGACTGATCGTTTACGCCATCGACAAAAAGCTCCCCGACCTCGACCCGGCTGGCGTGAAGTTCACCGAAACCCTTGCCCAACTCTCCCGTATCACCGCATCGCGTAACGGCAGCACCTATCTCGGCGAAGTCGTCACCAAGGAGCTGTCCAAGTCGGCGCCCGCGCTGGAGCAGTAACCCTCCGCGATTCCCTCCACCAACGCCCAAGGAGGACCTTTTCGGTGAAGCAGAAAGTAGAACTCATCGAGATAATCCGAAGATAGGCGGAGTTGACCGCCTGTGCATTTCCATCAGCCGGCATTTTGCCGATTCCTTATCCAACCAAGCCTTCTACTGCTCCAACAATGGCGGTGGAAAACGCTGGTCGAGATAATCCTGCAATACGATTGCCGCCGCCCGTGAATCGATGATCCCCTGAGCGCGAATTTCGCGCAGCTCCGTCTGAGTCATTCCCGCCTCCGCCATATGCGAGGTAAGACGCTCATCGACGAGGTGCACCGGGAGGCCGAACTCCTTGCGCAGACTCTCGGCAAACGCATCGACTTCCTTCGCCTTGAAACCCGCTGTACCGTCCATGTTATACGGATACCCCAGCACAATCTCGTCGATACGACGGTGCTGCACGACCGCCGCCAGCGCGACGCGACGTTTGACCGGATCAGCGTCGGTCAGCGCCGGCAGCGGTGTGGCGATGCCCAACTCGTCGCCATGCGAGAGTCCGATACGCCGTGTGCCGTAATCAATGCCAATAAATCGCATGCGAATTAACTTACATCCATTTCGAACCACCTTTGAGCGCCTCAACCCGCTTGATGAGCACCTTGATATCCTGCGCCCTAGACTTGGGGCAGACCAAAGTGGCGTCGGTCGTGTGCACTACGATGAGGTCGTCAACCCCGAGTATCGTCACCAGATGCTTTCCGTCGGCGAACACCAGATTGCCGACGCCTTGCTCCACGATGGAGAGTCCACGCGCCACGTTGCCCGCCGCATCCGGTTTCAAATGCTTGCAGACCGCCGGCCATGCACCAACGTCGTCCCAATCAAACGACGACGGTAGCACCACGACGTTGGTTGCCTTTTCGAGCAAGGCGTAGTCCACCGATATTTTTTCCAGTTTGGGATAAATCTTTTTCAAAACACCGGCGAGCGGACGTTTTTTCGCGAGCGCGGCACGGATCGCCGTCAAACCGACGTTAAGCGCAGGGGCATGTCGCATCAATGCGGTCTCCACAACGGACACGCTCCACACAAACATACCCGCATTCCATAGGTAATCACCGGAAGCCAGATAACCCTCCGCCACGTCTTGCTTGGGTTTCTCGACGAATCGCTTCACACGGAAAACCTGGCGGCGGTTGCACAACTTCCATTTTTCACCGCGTTGAATATAACCGAAGCCCGTGGCCGGTTCGGTCGGCTGGATGCCGATCGTTACCATGACGGGAGCAGCCTCGGCGGCGGCGAAGGCCGCCTGGAGATCGCCCGCATAGGCCTTGGAATCGTGAATCACATGGTCGGCCGGAAGCACCGCGAAAACGCCTTGAGGATCACGGGCCGCCACCAGCGCGGCGGCCAGACCCACGGCAACCGCGGTGTCACGTCCCATCGGCTCGGCGATGATATTGGCCGCCGGAATGCCCTTGCACACCGTGCGCACGGCCTTCTCCTGCACCGCACTGGTGATGACGAAGATATTCTTCGCAGGCACCATCGGCTTCACTCGATCGATCGTCTGGACGAGCAGAGGTTTTGCACCGACCACCGATAAAAGATGCTTGGGCTTGGCCGCGCGGCTCTGCGGCCAAAAACGTTCCCCCTTACCTCCAGCGATAATGACAATAAAACGGTGCGCCATGTGTCTGATTTGGATCGCCCGACCCAATCAGTGCAATTTCCATTTGTAACCGTATAACATTGGCGTTTCCTACGGTGAAAGTCATCATGCCTGAAAACATCCGCTCGAACTCTCAATTGAAGAAGATGCAACATCTGATAATCCATTACCATCACGGCGGACGCAGTCTGCGCGTGACCCAATTCCTCCGTGCAAACGGTTACGACGCCGTCAGCAACGTCGGCGGCGGCATTGATGCATGGGCGCTGGCCTTTTATCCGATGATGCGCCGGTATTAATCAGGCGGCCTGCTGCGGTCGGACTTGCGCGTAAGCCAGCACGAAGTCGCCGAACGCACGCTTCACGCGCCGCGTCACTGTTTCACCACCCGTCCGGAACACGGTATCGTCGATTGCCCTCACAGGAACGAGATCCTTGGTCGTCGCCGTGAGGAAACACTCCTGCATGCCGCTGATTTCCTCGGGGCGAACAGTTTGCTCAATCACTTTCACACCCGCAGCGGGCGCAACGCGGTCAATCACTAGACGCCGCGTGATCCCCGCAAGTATCCCGGCTTCCAGCGGTGGGAAAACCATCACTCCATCACGGATAAACCCTATATTACTCACCGCCGCTTCAGTTATTTCACCGGCAAGATTGGTTATGACCACCTCGTCGGCTCCCCGCGCCTTGGCCTCGCGCAAACAGAGGAGATTATTGAGATAATTGCCCGTCTTCCATGCGGGGTCGAGCGTCTGCGGATGATTGCGACGCAAAGTGCGGGCAAAGGAAAGCATCAGGCCTTTCTCCTCTTGGGCAGCCGGCAACAACGGGCAAGGTTGCACCAGCAGCACAAAATTGGGACGGTCCGCCAAGGCAATATCGAGTCCAATTGGACCTCCGCCACGCGTGACTTGCAGCCGAATATACAGTTCGCCGATATGGCCGGCCACTCGTCGATAAGCAGCCGTCGTTTTCTTGATTTCAGCCAGCATCTCGGCCTGCGACCAAGCCAAGGCCATATACAAAGATTTCGCCGATTGTTCGAGCCGAGTCCAATGTTCATCCCACGCAAAAATTACGCCATGATAGGTGCGCCAAACCTCATAGATGGCATCGCCATAAAGGAATCCGCGATTGAGCGGAGCAATGGAGGGTTCATCGGCCGGATGCAGGTGGCCATTGGTATTGGCCTGTATATAATGGGCAGACATGACTGGCGCCAAACCCACCACACCCAGCCCGTAGCGCAAGCGACAAAAAAAGGCCCATGCGGCAAAACCACACGGGCCTCAGAAAATAATGAAGTCAGTTTATCAAGATGCCGCAGGAGAGGCCGATCGGGTCTTTACGAGACCGGCTGCCTTCTTGATATTCTGCACGCTTGGCAAAGAAATACCAAAGGTCTTGGCGATCTTAGCCCCAGAGTCACCCGCTTGAACGGCAACGATAACCTGCTGCTTGAGTTCGGGTGTGAGCTTAGCGCGCTTACGCTTGCCCGCCTTCGCCTTTGCGGCCTTGGAAACCTTGACGGTTTGAGCACCCTTTGACTTCTTGCCCTTGCCAGCCTTGCCGACGGCAGCCGTGAGAGCTTTGATGAATTCGTTCAGGTTGGCCAAGCCATATTCACGAGGAAGTTTGGCGAGAGCCGCTACGCGGTCGGCGGCGAGTTTAGCCTCGGCTTGAATAATCTTGGCCTTGGCTTTTTCGAGTTCTGCAATTTGATCGGTAAATGACATAGCGCTTGTATTATCAGAATAGGCGGCGCCTTCATCAAGTTTATATTATCAAGCAATACAGTCCTCGCCGACCCTAATTAAATTGTCATCGCGTGATACCCGCCGTCCACGACGATTTCAGCGCCAGTGATAAAGCTTCCGGCGGCACCCGCCAGCAACAAAGTCGCACCAATGAGCTCCCCGGCCTCGCCAAAACGTTTCATCGGTGTATGGCCCATGATCGACGCTACCCGTTCAGGCGTGAGCACGCTGCGGTTTTGTTCGGCTGGAAAGAAGCCAGGAACGAGCACATTGACGCGCACATTTTTTTGTGCCCACTCGCGAGCAAGGTTTTTTGATAGGTTATGCACGGCAGCCTTGCTCGCAGAATAAGTAAATACACGCGATAGCGGCACAAGGCCGGACATCGATCCAAGATTGATGATTGAACCACCCTCACCCCGCTCGACCAGGTATTTTCCAAAGACTTGGCAACCGAGGAATACGCTCTTAATATTGATCTTCATGATGCGTTCATACTCATCCTCGCCGATTTCTATAAATGGCGTGGCCGAGTTTACACCCGCGCCATTGATCACAATATCAACACGGCCGGAACGCTTGAGCACGGTATCAAGCAATTGCTGGATATGAACTTTGTCACTTGCCTCGGCCGACACAAAGTAGGCTTTCCCGGCGGCAGCGGTTATTTTATCAAGGCGAATCTTGGCCTTTTCGGCATTGCGACCCACCAAAACAACCTCGGCCCCCGCACCGGCGAGACCCGCAGCCATTGCTCCGCATAGTTCACCTGTGCCGCCAATGACAACGGCTACCTTGCCGTGAAGTGAAAACAACGATGTCAGATAATCAGGTATGCTCATATTTAGATGTATGTATTATGAAAGGAAGCGCACCGTCCGTCGCACGGACAGCGAATTTTTCTGAATCAATTTTCAGTTTTCAACCTATCCTCCGCTATGTGCATGCTTGCCAGTACAACGCATATTTATTGAAATCACAGCTCCCCTTCATGGCCCACACACCTGCTTTACTCACGTTTGCAATCGTCGGCTGCGGCAGCATCGCGCCGACCCACGCCAGAGCCCTCGCCGCTCTGCCGTCTGACGTCCGGCTCACGCACTGCTGTGATGAAAAACAGGCGCTCGCCGAGGCCTTCGCCAAAGAATTCGGCCTCAAAACCGCGACTTTCGACGCGATTCTGGCCGACCCGTCCATCGACGTCGTCACGTTTTGCACACCTAGCGGGCTTCACGCCTCCCTCGGCACCCGCGCGCTCGCCGCCGCCAAACACGTGATCATCGAAAAGCCGATGGAGGTCACCTCTGCCGCGTGCGAATCGTTACTCACCGCCCAGCGCGCCTCGGGCCGTCAACTCGCGATCATTTCCCAACACCGTTTCGACCCTTCCTCCCAACGCCTTCGAAGAGTCATTGACCGTGGTGAACTCGGCCGGCTTGTCCTCGCCGAAGCGCGCATTCCGTGGTATCGGACGCAGGAGTATTATGACTCCGGCTCTTGGCGCGGCACATGGGCGTTGGACGGCGGCGGTTGCCTGATGAACCAAGGAGTGCATACAATTGACCTCCTCCTGTGGCTGGCTGGCCCGGTGAAAACCGTCTACGCACAAATGCGCACGGCCGCCCATGAACGCATTGAAGTGGAGGATTTGATCACCGCCACGCTCACTTTCGCGAACGGCTCCATTGGCTCGCTCATGGCAACCACCTCCGCATATCCCGGCTTTCCTGCCTACATTGGACTCCACGGCACCAATGGTTCCGCGGCAATTGAGGGAGACGAATTGCATCTGCTCGCGATCAAGGGTCGCGAGATCATCCACGGGAAAACCGCTACCGCCCATGCCCTCCAAGTGGCCACCGGCGGCACCAAATCCGCCACCGCCCACTCCACCGCTATCCCCGAAACTACAACTACCGGAGCTTGGTCTTGGGGCGACGCACATCGCGCGCAATTCGCCGACTTCATACACGCCGTGCGCACGAACGGCACCCCACTGGTGGACGGTGTCGCCGGCCGGGCCGCCGTGGCGCTCATCAACGCCATTTACGACTCCGCCCGCACCGGCCGCGTGGTGTCCGTTGTGGATTGATCGGCCCTTCCGGCTTGCGCGTGACGACAGGCACCCCGTTAGTAGCCGCATGGCCCGCATTCCGCTCGAAGATAATTTTAACGACGTCATCAACAAAGCCCAGCGCGGCCTCAAGATGTCCGATGCGCAACTAGCCGAACGTTCCGAGGTATCCCCCGAAGATCTGGCGGCGGTCAAGTCTGGTGTCATCCTCGACGCGATCATCCGTCGCATCGCTCGTCCCCTGCGCCTCAGTGCCGATGCCCTCGAAGCGCTCGCTCACAAGCGTTTTTACCCTATCGCCCCGGTGTTTCCCCGCGGCTTCGCGATGTTCAACACCCCGCACGGAGACATGACCGTTAACAGCTACCTCATCTGGGACTCCAGCACGCGCGTTGCCGCGGCCTTCGACACGGGATCCAGTTGCACAGCCATGCTGGACACGATCGCGGCAGAGCACCTCTCCCTGCGCAATATCTTCCTCACCCATACCCACGAGGATCACATCGCCGCGCTCCCAGAACTCGCCGCCGCCACCGGGGCGGAAGTCTGGGCCAGCGAACGGGAGCCCGTGGACTACCCGGGAGCCAAGGCCTTCAAGGAGCACGCCCATTTCCACTTGGGCGAGCTTGCCATCAAGACCCTGCTCACCACCGGACACTCGCCCGGCCTAACTTCTTTCTACGTCACCGGTCTAAGCTGGCCGCTGGCCATCGTGGGCGACGCGCTCTTCGCCAGCTCGATGGGCGGCAGCCCCGATCACTACGCCGGCCAGTTGCGTAACAACCACGACAAAATATTCACCCTCCCTCGTGACTTGGTTATCGCCCCCGGCCACGGACCTCTCACCACACTTGCACTAGAAAAAAAACATAATCCGTTTTTCGCGCACTGATCCGCACCCCATGCTGTCTCATTTTAACTCATTGAGCAACAGTTGGGCACTGTGACTTTTCTCATAAATTCTTAAAGAGATTCCTCTAAAAGCCATCCGCTGGCCAGCAACAGGAATATGCTTGATGTCCATGTGTATGCAGGATCACGCAGGCTTTTTCCTGTCAGGGCGTCGTAATTCTCTGCAAAGCCGCTTCTCACGCACAAGTCGCAAAACCGCCGGGAAATTTCTTTTGCCAACTGGGTTTCTCCCGATGCGTGCAGCCCGTCTGCAATGATAGCAATGGGTGGAGCCCAAATAGCGCCGCGCCAATACCCATCCGCGATAAAGCGGCTGCTTTGGGGCGACTCCGATGCCAATCCAAACTTAGTGAGCAAATAGCCCTCGATTTTCAAATCATCCGCCATTTTACGCAGGATTTCTGCAGGCAATCTCTTGCCCAGTATCATGGGCAGATAAGAGAGCAGACTTGCGGGCGATGTGATCGTCTCCAAACTGTGGATACTTTTTGCCACAAAACGCTTCCCATCCCAAAATTCATGAATTAATAAGCTGATAGCTTGCTCGGATTTCTTCCGCCATTGCGCCGCTTCTTTGTGTTTTCCGAGACGACTGGCAACTTTTCCGAGCACTTCCATTTGAACGGCAAGGAACGCCATTAAATCGGGCCCTTTCACGGGATAGCCCACATCGAAAAGTGTGCAGTTATCCCAGCCTGAATCATTCCCGTGAAAATATTCCGGAATACCGTCGCCATCGACATCGCGCCACCGGAACCACCATTCGGTGGCCTTGCACAGCGGCTTGTAGATTTCCTGCAACTGCTTTTTGCCGAGCCACGAGCATCTCATCAGCTTTCTCAGAGTCCAACCATGGATGGGCGGCTTTACAAAGCCCCGTTCCAAATGATCGTTCGTGACGTAATCAGGGAATGCACCTTGCTCATCTTGTTGATCGACGAGAAGCATCAATTGCTCCCAGGAAAGTCGGGGGTCCTGTTCCGCAACGGCAAGGGTGTTGAAGCAATTATCCCAGCTCCAAACGGCGTGCATCCAGTTTTTTGACATCAACATTCCGCGCCGTTTTAGATAGCCGTCTGGACGGACAACAGATGACCAATTGATATACGACGCCAGTTCGCCAGCCTTTGAATAGGCTTTGGGAAGATCGAGGGTTTCGTCGTTCCAAGTCGCGACCTCGCTCACGACCTCCTTTACGCATGCGCTGAATGTTTTGGTGTCATCCTGCTCTGCCCATTCTCCGGTGAATTCTTCGATCGCGATTTCCCAAGCCTTTCCTTCGAGGCCGCAATCAATTTTGAAATTGCGAACCAGGTGTTTCTGCTGGTGGCATTCCCAATTCACCTGCGCCTCCATCTTTCCGGCGAGTTGCGTCACCATGAACCGGAAACCCAATCCCGGCTGAAGGCGCACCCTTTTATCACTCAGCACATGCGCCAATCCACTGGGCTGGCCCCAAGTAAGCCGCAATCCAAGCCCTTTGCCGCGCACACGCAGAACACGGTCGTTTTCGAAACAAAAATCCACTGTGCCATGTTCATGGTTCAGTTTGAGAACGGTGGGGGTCGCCACAACATCGGCAGGGACCAGATTGCCTTCCCAAAGCACATCCAAGCGTAAAATCCCGCTCCATTTCCACATGGCCTTCCCATGAACGGTGCGAAGATACAGGCCGTCTTTTACTCCCTCGCTGTCAGGATACGGAGGAGAAATGGAAAGGTAAGAACCGAATCGGCTGAACGGAACTTTACGAATATCAAACTGCATGGGGAATGGATTAAACCCCTTCTGGCAGCAAGATGTAAGGCACTTGGGGAAGAAGTTTAGGCGTCACGGAGCGGTCGCTTACCTGCAACGGGATGCCTTTGCCGCGACCGTCGGGAGTGAGCGGATAGAGCGTCCCGTTTTTAACTGCGGCCCAGTTCTGCGGAAGTTTCCACGTCCGCGCAGTGCCGTCCCAGCTGTAAAAATAAATCTTCTTCTGTCCGCTCCAAGTGTCGGGCCACATGCGGTCGTAATCGTCGGCGTAGGTCACGTCGCCGTTGGTGACTTTGAAGCCTTTCCCCATGGAAGGCGTTTCCCAGAGGGCTTCGGTGCCGTCGCTCCATTTGGCGTAGATAGGTCCGGAATCGAGCGAGAGGGCGTTCTCGCCCGTGTTCAGGGCGAGTTCACCGAGATCGAACTCTTGGTTGAAGTTGTCCCTGCTCTTGAAGGCGATGTTGATCACGCGCAACTGACGTTGCCCGTTTACATATACGTTGACCCCAGCTGGTCCGTTTCCGGGCATGCCACCGTAGACTTTCATCCGGTATTTGCCTGCTTGGGGCGCGATGAAGTGGATGGTGAGCGTGCTTTCCAGCATCATGTGGCCGTATTGCTGGACATTTTTTAGCCCCCATTTTGGGAAGGACGGTGGCAGGCAGTCCAGCACTGGGATTTCAGTTTCCTTGCCGCTCGGGTCCGTTAGAGCAAATTTGCTGACATGCAGGACGCCGCTTTTGCTAAAGGTGTTGGTGCGCACGTTGCCTTTGCCGATGTGGTAAAGCTCCTGGATGCCGGTGAGGTAGAAGCCGTTCACCAAGTCAATCCAGTCGCCGCGGAACGGATCTCCCCCTCCGCCCGGGAACATATTGAATTCATCATTGTCGGCTCCCCGGTCGGCAATGTGCCAAGTATTTATGCCCGGCATTTTTCGGGTGATCGGTGAGCCTGCCAGCAGTTGGGCGTAGTGCGCCCGCACTTTAACGAGCTGGTCTTGAGAGGAGGCAACGGGGGAAACCACAAAGCACCCGGTGTTTCCCATTACGTGTTGAGTTACGACCCTAGCACCCTTGCCTGCGCCTTTGATCTTGCTGTAATCATCGGTGGAATAGCCGGGCTGACAGTGCAGCCAGCCATAGGTGCCGAAATCCTTCATGAAGTTGCGATCCCCTTCCGTGCCCACTTCCGTGCCTTTGCTGCGGAGGTAGTTTGCAATCGCGAGGATTCCCTCCACCTGCGTATCTTTGCTTCCGCCCAAGGGACCGTCGGGGAAGCCGGTGCTGAAATTGCCTCCATCCGGGGTCAAGACGTCCACGTAGAGGACGAGTGGGGCGTAGGGAAGATGACTGTAGAACTCGTCGATCATCTGTTTGGCGAGGCCGCTGTCCCAAAAGTTCTTATAGTTGACGAGGGCGAAGATGGTCGTCGGGCCTTGTCCCTCGGCGGGGAAGTCTTGCGGCACATAGGGCGGGTCGATGTCCCGTTTGCCGGTCGCCTTGTTCCGGTCGCGGCGGTAGATGGATTTTGTTTCCATCAGTTTTTTAAAGAACTCCCGCGTCTCGGGAAACGCCTTCATGCCCACGTTCACGTCGGTCAGGTTGACGTGGAAGGAGACCTTGGTGTTCGACTGCTCGTTCACGCGCTGCATGAAGCCGCGCAAATAGTCCCAATTCTTCGCGCGAAAAGAGACGCGGTTCCAGTAGGGCCAGATGCCGTCCCAGTTGCAGATGCCCAGATGGTCGTCGCTGATCAACCCGTTGATCAAAGGAACCTGTTGGACGGAGTCATCCAGCAGATGGTGGGTGATCGCGAGGCCATCCTCCGTGAAGGGCAGGAAATCAGCGTTGTCCGGCGTGCAGATGCGATAGACATAAGCGTGTTTAGCCCACTCGGGGGCCTTGTTTACGGTCGCGCCGGTTTTCGTGGCGAGTTCTTCGATCGTGGCGGAGTGCACGGCGGCCAGCGGCAAAGCCAACGCGAGGATAACAAATAAACCGTGTTTCATGGGAGGGGAAAAAGAGCGGAGAGGGATCAACGGGCGGCGATTTCCGCGCGGCGTTGGTGGAGTTCCTGGGTGACGCGCTCAAAGTAGCCGCCGCGGAGCTTGTAGGTCTGGCAGACGAGCACGCTGGCCAGATAGAAGGCGGCTGGGACGACGGTGAACAGGCAGAGGATGCCGGTCATGGCGGGGTGGCCTTGCACTGCGGCTCCCGGCTGGTAGGAGACCGCCCAGAGCAGCCACCCGATCAATGCGCCGCTGATCGCGAGGCCCAGCTTGAACACGAACAACATGCTCGCGAAGCTCACGCCGGTGAGCCGCTTGCCGTCTTTCCATTCGCCGTAATCCACGGTGTCGGAAATCATCACCCATTGGATCGGCGTCATCATCTGGTGCAGCATGCCGATCACGAAGGTGACGACATACATCGCATTGATACCCCGGATGGGGATGAAAAAGAGCGAGAGGCTCAGCAGGCAGAGGATGCCGTTGGTCCAGGTGAAGACCTTGATTTTGCAGAACCGGCTTGTGAGCGGCTTGGCCAGCGTCACGCCGAGGATGCTGCCTATCGAGTAGGCCGCCAAAAACGCCGTGAAGAGCTTGGCGTCGCCGAGGAAATAGGTGACGTAATAGACCATGCCGCCGCCGCGGATCGACCACTGCATGATGTTGAAAATATTCAGGACGCCCGCGACGCGCCATTGGTCGTTGCGGAGCAGGGCGAGCATGTCCTTGCCCATGCTGGAGGAAAAACCGTCGTCGCTGGAGCGGACTCGCTCATGCGTCGTGGCGAAACAGATCAAGAGCATGATCGCGGCGACGACGGAGAGGATACCAATGCCCACGGCAAACCCGTGCGCCTTCTCGCCGCCTATCAGGTTCACCAACGGCATCAGGAGCACCGTGCTCAACATGCCGCCGATCCCAGAGATCACAAAACGCCATGTTTGCAGCGAAATTCTCTCCTTCGGATCGTCCGTGATCGTGTCTCCCAGCGAGCAATACGGGACATTGACGAAGGAGAACAGCAGCATGAGCACCGTGTAGGTGACCGCCGCGTAGACCAGTTTGCCCGTCTCACCGAAGTTGGGCGTCGTATAGGTAAGAGTGCAGACCACGCCGAAGGGGATGGCGCCGAACAGCAGATAGGGCCGGAACTTTCCCCAGCGCGTCCGCGTCCGGTCCGCCACCAGCCCGATGATGGGATCGGTGATCGCATCGAGGATGCGCGCGCACAGGAAAAGGGAGCCGACGAACGCCGCAGGGATTCCGTAAATATCGGTGTAAAAAAACATCATGTAGAACATAACGTTGTCGAATACGATGTGGCAGGCGCCGTCGCCGAGGCTGAAGCCTATCTTTTCTTTGATGGATATACGACTCATAGGGGTGTGAGCGGGCGATATAGCGCCCGAGGGGATTTTTTTAGGGAGCGACAAGGGATTAAACAGCGGCTCGGTTGTAAAACAACCGTCGAGTGATGCACGCTGGTGCACAATAGTTAAATCTTTCTTGTTCGCTAGGGGGTTTCAGGCGTTACCTTGCGATCACCCAGAACTCGTCTTGGGAGATTTTCTGGGCGGCGGTGAGGGGCACCCAGCGTTCGGCAAAGTGATGACCCCAAGAATCCGTGAAAGCAATTTCGTTGGTGAAACGGTTGTACCCGATGAAGAGGCAGCCGTGTCCGCTGGTCGTGTCCGAACCAAGCTTGGAGATCTCGGCCACAGCCACAGTTTTTTCCATTTTGTCCAGTCGGTGGTAGTCTGGCGGGCCTCGGTGAGGGCGCTGGAAAGGTTGTTGAAGGCAGGTGTGGAAAAAAGGCCCCATATGATGGGCCGGCCTTCGTCGAGATAGCGGGCGACTCCGTCAATGGAAAACTTAAAAGTGGCCTTGTCGAGGTGACGTCCCTGTTGGCGGACATAGCAGTCCAGACCGGCGGACATCGCTTCAAACGAGCTGCCGCCGCCGCACTCCGTCCCTCCCGCAGCGGCGAGTTCATACATGTCGGCAGGGACGCCCACATAACGAAGATAGCGCTCAAAAGTGGCGGGGATACAGTAGCCCTTGGGCCCTTGGTTCACCATCGGAATTTGGTCGAGGATGACGTCTCCGTTGGGGCGTTTGGCGATGCGTTCCTTGAGCATGCGGCGCACCTGCTCTTCGCTTAAAAAGTGGGTGCCGACACGGCCAGTCGGAACGACTTTAAGCGACACCATTTGTTCGGCGGCATGGCTGACAAGAAATGTTTGAGCGCCGTATTCCCAGCGTAAGAAGCGGCGACTGGGATCAAGGCCGCCGACGGCCATTTCGCTTTTAGGAGGGCCGATCCGGGCGGTGAGCGCTGCGGAAAGGGTTTGAAAATCGGCCTTTAACGTCCCGTCAAAATCCTTCAGCTCCTTCTCGGAGGGGAAACTGCGCGGATCGCGTCCGAGGAAGACTGGATAGTCTCCTCGATTGGCAAACATGAAGGTGATAGCGGTGATTTTCCCTTCGGCGGACTGCAGGGCAATCATATAGGCACGGGTGCCAAGGACCCCGATAGGTTTTTAAGGATAGGCACGATAGCTTTCAAAATGCGGGGTCTGTACCTCAAGGGGGAGATGGAGACGCTTGGCGACATCGGATGGTATGTCGTCCCAGAGGTCGTCGTCAGCGAGCAGATCAATGCCGAAGAGAGTATCGATATCTTGGAAAGAAACCTTGGCGATCGTCGAAGATGAGCCCGAGATAGGCGGGGTGAGACCAACGACATAATCATGATCCGCCGGGGAGAGTCCGGTGAGGGACAGCTCAAAAATACGGCCATCCGCCCAACGAATAGTAACAGTTGGGCCGGATTATTTTACAAACTCGGCTTCGATGGTGCGGCCTTGGACATCGGTCCAAGTGCGGGCAAAAGCCGGGTTGCCCACGAGCAATGTCGCTAGCAGAAATAGAAAGAGGGATCGCATGGCGTGCCAGTCACGCATAACAGGAGGGTGCATGCATCGCGGGGCAATGCCGCGCGTCAGTCATCTTGACGGGCAGCGCGTTGCATCGCGGAAGCGATGAAGTAACCTTGGGAGGAGAATGGCGGAACGTCGATCGAGCGCGGGATCCGCAGATATCCGCCGTTCGGATGGAGCATGCGGGCAAATTCGTTATCCTGCAGTTCGAGCGTGAAAAGCTCATCGACTATCCAGCGGCGTAGCGCCGGATCCTTGATTGGGAAGACGACCTCCACGCGACGGAAGAAATTGCGCGGCATCCAGTCGGCGCTGCCGGCGTAGATAAGCGGCTCGCCGCCGGTGTTTTGAAAATAAAAAACACGGGCGTGTTCGAGGAAGCGGTTGACGATACTGCTCACACGGATGTTTTCGCTGAGACCGCGCACGCCGGGGACGAGGCAACACACGCCGCGGATGATGAGGTCGATCTGCACGCCTGCCTGCGAAGCGGCGTAGAGGCGGTCGATGGTGGCCTTGTCCACCAACGAATTCATCTTGACCATGATACGCGCGGGGCGACCGACGGCGGCGTTTTCGGTTTCGTACTGAATAAGCTCCTGGATACGACGATAAAGATTATAAGGGGCGACGAGCAGGTGGCTGAACTCGGGCTCTCGGCTGAAACCGGTGAGCGTGTTGAAGAGATTGCCGGCGTCGGCAGTGAGTTCTTCGCGGGCGGTGAAATAACTCAGATCCGTATAAAGACGCGCGGTCTTCGGGTTGTAGTTGCCCGTGCCGAGGTGGGCGTAGCGGCGAAGAAGTTTCCCCTCGCGGCGAACGACAAGAGAGCATTTGCAATGGGTTTTGTGGCCGACGAGTCCGTAAACGACGTGCACACCCGCTTCCTCAAGTTGTTTTGCCCACTGGATGTTGTTGGCTTCGTCGAAGCGCGCTTTCAACTCGACGAGTGCGGTGACCTGCTTGCCGTTCTTGGAGGCCTCAATTAGAGCGCGCACAATGGGTGAGTCTCCACTGGTACGATAGAGCGTCTGCTTGATAGCGAATACCATCGGATCGCGGGCCGCCTGCTCGACAAAATCGACGACGGGCTGGAACGAATCGTAGGGGTGGTGCAGCAGCACATCTTGTTCGCGCAAAGTGTCAAAAATCCGTCCGGCATCGCGCAAGGGCGAGGCGTTGGCCGGCATGAAGGGCGGATACTTGAGGTCGGGGCGATCAATGTCCGCGAGGCTCATCAGGCGGAGTAAATTGAGCGGACCGCCAAGGCGGAAGACGTATTCGTGCGAGAGATCGAGGTGTTCGCAAAGTGTCGTGAAAATCGTATCGTCTACGCCTTCCTCTATCTCGAGGCGCACGGCGGCGCCGCGCCGGAGATTACGCAACTCTTCTTCGATTTTCTTGAGGAGATTCTCCGCTTCCTCCTCGTCGATGTAGAGATCGCTGTTGCGGGTGACACGAAAGGAGTGGGCGCCGTTTACGCGGTAACCGGGGAAAAACTCACCTGCACACAGCTTGATGATCTCGGAAATAAAAACGAAGCACTGCGGGTTGGCGTTGGTGGGGTTGATCTGAATCAGACGCGGCAAAATGCGTGGCACAGGCAGGATGGCGACGAGCTGTTCGATCTCTGGCGTGGCGGGGTTGTCGAGGGAGACGACGACGTTAAGCGTCTTGTTGCTCAGTTGCGGGAACGGGTGCGACTGGTCGAGCGCGAGCGGCGTGAGGACGGGATAAATCTGTTCGTGAAAGTAAGCCGTCACCCAGTTCAACTCGGTTTGATCGAACTCGGCTGCGATTTTGACAAGAATGCCCTCGGCCGCAAGCGCTGGCATGAGATGATTATGCCAGCAGGCATATTGGTCTTCGACGAGCGAGGCCACGACGGAGTGGATGCGGCGCAACGATTCCTTGGGCCCGAGACCATCCACGCTCGACTCAGTCACTCCGCTGTCAACCTGCTGGATGATTCCGGCGACGCGGATCTCGAAAAACTCGTCGAGATTGGAGCAAACGATAGCGAGAAATTTTACCCGTTCGAGCAGCGGATGCCTCGAGTCCTGCGCCTGCCCCAGCACTCGGCGGTTGAAGGCCAGCCAGCTGAGTTCGCGGTTGAAATAAGCAGACTTGCTGGGTTTACCCGAAGGCACAACCGGGCGGATCATCGTTTCAGGTATGATGACGCGATCATCCGCCGCATCGACAACTTTAGAAGTCGGGGCACAGCAAGGAGGGACTGAAGGTGATCGTTTGGCGGCCATCGCGAAAGTAAAGACTGACAACCGTAAGCGTGTGTCCGCCTGAAACGAGTTTTTAGTGATGCGCCATGTGGAATTTCACACAACCACCCGAGGATGGATCACTTTACCCACACCGTCTTTATGTTCACAAATTCACGTATTCCGAAGGCGCTTAACTCTCGTCCGTAGCCTGATTGCTTGATGCCACCAAAGGGCAAAGTGATGTCGGAACGCACAAAATCGTTCACAAAAACCATGCCCGCTTCAAGCTGCTCGGTCGCGATGGTCCGCCCGTGTTTATGGTTGCGCGTAAAGATAGCGGCACCGAGGCCGAAGCTGGTGTTGTTGGCAATCGCGATGGCCTCGGCTTCGTCCGCCGCCGTGATGATGGCGGCCACGGGTCCGAAAAGTTCTTCATCATGGGCCGGCATGCCGGGGCGCACATGGGAGAGAACAGTGGCAGGATAGTAAAACCCTTCTCCGGCGGGCAACGTGCCGCCGAGGAGTAATCGGGCTCCTTTTTTGACACTCTTCAAAACCTGAGCGTGCAACTCGGTGCGCAGATCGGCGCGGGCGAGAGGGCCGAAGTCAATGTCGTTGGTGATCGGATCACCTGTGTGGCGGGCGGTCATGCGGGCGACAAATTTTTCCGTGAAGGCAGCCAAGACGGACTCGACGACGATGAAACGTTTGGCGCCAATGCAGCTTTGGCCGGCGTTTACGAGGCGGGCTTGGGCGCAGATTTCGGCGGCGTGGTCGAGATCGGCGTCGGCGAGAACGATGTAGGGATCGCTTCCGCCGAGTTCGAGGACGCAGGGTTTGAGCGCCGCTCCGGCGAGTGCGGCGACTTTGCGACCGGCGGCGGTGCTGCCCGTGAGGGTGACGGCGCTCACGCGTGGATCCGCGATAAGTGCAGGGATGGCTTTCGGCGAAAAGAGCAGTGTGCGCAGCAGGCCGGCAGGTAGGTTGGCGGCGGTGAAGAGACGCTCAATTGCAAGAGCGCAACCGGAGACGTTGGAGGCGTGTTTGAGCAGCAGGGTGTTGCCCACCATGAGCGCCGGTGCGGCGGCGCGAAAGAGCTGCCAGAACGGATAATTCCACGGCATGACGGCCAGCACCACGCCGAGTGGTTCGAAAACGACCGTGGCGTTTTTAGGGGCGCCGAAGGGGCGCTCTGATTTTAAAAATCGTGCGGCGTGTTGAGCGTAGAAATCGCAACAGGCGGCGCACTTTTCGATTTCGAGACGCGACGTTGCGAGGGTTTTTCCCATCTCGGCGGTGATGAGTCGGGCGAGCGATTCCTGTTGTTGGCGCAATGTTGCGCCTAGCGCGGTGAGGTGGCGGGCGCGGTCGGCCAGGGACAACTCGCGCCAGCCGAGGTGGCCGCGATGCACGGCGGCGAGCGCGGTCTCGATTTGGGCGGAGGTATGTGCACGGTAACGCTTGAGGAGGCGACCGGTAGCGGGGTTGATAGAAACGAGCGACATGCTTCCATCCAATCACGGACGGGCGAAAAAATCAGGCCATGAATTTGGCGAGTTTTTTGCGGAGAAGCTCGCGGGCGCGGTAAATACGGGTTTCGACGGCTTTCGTCGTGGCTCCGACGATGGCGGCGATCTCGGCGTGAGATTTGTCGTCGTATTCCGATAGGACGAGCGCGGCGCGGAGGTCTTCGGGGAGGTCGGCGATGGCGGTGCGGACGGTGCGGGTACGCTCGGTGGCGAGGGCATCGGAGCCTGGGTTCTGGTCGTCGGAAAGCTCTGGCACCGCGTCGAGCGCGTCGGTGGGGCGGCGAATCCGTCGGCGGGCGTGGTCGCGGGCGAGGTTGAGCGCGATCTGGAACATCCAAGTCGAAAAGCGCGCGCCTTCTCGGTAGATGGCGCGTTTTTGATAAATACGCACAAACGTCTCCTGCGCGAGGTCTGCCGCATCATATTCGTTTTGAAGAAAACGGTAGAGGAAGGAGCGCAATGGAACCTGCCAGCGTGCCATCAGCGCATCGAGTGCGGCATCATCGCCGTGGCGAAGGGCGGAGACGAGGGCTTCGTCGGTCGGCGTAGGAGCATCCAATGTCATCGCAGGTCGAGAGGGGCGGCATGCGATTGGTCAACGAGCTTGGGCAAAGTGAGATAGAGAAAGCGGCGGCCTTCGTCGGGTGACATTTGCGCGGCGACGGCTTCGAGGTGTTTTTTGGTGGCGTCGTGACACACGCTTTTGAGCCGGTTCATCTCGGCGATGGCGGCGACGTAGTCGGCCGAGTTGCGTTGGTTGGCGGTTTCGAGGGCGGTGAGGCGGACGCCGGCCTCGCGGATGAGGCGGCAGTGCTCCATGCAGACGGGGCCGTAATCGTCGTGGAGCTTTTCGATGGCGGCGGTTTGAGCCGACGTAAGATGAAACTCGGTTTTCATCCACGCGATTTCGTCGGCATCGGCGTGCGGGCAGACCAGCCAGCGGGTGAGGCCGAAGGCGATGGCACCGACGGTGAGCGCAAGCAGCGTGAGACGAATGGACGGTTTCACGAATGCGAATGCGCCGAGGGAGTCGTCGTCATCTGGAGCGGGTCAATCGATCGGACGTAGGCGGCGGCCATGCGGTCGGTGGATTGTCCGTGGTTGACGGCGAGAGCAGTGCCGGTGCCGGCGATGCCGGCAAAGAGCACGGCGAAACTGGCTGCGAGCGGAAGCTGACCAGGGAAACGCAGGATTTGGGCGAAGAACGAAGGCGCGGGAGCTTGCTCGGCAGCGTCGATGCGGGCCCACACGGCTTTGGCAAACTCCGGCGAGGGCGCGGGCTTGTGCCGCCAGGTTTTGAGCACGTTGGAGAGCGGGTCAGGATTGTTCATGCCTAGTAATACGTTGTCAGATGAAAAACCCCTTGGCGAATCTTCTGCGGCTGGCCGCGAAGGGAGGGGTAAAAAAAGCCCCGGTCGGCGGCCGGGGCTGAGGTGAAGGGAAACGTAGCCAGGATCAGACCGTTTCCAGCAGCTTGTAGAGGCGGGCGACCATCTTGCTCGGGTCTTCGAAAAGACCGGCGGAGATCAGCGAGTTGTCGAGGATCTGCTCGGCGATGAGCACGGCCTTTTCGGGCGACGCGGTGCGGGCGGCGGCGAGGTGCTTGATGACGGCGTGGCGCGGGTTGATCTCCAGGTTCACCTTCACGGGGGCGTCGGCGCCGTCCTTGTTCATGGCCTTCATCATGCGGCGCATCTGCGGTGACATGAACTTGTCGGCGTTGACGGCGAGGGCGGGGGAATCAACGAGACGGTCGCTGGACTTCACGGCCTCGACGCGGTCGCCGAGGGTGGTCTTGAGCCATTCGGCGAGGGATTTGGCGTCGTCCTCGCTGAGGTCGCCTTCGGCCGCAGGGGGCTTGGGGGCGTCGGCGAGCTTTACGTCGGCGTGGTCGGCGGCGACGAGCTTCTTGTCGTCGAATTCGCGGACGTTGTTCATCACGTATTCGTCAACCGCCTCGTAGCAGAAAAGCACCTCGAGATTGCGGGCCTTGAAGCCTTCGAGATACGGGCCGCTCTCGATGGCGGCGCGGTTGGGGCCGATGAGGTAATAGATTTCCTTCTGCTCGGCGCCCATGCGGGTGACGTAGTCGGCGAGCGAGGTGGTCTTGCCCTTCTCGGTGAGAGACGATTCGAAGCGGAGGAGTTTGACGAGCTGGTCCTTGTGGGTGAAGTCGAGGGCGGCGCCTTCCTTCAGGAAGATGCCGAATTCGGCGTAGAACTCGTTGTAGCCGTCGGTGCGGGCCTCGGCCTCGTCGGCGAGGAACTTGAGAAAGCGTTTCGTGATAACCTTGTTCAACTTCTCTATGAGGGCGCGGTCCTGCATGGTCTCGCGCGAGATGTTGAGGGGGAGATCCTCGCTATCGACCACGCCCTTCATGAAGCGGAGCCACTCGGGGAGCAGGTCCTTGGGCTTGGCGTCGATCATGACCTTGCGGCAGTAGAGCGAGACGGCGGGCTCAAGGCGCGACATGCCGAATTTCTCGGTGTTGTCCTTGGGAACGAAGAGCAGGGCGTTGATCTGGAGCGGGGCGTCGGCACTGAAGTGGAGACGCAGGCGCGGCTCGTCGTAGGCGTGGCTCTGGAACTTGTAGAACTCGGTGTATTGCTCGTCGGTGATCTCGTTTTTCGAGCGGAGCCAGACGGCCTGAACGGTGTTGATGTGTTTTCCGTTGAGATTGATCGGGAACGACACGAACGCGCTGTAGCGCTCGAGGATGTCCTTGATGTGCGACTCGGTGGCGTAGTCGCCGCAGTCGTCCTTGAGTTCGATGACGATCTTGGTGCCGCGGGTCTGGTCGGCGACCTCCTCGATCTCGTAGCTGCCGGAGCCGTCGCTCGTCCAGACGTGGGCGGGCTCGGCCTTTTTCCACGAGCGGGAGTAAACCTTCACGGACTTGGCGACCATGAACGCGGAGTAGAAGCCGACGCCGAACTGGCCGATGAGGTTGGCGTTTTTCTGGCCGCCTTCGCTGAGGGACTTGAGGAAGGCCTTGGAGCCGGAGTGGGCGATGGTGCCGAGGTTTTCGATGAGCTCGGCGCGGGTCATGCCGAGGCCGGCGTCCTGGATCGTGAGAGTCTTGGCCTTGTCATCGGTCGTGAGATTGATCTCGAGGGCGAGTTGGTCGTCGGCGATGTCCTTCTCGGTGAGCTGGAGATGGCGGAATTTTTCCAAGGCGTCGGAGGCGTTGGAAATGAGCTCGCGGACGAAGATTTCCTTCTCGGTGTAGAGCGAGTGGATGACGATATCGAGGAGCTGCTTGATCTCGGCCTGGAACTCGAACTTTTGCGGTGTGGCGGTGGACATGATGGTAAAAACGGGAGGATTGAGTTGTCTGGAAAGGAAGAATGTTGTGCGAACGGAAGAGAAAAGCCCGCTATTTTAGCGAGTTGTGCCGAAAATCAAGCGGTAGATTGACGGGTATGCATAGAAAATAGGTCTCATGGAGACTGTCTGAAAAGCTGTGAGAGACGTCAGCGTCCCGAAAGCGAAAGGTGCTTTAAGATGGAAGCCAAAAGAGCGCCGTATCTCTCGCCACCTCTGCCCTTATGCTTCGCCGCCTTGCCCAAGCTTGATTCCGGCATCTTCTTCACGGCTCCCCTCGCGTTGAACCGTTGGCGAAGCCTTTCTTGTTCCAACAGTGAAAACGACTGAGTCTTTGCCGAAAAATGGATCTACGTCGGCTGAATCCTTGAAGGGTCTTTGAGCGGCCGCGCCAGCCATTTCAACCGGCTCCGCTCGATCTCCAAGCGGTCGGTCATAATCTTGATAAACTTCTCGTAGGGCTCGATCACGCCCTGCTGATGGCTGCAAAGCTGCCCTTGTTCGTCGCACGATTGCACCCAGCGAGCGTAGGTGCCCATATAACCTTTCTGCAACTTTAGCGCCTGACGCGCTTCCCGGAGCAATGCGGCGAGCTTTTCAGGCGCGGGCCATGCGGCGTTGGGATTGCCAAGCGGCCACGCCTTGTAACCGACAAGGGGAAGTTTCGCGTTCTGCAGATGGTAAACCGCACGGACATGGACCGCGCTGATCCGGCATAAGTCCGCAAGATAGCGCGCCTGCCTGCGGCCCGGCTCCGCGCTGGAGGCAGCCAATGCGTCGAACGCCTCGGAGGTCTGCCGGTAAAGGTGCTCCATCCGCAACAAGCGCGGCCAGTAATATCCCGGAGGATTGGTGCTGGTGCGGAAAACCCAATCTCCGGCGAACCCGACATTATACCCGTTGGACTTGGTGAACAACGTCGCCTCTTCCAGCAAGCGATGGGCTTTTTTGGCGGCCTGCACGTTGGCCGCACCGAAGAGACGACCGTAATAGGCTTTCTTGAAAACGTCGGGCTTGAGCGAAGCGTCCCATGTGAACGCGCCCGCCACGGCAGCGTTGTGTTCTAGTGATCGGACGCGCCAATGATTGAACGCGATCGTCTTCACTCCCAACGCAGAGGCTTTCTTGATGTTGTCGATCAACGAATCGCCCCACCCCTGCGCCAATGCCATGATGCCGTCGAACTCCAGCCAGGTGATCACGCCCGGCTTCTGCCCGCGCTTCACCAACGGCTGCCAGGAAGGGAGATTCGCGGCGATGTCCTTCGCGCCGTAATCGGCCAGACAATGGAACCGCGTCCCCTTTGGCAGCATCTTCGCGATCGGGCCCATCATGAGGCGGACCGTCTCCGGATGCGGACTGTAAACGGCGACGCTGGTCGCGATCCCCCGCTGCTGGAGGGCGGACTGCACACGCGGATCGTGAAACACGACCAATGCGTGCTCGACGAACCGGAGCGAGCCGACCACCGTGGGATGATAATTGTCGCCCGGCATCACCGTCCAATAGGGGCGCGCCTGCGCGTTCATCTCGGGACCGACATCCGGTGGTTCCAAACCGGCAAGTCCCTTGAGGTCGATATCCTCCCGGCCCAACCCAAATTTTGCGGTGAGCCGCGCCCATTCCGCCTCGTAGGATTCGCCGGCCTTCGGCGTCCACTTGACGCCCTCGCGTGAGATCAACTGAAGCTCATCCAGATCGGGGAAGCTTTGCATGCACTGCAAGCAGCGCTCCACCGAGATATCGATGATGAGCGGGTGGCGCACGTCGGGTTCGACCAACTTGGTCCCGGACCAGCCTTCCTGCCAGTCCTGGTTGAGATCCTTGTTGGCAAGAAGATTTTCCGCGTCGTCTCCCGTCCACTCCCCCAGCTTGGCCTTCAATGCGGGGGGCAAAGCCTCGGGCTCCAGAGAAACACAATTGCGAATCCCGCGGCTGTGTGCGCGAGCCATCATCCGCTGAAACCGCCGGTGCATGGCGGCGAGCAGCTGGCGCGGGTCTTCTATCGCCTCGAACTCCCGCGCGAACCAGTAACGGTCCACCTTCACCTTGTTGCGTCCGATCATATCCGTCGGTAGAAGACGGCGTTCGCGGCCAAAGGTATGGTCGAGATGCTCCACCCCGCGATAGCTGAAAGGAAACCACTGCTGCGGGGTATACATGTGGAACATCAGATAGTTGAGCCGCTGGCGGGCGGCATTATCGATGAACCCCGCGAACTCTTCTTCGGAAAAGTGGGACTGATCCTGTACAAAATTCAGATGCATCCGAATCCCGCGCTCAGGAAACGTCGGTTGATGGCGCATGCGCAACAATGGGAATTTAATGGAATCCTGGCGCGCAGGCAGGAACTCCCCCGATGATTCGAATACGCATCCTAACTCCTGAAAAAACGTATAAACCGCGTGCAATACGGCCGTCGGACTGCCGCCGCGCAGATCGGCCCCCTTGGCGCTGGAATCGATTGTGATTTCCTGATCACCCAGACCGCTGTCGACGGCAAGCGTCAGCGTCTTGGCTTTGGCGCCTTCCTTGGTGAGCTTGCGCAGCAATCGCGCCGCCTCGGCTTCCGCATATTTGAGAATTTCGCTGGAAAAGGGTTCTTTCATGCTAGTTGAGTCGTAAAATTAGTGTTAGGGGGATTGTCAGAGTGGGGCTGCTGATTTTCAGCTTTCAAAGCACCAGCCAGATCATCGATCTAATTCATGCCGTATGATACCAGTTTCTAGAGATCCTCAGTACGAAGAAGACCCGGATACTGCTTTCGCAGTATCCGGGTCATAAACCTGGCAACAACCTACTCTCGCGGGACCTAACGTCCTACTACCATTGGCTGCTCGGGGCTTAACGGCCGTGTTCGGGATGGGAACGGGTGGAACCCCCGGCATATTATCACCAGGAAGGGAAACCCAACAATTACATTGGGTAAGTAAATAAAGTTTAAGTCTAAATAATCAAAGTAAGGAGGTTAAATAAACGCCTAGAGAGGTGTTTGCATAAACCGGCAAGGTCATTAGTAGCAGTAAACTGAACGTATTACTACGCTTACATTTCTGCCCTATCAACCGGGTGGTCTACCCGGACCTTGCACCGTCTTGCGACGGATTGTGATCTTATCTTGGGATGGGCTTGGCGCTTAGATGCTTTCAGCGCTTATCCC
>CAIVDS010000035.1 GCA_903904685.1 uncultured Verrucomicrobiota bacterium
GCCCGCTGAAACGCGGCATGCTGTAGTCGGAAATGACAACGTCCCACGGCTGGCGACCCAGCGCGGCTCGCATCGCCTCGGGCGTGTCCACGCGCTCCCACGTCACGTCGTAGCCGCCGTCGCGCAGTTGGCGAAGCAGCAGCAGCGCGTCGTCTTCGGCGTCCTCGACGATCAGGCAGCGCAGCGTTCGGGCGGTGACGCTCATTTGAGATGGGGAGGCGGTTCGTTGATGAGCAGCCAGTAGAGACCGAGCTGGCGGGCGGCCTCGATGAATTGCTCGAAGTCCACCGGCTTGCGCACGTAGCTGTTCGCGCCTAGCTGGTAGCCCGCCACCATGTCCTGCTCTTCTTTCGACGAGGTGAGGATGACCACGGGTTGCAACGCGGTCCTGGAGTCGGCGCGAATGCGGCGCAACACCTCCAGCCCGTCGAGTTTCGGCAGCTTGAGATCGAGAAACACGACGGCCGGACGATCGCCCATGTCGCGTCCGGCGAACCGGCCCGTGCCGAAAAGATAGTCGACGGCCTCCACCCCGTCGCCCGCGACGATGATTTCGTTGCCAATCTTGTTTTTATTGAACGCCCGGAGCGTGAGTTTCACGTCGTCGGGATTGTCTTCCACGAGCAGGATTTTGCCATTCATGCGTTTCTCCTTCGAATTACGTTGATGCCTCGATGTTAAACCAAAACGTTGCGCCCTTGTCCACCTCTCCCTCGGCCCATACCCGGCCGCCGTGGCGGTGGACGATGCGCTGCACGGTCGCCAGACCGATGCCAGAGCCGGGAAATTCCGCGCTGCTGTGCAGCCGTTGAAACGCGCCGAACAGCCTTGCGGCGTAGGCGGCGTCGAAGCCGGCGCCGTTGTCCCGGACGAAGCAGTCCATCCGCCCGATCCGCCGCACCGCGCCAAACTCGATGCGGGCGTGTTCGCGCCTGCCCGTGAATTTCCACGCGTTGCCCAAAAGATTGTCCAGCACCACGCGCAGCAGGCGCGGATCGCCCCCGGCCACGATGCCGTCGGCCACCGCCAGTTCCACCGCCCGCCCGGGTTCGCGCTGCCGCAGATCGGCGACGACGGCGCGGGCCAGCGCGCTCAGGTCCACCTGCTCGCGGTGCAGTTCGGCGCGTGTGCAGCGAGAGAGGTTGAGCAGGTCGTCGATGAGTTCCGACATGCGCTGCGCGGCGGCGCGAACACGGCCAAGATTGTCGCAACCTTCGGCGTCGAGCTTGTCGGCGTAATCCTCGAGCAGGATGCTGCTGAAGCCGTCGATGCTGCGCAATGGAGCCCGCAAATCGTGGGACACCGAGTAGGAAAATGCCTCGAGCTCCTTGTTGGCGGCCTGAAGTTCGCCGGTGCGTTCGGCCACGCGTTTTTCCAACTCGGCGTTCAGGTGGCGGAGGGCCTCTTCCATCCGTTTGCGCTCGGTGATGTCCTGCACGATGCCGGCCATCCGCACCAGCACGCCTTCCGTGTTTCGCTGATGTCTTCCGGCGGCCATGATCCAACGCGTTGCGCCATCGGCGCGACGGATGCGGCATTCAAAGTTCCAATCGGTTTGCGCCGTTGTCGCTTCACGGAACTTTCGGTCCACCTCCGGACGATCCTCGGACAAAACGTGTTCAAGAAACATCTCGTAGGTCCACTGCGGCAACAGCGTCTCGTAGCCAAAAATCCGATCATGGGTCGGCGTTCGATACGCGGAATGCTTCAGCAGGTCCAGTTCCCATGCGCCGGTCTGGATCGTTTGCAGGGCGAAGTTCAACCTATCTTCACTGGCCCTCATTTCATTCTCCGCCCGCTTGCGCTCGGTGATGACGTCGAACACGGCCACAAAATGTCCGGGCGCCGGGCGATACACCGAAACCCAGAACCACATCTGCAGGACGTTGACGAACGTCTCGAAATGTTCGGGCTGGCCGGTACTGGCGACCCGTCCGTAGCATGCGAACAGTTCCGGGTCGGACTCGCGGATGCCGGGAATAACCTCGGAGACCTTTTTGCCGACGACGTTTTTCAGCCCGGTCTGCTTTTCAAAGGCGTCATTGACGGCGAGGTAGATGAAGTCATCGGGGTTTCCATCCTCGAACAACATCCGGCAATAAGCGAAGCCGTTGAGCATGTTTGCGAACAGGGAACGATAGAGTTCCTCGCTCTTGTGCAGCGCCAATTGAATCTTCGTTATGTCCGTGATGTCCGAACCCGTGGTGATGAAGTATTCACCCATCGGAACGCTCGTGAACCGGAAATATTTGTCCCCCGGCTGGGGAAAGTGGTCCACAAAGGAATACGGAACACCTTCGGTCATGATCTTCTGCACCATCGGCATGAAATGCTCCGTGGCACCGGGATAGATTTCATCGGCCATTTTCCCAATGGTGTCTTCGCGCGACTTACGGCCCCAAGCCTTGAGCGTGGGCGCGTTCACGTCAACCACCTGCCAAGTCTTGATTTGACCGCGCTCATCGCGGACCAGTTTCCAGAAATGCACTTCCTCGGCCATGTTCTCGAACAGGTTCCGGTATTTCGCTTCGCTTTCCCGCAACTTATCCTCCGCCTGCTTGCGCTCGGTGATGTCCTGGAAGATACAATGAGTTTGCCGGAAGCTGCCGTCGGGATTGTGCGCGATGCTTCCTGCAAAGGCGACGAACCTCCGCGCGCCATTCTTGCGGATCATCTCAAACTCGGAATGAATTTTTCCCGCCGCCTTGAACATCTGAAACCGCTGGCGGAACGCCTCCACGTATTCCGGGGCAAGGAAATCGCCGAACCATTTGCCCATGACCTCTTCCTTGCCGTAGCCCAGGGTGGTCAGCCAGGCTTCATTGACCACGATGAAGCGACCGTCCGCATCGAGCGACTGGTAGCCAAGGGGTGCTTTTTCGAACAGATTGGAGAGATGTTCCTCGCTCGTCCGCAGCGCCGCCTCCGCCTGCTTGCGCTCGCGGCGCCTGGCCGCCTCGCGCAACTCGCGTTGCACGGCGGGCGCGAGCCGCGCCAGCTTGCCCTTCATCAGATAATCATGCGCCCCCGCCTTCATCGCCGCCACGGCCACGTCCTCGCCGATCGTGCCCGATACGACGATGAACGGCAGGTCGAGACCGCTGGCCTGCAGCAGCTCCAGCGCGGCCAGCCCGCTGAAACGCGGCATGCTGTAGTCGGAAATGACAACGTCCCACGGCTGGCGACCC
The DNA here is from genome assembly GCA_903904685.1 of uncultured Verrucomicrobiota bacterium. Classification (GTDB taxonomy): domain Bacteria; phylum Verrucomicrobiota; class Verrucomicrobiia; order Opitutales; family Opitutaceae; genus Rariglobus. The sequence goes on from CAIVDS010000035.1 coordinate 3,189, forward strand.
AGCGCGGCTCGCATCGCCTCGGGCGTGTCCACGCGCTCCCACGTCACGTCGTAGCCGCCGGCGCGGAGTTGGCGAAGCAGCGGCACCACGTCGTCTTCCGCATCCTCGACGATCAGGCAGCGCAGCGGTCGGGCGGTGACGACACGGTGGTTTTCCCCACCCTTAGGTTGTGTGCTCATGGGACGGCGCAGGCTTGCAATGTGCCGCCGGAATCCTCCGTTGATGCATCGTGCGGCGAAAAAAATCGTAATGACATGACGAACCCAGTCAACGGGATCCTGCGGGGCAGACCGGAGCTGGAAACGGAAGACCTGAAGGATAAAACTGGAAACCCAAGGTTGGCGCGCGGCCTCCGGGCGCGTTTTCAAAACCGGCGAACGGCGCCGATTCCGCTCAGAAGGTGTGCGTGAACAGGCCCGAGCGCAGCTTCGGCTCAAACCAGGTGCTCTTCGGCGGCATGATCTGGCCCGCGTCGGCGATGGCCATGAGCTGCGCCACCGTCGTTGGAAACATCGAGAACGCCACGCCGCCCTCGGCGTCCACGCGCTTCACCAACTCGCCGGGACCGCGGATGCCGCCGACAAAATCCACGCGCTTGCTGGTGCGCGGATCTTCGATGCCGAGCAGCGGGGCGAGCAGCTTGTCCTGCAGCACGCTCACGTCGAGCCGGCCCACCGGGTCGGCCTTGGGATCGACGGGACAGCGAAGGCCATACCATTTGCCGCCGAAATACATGCTCACCCGCCCGCCCACGGCGGGCGACGGCACGGCGTTTTCCTCAAGACCGAAGACGGCCTTCACCTTGGCGAGAAACGCCTCGGGCGCGTGGCCGTTGAGATCAAACACCACGCGGTTGTAAGGCAGAATCTTGAGTTCGCTGGCGGGGAAAAGCACGCAAAGGAACCAATTGTAATCCTCGGCGCCGGTATGCGCGGGGTTCTTCTCGCGACGAAGCCGGGCCACGCGGGCCGCGCTGGCCGCGCGATGATGGCCGTCGGCGATATAGCTGAGGGGCACGCGCTCAAACGCCTTAACCCATTCCGCTCCGCCGGCGATGCGCCACGCGGTGTGCCGGATGCCGTCCGGCGCGGTGAAATCGTGCTGCGGCGCTTCCTTGACCTTGGCGTTGACGAGCGCGGTGACGGCGGCCTCATCGCGATAGGTCAGGAATACCGGACCGGTGTTGGCCGCCAGCGTATCGATGAGACGGGTGCGGTCGTCCTCCTTGTCCTTGCGGGTCTTCTCGTGCTTCTTAATGAGCTCGGCGTCGTAGTCCTCGACATTGCAGACCGCGACGAGGCCGCGCTGGATGTGGTTGCCCATTTGCTGCTGATAAACGTAAAGGCAGGGGCCGGATTCGCGCACGAGCACGCCGTCGCGCTGGAGGGCGAGAAAGTTTTCGCGGGCCTTGTTGTAAACAGCGGCGCTGTAAGGATCGGTGCCGACGGGCAGGTCGATCTCGGCACGGTCAACATGGAGAAGGCTGCGCGGCTTGCCGGCGGCGAGCGCGGCGGCCTCGGAGGCGTTGACGACATCGTAAGGAACGCAGGCCACTTCGGGCGCGTGCGCGGGAACCGGGACAAGACCTTTGAAGGCATGGATTCGCATGGTAAACCGGCGATGAAGGCGGTCGGGGCATCCTGCGTCAAGCGGTCAGGAGCCGCCCCGTCCCCACTCTCATGCGAACCAATCGCCCTGCACGCCACCGGGAGGCTTGACGCCGAGAAACGGACCGTAGCGTTCGAGCCAGTCGTCGAGTTTGTCGGTATAATAACCGGGATCATACGGGGCTGCCGCCGCGTCGTAGAGCGCGACGGGCCGGGCCCGCTGCCAGTCGCTCGTTTTGCCCTTCTGCTTCGGCATGATATAATACGCCACCCGTTCGCCCATGCGAGGGCGCGGCGTCAGTTGCAACGCTGCTTCCGCCGAGGCGCGACGCGGCTTGCCACCCTCGGCGATGAAGCGTTCGTAGGCGTCGGGGTTCATGCCGAGCACCTCGGACTTCGCCACTTCTGCAACCGGCAACTGCCGCGAAGCGAGGCGCGCGCGATAGTCGTCCACCAGGGCAAGCGGCGATTCCGGGCTCGCGCCGACCAGAAAATGTACAAGCTGGTTGCCCAACTTCTTTAGGAACGGCTCGATTCCGCGCGATCGCAGCGCGCTGCCGCGAATCGTTATTTTTTTGCCGTCGTAGAGCGCGTAGTTCTTGGCCTTGTAGCTCCACATCGCGGTGTAACGTCCGTCGTGTTCCAGCTCGATTCCCGGCGGCAGGATGCCCGTCACTTTCGCCAGCAATGCGTCGGGTTCGTCAAAATATCGCGCCGACGACAGGTAGATGCCGTCGGTGTCCGCTTCGAGGATCGTGCAGTCGTGCTTCGTGAACTCGTCGATGAGCACCTGCAGCAGTTCGCGTCCGCGCCGCGTCACCTCGGCCGCCAGTTCGCCGTCGCCAAATCGCGCGCCGGAGAAACCGAGGTAGCCGTAGAACGAGTTGATGAGGATTTTGAAACTCGCCTGCCGCGCCTGATATTCGGACCGCAGCTCCTCCGTCTCCGCCGTGCGGGCGAGCTGTTTGTATTTCAAACGGTATTCGCGCAGCGTTTTCAGCAGCGGGATGAACACTCCCAGCGCGTCGTTGCGCGGATTGCGCCCGATGGCGAGCAGGAGACTCGGGTAAAGCGACGCCACGTCGAAATGCAGCACGTGCTTGAAAACGCCTTCCTGGAACCTCCTCGTGTAGCCGCCCTCGAACGGCGCGACTTCGGGTGGCACGGGGCACGCCTGCCGGGCGTGGTAGTATTCCTCGAGGAAGAGCAGGTCGATCTTGCTCGTCGTGCCGCGCAGCGTGGCCTCCTGGAGCAGGATCGGGAACGTCTTAACCTGCTCGAAATAGGTCGGCAGCAGCAGGTCGGCGATGCCCTGCGTCTCGCGAAGATCGTCGCCGAGATAGGCGAGAAACTTGGCGCGGTCGTTGAGGAACGCGTCATGGATCTTGTCGCCCGCGAGGTAGGTGCGTTCGTCGTCGTCCTCGGTGATGCCAAAGTAGGCCGCCACCGCCTTCAACCCGTAGGACGTGAGCTCGCGGGTGGTGATGTCGTATTGCTGTACGAGCAGGTAGGTGTCCACCACCGTGCGTCCCGGCAGGTCGCAACGCGGAAAATCCACCATGCGTTCGGCGATCTTGAGACGGCTGTTTCGAAACGCGGCCTTCTGCCCGAACCGCCCCCACGCACAGGGAACCTTGAGCCGCTTCGCCCGCTGGCGCAGGTAATCGAGGTCGAACTTGAAGATGTTGTGCCCCTCGATGACGTCGGGATCTTCCTCGGCCAGTGTGGTGTTGAGCGACTCCAATAGGCGCTTTTCGGCTTCGTCCGTCGTGGCGTCAAGAACGAGGATGCGGTTGCGCCCGCCGAAGCGCAAGCCGATGGCCAGCACGCGGTCGTCGGGCTTGGCGGCATCGCTGAACGAGCCGTCGGCCGAGCCTGTTTCGATGTCGAGCTGGCAGCGGCGGAGCTGGGCGAAACTCAAATCACGGTAGAGTCGCTCGCGCCGTTGCAAGAGAAACTGGCTCTCCAGCGGGCGAATCGCATCCACGCCGCCGGTGCTCTTGGCCGCCTTTAAAAACGCATCGTAAGCCTCCAGTGTTTCCGCGTGCGCCAGCCGGTTGAACACACCTTCGCCATTCAGCGGCTCAATGGCGACACCGGGCGTTATCGCCGTGACCATCGCTTGGAGCCACGTGAACGGACGGAGCGTTTCCACACCGGACGCACGGGTTCCGTCGGCCTTGGCGACCACGGTGTGAACGCGACCGTCGTCATCCACCCACGCGCCACAGAGTGATTCGGCCATGGCGTCTATTCCCGGTTAAAACGACGGCTTCAGGTAGACCATCGTCACCGCAACCACCGCAAGCACGACCGCAATCGCTGAAAGCACGGAAGTCGCCCCGCGACGGCGGTAGCCGATGCCGGAAAGTGCGGCCAGACCGAGCCACGCGACGAATTTAACGATCATCCAGCCAAAGAAATGATTGCCATAAATCTTGGCCACCAGCCCGAGGCCGCCAAACAGCGCCAACAGGCTGGCGATCCCCGTGATCATGAGCACTTTTTTGCGGGTCTCAGGCGCGGCAGAAAAAGAGTAGAAAGTGTAGCCGAACAAAACCAGCACCGCGCTGACATGGAGGATATAATAGAACGTTGGATTCATGGTAAAAGAGTGACACTCCGCCTATGCCGTATGCCCAAAGGCTCGAGAACCTTTTTGAGATAAGGTGGGCGCCTCCGGATGGTTTCATGCTTTCCGATTTACGGCCTAGCACTCCGCCGCCCGTTCCGGCTCCCGAATAATTTCAAAGGAAAAGAGCAGTTATTGAAAGCACCTCGAACACTGCAGGGTGTCGGCAGAAAGGTAGGTCTGTCACGGGCACCGTCAACCGCCATCAGTCGATATTTTTTGATTTTTATTGAAAAATCCACTCATGCCCATGCCGCCACGCATGCCGATCAACGCACCGCAACCTTCATGAGCCCATCGCGAACGAGCAGCAGGCCGCGCCAACGGCAGACGACTATCGATCGATCTCTTCGTCCCCGTCAGCGCTGAGCGGATCGAGATATTTCAGGATGATTTTTTGCAGCTCATCCAGAAAAATGAAGCAGGCGAAGGCCTTTTTCTCGGTTTCGGCGAACCGGTCCATGTTGCTGCTGGCCTCCAGCGCCTCCAGTTCCTCGTCGGTGATTTTTTCAAGATGCGTGCCGCGAAAACGCAGCCTCAGCGCGGCGCAGGCGCGCAGCACCGCCTCGGCGTTGTCGCGATCGAAGGCCACGACGCCGTCGGAGAAAAACTCCTGGTCGAAAAGCGAAAAAAGCCGGTCGCAATCCTCGCGCTGCGACTTGAGCAGCTCCTCGCGCCACACCTCGGCGAAATCCACATCCGCTCCGACCAGCGCGACCGGCACGGCGACATGGACGCGCAGCTCGTCGGCCACGGCTTTGATCAGATCGAGCAGCGGAGCGACGGCGGCGATGCTCAGCCGCACTTCAACTCGTTTCATCGGCTTCAAGGGTCGCGGACAGGTGCCATTGTTGCAGGGAAAAAACGTAGGCCTCGGCGTTTTCGCGCAGCCCAACCCACACGATGGTGCGGCCATGTTCATGGGCCTCCATCATGTGATGCGTGGCCTTCGCCTCATCAAAGCCGAAGATTTTTCGCAGCACCATCACTGCATAGGACATGCGGGTAACCGCATCGTCTAAAAACACCACGCGCCACAAACCATGCTGCACAATGATCGGCTGGGGGACTTGCTGTGGCGATGTATTGGAACTATGCGGAGTCAATCTAAGGATGAGTAAACGCAGAACATTGTACCTGCGCAACTCCACAAGAGCGCCTCGTGGAATTGCGTCATCGTTCGTCAACTGAGCTCAACCGGCGGCGGCGGCCGCTTCGCGCACGAGGGCGGCGATGCGCGTCTCGGCCTCGGCCACTGGGATTTTCTGAACATCTTTCTGGCCGCGCACCTTCACCTCGATGACACCGTCCTTGAGTCCCTTGCTGCCGATGACGATGCGCATCGGGATGCCGATGAGGTCGGCGTCCTTGAACTTGATGCCCGGGCGTTCCTCGCGGTCGTCTATGAGTACGTCGGCCCCGGCCTTCTCGGCGACGACGCCCAACTGCTTCGCCAGACCGGAGGTTTCCGGCAGCGACGGGTCGAGCACCACGATGATGAGCTGGAACGGCGCGACATTCCACGGCCAGATGATGCCGTCGGCGTCGTGGCTCTGCTCGATCACGGCCTGCATGGTGCGGCTGATACCGATGCCGTAGCAGCCCATGACCATCGGGTGCGACTGCTTCTGGTCATCGGTATAAACCGCGCCGAATTTCTCGGAATATTTGGTGCCGAGCTTGAAAATATGGCCGACCTCGATGCCGCGTTTCACCTTGAGCGGCTGGCCGTTCTTGGGATCGGGCTCGCCCACGCGAACGCGACGAAAGTCGCCGAACTTCGTGATCGCGAGATCGCGGGTCACGTTGATGTTCTTGAGGTGGAAGCCGTCTTTGTTGGCGCCCGTCGTGCCGTTGCCGATGAGACGGATGGCGTTGTCGGCGAAGATGCCTGCGAGCGCAGAGGGATTCTTGATGGTGCCCTTGACCGCGCCGAGGCTGCCGGGCTTCGCGCCCAGCACCGGCTCGATTTCATCGGGCGTGGCGGCGCGGAAAAGCGTGAAGCCGAGCGAGCCCAGCTTGGCCTCCTCCAACTCGTCGTTGCCGCGCAGGATCACGATGAACGGTTTTCCGTCGCCCACGTAGACGAGCGTCTTGAACTGCTGGTCGGCCTTCACGCCGTAGGGCGCGGCCTCGAGCGCGGCGATGGTGACGACGCCCGGCGTGGCAAATTCCTCGACCGCGCCGGCGGGCGCGGCGTCCGCCAAGTCGGCGGGCACGAGGGCGCTGTTCGCCTTCTCGCGGTTGGCCGCGTAGCCGCTCTCCTCGTTGTAGATCACGTCGTCGTCGCCGATTTCGGCGGGCACCATGAACTCGTGGGAGAAGCTGCCGCCCATCACGCCGGTGTCGGCCTCGACCGCAATGGCGGTCACGCCGATGCGTTTGAAAAACGCCTCGTAGGCGGCCTTCATCGCGAAGTAGCTCTTCACCGAGGCGTCGTCGTTCACGTCGAACGAATAGGCGTCCATCATAACGAACTCGCGGGCGCGCATCAGTCCGTAGCGCGGACGGATCTCGTTACGGAACTTGGTCCCGATCTGGTAAAAGTTTTTCGGTAGGTCGCGGTAGCTGGTGATCTCGGTCTTCACGAGCGGCGTGATGACCTCCTCATGCGTCGGCCCGAGCACGAACTCCGGCTCCTTTGAGCGGCCCTTGCCGGCGCCAGCGCTGTCGGCGCGGAACATGATCTCGCGAGCGGCGGCCCAGCGCGGCCCCTGCTCCCAGTTGTCCACCGGGTGAACATGCGGCATCCACAGCTCGATGGCGTTGGCCGCGTCCATTTCCTCGCGACAGATGCGCGAGATCTTCTGCATGACGCGCAGGCCGAGGGGCATGTAGGTGTAGAGACCGCCGCCCAGCTTGCGCACGAGGCCGGCGCGCATGAGCAGTTTGTGCGATGCGATTTCCGCGTCAGCCGGGCTTTCCTTGAGGGTCGGGATAAAAAACTGGGACCAGAATTTCATGAAGTCGGACAACGAAACAGCCGCCACCGTCATGGGCAAATGTATTTAGGTGGACGGCCTGCTTCTAAAGTATTCCCTCACTCCGCCCGTCAAATCAGGGTACCTCATTGTTCATGACGGACTCCATTTCTACCCCCGGCACCGGCCGCTTGACCTTAGCGGCAACGTCGTTTGCCGAGGTGTTCGGCATATTTCTCACCCTTCGCCTTGTGTTGATTAACGTCGATTAGCTACTGCACTCAGAGCAAATTGTGCGCAGATTCTGACAAAAAACTCCCCTGCTTGGATATTGAATCAAAAGATGCCGTCCCAGTAGCGTTTCTTTTTCAGTCAAATCTACGAATGAATAGCCACCCATATGCTTTCCTCACCCTGTTTTTTGGGGTAGCGATTGCCTTCCCCTTGATAATGTTAGGGGTAGCGCAGCTCTGGGTTAAGTGCTTCCAAGCGGCCAAACCCGGCGTGTTGAAAAACGCCACCTACGAGTGCGGTCTTGCCGCCTCCGGCGACTCGTGGATCCAGTTCAAGGCACATTACTATCTCTACGCCATTCTTTTCCTGATTTTCGATGTCGAGGTGCTATTCCTTCTGCCCTTCGCCGTCAACTTTACCACTCTGCCCGTAGGCGCGCTCATCGCCATGCTGGTCTTTATCCTAATGCTTGCCGAAGGCCTTGTGTGGGCTTGGCATCGCGGCCATCTGGACTGGAAATGAGCGACGCCATCGACAAACCCGTCCCCTTCCCCGCCGCCGGCAACATCTCGGATGCCGAGCGTGAAGAATTGCGCCGCCACGGCATCCTCATGACCAGCTTGGAGGAGCTTTACAATTGGGGCCGCAGCAACTCCATTTGGCCGCTCCAATTCGGCCTCGCCTGCTGCGCCATCGAGATGATCGCCGCCGCCACCGCCCGCTTCGATATCGCCCGCTTCGGAGCCGAGATTTTCCGCCCATCCCCCCGCCAAGCCGACCTGATGATCGTCTCCGGCACCGTCACCAAGAAGATGGCCCCGCAGGTCGTCCGTCTTTGGAACCAGATGCCCGAGCCTAAATACTGCATCGCGATGGGCGCCTGCGCCATCTCCGGCGGCCCGTTCAAGCAGGGTTACAACGTCCTTAAAGGCATTGATCGTTTCATCCCCGTCGATATCTACATCCCCGGCTGTCCTCCGCGCCCCGAAGCGTTGCTCAACGGCCTCATGGAGCTGCAAAAGCAAATCCAAGGCGAGCGCCTGACCGGTCCCGACGCAGCCCGGCACACGCGCCCCGATATGCCGAGCGAGTTTTCCGTGCCGAGCTACGGCGAGCACGATCTCCAACCGACGAAGAACGCCGAAGTTTGGAAGCCGGCGACTCCTCTCACCCGTTCAGGAAAAGGCTGAGCCATGGAAGCCCTCGATCAAATCCGTGACCGCCTCCTCGCCCGTTTCTCGGGCGCATCGGTCGCGCTTGTGACAAATCCCGGCCCGGCCGCCGAGCACTCATTGCTTCTCGACCCCGCTCATGCCCGCGAGATCGCCCTTTTCCTGCGCGACGACTCCGCGTTGCAACTCGACTATTGCTCCAACGCCACCGGCATCGACTGGCCGGAAAAAGAAATCGTCGAGACGAAGAAAGTCTCAGTCCTCGATCCCGCCGGAGGTCCCGCCAAAATCACCGAAGAGAAGACCAAGCGCGTAGAACCCGGCTGCCTGGAGGCCGTTTACCATCTCTACTCGATGGCGTTGCGCCACGGTCCGGTCGTCATCCGGATGCGCACGGCCAACCGCTCCGACAAGGTCAACCTGCCTTCGCTCACCCCGGTGTGGCGTTCATGTGATTTCCAAGAGCGGGAGATCTTCGACCTCTACGGCATCGTTTTCGACGGCCATCCCGACCTGCGCCGCCTGCTCATGTGGGACGAGTTCAAGGATCACCCGATGCGCAAAGACTACGTCGATCCCGACGATTTCGAATGGGAACCCACTCCGCACGCCGGAGTGCTCGACCGCGCCAAGATGCATTATTCTGCTCCCGCGACTCTCGCCGTTTCCGCCGCACCGCAACCGGAGGTCAAACCATGATCACCGCCGCCCCCGCTCCCTTTGGCCAGTCCTCCGGCCCGACCGTTCGCCGCGTCAACGACCCGTTGCATGGCGACCTGCTTGAGGTCTCGATGGGGCCGCAGCACCCGTCCACACACGGTGTTTTCCGCATGGATGTGACGCTCGACGGCGAAGTCATCGTCAAGCTCAAGCCCGTCTTCGGCTACCTGCACCGCAACCACGAGAAGATCGCCGAGAACACGAGTTACCTCTCGTCGATGCCCTACACCGACCGGCTAGACTACCTCTGCTCGATGTCCACCAACTGGGCCTACGCGATGGCCGTCGAGAAGCTCTCCGGCCAGGCCGTGCCGGACCGCGCCCAATACCTGCGCGTGATCCTCGCCGAGCTCACGCGCATCGTGAACCACGCCTGCCTCGTCGGCTTCCTTTTCAACGATCTCGGCACCTCGTTCACGCCTCTCCTCTACGCCTTCCGCGAACGCGAAAAGATCATCGACCTTTTCGAGGCGCTCAGCGGCTCGCGCATGATGTGCAACTATCAGCGCTTCGGCGGCTGCCGCGTCGATCCCACGCCGGAGTGGCTCGCCGCCGCCAGCAAGCTCGTGGACAACTTCCCGCGTTTCCTCGACGAGTATGAGACGATGCTCACGGGCAACGAGATCCTGCTCGCCCGCACCCAGGGCGTCGGTCGCCTCGACCCGAAGCACGCCGTCAACGCCGGCATCACCGGCCCGGTCCTCCGCGCCTGCGGCGTCAACTACGACCTCCGCAAGGTGGACGCCTACGGCTTCTACCCGCGTTTCGATTTCCGCGTCCCCCTCGGCGAACACGGTGACACCTATGACCGCTACATGATGCGCATCCTCGAAATGCGCGAATCGGTCAAAATTCTCCAGCAAGCGTTCAAGGTTCTCCCCGCCGGTCCGATCATGGACCCGAAGGCCAAGCTCCGCGGCTTCCGCCCGAAGCCCGGCGAGACCTACGGCCGTCTGGAAGGCCCCAAGGGCGAACTCGGTTTCTATCTTCTCAGCGACGGCACGCCCAATCCCTACCGCTACCGCGTGCGTCCGCCTTCCCTCATCAACCTCACCTTGCTTGAGGAGATGTGCCTTGGCCACACCGTGGCCGACGCCGTCGTCATCCTCGGCTCCATCGACATCGTCCTCGGGGAGGTCGATCGCTAACCCGCCATGCTCGGCTCCGGCATAATCAAAGGTCTCGCAGTCACCGCGAAAAACTTCGTGGGCAGCTATTTTGTCCCCGAACGCATGGTGACGGAACAGTATCCGGAGGATCGCCCCAAGCTCCCGGAGAACTACCGCAGTTTCCCCCTGCTCGTCTCCGAGACCGCCGAAGATCCCATGGGCACGCTGCGCTGCGTAGCCTGCCAGATCTGCGAGAAGGAGTGCCCGCCGCAGTGCATCTATATAGAGAAGAGCAAAGACAAGAAGCCCGACGCCACGGGCAAGATGCAGCTCTATCCCGTCGTCTTCGCCATCGACACCTCCGTCTGCATGAGCTGCGGGCTCTGCGCCGAGCTTTGTCCTTTCGACTCGATCAAGATGGACCAGGTCTTCGAGGTCGCCGCGACCAACCGCTTTGCCGGACTCCTGTTGAACCGCGAACAGCTCGCCAAGTCCAACGCCTACTACCACTCGATTCGCCCGGTCGAAGCCGCCGAGGTTGACGCCCGTCTCGCCGCCGACCGTCAGGCCGCCGAGGCAAAAGCCAAGGCGGCCGCCGCCGCCAAAGCCGCCGCAGCCGCGGCGAAGGCTGCCGCCCCCGCCGCCCAACCCGCACCCGCGCCCGTCGCGGAGGCACCCAAGCCACCGTCTCCCGCCGCATGAGCGCCTCCACCGACTCCTTTCTTGAACGCGCCCCGATCGAGGCACGCGACTGGCTGGTGCAACTCCTCCCGGCGCCGCTGCAATGGTTCACGCACCATCTGATCACGATCGGCGCCATCCTCGCGGTCTTCGGCCTGTTCTTCGCCTTCACCACCGTCGCCGAGCGCAAACTTCTTGGCCGCCTCCAAAACCGCCTCGGTCCGAACCGCTCCGGCCTGCCTAAGTTCTCCGCCCTTCCCTGGCACCTGAAGCACAAGCTCTTCGGCCTCACACAACCGTTCGCCGACGCCGTGAAGGCGCTCACCAAGGAAGACATCGTGCCCGCCGCCGCCGACAAGCTCCTGCACTTCCTCGCGCCGGTGCTCGTGGTGGCGTTCTCTTTGCTGACGTTCGCCGTGCTGCCGTTTGGCCGGAACATGGTCCCGGTCGATCTTGACGCAGGCCTGCTTTATTTCTTCGCGGCGGGCTCCGCCACCGAGCTGACCATCTTCATGGCCGGCTGGGCGAGCCGTAACAAATATTCGCTGCTCGCCGCCATGCGCGCGCTGGCCCAGGTCATCAGCTACGAACTGCCGCTGCTGCTCTCCGTCGTGCCGGTCGTGCTCGTCGCCGGCACGCTCTCGACAAATGAAATCGTCACCGCGCAAGGCGGCTGGAGCTTCGGCATCCTGCCGCATTGGAATATTTTCACCCCGTGGGGTTTCATTGGTTTTCTCCTTTTCCTTGTCGCCGCGCTGGCCGAGTGCAACCGCTCGCCGTTCGATCTTCCCGAAGCCGAAAGCGAACTGATCGCCGGCCATCTCACCGAGTATTCCGGCTTCAAGTATGCGCTGTTTTTCATGGCCGAATATTTCGGGCTCACCGCGTTGAGCGGCCTCGGCGTCACGCTTTTCCTCGGCGGCTGGCAGGCACCGTGCGACTTCCTCCCGTTCATTCCGTCCTATGTCTGGTTTATGGGAAAACTGGTTATGATGATCGTATTTTTCATCTGGGTGCGCGGTACGCTGCTCCGTCTCCGCATCGACCAACTCACCCGCCTCGCCTGGCAATTCATCGTGCCGCTCGCGCTCATCAACCTCGGCAACGCCGCCTTCTGGGCGCTGACGGCTAGCTGGGCCGGTCCGCTGCAACTCGTCCGCCTCGGTGTGTCGCTCGCTCTGGTCGTCGGACCGTTCATCCTGCTTGGCCGCCGACTCAACATCGGTCGCGGCCCACGCACCTACCGTTACGCCACGTCATGACCCTCGCGCTGATCCTCCTCTCCGTGTTGATTCTCGGCTCCGCCGCCGTAGCGATAGCCCTGCGCAACCTGATCCACAGCGCGCTGCTGTTCGTCGGCTGCTGGGCCGGCATCGCGGCATTTTACCTGTGGGCAGGCGCCGAATTCGTGGCCTTCGCCCAAGTGCTGATCTACGTCGGCGCCGTCTCGATGGTGGTGCTTTTCGCGGTGCTCCTCACTCGGCAGGGCAACGAGCTCGAGCCAGTGAAAGACGATTCGTTCAACCGCTTCATCCGTGCGCTCATCGCCGGAGGCAGCGTGGCGGGCGTGCTGCTCGGAGCCATCCTCGGCACGCCGATGGATGTAAACACCGCAAGCCCGGCGCCGACGATGACGGTCCGTGAACTCGGCGCGCGACTGATGGGACCGCACGCCGCCGCGCTGCTGATTGTCGGCGTGCTGCTCACCGTCGCCTTGCTCGGCGCCGTCGTGCTGGCGGCGGTGGATCGTTCAGACCAACCGGAGGACGCGCCATGAGTCAGCTTCAACTCTGTCTGGTTCTTTCCAGTTTCCTTTTCTGTATCGGCCTCATCGGTGCGATGGCGCGCAGCAACACCATCCTCGTCCTCCTCGGAGTCGAGCTGATGCTGAACGCAGCCAACATCAATTTCATTGCCTTCTGGCGCTACGGCCCTGACCACGCCGCCGGCACCGGCATCCTCTTCGTCCTGTTTTCCATCGCCATCGCCGCCTCGGAGGCGGCCGTCGGCCTCGCGCTGGTGATCGCGGTTTACCGCCACCAGAAAAACATCCGCCTTCAGGAGGCGAACAGGCTCAAAGGCTGAGATATGTATTTTCCCGCCTCACACCTCTGGATCATCCCCGCGCTGCCGCTCGTGGCCGCCGCCATCGGCGCGCTGGTGCCGCGCAGCGGACGCGCCCTCGCCTCCGGCGCTGCCATCGCGTCGATGGTCGCGGCGTTCTTCGTCTCCTGCCTCGCGCTGCACACCGCGCTGGCCGACCCCGCCGCCCACGCCGCGCACAACTTCGCCTGGTTCGATGTCGGCTCCGGCGCGATGCGCCTCGGCTGGCTGCTTGATCCCCTCACCGCGTTCATGTGCGTGATGGTCACGTTCGTCAGCTCACTGATCTTCATCTTCAGCCTCGGCTACATGAAGGAGGACGCGAACTTCAAGCAGTTCTTCTGCTTCCTGAGCCTCTTCGCCGCCGCCATGCTCGGCCTGCTCGTCGCCAACAGTCTCCTGTTGCTCTTCATCTGCTGGGAACTGGTCGGCCTCGCGTCGTATCTGCTCATCGGTTTCTGGTTTCACAAACCGTCCGCCGCCGCCGCCGCCAAAAAAGCCTTCATCACGACGCGCATCGGCGACCTCGGTTTTCTGATCGGCCTGCTCTGGCTCTACGACTCCACCGGCTCGCTGCTCTTCTTTGATGGCGGCCACGGCGTGCTCGAAGCCGCGACCCTAACCGCGCTCACGGGGAAAACTCTCGTGTGCTGCGGCCTCACCGTATCCACCGCCATTGGTCTTCTCATCTTCTGCGGCGCGGTCGGCAAGTCCGGCCAGTTCCCGCTGCACGTATGGCTCCCTGACGCGATGGAAGGTCCGACGCCCGTCTCCGCACTCATCCACGCCGCCACGATGGTGGCTGCCGGTGTTTTCCTGATCGCCCGCGTTTATCCGCTGATGTCCGCCGACCAGGTGCTAGCTAACGTGCCGCTGCACGCGTTGACCGTCGTCGCGTTCATCGGTGCGATCACGGCTCTCCTCGGCGCATGCATCGCCGTCGCTCAAAACGACATCAAGCGCATCCTCGCCTTCTCCACCGTTTCCCAACTCGGCTACATGATGCTCGCGCTCGGCGTCGGCTCGTGGACAGCGGCGATCTTCCATCTGCTCACGCACGCCTTCTTCAAGGCCCTCCTCTTCCTGGGAGCCGGTTCGGTCATCCACGCCGCGCACCACGAACAGGACATCCGCCGACTCGGCGGCTTGGGCGCAAAGATGAAAATCACCTTCGCCACCTTCGCCATCGGCATGATGGCGCTCTCCGGCGTGCCGTTCCTCTTCTCCGGCTTCTGGAGCAAGGAGGGCATCCTCCACGCCGCGCACGAGTGGGATGTCTCCCATCTGCCGCTTTACGCCGGGCTCGCCGCCGTCGTGCTCACCGCGTTCTACATGACGCGCCTCATGGCCGAGACCTTCTTTGGCAAATCCCGTTCGCACGAGTCCGGTCACGCGCATGAAAACTCCGCCGTGATGACGGTGCCTCTCGTGCTTCTCGCCGCCTGCGCCATCCTGCTAAGCCTGCTGGCGTGGCCTTCCCCGTGGCTGCAACATCAACTCGATCCATCGGCGCACAGCGAACCGGGCGGCATCAGTCTCATGGTTCTTTCCATCGTGCTCGTCGCCGTGGGCATCGGCAGCGGCTGGGCGATTTATGGTCGCAAGCCCCGCGCCACCGAAGCCTCTCCCGATCCGCTCGAAACCGCCGCGCCCGACATCATCGCGGCGCTTGCCGCACGACTCGGCTTCGACGAACTCTACGCCGCCACCGTTGGCCGCCTCAACAGCGGCTTTGCCTCGTTGGCCGACTTCATGGAACGCTGGATATGGGGCGGCGCGGTGACGCTGCTGGCCCGGTTCGGCGAGTTCACCGGTGTGGTGAACCGCGAGACCGATGAAAACACCCTCAACGGCGGTTTCGACTCCGTGAGCCACCAAATCCGCGGCACCGGTCGCGCCTATTCCCGCGCCCAGACCGGCGATGCGCATGGTTACATGCGGTTCATCGCGCTGGGTTTCGTCGTGCTCATGCTGTTCGTGATGCTGGGAGGTTCCCGATGAGTTCTCTGCCCATTCTTTCCTTGATTGTTTTTGCGCCATGGATCGGCGCGCTGCTGCTCGCCCTCTTCGGGCGAAACCTCGGCGCCAACGCACGCCGCGCGCTAGGCCTGGTCTTCAGCGGCTCGACGCTCGTGCTGGCTCTCGTCGTGGTCGGATTATTCAATCCCGCCGCGGCCGGTTATCAGTTTGGCGAGAGTCACGCGTGGATCACCACGCTGAACGTGAACTATAGGCTCGGCCTCGACGGCTTGAGCCTGCTGCTCGTGTTGCTCACCGGCATCGTCTCGCCGCTCTGCCTGATGGCCTCGTGGCGGATCGAACGCGACACGCACACCTTCGGCGCCTTGTTTCTGCTGCTCCAAGGCGCGGCCCTCGGCGTGTTTCTCGCGCTGGATTTCTTCCACTGGTTCCTTTTCTGGGAACTGACCCTCGTGCCGGCCTTCTTCCTCATCAAACTGTGGGGCGGTCCCGGCGCAACGCGTGCGGCCTATCAGTTTGTCATCTACACCCTCGCTGGCGGCGCGTTCATGCTACTCGGCTTTGCCGCGCTCTACGTGGCGACCGGCACATTGGATTTTGCCGAACTGACCCGACTGGCAGCCACCGGCGGACTCGCCCCGAAACTCGCCGCTCTCGGCGGTTTTTGGCCCACGGCGGTTTTTGTCGGCGTGTTTCTTGGCCTCGCGGTCAAGGTTCCGCTTTTCCCCTTTCATACCTGGTTGCCTTCGGCCTACGCCGAAGCCCCGACCGGCGCCTCGATGTTCCTCACCGGCGTCATGTCGAAGATGGGCGTCTACGGCTTCCTGCGAATTCTCTGGCCGCTTTTCCCTGCGCAACTGCACGCCGCTGCTCCTTGCCTGCTCTGGCTGGCGCTGGGCGGAGTGGTGCTCGGCGCCTTCGCGGCGATGAAGCAGACCGACCTCAAGCGTATGGTCGCCTATTCCTCGATCAACCATCTGAGCTACTGCCTGCTCGCGCTCTTCGCCGTCGCCAGCGCAACCAAGCCCGATGCCGCCGCGTCCGCGCTCAGCGGCACGCTGCTGCAGATGTTCAACCACGGTCTCTCCGCCGCCGCGCTGTTCGCGTGCGTCGGCATCTTGGAAGCACGCTCCGGCGGACTTCGCGGACTTAATGATTTCGGCGGCGTGCGCACGGTCGCCCCGCTGTTCGCCGGTCTCTGCGGCGTGGCTATGTTCTCCTCCCTTGGTCTTCCCGGACTGAACGGATTCGTCGGCGAATTCCTTATTTTCAGCGGCGTCTTCGGGCTCGCTCCATGGGCAGCCGCCGTCGCCTGCCTCGGCTTGCTCGCCACCGCGCTCTTCCTGCTCACGTTCTGGCAACGCGTCTTCCACGGCCCCGTGGGCGCGGGCGTCGCGGCTTTCCGCGATCTCGACCGCGTTGAGATTCTCACGCTGCTGCCGTTCGCCATCCTGATGTTCCTGTTCGGCGTGCTGCCGCAGATCGTCATCATCCTCTTCAACCCGCTCGTCACCACGTGGGCCGCGCATCTGCCATGAACCTGCTGCCTTGGACCATCTACGTCTCGTTCGCCGGCGCGTTCCTCGCGCTGCTTGCCGGGACGCGCTCGGCCTCCGCGGCCCGTTGGGTCGCCCTTGCCACCGCCGTGGCCGGCACGCTTCTCACCCTGCTTGCCGCGCAATCCTTCACGCCGGGTCCGGCGATGCAGACCTTGGTTGACGTGCCGTGGATCGGCGAACTCGGGGTGCGCTATCACCTCGCCGTCGATGGCATCAGCCTGACGCTACTCGTGCTCACCGGTCTCGCCGCGACGGCGGGCATCCTGTTTTCCTGGAACATCGAGGAGCGCACGGGTGAGTTTTTCTCGCTCTACCTCGCCCTCATCGGCGGCGTCTATGGCGTCTTCATGAGCGTCGACGCCTTCGTGCTGTTTGTTTTCTACGAGATCGCGATCGTGCCGAAGTATTTCCTCATCGCGATCTGGGGCTCCACCAACCGCGAATACGGCGCGATGAAGCTCGTGCTCTACTCGTTTGCCGGCAGCGCGCTCGTGCTCGCCGGCCTGCTCTGGGCCTACGCCGCCGGTGGCGCGCACGGCTTCGGGTTGGACGAACTCACGATCGCCGCGACCCATATTTCTCATCCGAGTCAAATCGCGATCTTCGCGCTGGTCTTCCTCGGCTTTGCGGTGCTGGCGGGCATGTTCCCCTTCCACACTTGGGCGCCGACCGGCCATGTGGCCGCGCCGACCGCCGCCTCGATGCTGCTCGCCGGCGTGGTCATGAAACTCGGCGCCTACGGTTGCCTGCGCGTCGCGCTGCCGATGTTCCCCGGGGCTTTCGCCGCCTGCCAGCCGATTATCGCCTGGCTCGCCATCGCGGGCATCATTTACGCCGGTTTCATCGCGCTGGTGCAGGAGGACTTCAAGTTCGTCATCGGTTATTCCAGCGTGAGTCACATGGGATTTGTGCTGCTCGGCATCGCGGCGGCCACTCCCCTCGCGCTGGCCGGTGCCGTGCTCCAGATGTTTTCTCATGGTGTCATCGCCGGACTGCTCTTCGCCGTCGTCGGCCGCATGGTCTACGAACGCACGCATACCCGCCAGCTCGCCGCCCTCACGGCGATGCCGCTGCACCGGTTGCTGCCATTTGCCGCAGTGGTCTTTGTGCTGGCCGGACTCGCCTCGCTCGGCCTGCCGGGCTTCAGCGGATTCCCCGCCGAACTGAGCATCCTTATCGGCACATGGCAGGCGAAACCGCTTTGGGCCCTCGTCGCCGCCGTCGGCATCGTGGTCGCCGGCGCGTTCACCTTGAGAGCGATCCAAGTGGCGTTCTTCGGCTCGACCGGCGCCCGGGCCTCCTCCGTTGACGCGCACGCCCACCCGCTGCCACCAATCACTCTCGCCGAAAAATCCGGCGCACTGCTTCTCCTTGCCGCGACTCTTTTCGTCGGCCTCAAGCCTGATGTGCTCCTCAATTGGATCGTGCCCGCGCTCCAGTCACCGGCGTTTCAGGCCGTCATTAAAGGAGGCACGCCATGAACACCCCTTACGGTGAACTTCTCGTCGCCCTGCGGCCAGAACTCTGCCTCGTCGTCGGCGCGCTGGTCGCGCTCGCCGTGGACCTGCCGAAATCGTCGCGCAGCCCGACACAACGCCTGCAAATCTCCAGCACCATCGGCGCCATCGCGATCATCGCCGCCCTCGTGTGCGGCCTCGATGCCGGTCTTCCGGGACAACTCTTCAGCGGAGTCTTTAATTTGGACATGCTGGCGCAGGCCTCTCGCGCCGGTGTGCTAGGACTCGCGCTGCTGACGCTCGGGATCACCGCCGGGACCTCGCGTCTGCGCCACCCGGCGGAGTTTGTCGCCATCATCCTGTTCGCCACGGCGGGCTTCACCCTGATGGCCGTCGCACAGCAACTGTTGCTGGCGTTTCTCGCGCTCGAACTGGCCAGCCTATCGCTCTACGTGCTCGCGGGCTTCGACAAGACCCGCCCCGAATCCGCCGAGGCAGCGTTAAAGTATTTCCTTTTCGGCGGCGTTTCCGCAGCCTTCATGCTGTTCGGCTTCAGCCTGATCTATGGCATCACCGGCTCGATCGAGCTGCCCGAGATCGCCCACCGACTGGCGATGACCGACACTAGTCCGCTCCTCATGGTGGCGCTCGTGATGGTTCTTGTCGCCTTCGGTTTCAAAGCTGCCGCCGCGCCATTCCACCTGTGGGCTCCGGATGTTTACGAAGGTGCTCCCGCCCCGGCCTCGGCTCTCATCGCTTCGGCCTCCAAACTGGCTGGTTTTACTTTGTTCCTGCGCTTGCTCTGGCCGGGCTTGGGCGCGGTCTCCGGCAATCTCACCGGCACCGCCGGCTGGTTGCCTGTGGTGGCGCTGATCGCCGTTGCCTCGATGTTGCTGAGCAACCTCGCCGCTCTCGCGCAAAGCAACGTCCGCCGACTCCTCGCCTACTCGGCCATCGCCCATGCCGGTGCATTGTTACTCGGTGTGATCGCCGCCGGAACCTCGGGACCATCGCCTGTGTTCTATTATGCGGCGACCTACGGACTCGCGACAGTCGGGGCCTTCGGCGTCATCGCCGTAATCGAACGCACCGGACCTTGCCACAGCCTCTCTGATCTCGCCGGCCTGCGCACGCGTTCCCCGCTGCTCACCGGATGCCTGTTCGTCTTTATCCTGTCGCTGGCAGGCATTCCCCCGCTGGCCGGATTCGTCGGAAAATTCGTTGTGTTCTCCGCCGCACTGAAATTGGGCGGGTTGGCCGGATGGATGGCGCTGCTCGCGATTTTCCTGAGCGCCATCGCGCTTTATTACTATCTGCTCATTCTGAAACAGGCGCTGGTGGTCCCGGCAGCCGCGCCGACGTCCGCACCGCTAAGGGTGCCGCCGGTCGCAGCTTTCGCGCTGCTGATCACCGCAGGACTTATCGTCCTCCTCGGCCTCTGGCCCTCGCTATTGCTAGGGTTGTTCTAGCCCTCTGGCCTTAAGGGGGAAAGTTTGATTCGGTGCGATCCGGCGCAACTCGTGATGATGACCGGTGCGACCGCCACGGTCGCCGAACAGAACTGGCCGGGGTATCTTGTGCTCCGAGCTTCATGAAAAACATGGAACGGCTCTTGGCGAAGCCACCTTTCATGATACAAAAAGCGCGGTCGTCCACCCCTGGACGACCGCGCATAACCCAAAACCCGAATGCCCGCGCATCCGGAAAGTGTTCAGTCAAAAACGTCCAAGCACTGGTTCACACCGGTGACAGCGGAACCAAGCCTGATCATTTGAACTGCGCCTCCATTTCGCGGAGCTCGGAGGACTCGCGCTTGCTCTGCCAGATGGCCCATCCGATGGTCACTGCGCAAACCAGCACGACAAGAATTCCGATAATACGACTGCTGCCACCCTCGCTCGGATCGATTACGTTGTACTTCATGACGAGGCCGAGAGTCAGAAGGCTGACCATGTTCATGACCTTGATCAGCGGATTGATGGCAGGACCGGCAGTGTCCTTGAGCGGATCACCAACGGTGTCGCCGGTGACGGCGGCCTTGTGGGCCTCGGACCCCTTGCCGCCGTAGTGTCCATCCTCGATGAGCTTTTTGGCATTGTCCCAGGCGCCGCCGGCGTTGGCCATGAACACGGCGAGGAGCTGGCCGGTCAGGATCATGCCGGCGAGAAATCCGCCGAGGGCGCGGGTGCCGAGCAGGAAGCCCACAAGGATGGGCGTGAGGATCGCGAGAAATCCGGGACCGACGAGCTCCTTCTGAGCGGTGACGGTGCAGATGGCGACGACACGTCCGTAGTCGGGTTTCTTGGTGCCGGCCCAGATGGCGGCATCGCGGAACTGGACGCGGCATTCCTTCACGATGAGGAAAGCGGCGCGACCGACGGCGCGGATGAGCATCGAACTGAAGAGAAACGGCACGGCACCACCGATAAGGAATCCGATGAACACCATCGGATTGGCAACCGAAAGGTTGCCGGCCTCGGCGAGATATTGCCTGGTGGTCATCTCGCTGATCTTGTCCTCGCTGCCGACGGCGATGACGGCGATGAAGGAGGCAAACAACGAGACGGCGGCGATGACGGCGGAGCCGATGGCGATGCCTTTGGTCTCCGCCTTGGTGGTGTTGCCCACGGCGTCGAGATCGGAGAGAATCTGTCGGGCGCGACGGTAGGAACCTTTTTCCTGTTTCTCCATTTCGACGGGATCGTAGCCCATTTCACCGATGCCGTTGGCGTTGTCGGCAACCGGGCCGAACACGTCCATCGAGATGGTGTTGCCGGTGAGCGTGAGCATGCCGATGCCGGTCATGGCGACGCCATAGGCCACGAACAACGGCGGGGTGCCAGCGTAGCAGAGGTAGGAGGCAAGGATGGAGCCGGCGATAACAAACACAGTGGCGACGGTGCTTTCATACCCGACCGCGAAACCTTGGATGATGTTCGTAGCGTGGCCGGTCTGGCAGCTCTTGGCGAGGCCCTTGACAGGCGAGTAAGAGGTATGGGTGAAGTAGCTGGTTACCTTGTTGAGCACGATGGCCAGGATCACTCCGATGAAACAGGTGATCACGGGGCGCATGTCGGCGTTGTGGATGCCAAGCGTCGCCCAGAACGGCAGGGCCGAGGGATCGCCGCCGGGGAAACCGGCCATCGCCATCGGGTTGGCCGCGAGATAGGCAGCGTCAAAATTCAGGTAGTAGGCGCCCAGCACAAAAAAACCCACGACGGAGATGAAGGAGCCTATCCAGAACCCGCGGTGCACGCTCTTGAGCGCGGTGTCGGAGGTGTCGTTGGGGCCGGCCTTCACGGTGTAAGTGCTGATAATCGAGCCGAGCACGCCGATGCCGCGAACGAGAAGAGGGAAAATCACGCCCTTGTGGCCAAAGGTCGCAAGGCCGAGAATCATGGCGGCGACGATGGTGACTTCATAACTTTCGAAAATATCGGCGGCCATGCCGGCGCAGTCGCCCACGTTGTCGCCCACGTTGTCGGCGATGGTGGCGGCGTTGCGAGGATCATCCTCAGGGATGTTCTTTTCGATCTTGCCGACGAGATCGGCGCCGACGTCGGCCGCCTTGGTGTAGATGCCGCCGCCCACGCGCATGAAGAGCGCGAGCAGGGTGCCGCCGAAACCGAAGCCGAGAAGCGCCTCGTAGGCCTGTTCGCCATAGGCGATGAAAATGATGGTGCCGCCGAGCAGTCCCAGTCCGTCTGTGAGCATGCCGGTCACGGTGCCGGTGCGATAGCCGAGCTGCATCGCCTCGCCATAAGAACGGGTGGCGGCGGCGGCGACGCGCAGATTGCCGGTGGTGGCGAGGCGCATGCCGACAAAGCCGACCGCCCAGCTGAAGAGCGAGCCGACCAGGAAGGCGCCGGCTCGACCGAAGCGGAAGGCGATTTCGTTGCTCTGGGTCGTGAAGAAGAGGATCAGCGTGATGATGATGATGAGCGGCCCGATTTTTCGGAATTGGGCACCCATGTAGGCGTTGGCGCCTTCGCGGACGGCGTCGGCGATGGCCTGCATGCGCGGCGTCCCCGCATCGGCGGCCTTGACCTGCCGAGCCAGCATATAGGCGTAGGCGAGGCCGGCAAACGCGATGGCCAGCACGATCAGCAGCGAGCAGATTTCGAGCTGGCTGTAACGTGGGTCGGTGAAGAGCCCGAAGTATTTGAACGAGTGCCCGTGAGGAGCACCTGCAGACACATCGGCCGTCTGCGCAAAAAGCGGACGGGCAAAAAAGGCCGCGACGAAAAAGGCCGCGAGCGCGCCCAGATAATACTTCGCGGTCCGTGGATTGCGAAGATGTTTAAAGAATAAAGAGCGCATGATGGTGCTACAGGGATGGGTGTTGAAAGGGAGCGGATCGGCAGACAGACACGGTCAGCCGCCGAAAGTGGAATGGGCGGAGCGCCACCAGTGATAGTAGGTCGTCTCAAGTTCATCCTTGGAGGGCATGGGAAAATAAACGAAGCCCCCGCCGGCCGAAGCGGCGTAGAAGCCCTTGCGCAAGGTGCGATAAAGGACGTCCTGCTGAAGAAAACGTATGACCGTTTTGGTGGACTTGCCGGGCTTGGTGTAGAACTCGCGCAGGCAGTCGCGCAGATGCGGCATGTTGGGATAGGGCAGATTATCCACGTCGGGGGCGTCGGCGTTTTCAGCGAGACGCTCCAACTTGAGCTCGGCGAAAACAATAGCCGGCAGGGAAACCTTCTGGCTCAGGTCGGTGATGCGGGCCGCGAACACCTTTGGGTCGAGCGTGCTGACAACGCGCGGCGTGACGGGACAAAACTCCTGATAAAGGTGCATCCGAGGAGCGGCGTCAGACTCGTAGGTGCCGGGTTTCAGCGTGAGATTACGCCCATCCTCGGTAATAAGGTGCAGCGATTCGAGGGCCGTGAGCGGCACCTGTTCGAGCACGCGGTAAATCGAAAGATACGACGAACGGCGGGCGGGCCCTCCTGGCTGGCCCAAATCGGAACCGATGCCAAGCCGGGCGAACTGCTGCTCGGCGTAGCCATCGGTCAGCTTGAAAAAAATAGCCTGGCCTCGAGCCCGCTTTTGCGTGCCGGTTGCCAAGTAGGCGCCGTAATCCTCGGGGTTAAGATGCGAGGCGACCAAGGCCTCGGGAAGGAGTGTCATGTAGAGGTATGTTTTCATGGCAATAATACAGGTGATAAAACGATAATCCGAATTATTTTTATATTAGAATATTTTATACAACGACTGCTGCGCAGCAGTTGGCCAAAGTTACGCAGTGGTTGCGAAACTCATGTGCCCTCCTGCAACCCGCTTCCCCGACAATGCCCTGCGGGACCGCCATGCCATAAACAACGGCAACGTCATTTTAGGCCTCCATCATGTGTCTCCTCGGCACTTGCCAAGCGCCTAACGGCACGCAACGTGGTTCCATCATGCATTTCGACAATCTCCAGCCCGGTCTCTCCGCCCCTTTGCCTCGCGCCGACGATGACGAGGATGACGACGACAAGGAATCTGACGCCACCGTCAAGAAGGCCTCTGCGCCCGTCGCCATGCTCATCCAGAAAAAGTTCCTCGATGAACGTAAGATTTTCCTCTGGGGCGCCGTAACCGACGAGACGGCCAAGGACATCACCGAAAAACTTCTCTACCTCGAAGCCAAGGCTCCCGGTAAGGAGATTTTCTTCTACATCAACACTCCCGGCGGATCCATCACCGCCGGCATGGCCGTCTATGATACCATGCAACTCGTCACCTCGCCCATCACCGTGATTGTCACCGGCATGGCCGCCTCGATGGGTTCCATTCTCCTCTCGGGCGCCAAGAAAGGCCGCCGCCTTCTCTATCCGCACTCGCGCGTACTCATCCACCAACCTCTCATCTCCGGCCGCATGGTCGGTCCGGCGACCGACATCAACATCCAGGCCCGCGAAATGGAAAAACTCCGCGCCGAGCTGAACGAGATTCTCGCCAAGGCCTCCGGCCAGCCCATCGAGACCATCAATCGCGACACCGACCGTGATTTTTATCTCAACGCATCGGAAGCCATCGCCTACGGCCTGGCCGACAAGATCGTGAACAAAATCTGAAGCCGCATCGCCATCGCCTTATCTTATCGAGGACGGACCGACGGGTCCGTCCTTTTTTATTTCCTGCGGCGGAAGCAACGTCTCGAGCTCTTCCAGCCAGCGTGCGGCTTGATTGACGTTCTTCGCCGACCGTGCGGCGGCAAGCGCCGGACGCAGCCACTCGATCCGCACCTCGTCGGGCAGCGACCGGTTTCCGAGCACGCGTTGCCACACGGCCAGCGCCAGGCTGTGCTCCCCCGATGACATCAGGCGTTGCGCGACGATTGCCGCCATCGGCGCCTCGGCCAGCGTGAAACTCCTGCGCATGATCACCGCGTCGAGGGCCATGCGGGGCCCCGAAATATCACCGGCCTCCTGTTGCAGATCCGCGATTCCCAGAGCCACGGCTACGCTTGGGCCGGCCTTCTGCGCCTCCATCCCCGCCCAGATCGCCTCGTTGCGCCGGCCCGCCTTATCCAATTGGCGCATCCGCCTCAAGACGACGTAGGGCCGCAGCTCGGAGGGCAACTCGCCCAGCCGCTTCCACTGTTCATCGAAAGACACCTTGAACGGCCGGTAAAGCGGATCGCCGATCACAATGCCCTGCCAACTGTAAACAGGGATCGAATACGCCGCCGCATCCCCCAGCGTGTCGCCGCGCGCCAGCGATTTCAGGATGAGCTGGGGCCGGTGGGTAAACTCAAGATACGGTTCCGTCACATTGCCAAAGGTGGCCGTCACCCCCCTGGCCACGAGCGGCCCCACCCAGTTGCGCAAAGACGACCGGACGGTGTCCGCCGAAAAACTGTGGATGTGCAACGCGATCGCCCCCGGCGGGAACATGAAGTCCGGCATCGTGAACGGCCCGTTGACGCTGCCGGCATACCACCCGAAATAGAGCGCCGGCGCGTCAAACCGCGCCCATGTCGCAAACGTGCCGGCCGACCGATCCACGTCGCCATCGAATCCGAGCGCCGCCAGTTGTTTTGCCGTTTCCTCCAGCCACATGTCACCGGAGGGATGCGGACCGCCGATATCGACATAACTCCGGCCGATCAGGCCGTTTTTTTCGACTGTGATGGCTTGGTCGATCAACCGTCTGGCATCTTCCAAAGTCGGCCCGTCCAGACGGCCCACCTTTACCACCAGACCCAAATCCAGGGCCGTGGGTGCGTCGTTCCGATAAAGCGGGTTGGGCACGAATGCGATGAGCGGCGTCTGACTTTGCGCAAGCAACGCCAGCTCGGAATCGACCGCCGCCGTCTGGGTGTGCATGGCGGGGTTGATATTCGGACTGCTCGTCTCGACCGGCATATCGCCGTCGGCGATCACCCTCAGCGGCACTCCGCGGCACACCACGAGATAGGAGATGCGGTGCCCCGACATCGCATACTTTCTCCGACCCAGCGAATCCGAGGCATTCATGGCCACCCCGTCCACCCAGCCGCGTTTCACCAATTCATCCTGCAAGGGTTGAAACAGCGTCCGCACGAACTCGTGCCAGCCCACCGACTCCGTCAGCGGCAGCTTGAGCGCGATGATATTGTCCACCGGCACGCTGCGGCGGTTCGCATAATACTCCGCCAGCTTCACCGAATCGGGGTCGTCGCTGTTCGCGAGGATGATCACCCGCGCGGCGTCGGGCTCGGCCGCGCCGGCCAGCCTTGAAGCCAAAAGCACGATGAAAAACCACCGGATACAAAACATCGGGAGGATGATTGTGGAATTCCTCCGGGATTTTCGAGACTGATTAAAGGCACCCCGTGATAAAAAAGAATCGGAAACCGGCCAGGCTTGCGCCAATCCCTAAGGCATGCCCCTCCGCCGCCTTCTCCTGGTCAGCGTGTTTTTAGGAACGACCGCTCTCTGTCATGCGTGGGATTACGAGGGCCACCGCATCGTCAACCAACTCGCCCTCGCCGGCCTGCCCGACGATCTTCCGGCGTTCGTCCGCGCACCCGACGCCGCCGCGCGCATTGCTTTCCTCGCCGGAGAACCCGACCGCTGGCGCAACCAGCCCGACCTGCCGCTCAAACAGGCCAACGGCATGGATCACTATCTCGACATCGAGCAGCTCGCCGCCGCCGGTTTCACTCCCGAGACCATCAGCCCGCTGCGCTACGAATTCGCCGCCCAGTTTGCCGCCGCCCGCGCCGCGCATCCGGAAAAATTTCCCGCCATCGACCCCGCCAAAAACGCCGACCACTCCCGCGAATGGCCCGGCTTCCTCCCTTGGGCCATCACCGAGAACTACGCCAAGCTCAAAGCCTCCTTCTCCTACCTGAAGGCCTATGAAGAAGCCGGCACGCCCGCGGAGATCGCCAACGCCCAGGCCAACGTCATCTACCTCATGGGCGTCATGGGCCACTACGTCGGCGACGGCGCACAACCGCTCCACACCACCGTCCACGCCAACGGCTGGACCGGCGACAACCCGCACGGCTACACCACATGGAATCGTTTCCACGCCTGGATCGACGGCGGTTTCATCGGCAAGATCGGCCTGAAATTCACCGACGTGAGCCCGAAGGCCCGCGCCGCCAAAGTCCTCGTCGGCCCGCCCTCGCCCGATCAACGCGACCCCATGTTCGATGCGGTCATGCGCTACCTTCTCGTCCAGCACGCGCAAGTCGTCCCGCTCTACGAGCTCGACAAGGCCCGCAAGCTCAAGGCCGACCCCGCCGACAACAACGACGAAGGCCGCGCCTTCTTCGAGGAACAGCTCCTGCGCGGCGGCGAGATGCTCGGCAGCGTCTGGCTCACCGCCTGGCGCGACGCCGGCCCCGACATCTACCTGCGCGCGCACTTGCTCAAGCGGCGGTCAACGCCGCCCGCCGATCCCGCCCCCGCTCCCTGAACATCGGGGACGCGCCGCTTTCAGCCGGTCGCGACGGCTTCGTTTGCCGCCGCCTTCGCCTCCATCGCCTTGCGCTGCGTGCGGTGGAGCAGCGCCTCGTAGACCGGCACGTCGCGCAGCCCCTCGGCCACCCCGTAGGCGGTCAGGCACGCGGCCAGCAGCGGCAGCATGAAACCGTATTGCCCGGTCAACTCCACCATCAGCACGATCCCCGTGAGCGGCGCCCGCACGATCGCCGTGAACAACGCGCCCATCCCCAGCACCGCAAAAATCTCCGGATGCGCGATCGTGGCCGGCAGCAGCCAGTGCGCCCAGTGTCCGAGCAGCAGCCCGCCCAGCGCCCCCAGCGCCAGCAACGGCGCGAAGATGCCGCCCGCCGCCCCGCTGCCATAGCTCACCATCGTGAGGAGGAAGCGCAGCGCCATCCACACCGCGATCACCTTCACCGCAAACCCGCCCGCCAGCGACTGCTCCACCAGCGTGCCGCCCGAGCCCGTCAGACCGGGCAGAAACGCCCCCGCCAGCCCGAGCACGGCCCCGGCCAGCGCGCCCACCAAAAACGACGGCCAGCGCTTCAACCGGTCGAACGTGTCCAGGCTCCAGAGCAGCGAACGGTTGAACACCACGCCCGTCACCCCCGCCAGCGCGCCCAGCACCAAGGCCCACGGCAGCACCTCCAGCCCCGGCGCCACCATCCCGGGCAGCGGGAAAACCGGCGCGTCTCCCGTGAGCACGCGGCACACGACATCCGACGCCACCGACGCCAGGAAGGACGCCACGAACACCACCGGCGTGAAATTCCCCTGCAGTTCCTCCAGCACGAACATCACCCCCGCCAGCGGCGCGTTGAACGCCGCCGCGATGCCCGCGCCCGCGCCCGCGCTGATCAGCGCGCGCCGCTCGCCCTCGCCCACCTTCACCCGCAGCACCTTCGCCACCAGCAAACCGGCCGATCCGCCCATCTGCACCGTCGGCCCCTCGCGGCCCAAGGCCAGACCGCCGCCGATGCCCGCCAGCCCCGCCAGAAACTTCACCGGGATCACCCGCGCCCAGCGCAGTTCCTCCTGCTTCAACACCACCGCCTTCAGATGGGGGATGCCGCTGCCCGCCGTCTCCGGCGCGAAACGACGCACCAGCCACAAACCAAGGCCGCTCCCGAGCGCGCCGATCGCCACACCGCCCGCGATGCGCCATGGCAACGTCAGGCCGGCCAGCCATTCCACGCGAAAACTCTCCGCGTGCGTGAGCGAGATGCGGAAACCCGCCGCCACCGTCCCGGCCACCACGCCGACCAACAGGGCCTTCAGCAGGATATGGCGGCGTTTTATCTCCGCTGTCCTCAGGCCTGATCCTGCTTCCTGGCTCGGTGTCATAAGAGGACAACAAGCCATGCCCGCCCCGTTGAAACAAGTTTTTTGCCCGTGCGGTCCGTTCGGAGCCCCCGGATGTGTTTACTTCAACGCCAGCACCACCGCGCCCGCCACGATCAGCGCGCCGCCCACGCCCGTGCGCCAGCTGAGCGATTCGCCGAGAAACAGCGCGGCAAACAAGAGCACGAACACCACGCTCAGCTTGTCGATCGGCGCGACCTTCGACGCCTCGCCCAGTTGCAGCGCGCGGAAATAGCACAGCCACGACAACCCCGTGGCCACGCCCGACAGCGCGAGAAACAGCCACGTGCGCCGCGACAGGCCCAGCACCGCGTTCGCCGGGCAGGTGGCCAGCGCCACGCCCCACGCGAACACCAGCACCACCGTCGTCCTCACCGCCGTCGCGAGATTCGAGTCCACCCCCGACACTCCCGCCTTGGCGAGGATGGCGGTGAGCCCCGCGAACAACGCGGACAACAGCGACCAGAAAAGCCAGTTCATGCCAAAAGACTTGGACGCCTCCGCCCCCGAAGGCAAGCGGACCCCGCTCGCCTCATGGCGAGACAAGCCCCTCCCTTGCGGGAGCGGACGGGCGCCGGCGCAACTCGCAGGCGCGATCCCAACCGATTGTTTCGCGCGTCCGGCTTCCAGGCGGACGGCGTTGCAGCGGCGCGGGCGGCCTTAAAATATTGAACTGCATCCGCCCGATGGATTGCCTGCCCTGCACACCCAATGACACCGAAAGAACGAATGCATGCGGCGCTGGAGCGCAAACCCGTGGACCGGGTTCCCGTCTTCATGTGGTTTCATCCCGAGACGAGCGCGCGGCTTGGGAAGCTGCTGGAGATCCCCGCCGGTCGGGTGGACGTCGCGATGGGCAACGACGCCTGCCAGACTTGGGTGAACAACAACTACGCCATGGAAGGCATCGTCCACGAGCGCGACGGCGAATCGCACACGGACGACTGGGGCATCCGCTGGGTCAAGGACGGGGCGTTCAACCAGATCGACCGCTACCCGCTGGCCGGCGCCGCCGATGCCGCGACGGTGCTCGCCTACCGGTTTCCGTATCGGCACCGGGAAAAACTGCTCCGGCAGATGGAACCGGTCGCGCGCGCCGCCGGACAACGGTTTCTCGGCTGCGACATTTCGCCGTGCGGGTTCGAGATGTATTGGCGGCTGCGCGGGATGGAGAACGCCCTGCTGGATTTTGTGGGCGAGCCCGAGCTGGCGTCGGAGATGGTGGGGCGCTGCGCCGACTTCGCCATCGCGCTCGGGGAGGCCGCCTGCGAGAGATTCCCCTTGGATTGGTTGTGGACCGGGGACGATGTGGCGAGCCAGACCGGGATGATGATGAGTCCGGCCATGTGGAGGGAAATCGTCCGTCCGCATTTGCAGCGCGTCTTCGACGTCGGGCGGAAACGCGGGCTGTGGGTCGCCTACCATTGCTGCGGGGCCCTGCGGCCCATCATCGGCGACCTGGTGGAAATGGGGCTCGATGTGCTCAACCCCGTTCAATGCAATTGCCCCGGCATGGACGCCGCGGAACTGAAAAAGGAATTCGGCGGCAGGCTCGCGTTCATGGGCGGCGTGGACACGCAGGACACGCTGCCCAACGGCAGCGCCGACGATGTGCGCCGGGCCACGCGGCATCTGCTGGATGTGATGACCGCGGACAGAGGCGGTTACATTCTGGCGGCCTCGCACACCATTCCGCCCGAAACGCCCGACGAGAATATCTTCGCGATGTATGCCGAGGCGGGCATCACGCGGGAAGAGATCTTCGATCACGCGGCGGCCATTCGGAAAAGCCTCCCGTCCTGATCCCGTTCTTGCCCCGGGCTCGCACCCTCTGCCGCGAGGGTCCGCAATCTCCATCCGTTGGTATAACGGGCCCTCATGGAGCCTCAACCGGCTTCGACGGACGGCCAGTCGGCATGACCGGACAGCTCTGCGGATGCACCCGACAGCCCAAAACCCATCGCCACCGTGCCAACACCTTTCGCGATCAAAGGCTGGGGATGCGTGGATGAGGTAGGGCGAGGCGTCTCTGCCGAACCGCGGCTCACCGGGGCGGTTCGCCCTGCCATTCTGATACCTTTGACTGCGAAAAGGTATAAAACCCCCATCATCGGCGCTCAAAAGGTAGGCCCAGAAGCCAAAAACCCTTTCGCCACTGCGCAATAGGCTGCAAACGAAGGAGAAAACAGCCTCATTGACGCTAAAACCGACTTCGCCAACAGAGATTCGGGAAGCATTTTCGGTGATTCTTAATCCGTAGAAGGAAGATTGGAATCCATAGAAGTAAGTTCGCCTTCCATTGAAGGAACATCGCCTTCCATAGAAGCAAGTTCGTCTTCCGTAGAAGGAAGATTGGAATCCATAGAAGTAAGTTCGTCTTCCATAGAAGGAACATCGCCTTCCATAGAAGTAAGTTCGCCTTCCATATAAGGAAGATTGGAATCCGTAGAAGTAAGTTCGGGTTCCATAGAAGGAAGATCGGAAGCCGTAGAAGGAGGTTCGGAAGCCCCATAAGTAAGTTCGGAAGCCATAGTCGGCGTGTCGGAATACTTTTTAGGATTGGCGGAATCTGTTTTCGGATTGTCTGAAGCCATTTTTGGATTGTTGGAAAGGGTTTTTGTGCAACCAGCATGCACCAACGGCAAAAAAATCATCGCCAACAGACAGTCGGGAGTCGCCGGAAGCCCAAACCGTCCGCCAGCGAGCAGTCGGCTACCGGCTCTCCGCTTTCACCCTTCACTCTTCACCGTTCACCTTTCCTATTTCCGCCCTCCGCTTTCACCGTTCACCATTCTCCATTCGCTTTTCACCCTTCACCCTTCACTCTTCATTCCTCAACCCCCGTCACCCGTCCACCGGAATTTCACCGCGTGGCGCGCAGCGCCTTTACGCGGCCCACTCCGGACCGACCAAACAAAACCAACGCCTGTTTCAACTGCTCCACCTGCCAGTCCGCCGGGCTTCCCTGCTTGAAGAACGCAATGTAAGACTCCACCGCCACGGGAAACTCTAAAAGCTCGCCATGCTTTCTCGTATGATTCACAAAACGCTCCATGTGGTATCCCAGCCAGAATGCCTCCTTGTCCGGCAACTCCACTCCGGCAGCCGTCAATATCCGCCGCACCGCATCCTTCGGTTTCAACTCCCCAATGGCAGCTCCCGTTTTGAGTGACTTCGGACCCAGTTGCGCCTCTTGCGCCGGTTCGTTCGTTTCCATCCTGAAACCAGAAAAAAGTCCTACGCCTAAAAAGTCCACCTTCTCTCGGCTTTCCCCCCTTCGTTCCGGATTAGGCCAACTTTTTTCCATCTAAACAACGTTAGGCAAAGCATGAAACTCATCCTTCTAGTTATTGCTGCGTCGCTCCTCCAAGCCTGTAGCTTTTCGCGCGGTGATTTGGTATTTTCGAAGCCACTTGCCCAAGATTTAGTCGGCATGTACTCCGTAGATAGCGTTTCCTGGCTGACGCCGAAACGAAGCGAGATCAAAAAAACGGTGCTAAGGCTTTCTGCCGATGGTTCGTTTACAGCCGAAATCGACCAAGGTATTTCGAGCAGTCCTCTTCTTCCAGCAACGTCTGGTCGATGGGATATGGTCGAAGTCTATGGTTTCGACTTAGGATCCAGAGCGAGTTGGGCTGTTCGCTTTACTTCGACGGACACCTCTTCGAGGAGCGCCGTCTGCCTGAATGCGACACCTCCATATAAGTTGATGTTCGTTGATTGCCCAGCAGGAAGCCATCACGACGACACTTTAGTGATGAAAAAAGACAGATGACAACGGAGCCCAACCAGTAGGAATGAGAAGGCGTGAAGTATGCTCTTCACGCCTTTCTATGCATACCACCAAAAATTACACGTTAGGACTGGATCTGGGAGACCGCCGGAGCACGTATTGCCTGCTCGACGCCGCCGGGAAGATCGAAGCCGAGGACGCGGTGGCGACTTCGCGGGAATGTTTCGAAGCCTTGTCCGCCCGTCACCCGCAAGCGGTGATCGCGATGGAAACCGGCAGCAGTGTTCGACTCACCGCGAAAAGACCTGCTCGCGCAACGCCACCGCCAGATAATAGGCGCCACATCCGGCAATGACGACCGAGCCCCGGCGAAGCCAGACGGCATGCAAGCCGGCCTCGCATTTGAGCCGGCCCAGCGTCAGCAGGCCGAACAGCGGCAGCACCACGATCTGATGGCCGATTTCCACGCCGAGACTGAAGGCGACGAGCGCAATCCAGACCCCGACGGGCGGCAGCCCCGCCATCGCGTCCAACAGGCCGCCGGCGAAGCCCAGCCCGTGAATCAACCCAAAGCCAAACGCCACGGCAAGGCGGACCCGCGAACGGGAGCGGTCCGGCCACAGGATGTTTTCCAACGCCACGAACAGGATGCTCAGCGCAATGCCCGGCTCGACGATGAACGAGGGCAGCCGGAAGATGTCGAAGACCGACAGCGCCAGCGTCAGGGTGTGGGCGCAGGTGAACGCGGCGACGACCTTGAACATTTCCCAGAAGCGGCGCGCGGCCAGCACCAGCGCCGCCACGAAGAGCAGATGATCGTAGCCGGTGAGAATATGCACCACGCCGTGCCGCAGATAATCGCGGAACGTGCGCCAGCGGTTCGCGGGCGGCGGCGACGCGGAGGCGGCGACCGTCCCCGGCCACCCCGTGGCCACCGTCACATGCCGGCCGCCGGGCAGCAGCCGGACATCGGCCGCGGCGGCGCCCGGTTTCGTCAGGCGCACGACGTAGCTGACGTTCCACGCCGTGCCCGCCGCGTAGGGCCATTCTTCAAGCATGTCGTGAAACAACGTCAGCTCAGCCGGCGGCGGTCCGGCCAGCGGGTATTCGAGTTCGTAGCGGTAGAAGGTGTTTTCCGCCTGATCAATCGCGGCGGGCGGCGTCACGCCTACGACCTTGCCGGCAAGAGACCCGGTTCCCGCGGAAATCACCAGATGGGCGAGCACGTAGCCGCGATGCCGCTCCACCCCCGCCTGCACGACGCCCGCATCCACCGCGCCAAACGGACCGAAGGCGATGCTTTGGGCCACGCAGATCTCCCTGAGCGATACGTTCACGGCGACATCCACGCGTCGCGGCTCGACCCGCACCCACATCGCATCCTGCAGATTCGGATGCGCCTGCGCGGTGAAAACGCCGACGCCCGCGACGATGAAAATCAGGAGAACGACGCGCATGGACGGCAAACCCGACCGGCGCGACAAACCATATCCCGGCGAGTCCGGCCGTTGTTGGCAAAGCTTGAGCGGACCGAATGGCACGGGATGAGACAGGCGGGAAGGCGCAAGCGGGGCGGCGGCTCAGGCCCGCCGGGGGCGGTAGTGCAGCACCTTCACCGTTTCCAGCGTGACCAGACCGCCGTCCATCATCCCGTCGAGCACGGGGAGAAAGGCGTTCACCTTCGCCTCGGTATCCACGATCTCGACGATCATGGGCAGGTCGTCGGACAGGCGGAGGATCTTGGCCGTGTGCAGGCGGCTGGCCGCCCCGAAGCCCATCGGGCTGCGGAGCACGGTGGCGCCGGCCAGGCCAAGCTCGCGGGCCTTCAGCACGACGGCCTCGTAGAGCGGCGCCCCGTCAAAACGGTCGGACTCGCCGATGAAAACACGGAGCAGAACGGATTCCTGGGGCAGTTGCATGGCGGGAGGGTTTTAACGGGAGGAGTTGAGGGAAAACGCGAGCAGATGGCCGATCCACACGGCCACGAGGCAAAGCACCACCGAGCCGACGACGTTGCCCCCGGCGCGCAGCCACTCGCCCTCGCGGGAAAGCGCGAGCGTCTGCAGGCTGAACGACGAGAAGGTCGTGAACCCGCCCAGCACGCCGGTCATGAAGAACTGCCGTCCGGCGGAGTTCACGAGATAGCGTCCGTCGGGCCCCGTGAACGTGGCGAAGAACCCGATGACGAACGAGCCGAGCACGTTCACCAGAAGCGTGCCCCAGGGGAAGGTCTCGCCCGCATGATGCGCGACGAAGCCGGACATGGCGAACCGCATCACGCTGCCGAGCGCGCCGCCGATGGCGATCAGGAGATAAAGATACATGGAGTGTCCCAGTGCGTGGTTGTTTTCGCAGCAGGAGTCATCAGCGCCGGCGCACGCGCCGGGCGGTTTACCCGGAGACCGGGAAGGCAGAATCCATTGCCGGGAAAAAGAGATTCCGTCCGGCGTGCCGTGTCAAACGGCTTTTACCCGCGCAGGAGAAAGGGTCGCCGGCTCTCTCTCATCGCGTCTTCGCCGTGGTGATGGCCAGCGCGTAGGCGCGCACGCCCTCGGCGATGCCCTCGGCGATGTCGTCCCGGTAGGCGGCGGTGCAGATTTTGCGCGCCTCGATGTTGTTGGAAAGGTAGCCGCTCTCCACGAGCACCGCCGGGGTGTTCACCAGTCGCAGCACGGCGAAACGCGCGCGCTTCAGTCCCCGGTCGACGGAACCCAGTTTGCCGAGCAACCGGGTCTGCATGTGGTAGCCGAGAACGGCGTTCCACGGGTCGTTGCGGTTGCCGGGATAAGCCATGACGTCGCCGGCATCGCGCTGGGCGTTTGGCGTCGAGGTGGATCGCTGAAACTGAGGCGTCATCGTGTAGGCCTCGGTGCCGCACACCATCGAGGATCCTTCGACGGAATTGAAGTGGATGCTGATGAACAGGTCGGCACCGGCCTTGTTGGCGATCTCCGCGCGCTCGGGCAGCGCGATATAGCGGTCGTCGGTGCGCGTCATCACCACCTTGTAGCCCTGCGCGAGCAACAGGGCCCGCAGGCGCAGGCCCACATCCAGCGTGAAGATTTTTTCGTTGAGATGGAGCGCCTTGTTTTGCGTGCCGGTGTCCTGGCCTCCATGTCCCGGGTCGATCACGATGACCCGCGGAACGGGGGCCGGAGGCGCGGTGACGCCGGCGGGGTTGAGTACGGGGGCGAACAACTTCTCGGCATCAATGCGGGCGAGATAAAGCGCGCCGCCGCGAGCCACCACCGCATCGCCCAAGACGACACGCACGCCGTTCAACTCCGCATCGCGTTTTTCCGCCTCGATCCCGATCCGCACCTTGGCGCTTTGAAAACGAAGCCCGTGGCCGTCCGCGGTCCACGAAGCCTTGAACCCATAGCGCGAAAAAAACACCCGGGCATCCGTGTAGGCGACGCCCCCCATTGTGATGTTGGCGGTGTTGAGCGTCGCGGGCATCCTGCCCGGTCCCGCGGCGCAACGGGCGGCAGACAATCCCATGAGCGCGGCCAATGTCGCGCACCGGAAAAAACCGCATTGGTAAAAAGCCATGCCCCGCGCCCTGTCAGGCTGTTTCCGGAGCTTCGTCATCGCCGGCGTCGGAGCCGGTGTCGTCAATGGCCTGCTCGTTGGCTTGCAAGGTGTATTTGCGCTTCCTCTTGTTTTCAGGGAGCGGGGTGAGCATGACGTTGATCTGCTTGCCCATGAGCTTGGCCTGATTGTCGGGATGGCCCATGCCTTCAAGCTCGGCGAGCGCCTTCTTCATCAGCTCGAAACCGATCTCCGTGTGCGCCATCTCGCGGCCGCGAAACTTGAGGCGGAGCTTCACCTTGCTGCCGTGGGAAAGGAATTCCTCGGCGTGGCGGATCTTGGTGAGGAAATCGCCGCCGGCGATGCGGGGCGTGAACTCGATTTCCTTCAACCGCGCCGCGGTGGACTTCACATGGCTGGCCTTCTTCTGCTCCTCGTAGACGTATTTGCCGAAATCCATGATGCGGCAAACCGGCGGCTTGGCGGTCGCGGCCATCTCGACAAGATCGAGATTGAACTGCTGGGCCAGGGCCAGCGCGCGCTCGGTCTGCATGATGCCAAGCTGCTTTCCCTCGGGACTGATGACGCGGATCTCGGGATCCTTGATGCGGGCGTTGCGACGGATGTGCGCGAAAGGGTCGTTGTTACGACGCTGATAATAACTGGAACCGGAGCGGTTGCCGCCCGGGGAGGGAAACGAATTAGCCATCAATAAGGAGGTTGCGGTGTGAGATCGGCGGAAATAATTCGCGGAGGCCGCGGGGGAAGACAATCACGAAGTGGCAACCCGTGAAAATCCCCGGCGACTCATACGCTGAAACTCTCGCCGCAGGAGCAACTGGCCTTGGCGTTGGGGTTGGCGAACTTGAAGCCGCCGGCGATGAGCTTGCTCGAATAATCGAGCACCGTGCCCTTGAGATAGAGGGCGGTCTTGGCGTCGACGACCACCGGAACCTCCGCCGAGCGTACCAGGATGTCGCCTTTGCGCGGTTCGGGGACGAACTTCATCTTGTAGCTGAGGCCGTTGCAGCCGCCGCCGGTGATGGCGATGCGCAGGAAGCCGCCCTGGCTTTCACGGGCGATAAGCGCGCGAACCTTTGCGCCGGCCGGTTCCGTCAGGCGCACGAGGTTCTCGTTTCCCTCGCGCACACCCTCGGGAAGCACGGCGGACGGCGATGGCACCACGACGGAGGAGACTGTTTCGGCTGAACTGGACATTAAGGAAACCATTACCCAACCCGGGAGTTTATCAAGCGCCGCGCCACGGTCACCGCGTTGGCAAAACTCGTGCCGCTCGCCACGCCCCGGCCCGCAATGCCAAAAGCGGTGCCATGATCCGGACTCGTCCGCACAAAGGGCAGGCCGAGCGTGACATTCACCGCCTCGTCGAAATCAATGACCTTCAGCGGTGCCAGCCCCTGATCATGGTAGAGCGCGATCACCACGTCGAACTCGCCGCGCAACGCCCGCCCGAAAAGCGTGTCGCCCGGCTCCGCCCGCGAGAGACCGGGAAATTCCCCGCGCAACGCGTCGAGGATCGGATTGATCACGTCGCGTTCCTCGGAACCGAGCAACCCGCCCTCCCCGGCATGCGGATTCAGTCCGCACACGCCGATGCGAGGAACCGGAATGCCCTCCGCCTGCGCCAGCACAGCCGACGCCCGCACCGTTCGCTCGAATGCTTCCGATGTGAGTTCGCCCGACACGCGAGTCAGCGGAATATGCCATGTAAGCAACACCACGCGAAGGCGCCCGCCGCAAAAGGCCATGATCGGCTCGCCTCCCCAGCGCGCGGCAAAAAACTCGGTCTGCCCCGGATACGCATAACCCACCCGCGCCAGCTCGGCTTTGCTCACCGGCCCGGTCACGACTCCCGCCCAGTCACCCGTGCGACAACCGTCCGCCGCCGCTTCCATCGCCGCCATCGCCACCCGCGCCCCCTCGGCATCGGGCACGCCGGGCACGGCCGCGTAATCCGCCGGCCCGACCGGGATGCGCTTCGCTCCCACGGGCAATGTTTCCAGCCAGCGCGCCGGCCCGACCACCGCGATTCCACCGGTCTCCGCCGGATGCAGCGACAGCCACGCGGCAATGATCTCCGGTCCGACCCCGGCCGGGTCGCCGCACGTAAAGGCAAGCTTTGGAAACGATGCCATGGCGCAGACGCCGCGTCAGGCGGGCAAAACCGGATGAATCCTGGGCTCGCGTCTGGGCCGTGCGAAACCGCGCTTGCCCGTCGTAAAGAACTCCAGGAAACGCCGTGTCTCCGGCGTGCTGGCCAACGGTCCGGCAAGATGCCTGGTCGCGATCTGGCGGATGTTGCCAGGAGTGAAATACACCATGCGAAACGCCTCCTTGATCTCGCGAATGGCATCACGCGAAAACCCGCGGCGCTTCAGGCCGAGCAGGTTGAGCCCGATGATCTCGTTGCGCTCGGCGATCAGCGCAAATGGCGGCACATCCTGACCCACGCGGGACAGCCCGCTCACCATCACACTCTCGCCGATGCGGGCGAACTGGTGAACGCCCGCCCCGCCGCCGACAAAAGTGAACGATCCCACGCGCACGTGGCCGGCCAGCATCGCGTTGTTCGCCAGCACCACGTCGTCGGCCACCACGCAATCGTGACCCACATGGGAATTGGCCATCAGGAAACACCGCTCGCCCACGACGGTGTTCGCCCCGGCGCCCACCGCGCGATTGATCG
Organism: uncultured Verrucomicrobiota bacterium; assembly: GCA_903904685.1. Classification (GTDB taxonomy): domain Bacteria; phylum Verrucomicrobiota; class Verrucomicrobiia; order Opitutales; family Opitutaceae; genus Rariglobus. The sequence continues at coordinate 41,624 of CAIVDS010000035.1, forward strand.
TCACATGTTCGCGAATGACCGTGCCGCTGCCGACGCGCACACCCGACGGCGTGCCCCGGTCAAACTTGAGATACTGCGGATCGCCGCCCACGACGGCGTAAGGATGCACGACGACGCGCTCGCCAAGAATCGAATGCCGGCGGATGACCGCGCCCATCTGGATTTCGCAGCCGTCGCCAAGGACAACGCCTTCTTCGACGACCGCGCTGGGATGGATGGAAATGCTCATGAAAATCAGGGGTTCGTCCGCCGTGCGGCGGGCGGGCGTTCGGACAGCAAGTCGAGTTGCGCGTCTTTCAACAAGTCGTAGTTTTTTAAAATTCGCATCACCTGCAGCGTGTCGCTCTTGCCGTAGTTGCGGTTGATTTCAACCTTGTCGACCAGATCGAGCAGCATGGAGCGAAAGGAAATGATCGCATCCACCCCTCGCTCCTTGAGCAGCTCCACGCTCTGCGAACGAAACGGCTCCTGCGTCGGCAGACTGGGCAGCACGAGGATTTTGGTGAGGCCGTCGTCTCCGATGGCATCGGCATCCGTCGGGAAAAACCGCGTCGCCTCCTTCAGCACGTTATCCTCAAGGAAACGAAAAATCTCCGGCGAGCTCCTCAGCATGTTGGGCGTAAACACACCCGTGTGCCAACCCTTCACCGCGATCATCGCGCGGTGGACCAAAGGAAGCTCGTTGGAAAACAGGAAGAAATCGGGGCGCTTGGACCCGCGCTGCCACGCCGGATTGTAGACGAGCAGGTCGATTTCCTCGTCTCCCGTCTTGCGGCGCGCGGACACCTGATACTTGCGAACTTGGCGCACGAGGAAGCCGTTTTGCTCAAAGTATTCCCGAACAATGCCTTCATCTATGGCGGACATGTGAGACAGTTAACCAAAAAAAAGTCCGAAAGTCACAAAAAGAATCACATCGCGCCAACTTCGCGGAAACTCGCCTCCACCAAGGATGGATCGATGCCGCCCTGCGTGGCGGCCTCGCCCAGCGACTTCAGCACCACGAAGCGCAAGGCGCCCGCCCGCGTTTTTTTGTCCCGAGCCATCGCCGCCATGAGCGGGGCCAGCGGCAGCGGTGCGCGCAACTTCAACGGCAGTTGATGCGAAACGACGACCGCTTCGACCCGCGCCACCGCCCGGTCATCGATGTGTCCCAGTTTCCGCGACAACCGCGCCGCGGCGGCCAACCCGATGGCCACCGCCTCGCCGTGCAAATAGGCGCCGTATCCGGTGACCTGCTCGATCGCATGGCCGAAAGTATGACCGAGGTTGAGCAGCGCGCGCCCGCCTTCCTGCGCGGTTTCATGCTCATCGGCCTCGACCACGCGGGCCTTGAGCGCGCAGCACCGGCGGACAACCGCCGACAACGCCGGACTGTTCACCGTGAGCGCGGCGTGTTCGAGTTGGGCGAACAAATCGGCATCGCCCAGCAGCCCGGTTTTGATGACCTCGGCCATGCCGGCGGCAAACTCGCGCGGCGGCAGCGTCGCCAGCAACCAAGTACCGACAAACACTCCGCGCGGCTGGTGGAACGCACCGACCAGATTTTTCCCCGCCTTGAGATTGATGCCGGTCTTCCCGCCCACCGAACTATCGACCATCGAGAGCAACGTCGTGGGCACCTGATAAAACGCGATGCCGCGCAAATACGCCGCCGCCGCAAATCCGGCCAGATCGCCAATCACCCCGCCACCCACCGCGAAAAGCGCACCGCTGCGGTCCACGCGGTTCTCCGCCAAAAAATCAAGCGTGCGGCCCAGTTCACGCAGCGATTTGGTTTCCTCTCCCGGTTCCAGCACGAGCGTCGCCTGCCCGCCAAACATCGTGCGCAACACCTCGGGTTGGTGGCGCGCGAGATTGCGGTCCGTCACGACCACGATCTTCCGACCTGCGGCGACCAATGCCTCCACCTGCGCCTGCACCACGGCCGATACATCGGCCCCGAAGTGAATAGGGTAACTGCGTTCGCCAAGATTGACGGTAAGATTTTCAACCATGAACGGGTTAAATGTAAGCACGCCGCCGGGGTCAACCTCGCGCAGCGGCCTGATGCGCTTATGGTCGCGATACGGGGAACCTTTCAATGCTCTGATCATCTCCGCTTGCCGGCGATGACGGGTGGCGCCTCCGGCCATCATAAGGGAAATCGGGTTCGGATTTGCCTTCCACTTGGGAACGGTTGCCACAAGGAACGTGGGGAATTTCCCTTTCTCCACATGACATCCTCCCCTCATTCTGTTCTTTGGTATGACCAACCGGCCGATTCCGATTGGAACCGCGCGCTGCCCATCGGCAACGGCCGTCTCGGCGCCATGATTTATGGCAACGTCGTGGCCGAGCGCTTCCAGCTCAACGAGGATTCGCTTTGGAACGGCGGCCCGCGCGACCGTTGCAATCCCGACACGCGTGAACATCTGCCCGAGTTGCGCCGTTTGTTGGAGGAAGGTCGTCTTGCCGAGGCGCACCGCCGCGTTCATGACGTGATGGGTGGCATACCGGACAGCCAGCGTTGCTACGAACCGCTGGCCGACCTGTTCTTACGTTTGGCTCATCCGGGGGTGACCGTGACCGTACCGCCCGGCCAGATGGCCTTGGCGGACGGCTACACCACACCGGACTTTGAACGCGCGTTGCTCACCTCCTATCGTCGTGAACTCGATCTGCGCACGGCGATCCTGTCCACGCACTACACCCTGAATGGCGTAGGTTACTCGCGGCGGCACCTGGCCAGCGATGTCGATCAGGCCATTGTTGTCCGTCTGGAGGCTGATCGGCCCGGCGCCCTTTCCATGCAGGTGCGCATGGAGCGCGGCCCGCGCGAGAGTTACTCCACCCGCTTCGCCGACTCGGTCGGCTTTGTTCGACAGGAAGGCGCCGCCAGACCGGTGCTGCTCCTGCGCGGCCGGGCGGGCGGCGAGGATGGAGTGAAGTTCGCCGCCGTCATGGGCGCCTCGATCGAAGGGGGCTCCATGCGCACCATCGGCGAAACGCTTTATATCGAGGGTGCCGATGCCGTCACCCTTGCGCTGGCGGCGGCGACCAGTTTCCGGGAGACCGACCCCGCCGCCGCGTCCGTCTCCCGCGTGCATGCGGTGCTTGACCGCAGTTGGGTGCAGATCCGCGCCGACCATGAGCGTGAATACCGCAGGCTTTACGACCGGGCGGAACTGACCCTGGGCGGAGCGACGACAGCCTCGTCGATGTTGCCGACCGACCAGCGCCTCCGAAATTTCGGGAAATCCGGCGGCGACCCTGCGTTGGCATCGCTGTATTTCAACTACGCTCGCTACCTGCTCATCTCATCAAGCCGCCCGGGCAGTCTGCCCGCGAACGCCCAGGGACTTTGGAACAAGGATTTTTGGCCGTCCTGGGGATCTAAATACACGATCAACATCAACACCGAGATGAACTATTGGATCGCGGAGCCGGCCAATCTGGCCGTTTGCCACCGGGCGCTCTTCGATCATCTCGACCGCGTGGTCGAGTCCGGTCGCCGCACGGCGCAGACCATGTATGGCTGCCGTGGATTCGTCGCCCACCACAATACCGACCTCTGGGCGGACACGACCCCGACGGACCGCAATGCCGGGGCGTCCTATTGGCTGCTTGGCGGGGCCTGGCTCGTGCTGCACGCGTGGGACAACTATGATTTTGGCCGCGATCCCGCATCCTTGCACAAGGCCTGCGATCTCCTCATGGAGGCGAGCCTGTTTTTCCTGGATTTCCTGGTGGAGGACAAAAAGGGACGCCTGATCGTGTCGCCCACCTGCTCGCCGGAAAACACCTATCGCCTGCCGAACGGCGAGGTGGGCGTGCTTTGCGCGGGCTCGACCATGGACAGCCAGCTTCTGGCCATCCTCTTCCGCCGGACGCAACAAGCCGCTCATCTGCTCGGTCGAACCTCCGAAACCGCCGAGAGCCGCGCCTTCTTTGACAGGCTCGCGGCGGCGGCCGTCCGACTTCCCCGCCCCGAGATCGGCCGACATGGCCAGTTGATGGAGTGGCTCGAGGATTACGAGGAACAGGAACCTCAGCACCGTCACGTTTCCCATGGCTTCGGTCTTCACCCGGGAGACATCATCTCACCCCGGCAAACACCCGCGCTGGCCAAGGCCATGCGGACGACATTGGAACGTCGCGGCGACGAAGGCACCGGCTGGGGCATGGCATGGAAGGCGTGTTTTTGGGCGCGGCTCGGCGACGGGGACCACGCGCACCGATTGCTGCGCAACCTGCTCGCCCCGGTGGACGCGATCGATCTCAAAAGCAAGGACACCACCTACGAACGGGGAGGGTCCTACGCCAACCTGTTCTGCGCGCATCCGCCCTTCCAGATCGACGGCAATTTCGGTGGCGCGGCGGCCATCCTCGAGATGCTGCTGCAGAGTCACGAAACCGCTCCCGATAAGCACGGCGGCTCCCATGCGCCAGGGAAGCCGGTTGTCCACCTTCTGCCCGCACTGCCAGCCGCTTGGAGCGAGGGGACGTTTCGCGGCTTGCGCGTGCGAGGAGGATGCGAAGTGGATCTTTGCTGGAGTCGGCATCGCCCGACCCGCGTCGCCCTGCGCAACACACTCGCGATCGAAACCGAACTGGTGCTTTGCCATGCCGGCAAGACGAGGGAACTGCGCCTGGAGCCGGGCCGGGAATTCGTCATCGAAAACGATTTTTGAGCAATGCGAGGCGCGGTGGTCTCGGCGGCGGCATGATGATGCCCGCATTTCGCGATGGCGGTCGATCCTTTGCCCGCTAGCGTCACATGGAATGACTTCACCCGCCCTCCGCTCAGACGGCCGCAAGCCCGACCAACTCCGCTCCATCACTTTCGAGGCCAACATCGCCCCGCACGCCACCGGTTCGGTGCTCGTGTCCTTCGGCACCACCCGCGTGATCTGCGCCGCCACTATCGAACCCAAGGTGCCCGCCTGGATGAAACAGCAGCGCGTTCCCGGCGGCTGGCTCACCGCCGAATACTCCCTCCTCCCCTACAGCACCCACGAGCGCAAGCAGCGCGACATTTCACGAGGCAAACTCGATGGCCGCACCGTCGAGATCCAGCGCCTCATCGGCAGCTCCCTGCGCGCCGTGCTCGATCTGAAAAAACTCGGCGAGAATACCCTGTGGATCGACTGCGACGTCCTCCAGGCCGACGGCGGCACCCGCACCGCCTCCATCACCGGTGCCTACCTCGCCGCCCGCCTCGCTATCCAGACGCTCCTCGACGCCAAGCGCATCCCCGAAAACCCGCTCACCGACTCCGTCGCCGCCGTAAGCGTCGGCATCTACGATGGCCGCGAACTCCTCGATCTCCCCTACGTCGAAGACAAGGACGCCGAGGTTGACTTCAACGTCGTCATGACCGGCCAGGGCAAATTCGTCGAAGTCCAGGGCTGCGGCGAAGAAGCCACCTTCACCCACGACCAGCTCCTCAGCCTGATCGCCCTCGCCCAAAAAGGCCTCAAGGAAATCAACGCCCTCCAGACCGCGTTCCTGACCAAGCAACTCCTCAAGTTCTGATCGGCAACGGACGCAAAAAGGGCGGGCTGCGGAGATCACCGAGAACCGCAGCCCGCCCTACATTACTTTGAACTACCGACTGAAACACCGGCGATTAAAACCCTGCGTGAAGGAACTACTCTCCACGCAAAAAATCGCCGGTGCGTAAGGAAGAACAAAACCTGATCAGAAGGTGAACAGGGCCTGGACGCCGTAGAAGGCTCCCTTCTTTCCACTGACCGAAACGGCGCCTGCGGCGCTATCGGCATAGGAAACCTCACCACGAACCGACAGGTTGCTCGTGATCTTGTAGGAAGGCGCGAGCGTGAAGTAGGTGCCGGCATTGACACCCTCGTATTTGATGCCGGAGATGCGCGCGATGCCGGAGAACTTGTCGGTGAAGTTGTATTGGGCGAAGGTCAGCCAACCGTTGTTCTTGACCGTGCCAATGTCGGCATAGGTCCATTCGGCGGCCAAGGTCGTCTTGGCGTTCAGCGCGTAGCTGGCCCAAAGATCGTTCACGAAGTCGTTATAGAAGCCGGCGGGGCCGGTGGTGGTCGGGTCTTGATCGCCGTAGCCGATGCCTTCCCAGAGGGTCAGCTTGTCGATGCCGGAGTAGGTCACATAAACCTCGGTGCCGACATGCTTGTAATTGCCGTCGCCGCGATTGAAGCCGGTGCTGGCAAACTCCGAGTCAGTCACGGACACGCCTGCGCCGAATGTCTTGGTCGTGTAATCAATCTTGGCGCCCGTGTGATAGGTGTCGATGTCAGCGATCGTCGAACCATAGGTGAGCTGGTTCATGCTCGAGGCAAAGAACGACTCATAGCCCATATAGCTGTTGAATTTGCCGACGGTGACGGTGACCTCGCCCTTGGTGTAGGCCACGTAGGCGTCCAAAATGCCGGAAGTGTCGGCGGCGGTGCCCTTGTTGGGAACATAGAAGAGACTCACCTTGGCGGTGAAATCCTGATATTTCCCGTTAGCCGCGACCAACGCGGAATCGAGATTGGCGTGGCCCGAGTTGAACAGCGTATCCTTGGGGGATGTGGAGGGATTGGTGTCCGTTATCGTTCCCGCGGCGGCGGCGTAGCCGCTAAGCGAGAGGTTGTCGTTGACTTTGACATCGGCGGAGGCGGTCGCGGCCAGCGCCACGAGGGACGCGGTCCAACCAGTCAGTTTGGTCATATGTTTGATCATGGCTTGTGTGTTTTGTTTGTAGGTCGGCCTGGTCTTCCCCGCAGTTTGTCCGCGGCGAATGTTTTAGCCGGGTTCTCCCTAGCAAATCATATGCCAAGCAAGGACCCTGCGGCGATTCTCTGCACGGAAAGGGCGTATCACCCTCTGTCGACCGCCCGTTCGGTGCCGCGTTCAAACCGCCCCGGCTTCGCCAAGGCATCCCATCGGTCCATTCGGCAACGGCCAAGCCAAGGGGTCGCTTGACAACAAGATCGCATGAAACCACCACAACTCACCGTGAACCTGAAGCCGACCGGGGAATCCCGGCCAATCGTCATGACTACCCTTCGCACCGCCGCCTGTCTCGCGCTTTTTTCCCTCCTCCTCGGCCTCGCCCTGCCCGGCGTTTCGCTCCGAGCCGACACCATCGTCCGCGACAACGACCGCATCCTCTTCTGTGGCGACAGCATCACCGCCCAAGGCTGGAAAGGCGGCAAAGGAGGCTTCGTCTCCATGGTCGCCCAAGCGATCACCGACGCCCACCCCGGCTGGCACATCTCCGTCAACGCCCTCGGCGCCAGCGGCGCGGCGGTCGGCAGTTGGCAGGGCATGGAGATAAAAAGCCGCACCCAGCCCGTCTTCCTCGACAAGCCCGACAGCCCCACGCCCATGGAGGTCAAATCCGGCCTCGATGCCGGCGCCGACATCGTCGTCGTCATGCTCGGCATGAACGACCTCCTCTACCCCCAGGTCTCCGAGAAACCCGCCGACCTCGACGCCTGGAAAAACCGCTACCACGACCTCGTCGAAGCCATCCGCGCCCGCGCCCATCCGCGCCTGTTCGCCTTCGGCACCATCACCCCGCTCACCGAGGATCTCGACGGCCCCAAGATTCGCATCGAGAACGAACTCAACCACCGCCTCGTCGAGCTCGCGCAGGAAGAACACGCCGTCATCCTGCCCACCCACGAGGCCGCCGTCGAATACCTCAACCTCGGTCGCGGCTACAAGCCCGACTTCCACTTCGCGGGCGACTTCGTCCACCCCTCCATGCCTGTCGCCGTCGCCGTCGGCATGTTGCGCGGCCTGGGCGAGACCGACGCCGCCGAGCGGCTCAAGCAGAAATACGCCGGCGTCTACCTCCCCGCCGACAAGGACCTGCCCGCCCTCTCCTACGCCTTCGACATCCGGCCCGGCACCCCCGATGACGCCAAACACACCTTCGTCATCCACTACCAGTGGACGCCGCCGACCGCCTCCTCCTCCAACGTGAACGTCACCGCCACCGTCCCCGCCGGCTGGGACGTCGCGCCGCCGAGCCAGACCGCCGCGAAAGGCGACTTCACCGTCTCCGGCCCGCTCGACCGGCTCGTCAACAAGATCACCCTCGTCGCCGCCGCCGGCGACCTCGTCCGCACCGCCGAGGTTGTCATCCCCGCCGCCTGGCGCATCGCCACCGGCCCCGGTCGCGGTCTCGGCCTGATTCGCGGCACCACCGATTTCGATCCCGCCAAGGACATCGAACCTCTCGACCAGACCCTCCGGCAGGATTCCGCCTGGCTCGCTCCCGTCACCTTCGACGGTGCGCACGGCGAGCAGACCACGCCGCCTTGGCAACGCTACATCGCCACCGTCAACTACCCCGGTCGCGGCGCTCCCGGCAGCGTCGATCTTTCCGCCGTCGGCTTCTTCCAGCAGCGCGACATCGCCTACGGCGCCCGCTGGATTCGCAGCGACAAGGACCGCACCGTCCAGGTCACTCTCGGCTCCCAGACCTTTACCCGTGTCCACGCCGAAAGACTCTGGATGAACAACGACCTCCTCTTCGAGGGCAAGGTCTTCGCCGCGCCCCGCACCCAGGTCGTCGTCGACGCCAAACTCCGCGCCGGCTGGAACCGCCTCTGGTTTTATTCCAATTTCTTCCAGTGGCAGTGGCAGTTCTCCATCGATCTCGCCGGCAAAGACGGCGACGACCTCTCCGACCTCCGCTACGCGACGACGCCCCCCGCGCCAGGCAGTCCCGCCTTGGCAATCAAGCCTTAAAAACCAAGTGCGGCGGCCCATCGCCTGCCCGTATAAATCGATACCGCTCGCTCCGGCCCCTTCGGATTGACCCCGACCGGCTTGTCTGGTGCCAACGCGCACTCTGCCGAGGGTCAGCAAACTCCTACCATTGGCAAAACCGGCTTCTCCGGAGCCTCAACCGGCTTCGACGGACGGCAAACCGGCATGGCCGGACGGCCTTGGGGCTGCCCCGATGGGCAAACCTCTTCGTTCCCGCGCAACACCCTTTCTCGATCAAAAGCCTAGGAATGCGTGGTGACGGTTGGGCGAACCGTCCCGGTGAGCCGCGGCTCGGCAGGGATGCCTCGCCCTACCCTTTTGATACCTTTTGAATGCGATAGGGCGCAAAAGGCCTTTGCCGGCACGCCCCAAGTCGACCCCGAGGGGTGAAAAACCTTGGCCATCGCGCAAAATGCTTCCAACCAGGAGAAAAAGGCTTCGCCAACGCAGAGTTGGGAATAGTTTTTCTCATGTTTGGAATAGTTGATGCAATGTTGGGAATAGTTAATCGAGTGTTGGGAATAGTTTTTGTGATGTTTGGAATAGTTAATCGAGAGTTGGGAATAGTTTTTTCGATGTTGGGAATAGTTTTTCCAGTGTTGGGAATAGTTTTTTTGGAGTTGGGAAATGTTGGCGGAGA
>CAIVDS010000036.1 GCA_903904685.1 uncultured Verrucomicrobiota bacterium
CCAAGTCCATCGAGACCACCCTCGACGTCGTCGAAGGCATGCAGTTCGACAAGGGCTACCTCTCCCCCTACTTCTCGACCAACGCCGAGAGCCAGGAAGCGATCCTCGAAGACGCCTACGTCCTCATCCACGAGAAGAAGATCTCCAACCTCCAGGAGTTCCTCCCCCTCCTCCAGACGACCGCCAAGACCGGCAAGCCCCTCCTCATCATCGCCGAAGACGTCGAAGGCGAGGCCCTCGCCGCCCTCGTTGTTAACAAGATCCGCGGCACGCTCAACGTTGTCGCCGTCAAGGCCCCCGGCTTCGGTGATCGCCGCAAAGCCATCCTCGAAGACATCGCCGTTCTCACCGGCGGTCGCCTCCTCTCCGAAGACCTCGGCATCAAGTTGGAAAACGTTCAGCTCGCCGACCTCGGCAAGGCCAAGCGTATCGTGGTGGACAAGGAAAACACCACCATCGTCGAAGGTTCCGGCAAGTCATCCGACATCCAAGCGCGCGTGAAGCAGATCCGCCGCCAGATCGAGGAAACTACCAGTGACTACGACAAGGAAAAGCTCCAGGAGCGCCTCGCCAAGCTCGCCGGCGGCATCGCTGTCATCAATGTCGGTGCGGCAACCGAGTCCGAGATGAAGGAAAAGAAAATGAGAGTTGAGGACGCCCTCCATGCTACCCGTGCGGCCGTCGAGGAAGGCATCGTCGCCGGCGGTGGTGTTGCCCTCCTGCGCACCACCAAGGCCATCGACGCCTGCATCGTCGCCCTCGAGGGTGACGAGAAGCTCGGTGCGCAGATCATCCGTCGCGCCGTCGAATCCCCGCTCAAGCAGCTTTGCTTCAACGCCGGTGTCGAAGGTGCGGTCGTTGTTCAGCAGGTGCTCGCGAGTAAGGGTTCCAATGGCTACAATGTGGCCACCGGCGCCTACGAAGACCTCGTCAAGGCCGGTGTGGTTGACCCCACGAAGGTCTCCCGCATCGCCCTTCAGAACGCGGCTTCCATCGCCGGCCTGCTCCTTACCACCGAGTGCATCATCACTGATTCACCGGATAAGACCCCGGCTCCCGCTATGCCCCAGGGCGGCGGCGGCATGGACTACTAAGTCCCGCTGATTAGCAGCAAATTATTCACGACCGGCGCGCCTGCAAGGCGCGCCGGTTTTTTGTGACGTTTTCGTGGGAACTGTTGCGCGGGCTTGCCCGCTATCCGTCTCGCCCGTTGTATATGGGTCCCATGGAAGTCATTTTTCTAGGCACCGGCACTTCGCAGGGTGTTCCCATGCTGGCCTGCGACTGCGCTGTATGCACATCAAGCGATCCGCGTAATAAGCGTATGCGCACTTCCATCCATGTCATCATGGACGGACTGCATATCCAGGTGGACGCGGCGCCGGAGTTTCGCCTGCAGTGCCTGCGGGAAAATATCCGCTGGGTTGATCTCTTCATTCTCACGCACGGACACGCCGATCACATCACCGGCATGGATGATCTGAGGAGGTTTTGTGATTTGCTCGGAGGGGTGGCGCTGCCTGTTTACTCTACGGATGAGGGCATGAGTCGGGTCCTCTCCATGTATCCTTACACGATCATGGAGCGGCCAATCGTGAAGGGTTATCCGGCTTTCAGGTTACTAGAGATGCCCGGCATGTTGGATTTGCAGCAAGGGACCATCCAATCGACGCTGCTTCCACACGGAGGAATCAACACGCTCGGGTTGGTGTTCACGGAGCGCAGCAGCGGGAAGAAATTCACCTACTACACGGACTGCAAGCGGGTCCCTCGTGAGGCGGTCGAGTTTGCCCGTGATTCCGATGTCGTCGTCCTCGATGGACTTCGTCCCGACGAGCATGCCTCGCACATGACCGTGGCCGAGGCTCTGGTTGCAGCGGCGGAGATTGGTGCGCCGCAAACTTACCTCACGCATATCACACATTTGATGGAGCACGCAAAGTGGTGTGCTCAACTTCCCCAAGGCGTAACATTTGCTCACGACGGACTGCGGATTTGTTTGTAACGCCGGAGAGGATTCGGCGGTTGGATTTTTATAATCAGAAACCATACTACCTAAGTCACAACAACCATGAGTAACCCAACCCAAGATCTCGCCACCATCGGTCTCCATGCCGGTCAAAAGCCCGACCCTGCCACCGGCGCCCGTGCCGTGCCTATCTACCAGACCGCCTCCTATGTGTTCAAAAGCACCGAGCACGCCGCCAATCTTTTTGCGCTGAAAGAATTCGGCAACATCTACACGCGTCTCATGAATCCGACGACTGACGTGTTGGAGCAGCGTGTTGCTGCGATCGAGGGCGGCACCGGTGCGCTCGCCGTCGCCTCGGGCCAGTCGGCCACGACTCTGGCCTTGCTCGCGATCACGCAGGTCGGGGACGAAATCGTCGCTGCCAACAACCTCTATGGTGGCACCTACCAGCTCTTCCACTACACGTTTCCGAAGCTGGGCCGCGCGGTGAAATTCGTGGACTCGGGCAATCCCGAGGCCTTCCGTCGAGCCATCGGCCCCAAGACCCGCGCGATTTTTGCCGAGACCATTGGGAACCCCAAGCTCGACGTGCCCGACTTCGCGGCTCTCTCGAAGATCGCTCACGCGGCGGGCGTCCCCCTTGTGGTGGACAACACCATCGGTATCGGCTTAGTGCGGCCCTTTGACCACGGTGTGGACATCATTGTGGCCTCGGCCACGAAATATCTTGGAGGCCATGGCACCTCGCTCGGCGGCATCATCGTGGATTCGGGCAAGTTCGCATGGAACAACGGCAAGTTCCCCGAGTTCACGGATCCCGATCCCAGTTACCACGGCCTAAAGTTCTGGGATACGCTGGGAAACTTTCCCGGATTGGGCAACGTCGCCTTCATCCTCAAGGTGCGTGTTCAACTCCTGCGCGATCTAGGGCCGGCGCTCAGTCCGTTTAATGCCTTCCAAATTCTGCAAGGCGTGGAGACCCTGTCTCTTCGTCAAACGCAGCATTCGGCCAATGCGCTGGCGGTCGCGAAGCACCTGAGCCAGCATCCGGCAGTTAGCTGGGTGGTTTATCCTGGGTTGCCGAGCCATCCCGCTCACGCGAACGCCGCGAAATATTTAAAACGCGGCTTTGGCGGCATCGTCGGGTTTGGCATTAAAGGCGGCGCCGAGGCCGGTCAGAAATTCATCAATTCGGTGAAACTTTTTTCGCACCTAGCCAACATCGGCGACGCGAAGAGCCTCGTCATTCATCCAGCCTCCACCACGCATCAGCAACTCACGCCGGAAGAGCAGATCGCGACCGGTGTGACGCCCGACTATGTGCGCCTCTCGGTGGGTATCGAGGGTATCAATGACATCTTGGCCGATATCGATCAGGCTCTCAAAATCGCCACAACCTAAAGCATATCTCCGGCAGTCCGTCCTCTGGTGTCTTATGCGAGCTGGAGCATTGCCTAGGGGGGATGCTTTAGCAGGCCGGAGAGGGGAGGGATGGTTTGTTGCCCTTAAAGCTGATAGAATTTTGCTAATCACCTTGAATTTTAACGGGGTAATCCGTCCTGCCCTGAGATGGTGGATTCCAATGAGACGAAGATCTGACCGCTTGAGGAGGCGTCGCTGGTTGCGCAACGGAGGTTGCAGCCATGGTAGGGCTGATGATCGGGCGCGAAGACGGTGCGGCAGACGGTGGATGATGGATGGGGGCTGGAAGGGTGGAAGTCTGGGTAGGACTAAAAGCAGTCTGGGCAGGCTTAGGCGTAATGACAGGCACCGTGGGTGCGATGATAATGCCGCTGGCTGCTGGCGGGACGAGGCTGGAGCGGTCAACGAGAGGATGCGCGGGACGTTTTGGAGTCGAAGGCCTCATGCCGGGGGAGCTATTCGAATTGGAAAAGGGCGCAGGGAGGAAATGGAAGTCGGGAGTTTGTTGGGAATTGACGGAGACGGATTGAGTATTGAGCGGCTGTTGCTGACGTGGACGCTGGACGGTCGGCTGCCAAGGATGGCTTGGTTGGATAACGGACGGAATGCCTGCGTGGTTCCAAGACCGCGGATGGTTTTGCCAGCCATGCGGGCGTGAGATTACGCGGATATTGCGACTGTCCCAATCACAGTCGTATCCGGACCATGGACCGAACGCATAACCAATGCCGAATAATAAAAGCGGGTGGCTCACCCAAACCGTGCGTTGCACGTAGACGATCTGCGGGTCGTAAACTGGAACATAGATGATCTCCGGTTGGGCGGGGACGATAATAATGATATTTCCACTGGTGAGCACGTGTTGCTGCGGTGTGTTGATCAGGGCTCCGGAAATTTGGGCGCGAGCACGCAGACGTTGCACAGCGTTCATCACATCTGCGGGTTGGTCGAGGTAAGCTTGGCCAAGCGACTGGGTCCACGGGAGGTTGTCATCCATCCATTTCAACACATCGGGGTAGCGGACGAGGGTCTTGATGCTGTCGTCCCAAGGTTGGGCGGCGACGGCGGCGGGATCACCCTTGGCTTGCGCGTAACGGTCGGCGAGGACGACGTCGGAAGGCGTAGTCGCAGCGGGGAGAATGAGGGCGACAAGCGCATCGGGATAAAGGGCGATGGGGCCCAGAAGGGTGTCGAGCGTCTCAGGTGTTCGCTCTGTCGGCGCGGTTGCCGGGATAGTTGGGGCGGAGGAGAGGGCGAGAAGCTCACTCGTTTGCGCATGCAGATTAAGGGCAAGGCACAAGCTGAGCAGAAGCGGGCGGGCGGTTTTCATGTCGTTGTCATGTTAAGACAGGCTTAACTAAGCTGTGTGCCATTTAAAACTGTTTATGAAACGGTTCTTAGATCAACTAAAGGAAGTTGTATCCCAACTCCACTCTCTGAAATTAAACTGGGCTGCGTCTCGCGTAATCGTGGGGTTATTTTCGGACGTCTCGGATGCTTGTTTTAAGTCTGCTGGGGGAAAATTGGTTTATTTCATAAACAGCGAATTCAAGCTTTCCCTGGTTGGCATGTAAGCCCCGTCGTCCGCTCCCAGAAAAACCTCCCGGGAACCGGTCCAAGGCTCGATCACGAAACGCCGGAAGGCTTCGATCATTTCCGCTTTGGGCAGCCGCACTTTCAGGTATTCCGGGTCCGATGACAACTCCCGGTCCAAGGCCTCGGACGCCGATGCCCCCAAGCGAACGGCCAAGGTATCGCAACCGTGCCGGAGATGAAGCATGCGGCAAAGCATCTCGGTGTAAATCTTCGCGCAACCATAGATATTGCGCGGGCGGTAGGGACCATCAGGGGTGATCGGCCCGTCGCTCTGACGACGGCCGAGGAATGCCTCGATACTGCTTGCAACGATCAAACGCCGGATACCCCCCTCGGCGCACCAGTGCAGAAAGGCGGTGCAGGCGACGATGTTGGGCTCAATCAGCTCCGCGAAAGTATGCCATTCGTTCGGGTTCGCCGCGAGATGGATTGCCACGTCAAAATCCGTTGGCGACAAGCCGGTCTTCTCCATGGCGGTAATGTCGCCGACCATTACCCGCGGATCCTTCCCGGGTCGGGTATCAATGCCTGTGATCCGCCAAGTGTCGGGAAGCCCGCCCATCAGGCAACCGCCGATATGTCCATTGGCTCCACTCACGAGGACTCTCACGGGGCTATGGCCTTGCGTTACTGATAGGCGTTGTTTGGGTGCTACACTCTTCATCAAGTAGGAAGCCCGTAAAGGGTCTTGGCGAGTTAGATCAACTTATGGTTTCTCGGACAAGGTGAAAGGCCGCTCCACTTGAGCCTTGAGCGGACTGCGAAGGCATCGTTTTTTTATCGAAGAGTCTGGGATGCATTTATTGATGAAACTCGCCGCAACCCATTCGGGCTCGCTTGCGGCCACGAGACGCACCGATTGCAACCGCGACGGCCCGCTGCCGATATTCGCGACTGCCAATCCGCCAACGAAAAAGATGACAACGGCAACTGCCACCACACCGTTCGCGATGTCATAATCCCAAGTTGGCTAATCCGGTTGGTGCAACGCCAGAAAACAATCCGAACGGAGGGTATCGAGAATTGACGTTTGGGTGGCGCTTCAGGGCTTGGCTGCGGCAAGGAAATTACGCTCGCTCAACCAGAAGAGGCACTGTTCGGCCCACGGCGGCGCGCCTGCGCCCAAGCCGAGGCCGTGCCTGCCTTTTTCGTAGATATGCAGCGAGAAAGGCACTTGGTTGCGACGGAGGGCCTGGACGAAGTGCAGGCTGTTTTCGATCGGCACGGCTGCATCTTCGATGGTGTGCCACAAGAAACAGGGAGGAGTCTGCGGGGTGACCTGAAGCTCGTTTGACAAGTGGCGAACGAGTTCGGGGGACGGTGCATCGCCCAGCAGGTTGGCCTTGGTCCCCTGATGAGTGAACTCGCCGAACGAAATCACGGCGTAGCACAAGATGCCGAGATCGGGACGGGAGCTTTCACGCTCGATCGGGTCGGTCGCATCGGGGCTGCCGAGGTCGAAGTGCGTTAGCAGCGTCGAGGCAAGATGTCCGCCGGCGGAGGAGCCGATGATGCCGACGCGGGCCGGATCAAGACCGGCGCTGCGTGCCCATGAACGCACCGTGCGCAGGCCGCGGGCGGCGTCCTGGAGCATGCGCGGGTGGCGGTAGCCGTGGGAACCGAGACGGTATTGAAGCACGTAGGCGGTGACGCCGTTGGCGGCGAACCACTCGGCGTATCCTTTGCCTTCGTGTTCGGCCAGGCCGCCGTAGCCGCCGCCGGGAAGGACGAGCATGGAGGCGCCGTTAGCCTTGCCCTGAGGAGGGAGGAAGGCGGTTAGGGTGGGGACGTCCTGTGGATTTTCACCAAGGGCGCCGGGAGCGTGGAGAGGCCAGAGCGGGAGCGGGGATGCTTGCATGGAAGCGGAAAGCGGAAAGCGGCGACGGGCGAATGACCAGCCGATAATCTGCGCATATCATGCACCAAGGCTGGACATGCCGTCGCAGGTGGAAAACAAGAGGCTCCGCCACAATGCCCGTCTCACCGCACGAACTGCCAGTCTACGAACTCGAATCCACGCTCGTGGCCGCCTTGCGCGCGACCGGACGCGTGGTGGTGCAGGCGCCGACGGGTTCGGGCAAGTCTACGCAAATCCCGCAGATGCTGATGGCGCACGGCTTCCTTGGGCGCGGCGAAGTCGTCGTGCTGCAACCGCGCCGGCTCGCCGCGCGCATGCTGGCGAAACGCGTGGCCGAGGAGATGCGCTGCAAGCTCGGCGACGAGGTGGGTTATCAGATCAGGCTGGAGTCGCGCGTGTCGGAGAGGACGAAGATCCGCTTCGTGACCGAGGGCATTCTGCTGCGGCAAATGTCGTTTGATGCGAACCTCCGGGGCGTCGCCGCGCTTATCTTCGACGAGTTTCACGAGCGCCACCTCTACGGCGACATCTCGCTGGCGCGGGCGTTGCAGATCCAGCAGACGACGAGGCCCGACCTGAAGATCGTGGTGATGTCCGCGACGCTGGATGCGGCGGTGCTGAGGGACTACCTCGCGCCGTGCGAGGTGCTGACGTCGCAGGGACGCAGTTATCCGGTGACAGTGGAATACCTGTCGAAGAGCGTGAACTTCGACCACGATCCCGTGTGGGACGTGGCCGCACGCGAGGCTGCGCGGGTGGCCGCGAAGACGACCGGCGACCTGCTCGTGTTCATGCCGGGCGCCTACGAGATCAACCGAACGCTGCAGGCGCTGCAATTTGTGCGAGAGCTGAAGGACTTTGTGATTTTTCCGCTGCACGGCGAACTGCCGCCCGACCAGCAGGACCGCGCGGTGGCGAAATACGAGACGCGCAAGGTCATCGTCTCCACCAACGTCGCCGAGACCTCGCTCACCATCGACGGCGTGACCGTGGTGATCGACTGCGGGTTGGCGCGCATGGCGCGTTTCGATCCGCATCGCGGCATCAACACATTGCTCATCGAGAAAATATCCATCGCCAGTTCCGACCAGCGCGCGGGGCGCGCGGGTCGCACCGCGCCCGGCGTGTGCGTGCGACTGTGGACCGAGCGCGAGCACGGCGGCCGCGCCTTGCAGGAGCTGCCTGAGGTGAAGCGACTGGATTTGTCCGAGGTGGTGCTGACGCTGAAGGCGAGCGGCATCGACGACATCGCGGCTTTCCCTTGGCTGGAGAAACCGGACCCGAAGGCGCTGGAACGGGCGGAATCGCTGCTGTTGGATTTGGGTGCGCTGGGCGGACGGCACCGTGTCATCACCGAAACGGGGCGCAAGATGCTGCGCTTTCCGGTGCATCCACGCTATGCTCGCATGCTGCTGGAGGCGGATGTTCGCGGGTGCGTGCGCCCGGTGGCGCTCATGGCAGCGCTTACGCAGGGCCGCACGTTTCTCATGCGCGGGGCGACGAAAGCCGTCGAGGACGCGCGCGAGGATATCCTCGGCGGGGAGCACGAGAGCGATTTCTTCCTCCTGATGCGCGCCTGGAGTTACGCGGACAAAAACAACTACTCCGTGGATGCGTGCCGGCGGTTGGGCATTCACGCGCAGGGTGCGCGACTAGTGGGACCGTTGTTCAATCAATTCTTGGAAATTGCCGAGAAAGAAAAGCTCGACGTGAGCGAGAAGCGCATCGACGGCGCGCAGGTGCGCAAGTGCGTGCTCGCGGGATTCTCCGACCAACTCGCGAAGCGGCTCGATGGCGGCACGTTGCGCTGCGACCTCGTGCATAACCGCCGCGGCGTGCTCGCCCGCGAAAGCGCCATGCAGCAGGCGGCCTTTCTCGTCGCCGCCGAGGTGAGCGAGGTCGAGGGACGCGGCGGTGAGGTCAACGTGCTGCTCTCGCTTGCGACCGCCATTGAAGAGCCGTGGCTCAAGGAACTTTTTCCCGACGACTACCGCGACGCGGTCGGCGTGGTCTATGACGAGTCCGCCCGCCGGGTGATCGCCCGCCGCGAACGGCGCTTTCGCGATCTCGTGCTGGAATCGAAGCCGACCGCCTACGAGCCGCCCGCGAGCGACGCGGCGGCGCTCCTCGCCCGGCAGGTGCTCGCCGGCAACATCATCCTCACGGAGTGGAACGAAGCCGTGGACCAGTGGATAATCCGTGTGAACCGATTAGCCGAGTGGTTTCCCGAACTCGAGGTCACGCCGATCACCGACGCCGATAAGGCGACGCTCATCGAGCAGGTGTGCTATGGCAGCTACGGCGCGCGAGAGTTGAAAGACAAGCCCGTGATGCCCGCGCTGCGCGACTGGCTGCGGCCCGAGCAACTTGCGGTACTTGATGATTATCTGCCGGAGCGCCTCACCATGGCCAATGGCCGCAAGGCCCGTATCGAGTATGCGAAGGAAAGCCAGCCTGTGATGAGCGCACGTATCCAGGAACTTTACGGTATTCAGGGCGGTTTCTCACTTGGACATGGCCGAGTGCCGGTGAAGATTCAGGTGCTTGCGCCGAACCAGCGCCCCATCCAGGTGACCGACGATCTCACGAGTTTCTGGCGCGACATGTATCCTAAGGTGAAGGCCGATCTGTCACGTCGCTATCCGCGCCACGAATGGCGGTGAGCGGGGAGGTTGGCGCTATATGCCAAAAAAAGATCAAGTCTGTCCGACAGGAGCCCCGCCTTGACCAGCCTGACCGCCACGATTGGGGCGTCAGGATATTCCAACCGCTTTGAAAACAATCGCTGCATTCTGACCGCCGAAGCCAAGGTTGTTGCTCAAAACGACCTTCACTTTTGACTGACGCGCAACGTTTGGAACATAGTCGAGATCGCACTCAGGATCGGGTTCGTGGAGATTAATCGTGGGAGCGATAGACTGGGTTTGCAGCGTCTTGATGCTAATGACGCTTTCGATACCACCGGCGGCGCCAAGCAAATGGCCGGTCATCGACTTCGTGGAACTGACAGGCACCGACTTCGCCCGATCACCCAAAACCCGCTTGATGGCGAGCGTCTCGAACTTGTCGTTGTAAGGCGTGGAGGTGCCGTGAGCGTTGATGTAATCAACTTGGTCGGGCGTGATTCCGGCAGCGCGAATCGCACGGGTCATGGCCATCCCCAAACCTTTGCCCTCGGGATCGGGCATGGTGATATGATGGGCGTCGGCGGTGGCGGCATAACCGGCTACTTCGGCATAAATACGGGCACCACGTTTTTGAGCGTGCTCAAGAGATTCCAAAACGATCACCCCGGCACCTTCGCCCATGACGAAACCATCGCGCCCCAGCGAAAACGGACGACTCGCCGTAGTAGGATCATCGTTGCGCGTGCTCATGGCGCGCATCGAACAAAAGCTGGCGTAAGCAAAGGGCGTGATGGCCGCCTCCGCACCGCCAGCAACCATGATGTCCGCATCACCACGTTTGATCATGTGCATGGCCTCGCCGATGGCGTGGGTTCCAGTGGCGCAGGCGGACACGATGCCGAAATTCGGACCACGTGCACCGATCTCAATGGCAAACATGCCGGAGCAAATGTTGCCGATCAGAGCGGGGATGGTGAAGGGGGAAACCTTGCGAGGACCTCCATCAAAAAGCTTTTTAAGCTGGGTTTCAAAGGTAAGCATTCCACCGATGCCGGAGCCGATCAACACGCCGATGCGGTCGGGATCTTCCTGCGCCATATCCAAGCCGGAATCTTTAAAAGCCTGCTTAGCCGCACAAAACCCAAAGTGGGTATAGCGATCGTTGCGACGCGCTTCCTTGGGGTCCATGTGTTCCTCGACGTTCCATCCCTTGACCTCGGAACCCATCTGGGTCGAAAAGGCGGCGGGATCGAAAAGCGTCACCCGGTCAATGCCGCTCTTGCCGGCGAGGAGACTCGCCCAGAAGGCATCGACGGTGTGGCCAAGGCCATGAATGGCGCCGAGGCCGGTGACAACAACACGCTGGGAGGCAGGGAGGGTTTCCATGGAACAAAAAAGCGTAAGGTCTTAAAACAAAAAGGCGTCCTACCAGACAGTCTCGTGAGAGGCTCGGTAGAACGCCGGGAAACGAGGCATTGCTTACTTAGCGGCGGCCTTGGCGGTGATGTATTCGATCACTTGACCGACGGTGGTGAGCTTCTCGGCGTCAGACTCAGGAATTTCTCCCTTAATCTCGTCCTTGAACTCTTCTTCGAAAGCCATGATCAGCTCGACGGTGTCGAGCGAATCGGCGCCCAGATCGTCCAGGAACGAAGCCTGGGGCGTGATCTGTTCTTCGTTTACGTTAAGCTGGTTAACGATGATTTCATTGACGCGTTGTTCGATGGTTTTTTGTTCGGCCATGATAAGTGTTTTATAAGGGTTTGAAGGGGTCACATCGCCATACCGCCGTCAACGGTAAAAACTTGGCCCGTGATATATCCGGATTCCTCGGAGGCAAGAAAAGCGACGGCGTTGGCAATGTCAACGGCTTCGCCAAAGCGCTGCATGGGGATGAGCGCGGTCGCTCCTTTTTGAACTTCCTCGCTGAGTTCGGCGGTCATGTCGGTCTTGATGAAGCCGGGGGCCACGATATTGGAGGTGACACCGCGCCGGGCAAATTCCTTGGCGATAGACTTGGTGAAGCCGATCATACCGGCTTTGGCGGCGGCATAGTTGGCCTGACCAGCGTTGCCCATTATGCCGGAGACGGATGAGATGTTGATGATACGACCCCAGCGGTTGCGACACATAGGCCAGCCGATGTGCTTGGTCCAGTGAAAGCAACTCGTTAGATTTGTTTGGATGACAGCATTCCAGTCGTCGTCCGACATGCGCGCAAGCAGGCCGTCGCGGGTGATGCCGGCGTTGTTCACGAGAATATCGATCTTGCCGAATTCTTTGATGATCTCCCCGGAAACCTTTGCGACAGCCGCACCATCAGAGACATCAACAGGACGAGCAACGGCCTTGCCGCCAGCGGCGGAGATGGCAGCGGCAACAGCACCACAGGTCTCGGGAGATTTGGAAACACAGATGACGGTCACGCCTTTCGAGGCGAGGACTTCGGCGATAGCTTTGCCGATGCCACGACCGGCTCCGGTTACAATGGCGGTGCGATTGGTAAATGTCATGGAAGAGAAAGTAGCGGGTAGTGAGTAGAGGGTGGCGAGTAGAAAGATATCAAGCTGAGCCAGCGAGAGCCATGAACCCATTTCGCCGCCACAACCCGCTTTTCTTTATTTTCAATCAGTAAACGTCTCGCTGGTAGCGCTTGTCCTTTTTCATCTGCTTCACGTAGTCGGCAGCCTGCTCGGGTGACATGCCGCCCTGCTGGGCGATCACGTCATGAAGAGCCACATCGACGTCCTTGGCCATGCGCTTGGCATCGCCGCAGACATAGAAATGCCCGCCGTTCTTGATCCAGTCCCAGAGTTCGGCAGCCTTGGCGCGCATCTTGTCTTGCACGTAAATCTTGTGAAGTTGGTCGCGTGACCAAGCGAGGTCGAGATGGGTGATCTGGCCCTTGGCAAGGTAGGTTTCCCACTCTTCCTGATAGAGAAAATCGGTTTGAGCCTTCTGCTCGCCAAAGAATATCCAGTTGCGGCCGGTCGCGCCGACGGCGATGCGATCTTGCACAAAAGCGCGGAAGGGCGCGATACCCGTGCCAGGACCGACCATAATAGCGTCCTTGGTAATGTCCTCGGGCGGGCAAAAATGGGATTCGGCCACAAAGATCATAGTTGGAGTCTCGCTGACACGCACGCGGTCCGCCATAAACGTTGAGCACACGCCGTGACGCTCGCGATGATTGGTGGTGTAGCGGACGATCGCGACGGTCAGGTGAACCTCATGCGGGTAAACCCTCGGGGAAGACGCGATCGAATAGAGGCGCGGCATGAGCTTGCGCAGATGATCGACAAACTCCTGCGGTGCGAGCTTTGCCGAGGGAAACTCGACAAGCAGGTCAACGTATTCGCGCTCGGCGAGATAACCGGCGAGCTGTTCCTTGGCCTCGGGCTTAAGCAGCGCCTCGATCTTCGCTTTCTCACCGGCGTCAGTCGCCCGAGCAAGCAGTGTGGCGAGGATTTTAAAGGTCGGGCTGTCAATGGTGAGCTTATGGCTCAGCGCTGCATACAGACTGACCGGCTCAGAGAGTTTCAACACCGCAGGCAAGACCGGCTCATCGCCGCTCGCACCAAGACGCTCGAGTATCTCCGCCACCACGAGCGGACGGTTGATGGGGAAAACCCCCAGCGAGTCGCCAGCCTTGTAGCTCAGGCCGCTGTCGCCAAGCTGGACGACGATATGGCGTGTTTCTTTCGCGGAACCGGCCTTGTTGAGCAACCGGTTCTCGGTGATTCTCGCCGGGAACGGATTGTCCTTCGAGAAGATGGATGGAGTGACCGGAACAGACATATCGTTCTTCTAAATGAGCGCGCCGCCCTGCGCACTCGCAAGCCTTTGTTTTACTTCGCACCACACAACGAGTGCGCAAGCTTGCACAAGCGGGAACTTTACAGCCAACTTCACCGTCCATGAGCGATTCCGAGCCTATACGCCTTCAAAAATATCTCGCCGAGACCGGCATATGCTCGCGCCGCAATGCCGAAGTCATGATCCGCGAAGGCGAAGTTTGGGTTAATGCCAAACAAGCCATCCCCGGCCAGAAAGTCACCCCCAGCATCGACAAGGTCACCGTCAACGGCAAGCCCATCAAGCACGCCAAGGCCCAGCCGAAAATCACCCTCGCGATGCACAAGCCCAACGGCCTCGTGTGTTCGAATGACGACCCCTTCAATCCCGACACCGTATTCGACCTGCTGCCCCGCGAATTCTCAAAATTCCGCTTTTTCTGTGCAGGTCGCCTAGACAAGGACAGCGAAGGCCTGCTCATCCTCACCACCGATGGCGATCTGGCCAACCGCCTGATGCACCCGCGCAACGTCGTCATCAAACGCTATTTTGTCGCCCTCAAAAAACCCTTCCCCCGCGCCCGCATTCCTCTCCTGTTGAAAGGCATTACGGTTGATGGCGAGCGCCTGAAAGTCGAACATGCCGTGCTCGTTAATCCCAACGTCGAAGGTATTGGCAGCGATCTCGACGTGCACATGCACCACGGCAAGAAACGCGAGATACGCCAGCTCTTCAGCGTGCTCGGCTACGACGTGAAACGCCTCAAACGCTACCAGATTGGCTCGTTTCCGCTGAAAGGAATTCCTTTGCGGGCGATGAAACAACTTTCTACGAAGGAGATCAATTTACTCTTTAAAGTGCCCAGCTTGCATCCGCATGCCGCGGCCCTTGTTGCCCGCAACGCCAAGAAACATACCGACCTTCCTAAAAAACATGAAGCTTAACACCCTCCGCCTCGCGGTCGCCCTGACCGCCGCCCTCACCGCGCTCGGCGCCGCGCCGCTAGCCGAGACCGCCGCCGTTCACACCAAACCGGACGCAACCTCACCCACCATCGCCTTTATTAAAGCTGGTGCCGAACCCGTCATTGCCACCGCCGTCACCGCTCCCGCCGGCTGGCTCGCCGTCACCCTCGCCGGCCCCCATGAAGTTTACGCCGCCAACAAAGACATCAACAAGGCCCTCGATGTCCGCCCCGGCTCCCCTTATCGCACCGAGCCCAAGACCGACGCGCCCATCCTCGCTCTCGCCCAGACGGGCGACACTGCCGAAATCACCGGTCTCCATGGAAAATGGACTCAGCTTAAGCTCTCGAAACCAGTTGTCGGATACATCCTGTCCACCGCCGCGACACCAATTGCGGGCACCATCAAGACAACCACGGCTACCGTTTCCGTCCCCTCGGTGACCGCGACAGATGCGACCGTGGCGGCACCCGCCATCGTGACGCCCGGCAAAGCGGCTCCCATGGGCGACGGTGGCTCTAGTGCTCTCCCGCGACTTTTCCAAGGCAAGCTCGCCTCGACCTACAGCGCGTTCCATCCCCGCCGCCCGTATGACTTCCAACTCAACGACGATTCTGGAGTGCGCTATGCCTACCTCGACGTCAGCAAGCTCCTCGCGACCGAACAGATCACCAAATACACCGACCGCACCGTCATCGTCTATGGCACCGCCAAGGCCGTGCCGGGCTCCAAAGACATGGTGATCGCCGTCGAGAGCCTGCAACTGCGCTGATTTTTTCACGGGTATTTTTCCTTTCATCCCATGGAACTGATCGACGGTAATAAAATAGCGGCGGACATCATTGCCGAACTCAAAACTGAAGTGACGGCCTTCACAGGTCGCAAACCCTGCATCGTCTTGGTGCGCGTTGGGGAAGATCCCGCTTCGGTTTCTTACGTTAAGAAAAAGGAGAAAACCGCCGCCGACATCGGCATCATCAGCCGCATTATCCTTCCGTCCGCAACCATCACGCAGGCCGATTTGGAAAAACTGATCGACGATCTCAACGCCGACTCAACCGTTGACGGGATTCTCGTGCAATCTCCCCTGCCAAAACACCTCAATGAGCCTGCCGCCTTTCGCCGGTTGGCTGCGCACAAAGACGTCGATGGCTTCCATACTCTCAACATTGGCAAGGTAGCCCAAGAGGACGATACCGGCTTCGTCGCCTGTACGCCCGCAGGCATCATGGAGTTGCTCGCCCGTTCCGGCACCGATCTCAAGGGTAGGCACGTAGTCGTGCTCGGCCGCTCGCTCATCGTCGGCAAGCCCGTCGCCCTGCTCGCCCTTCAGAGAAAAGCGGGCGCCAACGGCACCGTCACCATTTGCCACTCCGGCACCAAGGATGTCGCCTCGCTCACCAGGCAGGCAGACGTGCTTATCGCCGCGATCGGTCGCGCCGAATTCGTCACTGCCGACATGGTTAAACCCGGTGCCGTCATCATCGACGTGGGCATCAACCGCGTGCCCGATGCCACCAAGAAAACCGGCTACCGGCTCACTGGCGACGTCCATTTCTCATCAGTCTCGCCTCTGACCAGTAAGATCACGCCCGTCCCCGGCGGCGTAGGTCCCATGACGGTCGCCATGCTGATGAAAAACACCGTGAAAGCCTACAAGGCTCACGCCTCATAGTCGTGCTTGTTCGGAGCTCATCGGCAGATCGCCGCAAGGCACAAGGGCAAGCCTTGCTTCGTAACACGTCTGGCACTTAACTGACACCACGATGCTCGCTCCCAAAATTCTGGTTGTCGACGACCAGCCGATCAACGTTCAGCTACTCAAACGTAAGCTGGAGAAATCGGGCATCAATGTGACCACGGCCTACAACGGGCATGATGCCTTGCTGCGGGTAGAAGCCGACAAACCCGATCTCATCCTGCTTGATGTGATGATGCCCGACATGGACGGCATCGAGGTCTGTCAGCGCCTTCAAGCCGCGGAAAGCTCACGGTCAATCCCGATTATTTTTGTAACGGCGCGCAATTCCAAGGAAGGCAAAATCGAAGGTCTCGGTGTCGGCGCAGTCGATTATATCACCAAGCCGATCGACTTGGACGAAACCCTCGCCCGCGTGCAAACGCAGCTCCGCTTCGTCGCCATCAGTCGTGAGATGATCGAACTGCAAAAACGCCTCGCGGAATCACGCCGCGCCGCCACCATCGGTGCCGTCACCCAAGGCGTGGCTCATAATCTCAACAACTTGCTCGGCGTCGCCCTCGGCTACCTCGATCTCATCTCCAGTCACTCCGACAAACCCGAGCAGGTGAAGCGCAATGCACTCCAAGTGGATCAGGCACTGCAACGCATCGTCTCGATCATCCGCCAGCTCAGCACACTCGTGATCAAGGCCCGCATGCCGCTTGTCCGGGGCAAACTCGACGAACTGCTCGGCGGCGCAGTCGCCCGCTATCAAGCCGATTTTAATATTTCACAGGCCATCATCCTTTCCAACCCGCTGGGCGAACAGTCCATCGACACCCATGTCGAGGTGTTTGAAGACGTGATTGGAAAGATTCTGATCAACGCGTGGGAATCCTACGGCGACAAGCCCGTCGTCCAACGCCCGATCTGGTTGCGCACCGAGCTCATCGAGAAAACCGATGGACGCTACGTGAAGATCCTCATCGAGGATACCGGCCACGGTGTGGGAGCGGATATCCGCGATCATATGTTTGAACCCTTTATCAGCAGCAAACACACCGTGGGCGTCGGCATGGGCCTGACGGTGGCCCGCCATGCGCTGCGCAATTTGGGCGGTGAACTCTCACTAGAAGATCGTCCTGGCGGAGGTTCCATCGCGATCATCACTCATCCGATCGAGTATAAGGTAAAAAAAGTCTCATCTCCTGCTTAAGTTATGCCCAAGATCGCCTTCATCGGAGCCGGCCGCATGGCCTCTGCCATCGTAGATGGTCTCCTCAACCAACGCGTCGCCGCCCCGTCTGACCTCGCCTGCCTCGGTGGGAAGGACGACACCGCTCGTCTTCTCTCCGAACGCACCGGCATCCGAGTCTGCGCTGATCTACCGGAACTGCTCGATGGATCCGATTTGGTCGTGCTTGCCTTCAAGCCTCAGCACCTCTCTTCCGCCGATCCGCGTCTGGCCCAGCTGACCGCCGGCAAGCTTGTGCTCTCCATTCTGGCCGGCAAGCCCCTGTCCGCCCTCGCCCGCGTCTTCCCCCTGGCCCGCAACCTCGTGCGCACCATGCCCAACACACCCGGCCAAATCGGTGCCGGCATCACTGGTTGGTGCAGCCAGGCATCCTTATCCGCCGCCGACACCGCTCTCGTGCAATCTCTGCTCAACGCCTTGGGCCGTCACGTCGCCGTCAACGAAGCACAGATCGATGCCATTACCGCCGTCAGCGGCAGTGGTCCGGCCTATGTGTTCGAGTTCACCGCCGCGTTACGAGAAGCCGGCATGAAGGCCGGTCTTGATCGCGAGACCGCCCAAATGCTGGCCGTTGAAACCGTGCTCGGCGCCGGCCGCCTCATGGCGCATACTCAAGCGGAACCCGAAGATCTGCGCAATCAAGTCACGTCGCCCAATGGCACTACCTTTGCCGGCTTGAAGCGAATGGAAGCCCGCGATTTTCGTGGAATGATGCTGGAGACCGTGCTCGCCGCGAAGGCGCGCTCGGAAGAGCTATCTAAGGACTGCTGAGCGAGTGGTTGCAGGGCAGGGAAGACTGTGCTGGGTCGTCCGGTTGGAAGGAAGTGCGCATGAAATCCAGTCGTCTGCAACCGCAGGCCCACAGCAGTGGTCAGGCTATTTAAAATCAGAAGCTTGAGGATATTGATATAAGAACGCGCCCTCCGGGCGCGTTCTGCCTCAATTCAACCGACGGTGATACAAAGAACCCCGCCGGGCCGGAGCCAAGCGGGATCGGGTTGAGGCATTCGCAGCCGCCAGGCAGGGCCGATCAGGCCTTGGGCTGAAC
>CAIVDS010000037.1 GCA_903904685.1 uncultured Verrucomicrobiota bacterium
TATGAACACACCGCGTAAACCTGTTCTTCTTATCATCCGCGACGGCTGGGGCAGCAACCCGCATCCCGAGCAGGCCAAGTTCAACGCCGTGGCGTTGGCCAACAAGCCCGCCGACGATGCGCTGCGCGCTGCTTCGCCCGTCACGCTGGTCAGCGCCAGCGGTCTGGATGTGGGGCTGCCCGACGGCCAGATGGGCAACTCCGAGGTCGGGCATGAAAACATCGGCGCGGGCCGCATCGTCGATCAGGAACTCGTTCGCCTCAACAAGCTCTTCTCTGAAAAACAGCTCGCGGCCAACGCCGTGTGGCATGGCGTCGTCGTCCGTCTGAAGGCTTCGCCGAAGGCCAAGCTGCATCTCATGGGTATCGTCTCCGACGGTGGCGTGCATGGCATGCTGGAGCATCTTTACGGACTGCTCGTGCAGGCGAAGCTCGACGGTATTCCGGCTGATCGCGTGTTTATCCACGGATTTACCGACGGCCGCGATACCGCACCTCAAAGTGGTCTGGAATTCGTGCGCCAGGTCGAGGCAAAGATCCGTCAACTCGGTTATGGCCGTATCGCGTCGATCTGCGGCCGCTTCTGGTCGATGGATCGCGACAATCGCTGGGAGCGCGTGCAAAAAGCCTACGACATGCTCACCGGCCGCGCTTTTGCCGCCACCGCGCCGTCCGCCGAGGACGCCATCCAGAATTATTACGACAAGCCGCTCAGCGAAACGCAGAAGGGCGACGAGTTTATCCCCGCCACCGCGATTCTCGGGGCCGACGGCAAGCCGCTCGCGACGTTTTCCAACGGGGATGCAGTGGTATTCTACAACTACCGAGGCGATCGTCCGCGCGAGATTACCCGCGCTTTTGTGATGGATGATTTCAAGGAGTTTGCGCGCGGTCCTAAGCTCGATCTCTACTATGCGACCATGACCGAGTATGAAGCCGGACTGCCGGTGAAAGTTATCTCGCCCAAGCCGCCGAAGTTAAAAAATATTTTGGGTGAAGTCGTTACCAACGCCGGCATCAGCCAGTTCCGCTGTGCAGAAACAGAGAAGAACCCGCACGTTACCTTTTTCTTTAACAACTACCGCAAGGAGCCGTTTCCCGGTCAGGTGAACGCGTGCCCAGCCAGCCCGAAGGTGCCGACTTACGATATGCAACCGGAGATGAGCGCCGCCGAGGTGACGGCCTTGTCGAAGGAGGCCATTTTATCCGGCAAATACGGATTCATCGCGGTCAACTATGCCAATCCCGACATGGTCGGTCACACCGGTTCGCTGCCTGCCGCCATCAAGGCTTGCGAGGCGACCGATGTGGGCGTTGGGGAGTTGCTCGCCGCGCTTAGAAAGGTTGGGGGCTACGCGCTGGTCTGCGCCGATCATGGTAACTGCGAGCAGATGTGGGATCCGGTCGTCAACGGCCCGCACACCTCTCACACGTTGAACCTCGTCGAGGTTTTCGTGGTGGGCGAAGGCTATGCGGCAGGAAAAACCAAGCTGCGTTCGGGTGGGCGTCTGGCGGACATCGCCCCGACGATTCTCTCTTTAATGGGTTTGCCCAAACCGGCTGAGATGACCGGTCAAAGTCTGATCATCGGCTGAGGTCGGGCGTCTGAATATCTTTCACGCCGCGCAGGCTCCGTTGCCTGCCGGCGTGAGCGCATGTTCCAACGCCCGGCCAAGGGATTTCCTCGTGAGGCGGTGCTCATAAACGAGTCCGGACGCCCCACGCTTGAGAGCGGCGAAGCCCAAATCTTCATGGGCCGTGTCCACGACCACGACCACTGGAGTCGGGCGGGAGAGGTGAAGTTTCAGCAATGATTCAGCTTCCGCCGCACTCGCCGCCGCCAGATCAAGCAGGATGACATCAAAACGATTCGACGAGGAGAATTGGAACGTATGTTCGCTTTGGGGCAGCCAGACCAAGTTCCCTGCACCGGGTTGGCTATAGTCGAGCAGGGTGGCAATATCATGGACCTTGCGCGGGCTCTTGGTCGCATAGCCGATCAGAGCGGCGGAGGAGGGGTGTCGGGTGGTCACTAAAACAGACTCGATAAATGAGGAGTGGTCGCGATCTGGGGTGAACATGACGTGAGGATCGCCTGTTTTCGGTCGATTGTATATCGGGGGATTATCACGGCTCATCTAAGTAAAATCACCCAATCCGGCCTAGGCGGACTCCTCCATGGTTGTTCCTTGGTTTCAAATTCATCCACCGACAAGACTATCGGCGATGAGTTTAGATTTGCGGTGCCCCGCGTGCCTCGACTTGAGTGACAGACTTTTGATTACCATGAAGCGCACCCATCACTGTGCCCAACTCACCTCAACCGATCTAGGCGCGACCGTTTCGCTGATCGGCTGGGTGGACTCCATCCGCGACCACGGCGGCATCCTCTTTATCGACTTGCGCGACCGCAAAGGCATCACGCAGGTGAAGTTCGACCCGCAAACCAATCCCGAGCTGAGCGCGCAGGCTTCGCATATCAAGCCCGAGTCCGTCATCGGTGTCACCGGTCTGGTGGTTCCCCGTCCCGAAGGCACGGTCAACGCCCATCTGCCCACCGGCGCCATCGAGGTCGACGCGACCGCGCTCACGATTCACAATCTTTCCGACACGCCCCCGTTTCCGCTCGACGACATCGGCGGCGACAAGGTCAACGAGGATCTGCGCCTCACCTACCGCTACCTCGACCTGCGCCGTCCGAAGATGCGCAAAAACCTCCAACTGCGCCACCGCGCCGCGAAGTCCATCCGCGACTACTTCGACTCCCAGGAGTTCATCGAGGTCGAGACACCCGCACTCTTCAAATCCACCCCCGAAGGCGCCCGCGAATACCTCGTGCCTTCGCGCATTCATCCCGGCGAGTTCTACGCGCTCTCTCAGTCGCCCCAGCAGTTCAAGCAGATCCTCATGGTCGCCGGCGTGGAAAAGTATTTCCAGATCGCCCGCTGCTTCCGCGACGAGGACCTGCGCTCCGACCGCCAGATGGAGTTCACCCAGGTGGACGTCGAGGCGTCGTTCATCACCCGGGAAGACGTTTACGCTCTGTTTGAGGGCATGGTGAAGAAGGTGTGGAAGGACGTCATCAATGTGGACATCCCCACGCCGTTCCTGCGCATGCCCTATGTCGATGCGATGAACCGCTTCGGTGTGGACAAGCCCGACCTGCGCTTCGGCTTCGAACTCACCGACCTCTCGGAGACGTTCAAGAACTCGGCCTTCAAGGTGTTTCAGTCCACCGTAGCCGGTGGTGGCTCGATCAAGGCTTTTAACGCGAAGGGCCTCGCCGATCTCACCCAAGGCGAGCTCAAGGCGCTCGAAGACATCGCGAAATCCCTCGGCGCGAAGGGCCTCGCCTTTATCAAGGCCGAGAAGGGCGAATGGAAATCCCCCATTGTGAAATTTTTTAGCGATGCCGAGAAGTCAGCGATCACCGCCAACCTTGCGGTGGAAGAAGGGGACATGATGTTCTTTGCCGCCGCTCCGTGGGAAAAGGCCTGCGCCATCCTTGGCCGCATCCGTCTCGAAGCCGCCCAGCTTCTCGCCAAGCGAGGCAAGCTCGCCATCCGCGCCGACGACTGGAAATTCCTTTGGGTGATCGATTTTCCGCTCATGTCCTACGACGAGGAGCGCGGCGGCTACGCGGCCACGCATCATCCCTTCACCGCGCCGGTTCCTGAGGACGCCGAGTATCTCGACACCGATCCGAAACGCGTGCGTGGCCAGCACTACGATCTTGTGCTGAACGGCATGGAACTTGGCGGCGGTTCGATCCGTATTCACCAGCCTGCGTTGCAGAAGAAGGTGTTCGAGGATGTCCTTAAAATCCCGGCCGACGTGGTCGAGAGCCGTTTCGGCTACATGCTCAAGGCATTTACCTACGGCGCGCCGCCTCATGGTGGCATCGCCTTTGGTCTCGACCGCATGGTCGCGCTGCTCTGCGGCACGA
>CAIVDS010000038.1 GCA_903904685.1 uncultured Verrucomicrobiota bacterium
ACATCAGCATCGGCCAACCCACAAAAAGCATTATGAAAACCTCATTAGTAATACCCCTTAATCACTCGTCTTCTCAGGCATCAAGTTTTCCCCGGTCCCGTGTCACCCGCGGTCTCATCGCTTGCCTGCTAATCGCGGGCGCGGTCACCGGCGTCGCCAAGGCAAGCCCCTCCGTCTTCTTGACTTTTTCCGGCGGCTCTGGATCAGAGGTCGTGGTCTCTTGGTCGTCTCCCATCACTTATACGCTCGCTGGCACTAGCACTGTTTCCAGCGTGAACCCCTACTTCGTTTTTCAGACGGTAACCAGAGCAGATAGCATTTTCCTCACTGCTGGTCCTGTTGCAGGAGCGGCACCCACTTACAACAGCACGGGCGCGGGCAGTGGCGACGGCACCCAGACAATCAATAATTTCTTTTCACATTACGCCTACAATGACGTTAACATTAATGACATCGTGTTTCGTGCAACCCTCGACACAGCGCCTACCGTTTTAACAGTCGGCGATGTCATCACGCTGAGTGCCGGATCCCTGAGTTATGCCCCCCCCGCCACATCAGCCGGCTACTATGGGACATTACCGACCAGCGGTTACTACAACACCATCATCGTTGACTCGAACTACCTTGCACTCGGTAGTGGCTCGCCCTCGATTCCCGAGCCCTCGACCTATGCGTGCTTCGTAGGAGTGGCTGCTCTCGCGCTTGCCGCTATCCGACGCCGCAAAACCGCGGCCTAAACACCTCTGGTCCCAACATCGACCCCGCCTCACCAGCGGGGTTTTTGCGTTTAAAATCGGTGCATGAGCCTAAACTGAGGCAATCCGCACGCGCTCCAAGGACGCCTCGACCTCGTCCCGCCCATGCGGGGCCGACTCCGAACGCGTGAGCGCAGCCAGCGAATACGCCGTCGCCAGACGTGCGCACTCGGCCAGCGGCAAACCGCGCAATTGCGCCGCTACAATGCCGGCGACCATCGCATCCCCCGCACCCACCGTGCTGCGCACGTCCACAACCGGCGACACGGCGGTCACAATTTCGCTGGCTGTCACGAAACACGCACCGTCGGCACCCCGTGAGACGGCGACCATCCCGACGCCACCCGCCACCAACTCGCGCGCCGCCGCGATCACGGCAGCCTCGCCAAGCAACGCGCGACCAAGCAACGCCTCAAGCTCGTGAACGTTGGGCTTGATGATGTCGGGCGCGGCCCGCAGAGCCTCGCGCAACGCCTCGCCACTGGAGTCGAGCACCGTGCGAACGCCGCGTTGTTTAAGCATGGCGATGAATTCGCGGTAAACGTCCGACGGCACCTCGGGCGGCAGGCTGCCCGCCAGCACGCACCAACCGCCGGAGAGCGCGGCGATTTGTCCGCGCAGCGCGTCAAGGTCGGCGGCGGCGGGGGTCAGTCCGGGAAAATTGATGTCGGTCGTCTCGCGGCGGAACGGATCGAAAATCTTGATACCCATGCGCGTCTCGCCCGGCAAACGCAGGCAACGGTCCTCGATGCCTCGCGCAGCGAAAAACGAAATGAAGCTGGATTCGTTGGCGCGGCCGATAAACCCCAGCGCGGCGACGGCGTGGCCGTTCTCGGCGAGCGCGGCGGCGACGTTGACGCCCTTGCCACCGGCGCGGTCGCTCGCCTTCTCGACACGATTGACCGCCCCGGTCTTGAAACCGGTGATCGTCAGCGTGCGATCAATCGCAGGGTTAAGAGTGACGGTCGTTGTCATCCTCGCCTCAATTTGAGCAACCGCTCTCCGGCCGCGTGCAATGTCGCCGGTTTCTTCGCGAAGTTGAGACGCACGTAGCGGTTCTCGCCGTTGGCGAAGAAACTCGATCCGGGCACCGGAGCGACGCCGATCTCCTTCGTCATCCAGTGCGCGAATTTCACGTCACTCGCAAAGCCGAACGGGGAAATGTCGAGCATCACGAAATACGCCCCCTCGGGCCGCGTGTAGGCAAGGCCGGTCCGGTCAAGATAGCCGAGCAGGATGTCGCGCTGCGCCTGATATTCGGCGCACAACGCCTCGTAGTAGCTCGCGGGAAAATTCAGCGCCGTGACCACGGCGTGTTGCAACGGAGCCGCCGCGCCCACGGTGAGGAAGTCGTGGACCTTGCGCGCCTGCGCGACGACCTCCGGTGAGGCGTGGAGATAGCCGAGCCGCCAGCCAGTGATCGAAAACGTCTTCGACAGCGACGACACGCTCAACGTGCGCTTCGCCATGCCCGGCAACGTCGCGAAATAAACGTGTTTTCGCCCATCGAACACGAGGTGCTCATAGACCTCGTCGGTGATGACAAACGTGTCAAACTCCTCCGCCAGCGCCGCTATTTGCAGCAACTCCTCCCTTGTGAACACGCGTCCGCATGGATTCGACGGATTGCAGAGAATAAACGCCTTCAATCCGCCGCCGGTCGCAAACGCCGCGCGCAATTCCGCCGGATCGAAACCGTAGCGCGGCGGGTGCAGCGGCACATGAACGGCGATCGCGCCGCTGAGAATGGCGGCGGCGTTGTAGTTCTCGTAGAACGGCGAAAACATTCCGATGCGATCGCCCGGATCGCACACCGTCATCACCGCCGCGAGCATCGCCTCGGTCGCGCCGCAAGTAACGACGAGCTCGCTCAGCGGATCGACCGGCAGGCCGGTGCACCGGGTGAGCTTGGCGGCCAGCGCATCGCGCAACTCGGACGCTCCCCAAGTGACGGCGTATTGGTGACGACCCGCGTCCATCGCATCCTTGGCGGCCTGCACAAGCGCGGCGGGCGGATCGCCGTCGGGAAAACCCTGCGAGAGATTAATCGCACCGTGC
Source organism: uncultured Verrucomicrobiota bacterium (assembly GCA_903904685.1). Taxonomy (GTDB): domain Bacteria; phylum Verrucomicrobiota; class Verrucomicrobiia; order Opitutales; family Opitutaceae; genus Rariglobus. The sequence goes on from CAIVDS010000038.1 coordinate 2,814, forward strand.
TTCGCGGCGACACGCGACATCTCACGGATGAGCGACTCGGTGAAGACAGACGTGCGGCGTGAGGTGCGCGGCATGGCTTACCTCACGGGATCTTCAACTGCATGCCGATGTGCAGCGGCGCACTCTCGCTGGAGAGCTGGTCGCGATTCGCCGCGTAGATGTCGCGCCAGCGTGACTTGTTGTTGTAATACCGCTGGGCGAGATTGAACAGCGTATCGCCCTTGGCCACGGAGTGCTTGCGCCCGGGAGTCATGACGATGGGCGTCGATGGATGCGAGGCCGGCGTCTGCACGCCGGGGCGATTGAGAGAAACAGTCGGCTTCTGGGACTGAACAGGAACCATCGTTGGGACCGCCGCGGGCTCCGGCGCCGGATCGGGCGAACGCGCGATGGGCGAATCCTCCGGATTCACCGCCACCGAAGGAACAGCATCGGGCGCGATCACCGCCACGGGGGCACGCGGCGTATTGACCGTGAGCGTTTTCGCTGCGATGAGCTGTTCTTTCAGCTGGGCGTTTTCGCGCTGGAGCTGGTCGAGTTTATCGAGCAGGTCGATGCGTTCCATCGAGTTTTCCAGCGGCTGGCCCGGCAGCGTGCGGGCGAATTCGCGCGTGGCCAAGTCGATCTGCTGGCGCACAAGATCAATCTGTGGCGAATTCGGTTTGAGCTCGCGAAATCTGCGATAGTGGTAGATCGCCGCGATGGGATCTTTGATGTGCTTTTGATAAAGGATGCCGATTTCCAGATGGGACTCCGGAGCGTCGTCACCGCGTTTTTCGACCACCTTGAGGAAGGCGGCGAGCGCCTCCTGGTTGCGCCCCTGGCGGAGCAGATCTTTGCCGCGACGATAATTCGGCTCGTCGATCTCGGCCGCAAAAGGCGAGGAATCGGCGCGCTCACAACCCGCGACAAAAAACAACGCGGCGAGCGCACACAGGCAAATGAATGGAAAGCGGAACCTCATCGACGTCTGGAAATGGGATTGAACGATAAAAAGTTACTCCTAAGTCTCGCAGTCCGACTTTCGACTCAAACTCTAAATGTCCCTCGACCTAAAAACCACCCTAAGCCGCGCGCGGGCTTGCATCAAAATCGAACAGGAGGCGCTCTCGGCGACCTCACGCAGCTTGGGAGGAGAATTTGTCGAAGCCGCCCGGGGCGTCGAGGCGGCGGCCGGCGGAGGAGGGAAGATCATTTTTAGCGGCGTGGGCAAATCGGCCCACATCGCTCAAAAACTCGTCGGCACCTTCAACAGCATCGGACTTTCGGCCTGTTTCCTCGACGCCACCCAGGCGCTCCATGGCGACTTCGGCCTCGTGGGCAAGGGCGATCTGGCGTTCTTGTTGAGCAACAGCGGGCAAACGGAGGAGGTACTGCGACTCATTCCGCCACTGAAGCGTTTCGGCGTGCGCATCGTCGCCTTTACCAGCAACCCGGCCTCCGAACTGGCCAAGAATGCCGACCTCAAGCTCATTTATCAGGTGCCGCGCGAGGCCTGCCCGCTCAAACTGGCCCCCACCGCCAGCACCACCGCCGCCCTCGCCTTGGGCGATGCACTCGCCATGGTGCTACTCGCCGCCCGTGGACTCACCCGCAACGACTTCGCCCAATACCACCCCGGCGGAAACCTCGGACGGGTTCTCCTCCTCCGTGTGAAGGACATCATGCGCAGCGGCAACCGTCTGCCCATCGCCCAGGAAACCACCGCCACGCAGGCCGCCATTCTGGCGATGACCAAGGCGAAAAGCGGCAGCATCGCCATCGTCCACCCGAAGTCGGGCAAGCTTACCGGCATTTTCACCGACGGCGATTTCCGCCGCAGCGCGCTCACCGGCCACGATTTTCTGGCCAAACCTGTCGCCACGTTCATGACCCGCTCGCCCAAGGTCATCGCCGAGGACGCGCTGGGCGTGGATGCGCTTAACCTTTTTGAGGCGCACAAGATCGACGATCTCATTGTGATCGACGCCAAGGGCAAGCCCGTCGGCCTTGTCGATGGCCAGGACCTGCCTAAGCTCAAGATCGTATGAACCCCCCCCCCGTCCGAATCGCCATCATCGGCATGGGAGGTTATGCGGGGGCCCACCACCGAGCTCTGATCACCCTCGAGACCAAAGGCGAGTCGCGCCTCGTCTGCACCTGCGATCCGCAGGCCGGCTTCTTTGCCGCGCAGCAAACCGAGTGGGAGTTTGCCAAACGCGGCGTGCGTGTGTTCTCCGACTACCGCGAGATGCTTTCCGCCTGCACCGGCGAACTCGACATGGTGGTCATCCCCACGCCCATTTCGCTGCATGCCGAAATGCACCGCGCCTGCGTCGAACGAGGCCTCGCCGTCTATCTCGAAAAGCCGCCCACCCTCGACCCCGAGGAGCTTGAGCGCATGATCGCCACCGACGACGACGCGCCCCGCCCCACCCTGGTCGGCTTCAACTTCATTATCGAGCCCTTCCGCCTCGCGCTCAAACAACGCATCCTCGCCGGCGAATTCGGCGCGCTCCGTGAAGCCCGCCTTCTCGCCCTCTGGCCGCGCTCTGATCATTACTTCCAACGCAATGGCTGGGCCGGCCGCCTTCTCACTCCCGACGGACGCCTCATCCTCGATTCGTGCTGTGGCAATGCCATGGCGCATTTTGTTCACAACACCCTCTTCTGGGCCGGCGGCCCCGCCCTCGCCCAGTGGGCGTCGCTCCAGCACGTCAAGGCCGAGCTCTACCGCGCCCATCCAATCGAAGGTGCAGACACGTTCATAATGCAGGCCGTCACCGAAAACGGCGCGACCCTGCGCCTCGCCCTCACCCACGCATGCCACGGCAACAGTTGCCAGACCGAGACCGTCGTCTGCGAAAACGCCACGCTCACCTATGAGGTTGGCTCGCATACCGAGATCGCTTGGCCCGATGGTCACCGCGAACGCCTGCCCCTGCCACCCTTCGATCCCGTCATCGAAAACCACCGCGCCTACTACCGTTGCCTGCGCAGACAGGTGGAACGCCCCGCCACCCGCCTGATCGACTCGCGACCTTTCGTTCACCTCAACGCCCTCGCCTACCTCTCCAGCGGCGAGATCACGACGTTCCCAGCGGAGCGCATCTCCTCACGGAACGACAATCAGAAGCGCAACCTCTACCAACACGTTGACGGCCTCGCCGAAGCGCTCGACGCCTTCGTAGCGCACGGCACCTGGCCGGGTGAAGCCCTCGGCTGGCGCACCCAACCCGCCCGCCTTGCGACCACCGCCGAGCTTCCCCGTCTACACGGATTAATCGACAAACTCGCAGGTCGCACCTGAAACACCGCCTCCGAATCTCCGCTACTATCCTCCGCAAATCTTGCTAATTTTTGGGCGCATAGGCGTTTTTCGTCGTCCGACGGGCTGAATTTGTGGCTAGATTCCCCTCATGGCCACGCCTCCGTTTTCTTACCAAGACCTGCTTCCTCTCGGTCCTGATGACACCGAGTATCGCCTGCTCTCCAAGGAAGGCATCTCGACCACGACCTTCGAAGGCCGAGAAATCCTCAAGGTCGATCCCGAGGCGCTCGCCTTCGTCGCCCAGCAAGCCATGCGCGACACGTCGTTTCTCCTCCGCCCAAAGCATCTCATGCAGGTCGCCGCCATCCTCGCCGACCCCGAGGCTTCCACCAACGACCGCTACGTCGCTACAACGTTGTTGAAAAACGCCGAGATCGCCGCCGAGGGCATCCTCCCCTTCTGCCAAGACACCGGCACCGCCACCGTCGTCGCCAAAAAAGGCCAGCAAGTCTGGACCGGCGCAAACGACGCCGAATTTATCTCCAAGGGCATCTACGAGTGCTACACCAAGGAAAATCTCCGCTACTCGCAGACCGCGCCGCTCGACATGTTCAACGAGGTCAACACCGGCACCAACCTGCCTGCACAGATCGACCTCTACGCCACCGAGGGCTCCGAGTATAAATTCCTCTTCGTCGCCAAGGGCGGCGGCTCCGCCAACAAAACGTTCCTCTTCCAGGAAACCAAGGCGCTGCTCAACCACAAGGGCCTCGAAAAGTTCGTCACCGACAAGCTCTCCTACCTCGGCACCGCCGCCTGCCCGCCCTACCACCTTGCGCTCGTCATCGGCGGCACCAGCGCTGAGGCCTGCATGAAAACTGTCAAGCTCGCCTCCGCCAAATACCTCGACCACCTCCCCACCACGGGCAACAACGAGGGCCGCGCCTTCCGCTGCCTGGAGACGGAAAAACTCGTCCTCAAGATCGCCCAAAACAGCGGCATCGGCGCCCAGTTCGGCGGCAAGTATTTTGCACTCGATGTCCGCGTCATCCGCATGCCCCGCCACGGTGCGAGCTGCCCTGTCGGCCTCGGCGTCTCCTGCTCCGCCGACCGCAATATCAAGGCAAAGATTAACAAGGACGGCATCTGGCTGGAAAAGATGGAAACCAACCCCGGTCGCTTCATCCCTGCCAGCGAACGCACATTGAAGGACGACAAGGCCGTGCGCATCGACCTCAACCAGCCGATGCCCGCCATCCTTGCCGAGTTGTCGAAGCATCCCGTTACGACCCGCGTGCTCCTCACCGGCTCGCTCGTCGTCGCCCGCGACATCGCCCACGCCAAGCTCAAGGAGCGCGTCGACTCCGGTCAGGGTCTGCCCGACTACATCAAGAACCACCCCGTTTACTACGCCGGCCCCGCCAAGACTCCGAAGGGCTACGCCTCCGGTAGTTTTGGTCCCACTACGGCCGGGCGCATGGATAGCTACGTCGATCTCTTCCAGTCGCTCGGCGGCTCAATGGTGATGCTCGCCAAGGGCAACCGCAGCCCGCAGGTCACGAAGGCCTGCAAAGACCACGGCGGCTTCTACCTCGGCAGCATCGGCGGCCCGGCGGCAATCCTCGCCAAGGAAAACATCAAGAAGGTCGAAGTCCTCGAATATCCCGAACTCGGGATGGAAGCCGTGTGGAAAATCGAAGTGAAGGATTTCCCCGCATTCATCCTCGTGGACAACAAGGGCAACGATTTCTTCGTCAACGGATGCGGCGCCTGCCTACCCGGCGGCGTCACCGCCGCGGCAGCCAAAGACATACGCTGATCCGCCATTGTCCTATAATCTTATCATCACTTGTTGCGGGCAAGCTTAAGCGGCCCCGTCATCGACAGCGGATCCAGCGCGGCGTCCAACGCAACCGCATCCATCAAGCCCTTCGCGAGCACGACTTCCCGGAGCGTTTTCCCCGTGGCCAGCGCCTCTTTCGCCGCGGCTGCGGCTGCATCGTAGCCGATATGCGGGTTGAGCGCGGTCACAAGCATGAGCGAACGAGCCACCAACTCCCGACAGCGAGCCTCGTCGGCTTCGAGCCCCGAGACGCAGGCGTCGGCAAACTGACGCGCACCGCTAGAGAGCACGTGGATCGACTCATGCAGCGCGTAGGCGATGAGCGGCATCGTGACGTTAAGTTCAAAGTGTCCGTCACGTCCACACATCACGACCATCTGCGAAAGTCCCTGTGTGTAGATGCACACCTGCACCAGCATTTCGCTCATTACCGGATTTACCTTGCCCGGCATGATCGACGAGCCGGGCTGCGTCGCCGGCAGGCGAATCTCCCCGAGACCGCTGCGCGGGCCGGAGCCAAGCAGACGGATGTCGTTGGCAATTTTTGTGAGGCTCGCCGCGATAGTCGCTAGTTGGCCGGCGACCTCGACGGCGTCATCGCGCCCGGCCTGAGCCTCGAAATGATTGCGGGCCTCGATGAAGTCGATGCCGGTCTCCTCGCCGAGAATGCGCACGACCTTGCCGGCAAACTCGGGGTGGCAATTGATGCCGGTGCCGACGGCGGTGCCGCCCACCGCAAGTTCGCGCAACGCGGCAATCGCCTTGTCGGTGCGCTCGACGGCCTTCGCCACCTGCACGGCGTAGCCAGAAAACTCCTGCCCCAGCGTCAGCGGCGTGGCGTCCATCAGGTGGGTGCGGCCGATTTTTACAATCTGCGCGAACGCCTGTGCCTTGACCTCAAGCACGGCGTGCAGATGCACAAGCGCGGGACGCAGGTTTTGCTTGAGCGCGACAGCCACGCTCACGTGGAGCGCAGTGGGAATGATATCGTTGGACGACTGGCCGAGGTTGACGTCATCGTTGGGATGAACGGGCTTTTTGGAGCCGATGGGTTCGCCGGCGAGCTGGCTCACGCGGTTGGCAATGACCTCGTTGGCGTTCATGTTGGTCGAGGTACCGGAGCCGGTCTGGAAAACATCGACGGGGAAATGGGCGGCGAGTTTCCTGTCGGCCACCTCCCGCGCAGCTTGCTGGATGAGCCGGCTTTTCCCCGGCGTCAATTTTCCGAGCTCCTCGTTGGCGCGGGCGCAGGCGATCTTCACCAAGCCAAGGCCGCGAATGAACGCATCGGGCATCGGTCGGCCGCTGACGGGAAAATTGAGCACAGCCCTCTGGGTGGATGCTCCGTAAAGCGCATCGTCTGGCACGGACATGGCCCCCATGGAGTCTTTTTCTGTTCTCATGACATGAACGCTATCCCTTTCCAGCTCCAAAAGCAAAAAGACCGTGCGAGGTTTTCGCACGGTCTTTGATCATAAAAAAGGAAATGCCGTGCTCAAAACTTCAGCATGAGACGATCACCGCCGAGGCCAACCCGGTGGACCGAATCATAAAGCTGATCTTCGCTCAGGCTGCTGGTCACCAGCTCACGACCATGCAGCACGCGGGAGTTGTCCGCGCCTTCGGAGTTGTCCGCCAGCACCAGACCGGCCATGAGGCGCGCGCGGCGGAGTTCACGAGGCGAGGTGGTTTGGGCAACAGCCGCGACGGCTTTGGCTTCGGAAGCCACGGCGGAGGCTGAAACTGCCTTCGCTTCTGTCGCCGGACCATGGTTGTCGAGCAATGTCGTCACCGCCAAGTCGGGTAACGCCGCCATCTCAGCTCCGGTCGTGATTGCCTGCACTGGCCCATTTGAAACCGGCGACGCGACGACACCCCGTGACGGTCCCCAAGGAATCATCGAGGTGAGTGCAATGGGCTGCGCCGAAGACGAATTTCCAGCGACGGTGACCGCTGTAACCGGAACATCCACGTTGACTGACTGAGAGACAGGAGCCGTCTGAGTCGCAGGAATCGCGGTGGCCGTCTTGGCCGGCGTAAGCACGCCAATCTGGGCAACCACCACGGGTGCCAGAGATGAAGCCTCATCAACCGAAATGCCACGGGGACGATATTGGCCCACCACGACAAACGTGAGCGCAAGAATTGCCGCCGCCCCGACTGGAACTTGAAAGCGTGAAATGGCCCGGGCCGCCTGCGGCAGGTGCAAAGCATACCACCACGGACGTTTTTCTATGATCGCCGCCAGTTGTTTGGCGCGAAGCTCATGCTCGAAACGGACCCAAAAATCAGCGGGCGGACGTTCGGCGCGTTTGAGACGCAACAGGTCTTCGAGGGTGACCTTTCCGGGAGTGCTGTCAGGTGGCATCATGGGCGGACGTAAGAGTGGAGTTCAGCCTGTAATAACTGTTTCGCATAATGCAAGCGGGAGCGGACCGTACCTACGGAGCACGACATCACTTCGGCTATTTCCTCATGACTGAGGCCGTCTATTTCGAACAAAGTTACCACGGTTCTGTGGGGGATAGACAATTTCTGCATCGCTTCGTTCAATTTTTCCTGGAGCTCATGCACAAATACATCGCGCTCAACGTCCTTCTTGTCGGTCAACTGGCTAATCACCTCCGTAACCTTCGCGTCTTCATGAACCTTATCGAAACTAAAAAATGTCCGCAACTTATTACGTCTGATATGAGTTAAAGTTGAGTTAACCGCAATGCGATAAAGCCATGTGAAGAAGGAAGACTGCCCTTGGAAACGGTTGATGGACTGGAAGGCTTTGATGAATGCGTCCTGCGTTAAATCCGCCGCATCTTCCCGATTCGACGCCATGTTATAGATCATGGCGTAAACACGCTCCCGGTATTTTAAAATGAGCTGGTCAAAGGATGCCACGTCTCCCGCTTGAACACGCCGGACGATTACCCAATCGGAATCCGCTTCCTGCTGCCGCTCAGGCGACGCCACAAACGTCTTTGCGAGTGCTTTAAAGGCGGTGGTCATGACAGGGAACGGTAAACTGCAACAAAAGAGGCGTTCCGGCAAATCCAAATCTGAAATACCTCTCTCATCACGCATCGATTGCGAATCCCGTTTACGGACGCAAGTTCCCGACTCGATAGCGTAAGGTATCGCAAAGTTGCCTGAGGAGCGGCACCGGCGGGAGTCCGCCATGCGGAACAAGTGCCGCCTCGGCCTTGAGCAACTCGCTCTCCACTTCTTCACCCACCGCGGCAAAAATGCCGTGTTCCCCCATCTGACGCAGCCGGCCCGGCAAGTCAGGCTGGCGACGACCTAAAATCTCATCGACCAAGCCGGCACGTTCCTCTGCCGGCAACCGGTCGAGCAAGGCAAGCAGCGGCAGCGTGACCTTGCCGCTGACCAAATCGGTGCCGAGCGTCTTGCCTATACTCTTTTCCTGGCCGAAGAAATCCGCAAGATCGTCGTAAATTTGATAGGCGATACCGAGGTGGCGCCCAAATCGACTGGAATCCTCGACGAACGCCAATGGAAACCCGGCAAGCTTGCTCCCCAGAAAACACGAAAGCCGGAAGAGCTCCGCTGTTTTCAAGTCGATCACCCGGAAATAATCCTGCCGCGTGATGTTGGTAGTTCCACGCCGCAGCGTCTGCACGATCTCGCCCGCGCAAACTTTGCGTGTGGAGTTAGATACTTCCAAACACACTTCCGTGGTGGGAAACTGGGATGCAAGGTGGAGCGCATGCGCAAAAAGCGCATCACCCAACAACACCGCCGCTTCGGGGCCATACTGACGGGAGGCAGTCTGGCGACTGCGTCGCATATTCGCTTCATCCATGATGTCGTCATGCACCAGCGTGGCGAGGTGAACGAGTTCCACCACGGCCGCCACCCGCACCAAATCAGTCGAGGCCGTTCCGTCGCCGCTCCAACCGCTCAGGAAGACAAGAGCCGGACGGATGCGCTTGCCTGAAGTATCGATGCAATAGTCCGCCATTTCACGGATCTCCGGCTCAAACGCCGCGAGTTGGTTGCGCAAGAAAACATCCAGCGCGCCCATATGTGGCTTGAGACGCGCGAAAACCGTGGCGAAATCCTGCGCCGCGGGGCGATCAGAGGGTCGGGTGGTCGTGACAGGCATAAACTTTTTTAACGCTAGGCATAGACGGCCAAATTGCTAATCAATAGTCACACACTCCTCGCGATGACCGAAAATCCCCTGCTCCTAATCTTTATGATCGGTGCCGGCCTGTATATGGCCTTCCTCTGGCGAACGGACTACCTTGCCACCCGCGCTGGCCGGGCGGATCCGCGCGCCCTGCCTGGCGCAACTCCGGCGACGTTAATCGCCTGTGTCATCGCGGCCATCGGTGCGCTGGTGATTCTGGCTGCGGAGACCGGTGGTGAAATCTACCTGGGACTAAGCGAGCAGCAGTCAAAAATAACCGTGCTATTTGGTGTTTATTCGCTAATGGCCTCGTTCATCGAGGAGCTGATTTTCCGTGGCTTCATCGTCATCAATAGTCGAGGACGGTTGATGCGGTGGACCGGTATCGTGTCCGCCTCGGTGCTCTTCGCCGCCCTGCATCCATTCCTCTGGCAATGGCACGGCGACCTGTCCTGGAGCGACGGCAGACTGACCCTCACGTTCACCGCCAAAGGGTGGTTTAGCACCGCTGCGGTATTCACAAGCTCGCTGTGGTTTTATAGTGTGCGCTTTATCCCCATGAATCCGAGCCACTCGCTCATCCCCTGCTTCACCGCCCACGCCACGAAGAACTTGGGCGTGTTCGCAGTGAAGGCAGTGCAAGGATTTGTGAGCGGCTGGTGGTGAAGCTCAAAACAGCCATACCTGAGCGACAGCAATTTTTACACTTCAGCGTAACTACTTTTTCTTCTTCGCGGGAGTCGGTTGATCCTCTGGTAAAAACGCGTCCGTTGAAGAACGGACACCGGGCAGATCCGAGCGCTTGAGTTCGGCCCCCTTGATTGCCCGAGGATCAAAGACCTCCTCAACCTTGGCATCGCTGGCACCGATAGCCTTAGCGGTGATAAAGATCAATAGATTGGAATTGCTAGAGTTCGGTGCATCTGTGCTAAAAAGTCTGCCCAACAAAGGAATGGAACCCAAGATCGGCACTTGAGTTTTAGTCGTCCCCTTCGAAATTGAGATCAAGCCACCAATACCCAACGTATTGCCATCGGCCAAAGAGACCACGGTCTTGACGCGTTTCGTAAGAATTTGAGGTATATTTGCCCCGCCAGCACCTGCTCCTAGGCTCACTACATCTCCTAGACTGCTTATTTCAGGCTCGAGCGAGAGACGTATAAAGCCTTGAGAATTAACTTGAGGCGTGACCTTTAGATTAACACCAATATCTTTAAAAGTAAACCCGCTGATCGCAAACGCGCCAGTTTGTGAATTATAGGTATAATCAGGCAGGGGATACTGGGTGCCGATATTTATAGTGGCCTCAGTATTATTCAAAGTAACCAAGGTTGGATTGGATACTACCTTGGATTTCGTTTTCGTCTGAAGTGCATTTAAGAATAACGAAAAAGTGGTCGAGGTGAACGTCGTAGTATAGGGAATGGGAGTGGTCGCAGATGCCAAAAAAATATCCCCGGGGGTCTGGGCCGGTGAAACAGCTTGATTATCTTTAAATGAAAGCGAAGCACCTGCCTTGCTGAGCGATGACCAGTCTACACCCAAGTTTTTCGTATCACTGTCAGAAACTTGTATAAACTTTGATTCAATCATAACTTGAGCGGTTGCCTTGTCCAACTTCTCAATGATGGGGCGTATACGTCCCATGCGCGAGGGACGCTCGGTAACGATCAGCGCATTGCTGCGTTGATCGACGATGATTTTACCGTTAACCGGTGCAGCTGTATCAACCAAGGTCGAGATTGTCTTATAAATATCATCGGCTTTGGCATAATTGATAATAAAAATCTCGGTCGAAAGCGGTTCAGCGGCCAAACTATCCTGACTGACTATCTTTATGATATTCCCATCCTCAACGAAAGTATATCCGACAGGAGAAAGAACCACCTGAAAAATCTGCCGCCAAGTGACCTCTCTCAACTTGAGCGAAGTGCGCCCCTGAAGAGTGTCTGGAATTACAAGATTGAGCTCAAAAAGATCTGAGACATTACGCAAAATCGTGCGTATTTCCTCATCGGGAAAATCAACGGAAAGCGTGTCTTTATTCTTCGTGACAGCAACCGCAGGCGCAGAAGCGACCATTGTCACAGTATTCGCGGTCGGAGCGGCAACAGGCGTTGCTGGAGTCACTGATGTGACCGGAGCAGCGGTCGTTGCGGCGGGAGAAGTCTCTTGAGCAACTAAAGGCATGGTAGCGAACAGAATTAAAAATAACGGATATGTTTTCATAACTTGGGCTTGATTACAGATTTGATAGGCCTTGTGATTTCCTCTCCGCTAAGGCGGAGCGTAAAACTGGTGTGTTGAATGTCGCTAATCTCCAACTCATACGGCTGCCCTTCAAAGATAATCGGCAGCCGATCGCCAACTTTTAGCTTCTTCTTGCCAAATAATAAAATGAGACTTCCCCCAATCTCAACTGTACCGCTTGGAGTAATTTGAGGGGCGATGGCTTCTAATTTGCCGCGGGGCATACCGGCAACAGACACGACCCCATGTGGGGCAGTTACTCCCGCCACTGAAGTATCAACCGTCGACGGCGCTTCTAGTGTAAAAGGATTTTTAAGCGTGGCCTCAGACGGCGCGGGCACTGGTTCAATCCCCACCGCTACCGTCAATTTTCGCGCAAATTCAAGCGTCGCCGCACGAACCCGTGAATTGGGAATGACATCTGGACTTTCCGCGAAAATCACGGAAGCCAACGATGACATCAGGAAAAAAAGGAGAAAGCTTTTCATGGCTGGCCAATAAAATCGACATTCAACGTCAGCGTAATATTAGCCCCCACTGTAGTGGCAACCATTGTATTAAGACGATAGAAATAAAAACCCTGCTCCAAATGCTTCAAGAAAACGATGATCTTGGAAAACTCTCCCTGCACGGTGATAGAACACCCGATGGGAATATAAGTTTTTGCGTCCAATTTATTGTCTTTAGTCACGGCATGAATCTTTAAATCGGTATATTTCACCCCGGTTGCAGCCTCTATATGGTAGAAATATTGGAGATTCTTCGCCAAATCGCCCGGATGCATCGCCCGCTCATGCACGCTACGATTGGCTGCAACAACCTCCGCCAACTGCGCAGTCAACTGACTGCCATTTACAACATTAGCGTGATATTTTTTCCCTTCGGCATTTTTTTGGTCCAGTTCTTCCTGCGCGGATGAGATCAGGTCGAATCTGAAATAAATAATTAATAATAGCACTACACTGGTCAATGCGCAGCCACTCAGAACCGGATTCTTTCTGAGGATAGCAACAAAGACTTTTGAGTCTAGGCTCATTTTATGAGAATTTTCGGCGCAACCTTGAATTTCAGCGAAATCTCAAAATTAATCCGATTCGCCGATTCATCACGATTTATAGCAGTGACGGTGATACTATCGAACAAAGAGGCGAATTCCGGATACTGGCCAAGAGCCTTGGCATACGCCGAGGCGCATCCAATCGCCTCATCGGACGAGCCATCAATATTGCCGCGCAACACAATCCGTGCGGAACTATAATCAACCAAGCTAAGCACCACGTGAGCGGGAAGACTCTTGCCTAAATTAACGAGTAAATCAGAACCTGTTATTTTAGTGGCCTGAAAATCCCTTAACTCTATCAATTTTTTTTCCTCCTCTTGGAATTTGTTGAATAAAATGACCGCTCGTTCGCTGCCCGGTTTATCACTGTCAATCTGACGTTGGCTGATAGCGATCTGTCCTAGTATATCGCGCAGTGAATATTCATTATAAATAACATATAGCACAAGCACCAACATGATCGTAACCGCCACTATGTTTACAAAAAAAGTTGTTCGGACAACCTTGGTGTCAGGCAGTCGGGTGGAGTTGCGAAAATCCGGATGCCAAGCTGGCATCAGGGAAGCCACAGGTTTATCACTGGATTTTTTCAGGAGTGGCAACATGGAGGGCATACTGGACCATCAAACCAAAAAGAGCGAAACGACGGGCGTCCTGAGCAGGGCCGGAAAGAGAGTCTGCCAGCGTAATGTGCCGTGATTGCAACCATGCTGGGATATCAGTCTTTAACACGGCAACCCCCAACTGGGATCCTATCGTGGCTTCGATCCACCCAAGCTTGGGCGGCAATAAGGTGCAAATGACCTGCCCAATCGACTGGCCAGTCTGCACCTCGTAAAATCCAATGAAAGATTGAAGTTCCTTGATAAGTTTTCTCACCAAAATCGGCCCCATGCCTGTAAAATCAAAAGCGTTGGATAAAAATAATTTCCGGGCGGATTCCTCATCTTTTAGCCCTAATTCCTGCTGGACCACCGGAGTCATTGAATCCAGACCCTGTAAAATCGGACGGGAAGCCTCCAGTCCTGATGCCGTGACGATAAAGCAATGCGTAGCCTCCGCATCAATCTCTAGCATAAGAACCGGGGTCTTCACCTTTGAAAAATCCAGATAATCAACCACGGCCCCCACACTGGCCACACTGCTCAGTTCAAGGTGCTCGGGATAGATACCCAAAGCCAAAAGCCGACTTTGCAGTTCATTAATACCATCGGTGGGTAATCCACAGAAAATAGCCTCCTTTTGCGCAGCTTTACCGATATCGTAATTTGCGCCATCAAGAGGATTGAGCACCGCTAAGGTATACTGCTCTGGATCAATGCGCAACTGCTGGACCGCCACCTCATTGAGGTAGGGCGGTTCTTTCAGTCGTTTGGTCTCCAGCGTCACCCTGCGAACCACGCGCTTCGGGCTATAAACGCCACAGGCGGCATGCATGTAGCCTGTCGGGCTTTTCTTAATTTGCAACGCCTGCAGTGCCGCCATAACCGTGGCCTCTTCGCCAACGGAGCACTCAAAAATATCTTCAACAACAAAAGGGGCTACTGCCGCAGAAGTTCGTGCGACTAAAACCATCTGGTCGCTGAAATCTACGAAGAATTTTTTTTGTTTTGCCGAAAAAAACATACGAGCTTAGGGGTAACCTTTGGCGGCAGGCTAAATGAGGCGCAATGTATTAACGTTAAGTGATACGAAAGCAGCAAAGCCTAATCAGGAAGCAGAATATCACGCTCTGTCGATAACGCGGGTGATTCAAGTTTATTCCTTCATAAACCCCAGAACGGATTTCATTCACATCCTTTTTATCGGCATAAAAAACCCGCCTTTTAACCAAGGCGGGTGATAGAACAAGTTGGAACTTCAGAGAGATTACTTCTGCCAAGTGCGCTTTTTATGGCGATTGGCCTTCAAGCGCTTTTTGCGCTTGTGCTTGTTCATCTGGAGGCGGCGTTTCTTTTTGAGGTTACCCATGTGGAGTCAGATTTGAGTTGAAAGGTTCGTGTAGAAACAAACCGTGAAACAGCCTGAGCCCTGTGCTGTAAAGCTCAATCTCCGCCGCCAACCGTCTCCACCCATCCTCCCACGGCCGTGCTGTAGACTAATAACCTCACTGCGCAGCCTGGGAAAAAAACGCGCACGCTCATGCCATAAGCCGCCAATTGCGGCGCGTACTCATCCCCCAATCGGCGCAACAAGGCTTGATCCGTTTCGCCTGTCCGTCGGCGATTGGTTTTCCAGTCCAGCACCCAAACCTGCGCCGCCACCGGATCGTGCAGAACCAGATCGATCACGCCATCCATCCATCCTTTTTCATCGAGTGGCGCGAAAACCGACAGTTCCGCCTGCCTCTTCCATCTGGAATCGCACAACTCCGCCCGCACATCGCTGGCCAACCACAAACTCCACTCCGTCGCCGCACGTTTCCAAAATCCGGCAGCCTTCGCCACAGCAAGACGTTCGGCACCATGCGCAGTGACCGCCTCTTGATCATCCATCCAAGGCATGAATTCCAACGTCTCATGCCACCATAAGCCGTAATCCACCGCATCGTCTGCCAGTGCGCGGGCCGATACCGGCGCATCAAGACCTGATTCGTGCATCGCCAGTCGCGTGAGGTCGGGCTTATGCGCTAGTTGATGAGGAAGAACTCTCTTGGGCAGGGCGCTAGCATGCCGTAATGGCCGCGTCATTTTCGTTTTAGAATCGGGGATAAATTCCAACGTCCCCTCTTTCGTCGAAGAGGATACGATCTCTGCCAACTCGGCTTCATCCATTTCGGCGATCTCGCCCAAATCGGCGCCCCACAGCGCGGCAAAACTATCCGCCTTCGCCTTGCCGCCAAATCCCGTCGCCCACGGCAACACCAACACTCTCCGCGGCCGCGTGAGCGTCACGTAAAGCAACCGCACCAACTCCCTCAATCGCTCTCGTTCCCGCGCTTCTTTTGTGTCCGCCGGTACACTCGCCCCATCGAAGAACACGCCCATCTGCCCATTCGCATCGGGAATCAATCTGAGCCCGTGCGCCGTCGCCATGCCCGGTTCACGCCACAGACCCAACACGACTACCACCGGCCATTCCAAGCCCTTGGCCGAATGCGCCGTCAGCAGATTGATCGCATCGTCAGTCGGCTTGCCCGCCTGACGCCCGTCGTCGAGGTGCGCCGCGAGTTCATGCCACCAATCACGCGGCCCCGCGCCCTCCAGCCCGAGCTCGGCCGCCTGCGCCAACAACCGCTCCAACTCGCCCGCCACGCCGCCGCTCGGATCAACCAACCAAATTTTTTCCTCCAGCCGAGTCGCCTTCACGAGATCAGTGCAAAACCGTTCCAACGACACGCCCTCGTCCTGCGCCTGCAAAATAAACGGCCGCAACGTCGCCAGCGCCCCGCGCAACGCCTCTGGATGAGTATCGGGATCGTCCCAGTTGAAACCATTTTTTCCGCCGCCTTCGCGCCGAAGCTCGATCGCCAACAAGGCATCGCTCACCCCGAAAATCTCCCGCAATACTCCCACCCACTCGAAGGCGTTGTCCGGATCGCACACCACCGCGAACAACCCCGCAAGCCACGCATACGCCGGATTGTCACCGTTGCGGTTTTTCTTCGTTTGCAACGCTACCTTGAGTCCCGTCGCTTCAAAACCCTTGCGCGCCTCAAGCAGCCAGCCGTTGCGCGGCGCGATCACGCACACCTCGCCCCAAGTCCGCGCACCAACACCCGCCGGCCCGCGTTGTTTGAAAAACTCCGCCACTTGCCGGATCTCCTCCGCCTGCCACGCGTCCACACCACTCGGCGCAGTCGGCGGCACGACCAGCGGCAACCGGCGCGCCACGCCTTCAACATTCAACGGCCCCGCTTCCAGCGGCTCATACGGCACCTGCAACATCGGTGCCGACGTGCCTTCGCTCGGCGGCAGGCCGCAATTATACGGACGCTCTTTGCCAAACGTCGCCGGCAGCGTCGCGTTGAGCAACTCCACCACCGCGTGCGGCGCGCGAAACGTCACTTGAAAATTCAACAGTTCCCCGCCCGCTCCACGCGCGAACGCCTGCGTATGCCTGATGAAATTGCGGATGTCCGCCCGGCTCCCGTAAATCGCCTGCTGCCCGTCACCCGCGAGGCAAAAATGCCCCGCACGCGGTCCCACCGCTTCGGCGGTGTCGGGCCACGCATGCAACTCCGCCCCCGGCGGGCGCGTGATCTCGACCAGCACCGCGAACTGCTGCGGATCGGTGTCCTGCGCCTCGTCCAGGATGACCCGCCAGCCTTCCGCGCGGATGCGCTCCAAAATCTCACGGTCTCGCAACACCGCCATCGCCGCGTCGATCTGGTCCGCATACGTCTGCACGCCGCGCTCGAAACGCCACGCCCGATACCGCTCGGCCAGTTCTGCCGCCAACACCGCGCCCGCCGTCGCTAACCAGTTTTTCAACGGCGCGAAAAACCGGTCGAACAGCACCACCATTCCGCCCGCCGTCCCGTCGGGATCGATCAACGGCAGGTAACGCGTCTCTTCCTTCCATGTCCGCAACCACTCCGTCGCCGCCGCCTGATTCGCCGCGATTTTTGGCAGCGAGTCCTTCCGTTTCGAGGTAACCGCCAAGATTTCCTTCAGCAGCATCGCATCCGGACCGACCATCCTCCCCGGCACGCGTTTCAAAAACCGCCGCGCCGTCGTATCGTCCATCTGACGCGCTAACGCGAACACATCCTCCAGCGGCGCATGCCGCAGAAACGCCGTCAGCTGCTCCGGTGGCAGCGATGAAAACTGCATCGTATCCTGCTCAAGAAACTCCTCCCACAACGCCTCGTCGTTGTCGTCGCTCACCACCTCGGGATTGAGATTGATGCCCAGCGTCTGCCCGTAGGTCTGCGCCAGCTTCAGGCAGAAACTGTGGATTGTCCCGAAGAACGCCCGCTCCAGATGGTCGAGCGGCGCAAGATTCCGTCCGCCAGCCGTCCCCACCCGCTTGAGCAACACCGCCCGCGCCCGCTGCCCGATCTGCGCCGCCGCCTTTTTGGTGAAGGTGACGACCGCCGTCTTGCGCAGCATCTCCGCTCCGTCCGGTGCGAGCGCCATCGCCGCCAGCCGCTCCGAAATCGCGGTGGTTTTGCCCGAGCCTGCGTTGGCGCTCACCGCGAAATTGCGGTACCACTCATTGCGGAAACGCTCGCGCGCTGCATGGTCGATGAGTCGTAATGCGTCAGACATTGATGTCCTCCTCCGGACCGAAGGTTTTTTCGAACTTCGCCTCCAGCACCGTCGCCGGCACCGGCACACAAGCCAGCGGCCATGTATAACCATAAGGCGGATACTCGGCCCGGTCGGCTGTGAGCGCACCATACCGCCCGCTTTCGATAAATTTCTCCAACCGCATGAGCGACCTAAGCGCCACGTCCAGCTCTTCCATGCCCAGCGACATCGTCCCGCCGGACTCTATTTTAACCATCCATACACGGCCGCTCTCTGCACCGAGAGCCTGCATCGTCGCCAAATAGAGCGCCAGTTGCAGCGACCTCCCATCGCGGGCCATTCGTGCCGCGCTGAGCTTCACGTCTCCGCCCGTCTTGAAATCCAAAATTTCCACGGTAGCCCCACGCCAGCCCGGCCGGTCGCTCAACACGAGATCTACGCGTCCGCCCACCTCGATGCGCTCCTCGCCGCAACGCACCGTCGCACCGCGCGGAATATTCCACTCCGCCGCGATAAACGCCTTCGCCGGCGCGATCTCATACGTGCGTCCCAGCAATACCTCGCATGCGTGCGTCAGCTCTGCATGAAACGAATCCCAATACCGGTCCGCCGGCCACCCCGCCCGCTTGGCCGCCAATGCCTGCGCGAGATGCTCCGCCGTCTCCGCCTGCAACGGCAGCGGACCAAATCCGCCCGCACCGACCTGTTCCGCCGTGAGCGCCTCCGCCAGCAACGCATGCGCCAACTGCCCGAGCGCCCGCGCCCGCACGCGCACCAACGGCTCCCACGGCACGCGCCGCACGCCAAGCACGCTCTCGAACCACAACACCGCCGGGTCCTGAACGCCTTGCTCCACGCGCCGTGCCGACCATTTCTCCGGCGTGATCATCGCCGAATCGCCTGCAAAAAAATATTCGTCAAACGGACGCCCCGCATCACGTCGTCCGTCCCAGATGGTCTTCCATTTTAAATCGCTTCCGTCCGGCTTTGATCCAACCGCCGTAGCGCGCGCCGCGCGCGCAAACGCCTCCTCCAACCCGCCCGCCTCCGCCGCCGCGCCGCTCGCCCACAACACGCGCTCCACCCAGCTGTTCGGCGCCAGCGGCAGTTCGGGATTCTCCTCGTCGAAGAGCGCGGCTGAAAAAATCATCTCGCACCGCGTATCTCGCGCCATTTGGGCATAGCCTTCTTTTTCCAACGCAGCGCGGTGCTCGCTCGTGAAAAGCCCCAGCGTAAACCGTCCGCGTTTGTTGAGCTCCTCGCGATGCTCGTCCGTCAGCCAAGGACTCGGCTGCCCGCGGTCCGGCCAGACGCTCGCGTTGGCTTCCGTTAGAAAAAGATGCGACCACGCCAATCCTTCCGCGCGCCGCCGCGTCGTGATCGTTACCCGCGCAAAAACGCCCTTACCCGTCCGATCCGCCGGCGGACTCTTCTGCGGCAAAAATTCCTCCAACGTCGCCAGCACTACCGCGACAGGGAAAACCTCTTCACCCGCCTTCTCGGCAAACGCCTCCAGCGGCCCGAGGCCTTCCGGCTCGACGATGCCGAGCGACGCGCAAACCGCCTCAAATCGCGCCAGCGCATCGGACAGCGTCAGCTCATTCGTCCACGCAGGCAGGAGTTTCTCCGCGATCTCGGCGAGCGCCGGTTCCTCCTGTTTCCAATGCTCAACGTGCGCGGCGAGCGCGTGCGTATGCAGCTCGTCGAAACTGCGTTCACAAGCGCGCCGTACGACTGCGAGCGTGAGATTGACGTGTTCGTCGTTGCCAGCGCCGAGCGCACGCAATAACGGCCACAGCTCCAGCAGATCGTCGATGCGCGCTCCGCCTTGGTAGAAGGCAATCAGCGCCCGCTGCGCCTGCACATCCGCCGGCGGCATCGCCGCGCCTTCGAGCAGATCCGCAAAGGGCACCTCGCGGGCGCGCAGCAACGTGCACAGCCGCAAGTAGGCCGCGTCCGCCTTGGGAAAAATGACACCGATGTTTTCCGCTCCGTGCGCGAGCCGGTCTGCAATGGCGTCAGCCACCAGCACCATTTCATCGGCCCGGGCGCGCCCCACCAGCACCGTGGTGTGCGCGGTGGCGTTATCGGCCGGCTCGCGCGTCCAAAGCGCGCCCACCGGCTCACAGGTTTCAGCGGGCGGCGGCGCATCGATCGGCTGCGCAAGCACGCCGAGAAGCGACTGCCAGAGCTCGACCCATTTCTCTTCACTGTCGGCGCGCCCGCGAAAGACGGGCTCGGAAAGAATCACCGTCACATCGTTCATGCGGCGCACGAAGGCGGCCACGTTGAAAAACTCGCCCCACTGCTCCGCACCGAGGCCGCACACCAGCAAACGCCCGCCGATGCGCTTCGCCGCCTCAGGCAGAGGTGTGAGTCCCGCGCGCTCGGCCTCGATGGATGCAAAACCCGCTCCATGCGCCTCGGCCCATGCGGTCAGCTCGGTAAAAATTCCTCGCATCGGCTCCAGAGGGAAATCCTCCGCGCGAAAACCGCCCTTGAGCAGCGTGTCGAAATCGTCGAGCGCGCGCTCGGGATCGCTTTGCAGGCTTTTCCAGAATCCCCAATGCCCATCCATGATTGTGAGCGGCGCGAGACGGCGCGCGATCAGCGTCCGCAGGCCGAGCAGCAACAACTCGCGCCCGAGCACCTGACGAAGCCCGGTGGCTAGGGCGCGCCATTTCTGGCGGGCAAGACCGGGGGTGAGAAACTCCACGCCGAGCAACGAGATGCCTTCCATGAGGCAGCGCTGCTTGAGGCCGTGCGCCTGACCGCGGGTGGCCACGACGACGAAGGCGCGGGCCAGTTGCCCACGTCCGGCTTCCAGCCAGGGACGCACCACCTCCGTCCATGCGGTGTCGGCATGGCGGGACAGGAGCAATTCGATGCGCGGAGGGTTGGCCACGGGTTGCACCACCTACACTCCGAATCCGGCGCGCCAGCTCAATCATAACCGCGCGCATCGGCAACAAAAAGCCCCCGGCGGCACGGGGCCGGCGGGGGCGAAAGGTTTTTGGCGCGAGCCGAACGCTTACTTGGCGAACACGAACTTCGCGACGTGCGACTTGGCGCGGGCGGCGGCGTTCTTGTGGACGACACCGGACTTGGTGGCCTTGTCCATGGCAGAGACATAAGCGGCGGCGGCGGCCTTGGTGTCTTCGAGCTTGCCGGCCTTCTCGGCGGTCAGGAGCTTCTTGTGAAGGGTCTTGAGGCGGGTCTTGGCGGCCTTGTTGCGGGTGGTGAGACGGGTTGCCTTGCGGGCGGCTTTGATAGCGGATTTCGTGTTGGCCATGGCGTTTTAAAAGTTAAAGCCGGACAGAAACCCAAACCCGCGAGGTTGAGTCAAGGGCAATCTCGGAGGTGCAGCCGATGTCCGCCATCGTGCCGACCGACCGGTAAAAATTGGTTTTGGGGCCGGTAAGCCGGATTCTGTGTGTCCACCTTGCGGTGGTTGATCGTCATTTCTCTCACGTCCACCTTGCGGCGAACGAGCCCTCCGCTGCCCGCTTGCGCGAAGCGCGGAAGGTGCGGCATACCCGTGGCTATAGGACGAGCAGCCCAGCCACCTATTTTGCCTTGCACCGGAAGGGGTTTGTCATGCCGCCGTCATTGCTGACGACGCGGTGGGCTCTTACCCCGCCTTTTCACCCTTACCTCGCGGTTGCCCGCGCGGCGGTATAGTCTCTGTGACACTGTCCGTCGACGCGCCTTGAAACGCGCCGCCCGCACTTGCCGTGAAGCTCGTGCGGCATCCTGCCCTGCGGTGTCCGGACTTTCCTCTCCAAGCTGTATTAAGTCTGCAGGCGGCATTACCCGCCCGCGTGGGATCAAAGAACTTGGAGCGACGATCCAGCCCCAAAACCAGCCGCGACCTTAAAATCGCGGAAGCCCCAATGTCGAATGACTAATGCGCCGCAGAACACGGAACACCGCCACGCCTCATGCGATGTCCCGCCATACGATGCGGCCGCACTGGTCGCACATGATGAGTTTGCCGGGATCGCCCTTGCCACGCAGGGCGGATTCCACCTCGGAAGACACCTTAAGGTGACAGCCGCCGCAGGTATTGCCCTTCACGGGCACACAAACATGCACGTGGCGCGTCGCCAGCCGGTCGTATATCCGCAGCGTCGGCTCGCCCACAGGCTCACGAGCAACGGCGACCTCGGCTTGCGCAGCCTTGAGTTCGACGGCAAGGGTTATCTCGCGCTCGCGGAGATTGCGGATGCGTGTCTCGTGCCCGGCGATGTTTTGTTTCAGCACGGCCTCGGCGGCGGCGAATTTTTTCTTCGCCTCGTCGATCTGATACATCACCTGCAATTCCTGCTCCTCCAGCGCCCCGATGGCGGCCTCCGTCGTTTCGATTTCGTGGCCGAGCGCCTGATACTCGTCATTTTTCTTCACCAACGACTGCTGCGTCTTGTATTTGTTCAGCTTGGTTTCAGCGGAGCCGATGTCGGCTTCGATCAGCTTTTTCTTCGACTCGAGCTGCCGGAGTTCGAGCCGGGCGGTTTCGATGGCCGCTTTTTCGGAGGCTATTTTTTGCTCCACCGCGGCGACCTCGGCGGGCGTCGCCTTGAGCTGCGCCTCGATGCCCAGCCGTTTGCCATCGCGATCCTGCAGGATGAGCAACTTTTCAAGCAGCGGAGTAAGCATGCCCTTTTGCTTAAAGCCTGCGTTTTCCGCTACGAGCCTAAATGTAATACATCTCGTCCGTGCGCTTCGCGCCGAATTGGGCGAGCGTGACGCTCTTGCACTGTTCTTCCAACGCCGTGCGCACCTCGCGCCAGACTTGATCCACGCGACGGCCGGAGTAGCCCTCGCCAGCGGCGTTGAGTTCCAGGACGTCGCCCTCAATGAGCTTCACGATGTCGTAAAGCGTGATCACTTCCGGCGCTCTCGCCAACGCATAGCCACCCTGCTTGCCGCGACGGCTCGTGATGAGGCCGCCGTTGCGCAGTTCGCTCAGGATTTGCACAAGGTAATTAGCGGGCACCGCCTCGACTGCGGCGAGTTGCTCTATATGCGCTAACTCATCCGTTCCATGATACTTCGCCATCTGGGCGAGGACACGACAGGCATAATCGACTTTAACCGAGAGTTTCACGAACTCAGCACGTTATTTGCGAATCTTTGGTCGGCAACCTAAAATGCCCAAGGAGGGCCTAAAAATTAATGATTTTGATGCCAAAATAGGGGTTGTTTCGCGCACTCTTTTCCGATGAGATTTTCCCTTTAAATTTCATCACGTTCATCCCTATCAAATGTCCGACCAATCCGACTCCGAAAATAACGCCAAAAACCAAGCGGGTGCCGAGGCTTATGACGCCTCCAAACTGAGCCAGCTCAAGGGACTCGAGGCCGTCCGGAAAAAACCGGGCATGTATATCGGAGGCACCGACGAACGCGCGCTCCACCACTGCGTTTCCGAGGTTTTGGACAACTCCGTGGACGAACATCTCGCCGGTTTCTGCACGCGCATCGAGGTCACTATCCATGTCGACGGCTCCATCAGTATCCGCGACAACGGACGCGGTATCCCCGTCGATATCAACAAGGACTCCGGCCTGCCAGGCGTCGAACTCGTCCTCACCACCCTGCACTCCGGCGGCAAATACGGCCAGGGCGGCTACAAATTCTCCGGCGGCACCCACGGTGTCGGCGCCAAGTGCGTCAATGCCGTCTCTGAGTGGTTCGAGGTCGAGGTCTCCCGCGACGGTCAGGTCCACCACATGAAGTTTGAACGCGGCCGGACCGTGCAAAAACTCACCGTCATCGGCAAGGCCCGACACAACGGCACCTACGTCACCTTCAAGCCCGACGGCGAGATCTTCAAGGAGACCACCGTCTTCGTCTTCGCCCGCATCGCCCAGCGTCTGCGCGAACTCGCCTTCCTCAACTCCGGCCTCGAGATCGTTTTTACCGACGACCGCCCCGCCAACTCCAAGCCCGAAATCTATCTCTACAAGGACGGCGTCTCCGAATTCGTGAAGCAGCTCAATCAGGGCAAGACTCCGCTTCACCCCACGCCCGTCCGCATCACCAAGGAAACCAAACTCCAGCTCGACGACAAACCCATCGAGATCCACTGCGAGGTCGTTCTCCAATACAACGACACCTACAACGACCAGGTCCTCTGTTACACCAACACGATTCATAATCCCGACGGCGGCGCCCACCTCTCTGGCTTCCGCAGCGCTCTCACTCGCGCCATCAACCAATTTGCCAAGAGCAACAATCTACTCAAAGATAAAGATCCGCAGATCACCGGTGACGATGTCCGCGAAGGTCTCGCCGCCGTCGTCTCTATCAAGCATAGCGACCCGAAGTTCGAGTCGCAGACCAAGGTAAAGCTTCTCTCACCCGAGGTCGAAAGCGTCGTCGGCTCCTCCACCTACGAGGGCTTGATGATGTTCTTCGAAACCAATCCCACCATCGGAAAACGTTTCGTCGACAAGGGACTCAACGCCGCCCGCGCCCGTGAAGCCGCCCGCAAGGCCCGCGAGACCGTCCGCAAAGGCGCCCTTTCCGGCGGTGGTCTCCCCGGCAAACTCGCCGACTGCTCCGAGCGCGATCCGGCTCTCACCGAGCTCTACATCGTCGAGGGCGACTCCGCCGGCGGTTCCGCCAAGCAGGGTCGCGACCGCCGCTTCCAGGCGATCCTTCCGCTGCGCGGCAAGTTGATCAACACCGAGAAGGCGCGCCTCGACAAAGTTTTGGCGAACGAAGAAATCCGCACGCTCATCACTGCCTGCGGCACCGGCATCGGCGAGGGCGACGAATCCGTCGGCGGCTTCAACGCCGCCAAAGCGCGCTACCACAAAATCATCA
>CAIVDS010000039.1 GCA_903904685.1 uncultured Verrucomicrobiota bacterium
CCGCCTGATTTCGCGAAAGAAAGTCACCCTGGATTTTGCCCCGCCCTACGATTTTACCTCTCAGTTCTTGGCCGCTGTGCGGCCCGACTCCGCCGAAAACCCGTTGCCTCACGGCGACGGACTCTCACGAAGTCCTAAATGGTGCCCGGGAGCGGACTCGAACCGCTACACCTTTCGGCACAGGCTTCTGAGTCCTGCGTGTCTACCAATTCCACCACCCGGGCGGGGATGAGTCGGTGAGAACACGCTTCCGTCCGATGTGAGGCAAGCCCGGAATTGGGGCCGCCAACGTGGAAAGCGGCGACTGTTTTGACCAGCCACGCCGATTTTAAGTAGATTTTCGCGTGGTGGCTACTTGCCGAAAGTCGCGAGACCGTTTCGGGCACTTTGCATCTCGGCGATGATTTTTTGGGCGTGCTCCAAAAGCTGTCTTCCCGCAGGCGTGAGTATCGCCCGGCGGCCGAGTCGGTCGAATAATCGGCATGCCAGCTCCTGCTCCAGCGACTTGATGGCATGACTGACCGCCGATTGCGTGAGATGAAGCTCGTGGGCGGCGAGGGTGAAACTACCCAGACGGCTTAGCGTTGCGAACGCCAGGAGCTTTCTGCTATCGAGGATGGGCGTCATGGTGGATTGGCAGACGGAAGAGATTTCCTTCACATAGCACGTTCCAAGCCAGCCGCCTTGCCCAGGTCCTGTTCCGCTAAAATCTTTGGCCGCCGGTTGGCCACCGAATTCCTGCGAAATACTTAGGAATAACGCTCTTCTTTCCACGGGTCGGCGGTGTTGGAGTAGCCGCGCATCTCCCAGAAACCCGGTTTGTCGTTGGCGAGAAAGGCGATCCCTTTGACGAACTTGGCGCCTTTCCATGCATAGAGCTTGGGGATGATGATGCGGGCTGGTCCGCCGTGTTCGCGCGAGATCGGCGCGCCATCGAATGACGTGGCCACGAGCACATCGTCGTCGAGGCAGTTTTCGAGCGGCACGTTGGTCGAGTAGCCATCGTAGCCGGTGAAATAGACAAACTTCGCCTCGGATTCCGGCCGGACGAGTTCATAGAGCGTGGTGAAAGCCACGCCGCCCCAACGACAGTCGTAGCGGCTCCACGTGGTCACGCAGTGGAAATCGCTCGTGTCTGCGACTTGCGGCAGGGCGTTGAACTCGGCCCACGACAAGCGCGTGGGCTTTTCCACGAGGCCGTCGAGCGTGAGGCTCCAGTCTTGATGGGGCACGTCGGGTTGCACGCCGAGGTCGAGCACGGGGAAGCCGATGGTGAGTTTCTGGCCGGGCGGCAACCTGCCGGCGGACGCCACAGCGCGGGGACGCACGCCTTTGGCGGTTTGTTTCTCGGCCCACTTCTGCTTGGCGGCGATATAGCGCTCGTTGGACATGGCGGAAACGTGCGTCGGGTCGGCGGTTTTGCAAGCGCGGTGACGGGGCTTTCTCCTCGCGGGCGGGTGGTTTCGTTGCCACGGTGCGGCCTTTCTTAACCGTGGCCCGCGCCGAACCACACTCCTTCCGCATCGATTTTCCTCCCGAGCTGCCCATCAGCAGTCGTGCGGGAGAGATCGTGGACCTGATCGGCGCGCAGCAAGTCATCGTGCTCGCCGGTGAAACCGGCTCTGGCAAGACCACGCAGATACCGAAAATGTGCCTTGCCGCCGGGCGCGGTCGCACCGGGAAAATCGCCTGCACGCAACCGCGTCGCGTCGCCGCACTCTCGGTCTCGCGTCGCGTCGCCGAGGAACTGGGCGTCGAGTGGGGCGGGGCGGTGGGCTGCAAGATCCGATTCGATGACCGCACTTCGCGCGATACCGTCATCAAGTTCATGACCGACGGCATGCTCCTCGCCGAGGTGCAGGGCGATCCATTGCTGCGCGACTACGACACGATCATCCTGGATGAGGCGCACGAGCGCTCGCTCAATATCGACTTCCTGCTCGGGCATCTGCGGACGCTGCGCTACAAGCGTCCCGAGCTCAAAATCATCATCACCTCCGCGACCATCGACACGGAGGCGTTTTCCAAGGCCTTTGACGGCGCGCCCGTCGTCGAGGTGTCCGGCCGCACCTACGAGGTTGAGGTGATCTATGCGCCGCTAGACGCATTGGGCAGCGACGCCGCCGAAGGCGACGAACGTGAGTCGCGCTCCGAGGCGCTTCACTACATCGACGGCGCGGCGGAGGCGGTCGAGCGCATTGTGCGCGAAAGCGATTCCGGCGACGTGCTTGTTTTCATGCCGGCCGAGCGCGACATCCGCGAGTTGCGCGAACTCCTCGAAGGCCGCCGCCTGCCGAACTGCGAGGTCGTGCCGCTCTTCGGCCGCCTTTCCAACGCCGAGCAGCAGCGCGTCTTCGCAACTTCCCAGCGGCGAAAGCTCATCGTCGCGACCAACATCGCCGAGACGTCACTTACCATCCCCGGCATCCGCTTCGTTGTGGACACGGGGCTGGCGCGCATCAGCCGCTACTCGCCGCAGGCCCGCACGCGTCGCCTGCCCATCGAACCGGTGGCCCAATCGAGCGCCGACCAGCGCAAAGGCCGCGCCGGCCGCGTCGCCGCGGGCGTGTGCATCCGTCTGTATTCAGAGCAGGATTTTAACGAGCGTCCGCGCTTCGCCCAGCCTGAGATCCAGCGCGCCAATCTCGCCGACGTCATCCTGCGAATGAAGGCTTTCGGCCTCGGCGACATCGAGCGTTTCCCGTTCATTAACATGCCCGCGGCAAAGTCCATTCGCGCCGGCTACGCGTTGCTGGAGGAAATTGGGGCGCTCGACGCCAACACCAACGAAGCCGCCCGACAGCTGACACCCGTCGGCCGCGAACTCGCCCGTCTGCCTGTCGATCCGACGGTGGGACGCATGATCTTGCAAGCTCGCGCGGAGAAGGCCGTGCGAGAGGTTCTCGTGATCGCCTCCGGCCTGAGCATCCAGGACCCGCGCGAGCGTCCGATGGAAAAACAGCAGCAGGCCGACGCCGCCCACCGGCGCTTCGCCCATGCCGACTCGGATTTTCTCACGCTGCTCAACATTTGGGACGCGTTTCATGACGAATTCGACCGCCTTTCGCAGGCCAAGCTGCGCCGGTTCTGCAAAGACCATTTCTTGAGCTACACGCGGTTGCGCGAGTGGCGCGATGTTCATGCGCAACTCCTCGACGTGCTGGAGTCACGCGCCGACTTTAAATTCACCTCGGTGTTCGACGGTCTGCAGCCCGACCAGACCACGCCGGACAAGGAAGCCTTCGGCACGCCCGCCTATCGTGCGATTCACCGCAGCATTCTCGCCGGCCTGCTCGGCAATATCGCGCTGCGCGACGACGAAAACGGCGGCTACAAGGCCACGCACGACCGGCGCGTGGTGATTTTCCCCGGCTCGATGCTCGCCGTCCGTTCCGGCCGCGACCGGAAGCCAGAAAGAAACGCTCCGAAAAAAGAGTCAAAGTCGCCGCGCTGGCTGATGGCGGCGGAGATCATGGAAACCTCGCGCCTCTACGCCCGCACTTGCGCGCGGCTCGATCCGCTCTGGGTGCTGGAGCTTGGCGCACACCTCGTGAAAGTCGCGCACAGCGAGCCGTTCTGGAATCAGGAGGCCGGCCGTGTGCAGGTGAAACAGCGCACGCGCCTCTACGGTCTCGAACTGGAATCGCGCGCCGTGAGCTACGGCAAGGTCGATCCGGGCCATGCAACTGAGATTTTTATCCGTGAGGCGCTGGTGAACGATCAGGTTACCTGGCCGCTGGACTTCATTGCGCACAATCGCGCCGTGCGCGAAGAGATCGAGAGTCTGCTGACGCGCACCCGTGACCGCAGTTACCTCAACCTCGACGAAGGCATCTACCGCTACTATGCCGCGCGGCTCAACGCCGACGGCGGCACCTGCGTCTCCAGTGTGGCCGAACTCGTCGACCTCGTGCGCGAGCGCAAGGAGGCCGAGCCGCGCTTCCTTATGATGGAGGCCGACGATCTGCGCGACCCCGAGGAATTGCAGGCCGACACCGAGGCTTATCCAGAGGCGCTGCCTTTGCAAAATACCGCGCTCCCGCTCGCCTACGCCTACAAGCCCGGTGAAGCCGACGACGGCGTGACGCTCGACGTGCCCGTGCGCGAGGCCGAGAAGCTCACGCCCGCCGCGCTCGATTGGGCGGTGCCTGGTCATCTCGCGGTGAAGGTTGAACATTACCTGCGTGCGCTGCCAAAGGAACTGCGCCGCGATTTCGTGCCGCTGGCCGACGCCGCGCTCCCGCTCGCCAAAGCCGCCGCGCAACATTCACGACTGACCGCCCAGCGCCACACATTGCCCGAGACGCTGGCGATCCTCATTGGTGAACGCCTCAAACTGAAACTCGACGCGAGCATCTTCGCCGAGGACCGTCCGCTGCCCGATCACCTGCGTGTGCGGGTGCGCGTGGTCGATGACGAAGGCCGCGAGATTTGCGCGAGCCGCGAATTGTTCGCGATCACGACGGCACTCGCCGCGCATCAGCGCGAGGCGAGCGCGAGCGTCGCCAGGGACGATCCCGATGCCTGGCGGCGCGCCCGCGCCAAGCACGAGATGAACGGGCAGACTGCGTGGGAATTCGGCGACATTCCGGAGCGTTTTCACGTGTGCGACCAGGCGGGCGTGCCGGTGCATGCGTTTCCCGGATTGAAGAACGGGCCGGTGGGCGGCGTGCAACTGCGGCTTTTCAGGACCCCCGAAGAGGCCAAGGCATCCAGCGAGCCGGCGTTGGAGCGTTTGCTGGAGTGGCAGCTGACGTATCCTCTGGCCGGGTTGCACAAGGATTTGAAACAGCTGCGCGAACTCGGCGCGCTCATTGCCACGCTCGGCACGGCTGACACATTCCGCGAACACGCCTACGAGTCGCTGCGCCGCTGGGCGTGCGCGGCGGGACGGGTGAAGCAGCTCAATGCCGTTGCTTTCTCGGATGCGGTGTCGAAGTCGAAGACCGACCTGCATGGACTCGCGCCCCGCCTGGTGGATTTGTTGCGCGAGATTTTGTCGCTAAGACAGGCCCTGCTGGTGCATCCGCAGCCGTATCGCGGGCAGGGGCCCGATCTTGCCGCGTTGGTGCCGGACGATTTCCTTCGCGTGACGCCGTATGAACGGCTCGCGCACTTCCCGCGCTACCTGAAGGCGATGAAGCTGCGCGCCGACCGCTGGAAACAGAATCCGGCCAAGGATGCCGAGCGTGCGAAGCAACTCGCCGCGTTTACCGGGGTGCCTGAGTTACGCTGGCAGGCGGAGGAACTGCGCGTGAGTTTGTTCGCGCAAGAACTGGGCATCGCCGAGCCGGTGTCGGTGCAAAAACTGGAACGCGCACTCGCCGAGCTGAAGCAAAACCGTCCGGCGCAATCCGCAGCCGACGTGTCAGGGTCGCCCAAGCCACGCGAGGCGACGCCTCTGCCGGTGACGACCACCAAGCCCAAGGCCCCGCTCAAGAGCTTCGGCTCGCTGGATGCGTTGTTTCGGAAATAGTCCGCCGGCGTCCCGGGGAAAACATCCGGCGTCGTTTGACGGCGTGCGGGCGCTTGGCATCTTGGCGTGCATGAAATACGCATCCCTTCTGTCGGTGTTTTGTTTTTCCGTGATTTCCGCCCACGCCGCGCTGGTCACCAAGCCCATGGCCTACGAACACGCCGGCGTGAAGCTCGAAGGTTATCTCGCCTACGATGACGCCAGGGTGTCCGCCGCGCAACCCGCGCCCGGCGTGCTGGTGGTTCACGAGTGGTGGGGGCTTAACGCCTATGCGAAAAGCAAGGCCGATGCGCTCGCGAAGCTCGGCTACGTCGCCTTCGCGCTCGACATGTATGGCGCCGGCGTGAACACCGAGGACCCCAAGAAGGCGACGGAACTTTCCTCGCCATTCTACGGCAAGCCGCTCATGGCCGAGCGGGCGAAAGCCGGCCTCGACCAGTTGCTGGCGACGGGTCTGGTCGCGCCGGGCAAGGTCGCGGCCATCGGCTACTGTTTCGGCGGTTCGACGGTGCAGGCGCTCGCCTACACGGGAGCGCCGCTCGCGGGCATCGTGAGTTTTCACGGCGGTCCGGTCGTGCCGACCGACGGGCAGGCGGCGGCGATCAAGGGCAAGGTGCTCATCTGCCACGGAGCCATCGATCCCTTTGTGAAGCCGGAGCAACTTCACGCGCTGCTGACGGCGCTGGACAAGGCGAAGGTTGACTACGAGTTCGTGAGCTACGCCGGAGCGGTGCATGCGTTCACCAATCCCAACGCGACGCGCCTCGCCCAGACGACCGGCCTCACTGGCATCGGCTACAACAAGGCGGCGGCCAACCGCTCGTGGCAGCACATGCAGGGTTTCTTCGGCGAGATTTTCGCCGGACGATAAAGCCTTGGATTGTCAGCGGACGTTTCCTTGCGACCGATGAAGCGGCGAACACCTGACAATTTGTCGTCGAGTCCATCGAATGGGTAAAATTAGCGCGTTGACCGTCTATACTTACGCCAACTGCGACGCCTGCCGGCGCGCCGTGAAATGGCTGCGCGCCGAAGGCATCGCGTTCGGCGAAAAACCGATCCGCGAAACGCCGCCGTTGATCGCCGAGCTGCGTGCGATGCTCGCGCACCTCGGGGGCGCCGCGGCGCTGCGCAAACTCTTCAACACCTCGGGGCGCGACTACCGTGAGCTGAAGCTCGGCGAACGGCTGCCCGCGATGGGCGAGGCCGAGGCGCTGGTGTTGCTCGCGGCGAACGGGAATCTGGTGAAGAGGCCTTTCGTTATTGGAGAGAAGGTTGGGCTGGTGGGGTTTGATGACAAAACATGGACGGCGGCGTTGCAATGATGGCCGGTGAGCTTCTGCTCGCGTGGCAGGTAATTGGGGTTATGCTGTGATCATGTCCGATGCACTCCATGCCGCCCGCATCGAAGTCCGGTTGCGCGAGCTGTCGCAGCTTTTCAACTCGATGGATCCGTCGCCGTTTAACGAGCGCGATCTGGATGCCGACGCGGAGGAGTTTATCGTCTCATGGGCGCGCGAGCTGACGCCGCACGGCGATATCAAGCTCGTGGTGCATCTCGCCACGCCGCCCCCGCCGGAACGCGCGGCGGCGGTGGAGCAGGCGGTGCGACACTTTTTCATGGAGCGCGCGGCGATCAAGCGGCTCGAATTCCGCCTGCTGATGAGGCGCGGACGGTTGAGTTTGATGATTGGGCTGATGTTTCTGGCGGTGTGCATGGTCGTCGGCCAGTTGGTGGCGACGCTTGACTACGGGACAGCGGCCTCGGTGGTGCGCGAAGGGCTCACGATCGGCGGTTGGGTCGCGATGTGGCGACCATTGCAGATTTTCCTCTACGATTGGTGGCCAGTGCGGGACGAATGCCGCATTTTGGAGCGGTTGGCTCGCATGAAGGTCTCGCTGGTACTGCCCAAGGTTTGATCGTGCTGGTGCTCGCGCCCGTTGACTCTCGGGAAACTTTCACCCCAAGATGTCGGCGTGACCGATTCCGCCGCCACTCCGATGCAACAAACCCTCCGCTGGCTTGCCGCCAACACGGGATTTCCCGCCGCGCGCCTGCCTGCACGGGCGGAGATATTGCTGCTCATCTCCACTGCTGCGGAGGAAGAGCAGGTCGCGTTGCAACGCTCGCCGCGTTTCCTGATCGAACGCAACGACAAGGCCAGCGACGCTTCCTTGAGGGCCTACGCGATGAATCGCTCGCTTGCCCACTACGTGTGCAATAACGGGCAGAAAACCTAAGTCTGTTCGGATAAGACAACCGGCCCGATATGGGATGTTGAAACGCGGGTGGGATCACTCCATCTGTCGTGCATGTTTTCACGTATCCTGTGTCTCGGCATCGTGGCGATATGGAGCGTCTCCGATGCGTTTGCGCTGATTGAGCGCAGGATCGAGCGGCGCTTTGAAATACCTGCGGTGGCGGCGTTGAAAATCGATACCTTCAGCGGTTCGGTGAACATTCAACGGGGGGATTCCAGCGCCATCGAAATCACCGCGATCGAGGAGTGTGATGTCGAAAAAGAGGTGACGATGGCGGAGCGCCTGCGGAATTTGGATCTGCGCATCGAGCAAAAAGCGTCCGAGGTCAGCGTCACGACCCGTTACCACCGTCATTTGGCGTGGATCTGGCAAGCTTGG
Organism: uncultured Verrucomicrobiota bacterium; assembly: GCA_903904685.1. Taxonomy (GTDB): domain Bacteria; phylum Verrucomicrobiota; class Verrucomicrobiia; order Opitutales; family Opitutaceae; genus Rariglobus. The sequence continues at coordinate 8,117 of CAIVDS010000039.1, forward strand.
CCTCCGGTGCTGCTGACTTACGAGATCAAGGTGCCTTCCCGATGTGATATCGAAGTGATCACGCGTGATGGCAGTATCGTGGTCGGGGCGTTGCAGGGCCGGGTTTCGCTCACCAATGAAACGGGGAAGATATTTACCGGTGAGATCGATGGTCAGGTGAAGGCGCGCAGTTATTCGGGCGAAATCGCCATGACCGCATGCACCGGTTCCCTTGAGGTGCGCACCACCTCCGGCAATATCACTGTGGGGCGCGCCGGTGGCCGCACGGAACTGACGAGTGAGGGCGGTTACATTGAGCTGCAACAGGCCGGCGGCGAAGCCGTCATCCGTGGCACTGGCAGTGATATGAAGATTGGCTTCGCATCGCCGATCAAGGCGGGCGCGGACATCGTCACCTCCGGCGGAAGCATTGTGCTAGCCATGGAAACCACCAGCGCTTGCACGTTGGATTTGACCTCCTCTGTTTTTGGCCGAGTAACAGCCCGGAACATCGCCATCGCACCGACCAGCGGGGGTTTGAATCATTCGTCACTCGTCGGAACCGTCAACGGCGGCGGTCCCCGCATCAAGGCGAACGCCGGTGGTGGCAATGTCATGGTGCGTGGCATCGATCCGATTCCTGCGGTTGCGGATCCAAACGCTTTGCCAACCCGATAAGGGTGGGGTTGGCGAAGCCATTCTTCGCTTTGTTCGCGCAGAGAGGTATGCTTGGCTGTCTCGAACCAGCCATGTCCGATTCTTACGAGCGTCTCATCGCCAAACTCAAACGCGCCCACACCCTCGGTACCGTCGCCGGGCTTCTCGGCTGGGATGAACAGGTCAACCTCCCGGCTGACAGCGCCGATCAACGCGCGGAGCAATTGGCCCTGCTGTCCGAGCTCCAGCACGCCGCCGCCAGCGATGCCGAGATCGGCGAGTTGCTGGGCAAACTTGAGGGCGGGGCGAACTCCCGCACGGCGGATGAGGCGGTCGTCGTGCGCGCGGCGCGGCGCGACTACGATCGGGTGACAAAACTTCCGGCGGAGTTTGTCGCCGAAAAAGCCCGGCTTTCCAGCGTCGCCTACCATGCGTGGGCCGGAGCCAAGGCGAAGTCGGACTTCGCCGCCTATGCGCCTTATCTGGAAAAACACCTCGCGCTCGCCAAGCGCGAGGCGGCGTATCTCGGCTGGGGCGACCGGCCCTACGACTACGCCATCGACAAGCACGATCCCGGCATGACGGCGCTAAAAATCACCGCGCTGTTCACCGAGTTGAAGGCCGGACTCGTTCCGCTCGTGCGTGCCGTCGCGGCGTCGCCGATCAAAGCACGCCCGGATATTTTCAAAGGCTTTCCGGTCGAGGCACAGCGTGAATTTCTGCGCGAGGCGACGGAGCGCCTCGGCTTCAACTATCGCCGCGGGCGCATCGACGTTTCCCTGCATCCGTTCTGCGAAGGCGCTGGTGCCGACATCCGCATGACCACGCGTTTCGATGCGAACAACCCGCTCGATTCGCTTTTCTCGTCGATTCACGAAACCGGCCACGGGCTTTACGAGCAGGGACTGCCGCTCGGGTTGCAAGGCACGCCGCTCGGGCAGAACGCCGGCATGGGCGTGCACGAGTCGCAGAGTCGCCTGTGGGAAAACCAAGTGTCGCGCAGCCGGGCGTTCTGGACGTTTTTCGAGCCGCGCTTCCGGGAGAAATTTCCTGCGCAACTCGCCGCCGTGTCGTCGGACGACCTCTACTTCGCGGTCAACGAAGTCGCGCCCACGCTCATTCGCGTCGATTCCGACGAGGTTCATTACAACCTGCATATACTGCTGCGCTTCGAGCTGGAGCAGCGCCTGTTTCGCGGCGATCTCGCGGTGGCCGATCTTCCGGCGGCATGGAATGCGCTGTCGCAGGAACTGCTCGGCCTCACGCCGGTGAGCGACAAGACCGGCGTGTTGCAGGACGTGCATTGGAGCAGCGGCGCGTTCGGTTATTTTCCGAGTTACTGTTTGGGCAACATGATCGCGGCGCAGCTTTGGTTTACGGTGTTTAAAACACTGCCTGGGCTGGAAGCGGATTTTGCGAGGGGCGATTTCTCGCGACTGTTGAGCTGGCTGCGGAAAAATATCCACGAACAGGGCCGCCGTTACGATACGCTGGCGCTGGTGGAACACGTGACGGGCGAGGAGCTCATGCCGAAATACCTGCTCCGTTATTTGCAGGAGCGATATGCACCGCTGTATTTGAAGTGAACTGTCCGCCATGACGCTCATCGATACCCACACGCACCTGGATGGTTTTTCCCGCGCCGGCTCGCTGGATGCCGTGCTGGTTCGGGCTCGCGAGGCGGGCGTTACCGAGATGGTTTCCATCGGCACGGAGGGCGATGATTGGGCGCTGATCCGCGATTTGGCGACGACGCATCCGGGTGTCGTGCATTACTCGGTCGGCCTGCATCCATGCTGCGTTGGCGAGAACTGGGCGGCCGAAGTCGCTCAGATCGAGGCGTTTTGGAGCGACGGGGAAAAGCCCGTCGCCCTCGGCGAGTGCGGGCTGGACCGGTTTCACCTGCCGAAGGACGGCATGGCGAAGGCGGAGCGGGTTTTCACCTGGCAACGCGCGGCGTTCAAGGCGCAGCTTGTGATCGCTAAGCGGCTGGGGTGTCCGCTGGTGGTGCATTCGCGCGGGGCTTTTGTCGAGTCGGTGGCGATGATCGACGCGAGCGGGATCGATTGGACTAAGGTCGTGTTTCACTGTTTCAGTGAAGGATCGGTGGAGATGGGCGAGCTGCTCAAGCGCGGCGCCCATGGATCATTTACCGGCGTCTTGACCTATAAAAACGCCGAGAACGTGCGCGCAGCGATGAAGATTCAAGGGCTTGGGCGGCTCATGCTGGAGACCGATGCGCCTTATCTGACGCCGGTTCCGCATCGCGGGAAGCCGAATGAACCGGCGTTTATGCGCCACACCGCCGAGTATGCGGCGGACATGTTTGGGGTGGGTTTGGCCGAGCTGGCGGAGGTTACCACCAAAACGGCGCGGGCATTTTTCGGAATTTAACCGCAAAAAGACAGAAAAGGCAAAAGGAGACCCGGATGGATCACCTTTTGAGGTCGCCGGAGGGTATTGTGCGGGCAGTTTTAGGCTTCGTCGAACTTGCGGGCGAAGAGTTGCTCCAACTCGCCGAGCATCTGCGGGGCGCCGTCACCGTTGGCGAGAAACTTGACCTTTGAGCCCTTACCGGCAGCGAGCATCATCAAGCCCATGATGGACTTGCCATTGACCTGCTCTTCGTCTTTTTCCACAAAAACATCGGCCTTAAACTTGTTGGTGATGCGCACGATCATGGCGGCCGGGCGGGCATGGATGCCCATTTTGTTCTGAACCACCAGCTCTTTTACGTGCTGCTGGTCGGTCGCGGTCGTTTCGTTCTTGTCCATTCGATTTGGCTGACAACGTTCTTGAGTAGGGGGTGGCTTGCAACTCAAAAACCCTATGTCCATCTTGCGATAACCATGCCCAAGATCGCGATAATCGTTCCCTGCCGTCTCGAATCGACCCGGTTCCCCCGTAAATTGCTGCACAGCATCAAGGGTAAACCGTTGCTCCTGTGGGTGGCCGAGCGTATCGCCGCGGAGGCGCCGGAGATCCCTCTGTATTTTGCGGTTGATGACAAGTTGCTGGCCGCTCCACTCCGTGCGTCGGGGTTCAAGTCGATTTTGACCAGTGTGCAGCACCAGAGCGGCACGGATCGCATCGCCGAGGCCAACCGCATGGTGCAAGCCGACCACGTGATCAACGTGCAGGCGGATGAGCCCTTGGTGAGCGGCGCGCAGATTCGAATGCTGGCGCAACTCATCGCCGGACCCAGCGCGATGGCGACGCTCTGCACGCCATTCACACGGATTGTTGATTTCTACAACCCCAACCAGGTTAAAGTCGTGCTGCGAGCCGACGGTCGCGCCCTTTATTTTTCCCGGTCACGCATGCCATTTTCACGCGACCTCGGTCTGACCATTGACGATGCCTGGCTGCAGGCCAATCCATGCTTCCGGCATCTGGGCCTTTACGCTTACAAGGCGGGGCTGCTGGAGGCCTTCGCCACGCTGCCGCCGGGGAAACTGGAGCAGATCGAAAAACTGGAGCAACTCCGCGTGTTAGAAAACGGCCACGATATCGTCTGCGGCATCACGTCCGATCCGACCATTGGCGTGGACACGCCGGAGGATGCGGTGAAGTTTGAGCAGTGGCTCGGGTGAACGGCGGGTGCGGGTTGTACCCGTGAAGATTAAACATTGGACGTTTTCGGGCGGTGAGTTTACTTAAGGAAAGTCTTACCCCGTTTTGTTTTAACGCCTTTGCACGACATTTATGCGGTTCGCTTTTCATCCCTCTGACGGGTCTTGGGCATCGCCGATGTTCGGATGGCTGACAGGCGTGAGCTGGCCGGTGGTCGCTGTCGCCGCCGCGATGCTTGCGGCCGCGCTGGCCGTGCTGTGGTGGAGGGAGCGTTTGTGCCGACAGGCTCTCTTGCGCGCTTGCGGGGAGATACCGCGGGGCCGGCAGCGTTGGAGCACGCCAGCGGAGTTGCAGGTCGCAATCAACCAACTGCGGAAGGATGCGCAGTTGGCGCAGCGGGTTTTTGCATCCAGCCCCGATTCGATTTTAGTGCTGGATCCGAACAATGAGAAGGAGCCGATGGCCATCGTGCTTTGCAGCGACAACGTGTGCGCCTGGCATGGCTGGAAGCGCGATGAGTTGGTCGGTCGCAGCGTGAACCTGCTTGAGCGGTATCCGACGCGCTGGACGGCGGCGACCACGGCCGAGCATATCGTGCGGTTGAGGGAGGTCGGCTTGATGCGCGGAGAGGTCGAGCATCGCCGGCGAGACGGCTCGATCTTCCCATTGGAGTATACCAACAGTCTCCTCGTGCTCGGAGAACGGGAGTATGTGCTGGGTTTCGACCGCGATATCACCGAACGGCGCTTGGCCGAGGAGGCCTTGCGAGCGAGCGAGGAGCGATTTCGCACCATCATTGACGCTTGCCCCATGGCCATTTGGCTTGTGGATCTGAATGATTCCGTGGTGCCGCGGCGTATCGTGGCGGCCAACGAACATGCGGCGCTTATGCACGGGGCGAAGCTTGCCGACATGGTCGGGCGCAGCCTCAACGATTTCGATATGAATTGCATGTCGTATGAGGAGGCGAAGGCCTCGCTCGGGGAGCTACGCGACCCTAAGGTCCTTGTTCACGGGCAGGGACTGCACAAGCGAAGCGATGGCACGACGTTCCCCATTCAATATGTCAAGACCCTGCTGGTGATCGGGGGGCGGGAGTTGGTCCTCGGAATCGACCAGGACATCACCGAGAGAAAACAGGCCGAGGCGGCATTGCGAGCGAGCGAGGAACGTTTTCGGGCCATGTTCAACGCGAGTCCGGCTGGCATGCTGTTGCAGGATCCGCATGATCGCGAGGTGCCCCTGCGGATCGTGGATGCCAATCAGCATGCCGCAAAGATACACGGTGTGCGGGTGGCCGATATGATTGGCCGAAGCATCGGTGATTTTCAAGCGACGCCGGTCACTTATGAGCTTGCGCAGACCAGGCTGGCCAAGATGCGCGTTTCCGGGTCTTCACATGGCGAGACCATGCACCGTCGCGCGGACGGCCAAGAGTTCCCCATCGAATATGTGGGAACGCTGCTCGTGCTTGATGGCCGGGAGTTCGTTCTGGGAGTCGATCTCGACATCACCGAGCGCAAACGCATCGACACTGAGCTGAGCGAGAGCCGCCGCCTGCGCGCCGTCGGCGCGATGGTCGGGGGAATTGCGCACGAGTTCAATAACCTGCTCACGCCGATGCTGCTGCATGCGGAGATGCTGGGCGGTGAGAACGACGCGAGGCTGGCCGCGCACATCGGACCGATCCGTATCGGCATTGATCGCGCCCGCGAACTCACCCAGCGCATTCTCACTTTCGGGCGTCGGGAGGCGGAGTCGCGCGAGTTTATCAACCTGGAGGCGGTGGTGCGCGACAACATCGATTTCTTCGCGCGAACGATCGACCGCCGCATCCAAGTCGCCATCCATCCGTCCGGCGGTCCCATGCTGGTTTGGGCCAACCGCTCCGATCTCAACCAACTCGTGGTCAATCTCGTCCTCAACGCGCGCGACACCCTGCTCGACAAGGCCGGTGCGATGCCGCCCGCCGACTGGGTGCCGCGGATCGACATTTTCATGGAGTCGGTCACCCGCGCCTCCGGCGCGCGAGATGCGGCGGACCGGCACACGCCGCAACGTTGGCGCCGGTTGATCGTGCGAGACAATGGTCTCGGTATGAGCGACGCGGTGCGCGAACGCGTGTTCGAACCGTTTTTCACGACCAAGGGGGTCGGGCATGGCACCGGGCTCGGGTTGGCCACAGCCTGGCACGTGAGCACGACCTTGGGCGGCTGGATGGAAATCGAGTCCCGTCAGGGGGAAGGGACGGCTTTTAACGTTTTCCTTCCCGCCGCGGATGACAACGCGGTGGTTTCATCGGGTGCGGGGAGCGAGGTGGCGGCGCCGGAGATTGCGCCCGCGATGCGTTTGCGTGTGTTGCTGGTGGAGGACAGCGAGGACGTCGCTTTTGCGACGCAGCGGGTGATCGAGTCATGCGGCCATGAGGTGGAAGTGAAGGCCGACGGGCAGGCGGCGTGGGCGGAGCTATCCAAGCACCCCGGGCGCTACGACATCGTTTTTTCCGACTTGAATCTACCTGGCCTCTCCGGCGTGGAATTGGTGCGACGGTTGCGCGACATCGGCTACAAGGGTCGGGTGATCGTTTACAGCGGCTACTTTTCGAGCGAGCACACAGCCGAACTGGCGTCGCTGGGGGTAGATCACTTGCTCCCAAAGCCATTCAATCGCACGGAACTTGTCCGCGTGTTGGCGTGATGGCGAGGGGTGGGCGGCCTATTTCGCGGGAGTCTTGTCGACGTCGATCTGCGTGATTCACATCACTTCGCAGGAGCCGCTGCCGGTGTCTGTGCGGTTGAGCGACGAACGCCAGTGGTAGCCCCGAGGGCCGTTGACCTCAACAAGGTAACCTTTGAGCGTCACGATATCGTGTCGTTTCACATCGAGAAGCAGCCTGCGGATTTCAGGCGTGGCGGGCAGGCAGTGCGTGTTGGCCGAGTGCGTCGCGATGAGTTCCGGATCGAGCGGAGGGGCACCGGACCATGTGTATTCATACCAACGGCCGGATTGGCTGAAGGAGAGAGCATTGATGACGACGGCGATGGACATTGGGCCCCAGCCGAGGGCGAGATCGACGGGGGCGAGCGGGGCCTCAGGATCGTTACGGTAGCGTTCGCGGGACAACACCACGGCCTTGATTTTGTAACCCGCGAGCGGAGTGAGAGCGTAGTCGCCATGCCGGAAAGGGGGCGGCAGGTCGCCGTTGGTCTGGAGCGGGTCGCGGGGTGCGGGCATTCCTTGCCAATCGGCGGCGGGTTCGTGCCACCAGAGCCACCCGCCTGCGGCGAGAACGAGCAACACGAGGAGCTTTTTCACGGAAAGCGAAGGCGTGGATCCCACAAAAAAACCACCCGCAGTGGAGTGGCTTTGAAAAGAGTATTGATGGCGCGGGGTGCTCAGATTTTGCCGGCTTTGCGCTTGGCGACCATATTGTAGAAATCTTGGAAAAGCGGGTCGGCGTCGTTCGGGCCGGGGGCAGCCTCGGGATGATATTGCACCGAGAAGATGGGGAGCTTCTTGTGGCGCAGGCCTTCGACGGTGTTGTCGTTGAGGTTGATCTCGGTGACGATGGCACCGCCTTTTTCGAGGGACTTGGGATCTGTGGCGAAGCCGTGGTTTTGGGCGGTGATGGAAACCTTTCCGGTCTCCAGATTTTTCACGGGCTGGTTGCCACCGCGGTGGCCGAACTTGAGCTTGAAGGTTGTGCCGCCGAGAGCGTGGGTGAGCATCTGGTGGCCGAGGCAGATGCCGAAGATCGGGAAGTGCGGGACGAGGCCGGTCACTGTTTTATGGATATATGGCAGGGCAGCGGGATCGCCGGGGCCGTTGGAGAGGAACACGCCGTCGGGGGCGTGGGCCTTGATCTCCTCGGCGGTGGCGGTGGCGGGAAACACCTTCACGTCGAAGCCGTGGTTGATGAGCTTGCGGAAGATGCTGTGCTTGGCGCCGAAATCGAAGGCGGCGACGGTGAAGCGCTTCGCGGGAGTGTTGGGTAGGCCGAGGGTGGTGCCGGCGGGCACATAGACCTTGTTGTGATTGGCCGAGTCGGTTGCGCTCCAGATGTATGGTGCCTTGCAGGTGGTGTCTTTGACGTAGTCGCTGCCCGCCATGTCATGCCAGGCTTTGGCCTTGGCGACGGCTTCGGAGTCGGTGAGCGGCAGGGTGGAGAGGCAGCATTTGAGCGAGCCTTCGACGCGGAGTTTTTTGGTGATGGCGCGGGTATCCACTTCGCTGATGCCGGGGATGCCGTATTTGGAAAGGTAGACCTCGAGGGAGGACTGGCTGCGCCAGTTGCTCACCATAGAGGAAAGCTCGCGGACGACGAAGCCACTGGCCTTGGGCGTGGTGGACTCGGTGTCCTCGTCGTTTATGCCGTAGTTGCCGATCATCGGTGCGGTCATTGTGACAATCTGACCGAAGTAGGAGGGGTCTGTGAGGATTTCCTGATAACCAGTCATCGACGTGTTGAAGACGCATTCGCCGGCAATAGTGGCGGCGGCTCCAAAAGCACGGCCGTGGAACACGGAACCATCTTCGAGGGCGAGGACTGCGGGCTTGAACGAGGACATTAAAATGAAACGAAAAGGCGTCCCCCCGCGCCTGCCAAGGGTTTTGTGAAGTTAGTTCGCGGCACTTTGGCGCGTCCCCGGTGGTTATCCGCTATCTTGAGCCATCATTTGACAGGGCTCTGCGCGTTCTTTAGTTCCTCTCAAACCCACAGACATGGCTTACTCCGAAGATCGCTCCGTTTGGTTTGAAGGCCAAGGCCATTGGCAACATGTGCCGGAAAGCGACTGGCAGGACTGGGGTTGGCAGCTGAAAAACCGCCTGACGAAGCTGGAGGACCTCGAGCGGTACATGACGCTCACAGCCGACGAACGCGTCGGTGTGCTTTTCGCCAGCCACAAGCTCGCGCTGGCGATCACTCCGTATTTTTTCAACCTGATTGACCGCGACGATCCCAATTGTCCGATCCGTTTGCAGATGATCCCGCGTTCGGGCGAGGCGCAGCTCCACTCCGAGGAGATACTGGATTCGCTCGGCGAGGATGAACACTCGCCGGTGCCGGGGTTGGTCCATCGTTATCCGGACCGCGTGCTGTTTCTCGTGACGGACCGTTGCGCGTCCTACTGCCGTTATTGCACCCGCAGCCGGCTCGTTTCCAACGCGCAGGACTACAACTTCCATCCCGAATACGAGCAGGGGCTGCGCTACATCGAGGCGCATCCGGAGATTCGCGACGTGCTTCTGTCGGGCGGCGATCCGTTGCTGCTCTCCGACCGCAAGCTCGATCATCTGCTCGGACGGTTGCGCGCGATCAAGCACGTGGAGTTCATTCGCCTCGGTTCGCGCATCCCGGTATTCCTGCCCCAGCGCATCACGCCTGAGTTTTGTGGAATTTTGAAAAAACATGGGCCGATCTGGATGAGCATCCACACAAATCATCCGAAGGAGGCCACCGCCGAGCTGAAGGAGGCGTGCGAGCGGTTGAGCTTTGCCGGTGTACCGCTGGGCAATCAGAGCGTGCTGCTGAAAGGCGTCAACGATGACGCTGGGGTGATGCAGGCGCTTGTCCACCGCCTGCTACGGATGCGTGTGCGGCCCTATTATCTCTACCAGATGGACCTCATCACCGGAGGCGCACACTTCAAGGTCGATGTGCGCAAGGGCATGGAGATCATCCAAGCGCTGCGCGGCCACACCACCGGCTATGCGGTGCCGCAATACGTGATCGATGCGCCCGGCGGTGGCGGCAAGGTGCCGATTAATCCGAACTACATCGAGAAAATCACCGATACCGAGGTGGTCTTCAAAAACTACGAGGGGCGGACATTCCGTTATCCGCTGACCGCCACGCCGGTCGAGGCCGAGACAGCCATGCCGGTTAAGCTCCATGAGGAGCTGCACGGGTGAGGTGGGCGGCGGTCACTTGAGGGAAAACGTGGCGGTGACCGTGGTGGTGATGGTTTTTTCCAGCGAGGAAGTGTCACTGTTTCCCTCCCAGCTTGTGGCGCTGGAGTAGATAGGGTTGATTTGCACGACGCCCACCCGGGCAGCGCGCAGTTCCTTGATGGTGCGACCTCCTTGGGCGGCAATTTGCTCGGCGCGGTTGCGTGCGTCCTTGGTTGCCTCGGCCATCATCTCGATCTTGGCCTCGCCGGCCTTCGTGTAGATAAAATTGATGCCATCCGAGGAAAGGGTGACGCCCTGCTCGATAAGTTGTGCGGCATTGCCCGCCAGCTTGGGCAGCGTCTCCACATCGGACGAGCGCACCTCGATGCATTGAACGATGCGGTAGCCCACGCGTCGGGCGACTTCGCCGTTCTCGGTTTTGGTGCGCTCCACCACGGGTGAAACCTGCACGGGTTGAAGCAAGTAGTTGTTTTGGTTGGCGGCGTGAAGGAAACTTTCGACTTTGGCTGAATCGCTTTTCAACTGCTTGTGGGCATCGAGCAACGTGGTTGCTTCGGTGGAGAAACTCGCTCGCCAGACGGCAAGATCGGAGCGCACATCTTTGTGGGCCGAGCCGGTGACGTTGATGACCTGGGATTCGCTGATGCGGGTCCATGCACCGGCGACAATGATGGACGCAAAAGCCAAGGCTACGGCCATGAAAAGGCCGGCGATCATTCCAAAAAGATGGGGGCGAGAGGTGGGCATAAAAGTAAGGAATCACTGACGACCGCTTTCATGGATTGGCACTCGGAAATAATTTACAGTTTTCTAACTGCTTATGATGATAATGTTATGATTATTATTACGAGGCTGAAAAAACACCGATATTTTTTTGAGCGTTTCATCAAGAGGCGCGTCTATCCCCGTGTAGTCAGTTCTGTTTTGTAGTTCACTAGGTTTGCTTGGTGTTAGGTCACAAAGGCCGCCTCTTATGGGGCGGCTTTTGTATTTTAGGAGTAGATTGTGAGAATATTACACAAATTAAAAATTTATTAGGCAGATGGTTGCGAAAGTTGTGACGGTGAATGGACAACATTCATCCAAATTGGGCGTCTCAGGAAGTGTTATGAAAAACACTCTTTTGGCTGTGATCGCGCTGATGGCGGGCTCTGTTTCCCTCCATGCGCAGAGCTTCGGCTCCTCAACGGTGGGAGGGGCTGTTTTGGGCGGGATCGCTGGGGCGGTCATCGGCAATAATTCGGGCGGACGTCATGCGGGGCAAGGTGCCGCCATCGGTGCGGTTGCCGGCGCACTTCTGGGAGCCGCTGCTGATAACAGCCAGACTCGCACGGTTTATGTGCAGTCGCCGCCGCCTGTGTGTCCACCGCCTCAAGTTGTCTATGTGCAGCCGGCGCCGCAGCAGTATGTCGTCTATGCCCAGCCGCAACAGGTCGTGGTCTATCAGCAACCGGTGCAGCCGGTGATTTATGTGGATGCTTGGGGACGTCCCCTGTCGTATGGTTATCCTTACGGATGGAGTTCGTATGGGCATCGGCGTTAACTGATCGGCTTTTGTTTTCAAAGCCGTGCCTCCTTTCGGGGCGCGGCTTTTTTGCGGATGTTTGGAGAGCGTCGGTTCAAGGTTGAGCGGAGATGGGCCCGTCTGTTGCATGGCGGCATGATTTCGCTTCACGAAGGCAAGGGCTCACGGGTCAAAAAGCCGGCGGCGCGGGCGATCGTGCTAGACCTGACGGTGGCGGGCTGCTCTCCGCGTATCTGGCGGCGGTTGCTCGTCAAGGAGTCGATGTGGCTCGCTCGGTTGCATGATTCGATTCAAGTCTCGTTCGACTGGTTTGATTATCAGACGCACAGTTTTACGCTGGAGGATTTGCGACTGGGCAACCCGGCGAAACGCGACGGCCACCTGGTCGAGGATGATCGTGACACCACGCTGGCCGACCTCGATCTCGTACGGCGTGGCGGGTTGGTTTACGATTATCATTTTGGCGAAGGTTGGCGGGTGGATATTCGCGTGGAGAAATTGGCGCCGCTGCAAAAGGGTATGATTTATCCGCACTGCGTTGCCGGTGAGCGGGCGGGTCCGCCTGAGGATTGCGGGGGTATTGAGGCATATCAGGACATGCTGTCTTCGATCAAGGAGCCGAACACCGAGCTTGGGCGCGAGTGGTTGGAGTGGCTCGGACCACTTTACGAATCCGAGCGCTGTGATCCTGCGGCGATCAACAAGGCCCTGCGGAAATTTGGGAAGTAGCGGGAAGACGTCGCTTGTGGCGGTTAGATTGACGCGGGAAGAAAATGGCCTTTTTTGGCCTATTTTTTGCCATGTCTGTGGTCAGCAGGGAGGGGCGGCGTTGTTTATTTTACAAAGAACGAGCCGGCGACGCCGGCTCGTTTGGATCTCTAGCTAGAATCTGGCGCTTAAGGTCACGCCGACGCCGGCGTTGGCTGCATCGTAGGTGTAGAGCTGGCTGGTGGAGTTGCGCCAGTCGAAGCTGGTGAAGACGCGGGCGGAAGCCCACGGGGTGAAGTTGTAGCTCACGCTGGCACCGATCGAGCAGGTGGTGTCACGGCGGTCGACGCTGACAGGACCAAATTCTTCGTAATGGCGGTAGATGGAGCGGGTCACGCTGGCATAGGGCCCGAGAACCCATTTGCCGTGGAGGTAATAGTAGCCGACGTTGGCGAAGAAATCATACTTATCGTTGCGGTCCTCGCTGATGGTAGGGGTGCTGGCGGTGCCGGCCTTGGTGAAGGCATAGTCGACGCCGGCGGATACGCTCAGGATCTGATTGGAGGCCAGGCTCACGAGTTTCCGTAATGAGAGGCAGGGAGTATTGGATCGGAAAATGAGATGGTAGTCGGGCGTGCCGTTGAGCCGGTAGATGGAAGTGGTGGTGAACCCCAAGTTGGCCTCCCAATTGTCGCCAAAACGGAATCCGAGATTGAGCGGCAGGCCATAGGAATCGAAATCGAGATTTTTACGGACGGAGTCGTTGGTGCCGAGGCCGTGGTTGTAGCGCTGGTAGGTGAAGCCGAGAGACGGGGTGAGCAGGCCGTTGGCGACCGCCCAGGCAGGGGTTTCGGCGCGAGCGGAAAAAGTGTTGGCAAGAATCACGGTGGCGACCGGATCATGGGGCGTAAGGAAAACGTTGTTGGTGTAGTAAATCTGCGCGTCATAGGAGACGTATATCTTGATAGGCAGGCTGCGGCGCTGGGCGACCCGCTGGGTGCCGGCGTCCTGATCGCCGCCTTGCGCGGCGGTCGCAATGGATGCGGCGTTGGGTGCCGCCGGGGCCTTGGGCAACTGGGAGCGGTCGATGACGGATTCGATAGTCTGGGCTTGTGCGGTGCAGGCGACAAGCAGGAGGGCGGGCAGAAGGAGACGTTTCATGCGGAGGCTGGACTGGGAAGAGGATGATTAAGGGACGAGGGAAGGCTTTGGAGGGGCGATCACCGGACTGGTGAGCGTGCCGAGGTGGATATTGCCACCGTAAGAATCAAAGGTCGCGGTGTTGTTGATGGAGTTGCCGTTATAGCTGACGCCGCTGATGAAATTGACGCGGCCAACTGCCGAGGAACCGAAGTGGGGATAGGCACCGGTGCCGGTAGCGCCGTCACTGGTGCCGCCGAGCTTCGAGTTGAGGTAAACACCCGCGCCACCGGGGAAATTGATGCTAGTGAGGTTGATGGTGGCGGCCTCCATCGTGATGGTGCGCACGCCGGCCGAGAAGGTGGTGGAGGTGAGGTCGATGAGATTGCTGGCGCGAAGGGCGAGGTCGCCGCCGCTAGCCACAGTGAAGCTCACGTTGGAATCATTGGTGTCGTCGATGACGAGATACTTGGTCGCGCCGACGTAGAGATCACCGGCGGCCTCGAAGGAGACGTTCGTCATGCTTACCTCAGTCTCGCCGTAAGGGAAGAAGTAGCTGCGATCTGTGATGTTGATGGAATTACCGAAGTGGGAGCCGCTGGCCATGGTTTCGTCGAATCGTTCGGTGGCGGCGCGAAGGCTACCGGACAGTCCAGAGTAGGCGGTGAGCAGGCGGCTCAGGCCGGTGTGATCGGCGGGGTCGGCCCCGAGGAAGGCGATGTTGCCGTTACCCACGATACCGAGTTCGCGCAGGGTGGATTTTTGGATCGGCCCCAGATCGGTGCTGTAAAAATCGACGAAAGTTTTGAGATTGGCGAGAGCGGTGGTGATGCCAGTATCATTAGGGGTGTCACCCAAATGGCCTGTTTCGAAGATGGCCTTGGCTCCGTCGAGATCGAGCAAGGTGGCATACTCATCGGTGGTCAGGCTATTGAGCAGATCATCGATTTGTGCGAGCGAACGGAAGGAGGGTTGGACGGGGGTAATAGGAATGGTGGATGTGGATGACAGTGAGGTCATGACCGAGGGGCCGGAGGTCGTGGTGCCGAGATACAGCGAGAGGAAGGAATAATTCTTACCCTCGGAGGCGAGGTAATCGCGAGTGCGAGGCTGCAAGTCTTGATAGGTCGTGATCGTGCTTTGGAGGAGCGGCACATTGAGGGCGGTGCCGAGGATGAAGACGGAGCTGTCCATGCTATCGAACAATCGCATGTCGCGCACGGACTGCTGGTCGGAACCACTGAGGGAGATGTAGAAGTTGGCGAGTTCAGTGATTCGGTCGCTGATATAAATGGGCACCTGACCTGACCCGTAGCCGATGATGTCGCTTGGGGAGTGATAAAGGAGGACGTCGCCGACGCCGAGTGCGCGGACGGCGACTTTTTGGGCGTCGGTGAGGCCATCATAGAAGGCAAGCGATGTGGATAAAAAGCTAACGAAAACCGCACCCGAGTTGCCATTATTAGAGTAGGCATTGAGCAGGTTGTTCCTGGCCCCGAGCTGACGCAGAGTGATGAGATCCGTCGCGCTGATGAGAGTGGTATTACCCAAGGCGATAAGGAGGTCTCCGACAGGGTGGCCGTTATTTTCGCTGGTCAGCAACTCTTGTGGCGCAATGCCGAACTCTTTCAGGAGAGAAATTTGATCTGGGGTATAGCCGCTGATGGTGATGACGGCGGATTGCAGGCTTAACTTAGTGGGGTTATTGGCGATATCGGCGAGATATTTGCCCCAGCCGGCCTGCACGAGTGCGTTTTGTTCTCCATAGGGCAGGGTGTTAAAGGCGTCGAGAAGCGCGGAAAGATAACTGGCGCTCCGGTCCATGACGATTTCACCGGCGCCGAGGGAAACAATCTGCTGTTTTTGCAGAAAGGTGAGAGCGTCGGAGGCGGTGCTGTTCCACATGGCCGAGGCGCGGGCAAAGGCGGACGCGCTCCATTGGGCCGGGTCGGGAGCGTTGTCGATATTGGGAAGACCGGTTCCTCCGCTGGTGGGGCCCGTGGTAATGGCGGCGGTGGTGATTGTGATGGCTCCGGCCAGTTCCTTAAAAAGGGCGTAACTGGCGGGGTCGTTGTTCTTGAGCGCGATGAGTGGTATGAGGTGGCGGATGATATCGGCGTTGGTAAGAGGCAGGCCGGTGTCGACAGACGGAGTCAAAGCGACGGTGGTGATATCGGGATCGTTGAGCTCATTGATCGCATCCTGAGCGTCGGCGGAGAGGCTTGTGAAAATTGCCAGTTGTTCGGCCGTGAGGTTGGGCGGGATGGTGACACCGGAGGCGGTGATGATCTCCGTGGTGTCCTTATTGGTGGTTGTCGTGGTGTCTGTTCCTGTGCCGGTCTTGGTTTCGGGTTGTTGCGAAATCAAGTTCTCAACGCGTTGCTGCAGTTCAGCTGGGACGGAGATGCCGAGGCTTTTTGCAGTGTCGAGCGCGTTGGACAAGGCGGTAGACTGGAGTTTGATGCCGGATTCGACCGCCTCGGAGAGGGTTTCAAGAGTGGTTTTGACCCATTTTGCCGCAAGGGCCTGATCTGCGGGGGAGAGATCGCTGACCTTGCCGCCATGCTCGGTCGTGCCACCGGGTTGGGTGATGGATACCTGGCCGATGGTGAGGGAAACTTGGCGGCCATCGGCGAGGCTGAGCGTGATGGTGCCATGCGAGACGATGATGGTCTGGATGCCGGCCTCGTTGAGGCCGACGGTGAACGTGGTACCGCGTGCGCCGGCGAGGCCGCGAGGTGTGCGGATGCTGTAATCGTAGGTGACGCCTTCCTGTTTTTGGAGATCAGAGACGACGGCCCCGACCTTGAGGTTGAGGGTGGCCTGATGCGTGACTTCGGTGGGCGAGGGATGGGAATCGGAGGCGCTTTCCAGAACGATGGTGGTGTTGGGCGCAATCATGGACTTGACGCCGGGCATCGGGGTGAGGACGACGCGACCGTCTGGGCCGGTGGTAATGCGTGTGCCGATGATGACGGACTCGCCCTTCTGCGCGGGGTGGGCGGCGGCTTCGTCGGGGCGTTGTAATTCGGCGTGGCCGCTTACGAAAATAACGCGCACTGTTTGCGCGGACAGATCGAGGCTTAATAAAAAAGCGAGACCGATGATTGAAAAACAAGTATGAAGTCTCATAAATCCTAGTGGCCAACCGATTGATTTGGCGTTTTGACAGGAGAGCTCCTACTCCCTTGAGCCATCTATACGCAAAACATTTAAGAGACATTCCCCTTTCATGGCGCTGGCGGTTGGGGGTGACGCTTTTGCTCGGACTCGGTCTTGGTTTGGCGAGCAATTTCCCTCCCCTGCGGCGATTGGAGTGGTTGGCGGAAGATTTGCGTTTACGGCTGCGGGCGCGAGTGGACACGCCTCCGCCCACCGGGAAAATAGTCCTGCTGGCGATCGATGAGAAGTCGCTTGCAACTCAGGGGCAGTGGCCGTTTACGCGGTCGGTGCATGGTCAGATCATGGAGTGGCTGGGCAAGGCCCCGGAGGTGAGGCCGGCAGTGATAAGCTGGGACTTTGTTTTCACGGAGGAGACTTATAATCCCGAACTCGACCAGATGTTTTCCGAGCCGCTGGCCAAAGCGGGTTATCCCATCGTCATGGGGGCATTTTCAACGGTCGCCGCCAAGGGTATCTGGACTCAGGGAAGGCCGGCTCCGCGATTGGGGTTGACCAAGTCGCTTGTGCTGTCCCCAGCGATGCTCGCGGTGCTGCCGGACTATGGCATCCAGATTCCAATCGTGCCATTGCTGGATGTGACGCGTTTTGCGCTGCTTGACGCCGATGCCGACGAGGATGGCGTGGTGCGCAAAGTCCCGCTGATGGTGCGCACGGGTGATCGGGTTTTCCCGAGTTTGGTGCTGCAAACGTTGCTTGCCTACTGGAGGGTCGGGCCCGAGGCGGTGGAGGTGCAGTTGGGGGACGCGGTGATCGTGCGGACTGCGGAGGGGGAGCGACGCGTGCCTGTTGATGAACGGGGATGCTATCGCGTAAACTACCGCTATGAGCTGCCCAGCAAGGCATTTCCCGTGGGAATCGAAGCGGTGTCCTATCAGGATACCTATGACGCGCTGGCGCCTTGGGCCTTGTTCGGCGACAAGAGGCCGGAAATGCCCGTGGCGGGGAAGATCGTGCTCGTGGGTGAAACCGCCGTGGGATTGACCGACATAGGGCCCAGTCCGCTGCGGGGCGAAAGCCCCAAGGTTCTCGTGCATCTCAACGCGCTCGAGAACATCCTGCGCGGCGATTATCTGCGCTCTGTTCCTTTATGGCCGGGACTGATGGTTCTGCTGCTGGCGGGCGTGGGAGCGTCGTGGGTGCTCGATCGTTATCAGTTTCGCGTCTATCTGGTGGTCGCGCCGGCTTTGCTCGTCGTGGCAATCACGGGAGCTTATTTCGCACTGCAACTGGGCAATTTCATGATTCCGCTGGCGACGCCTCTGGTGGCGTTCAATTTGCAGCAGGCGGTGGTGGCGGTCTTGAAAATTCGTGAGGAGCAGGCCCAGCGGGAGCGCATCCGGCGGATGTTCGGCGCCTACGTGTCGCCAGAACTCGTGCGGCGCATGGTCGAGGCGCGGGCCGAGCCCCAGTTGGGCGGACACGAGGACGAGATCACGGCATTCTTCAGCGATATTCAGGGATTCTCGGCGTTTTCCGAGGTGCTGACGCCTGTCGATTTGGTCGAGTTGCTCAACGAATACCTGGGTGCGATGACCGACATCCTGCAGGAGCGGGGCGGAGCACTCGACAAATACATCGGCGACGCGATCGTCGCGATGTTCGGCGGGTTGGTGCCGTTGGCGGACCATGCGCGCAAGGCCTGCGAGACGGCGGCGCGCATGCAGTTGCGGCAGGCCGAGCTCCGGACGCAGTGGCAGGCCCAGGGCGACCGCTGGCCGCCACTCGTCCATGCGATGCGCATGCGCATCGGCCTCAACTCCGGCCGCGTGGTCGTCGGCAACATGGGTTCCAGGCACCGTTTCAACTATACGATGATGGGCGATGTGGTGAACCTCGCGGCGCGTTGCGAGAGCGGGGCGAAGCCCTTCGGCGTCTACACGCTCGTGACCGAGGAAACGGTCAAGGCAGCGCAGGCGGCGGGCTGCGCCTGCGTGTTCCGTGCGCTGGACCGCATCGTGGTGAAAGGGCGAACTCTGCCGGTGGAGGTTTACGAGCTCACCGCGTTGTCGCCGGCGCATCTGCCGGAAGGCGGAGCACGGTGCCTTGAACTGTTTGCGGCGGGCCGTGCGCACTATCTCAGGCAGGAATGGGCTGAGGCGATGCGCTGCTTCGAGGAGGCCGCGCCGCTGGAACCGTTGCAACCGGAGCGGGACGCCGGCGTGGAGAAAAATCCGTCGCTGCTGATGCGGGACCGTTGCGAAAAACTGCAGGCGCATCCTCCGGGCGCGGATTGGGACGGCGTTTACCGGATGACTTCCAAATGAAGATGAGTGTTAAACGCGGGCTTGAAATTGCCGTGCTGGGGGTGATTTTTTTTGCAGGTGCTGAGGCGAGTTTTGCAGGGACGATGACAATCGGTTTTTCCCAGGGTCAGGTGCTGTTGCGCGAGGCGGACGGAGGGAAAATCCAGTTCGCCCGCAAGGGCCGTTCGATTACCGAGGGCGAAACGGTGGTCACCGGCGAGAACGCATTGGCCGAGGTGCGGCCGTCGGCTGGCTTGTGGCGGCTGGGACGGCGTGCGGTGTTTGCTCCGGGTGCAGACGGCGGCGGGCGGTTGCTCGCGGGGACCGCGTTGGCGGTCGTTCCGACGGGATTGATCTGGCGCGTGGAAAGCAGTCGCGGCCTGGTGGCCTTGGGCGCGGGCACGTGGATTTTGCAGGCGGTGGACAACGAGGGGCTGAAGTTGATCTGCCTCGACGGACCAGCCGAGGCGGTTGCGCTTGGAGAGGTCAAGGCCCCCGCGTCCGCACCGATGCGCCGGGTGAAGTTGCGACCGGGCGAACTGGTGTTCCTGTTGCCGGAGGGAAAGGTGTTCGGTCCGGTGGTGACGATTTTCCTGCAGGAGCTGTTTGCGACCAGCCGGCTGGTGCTGGATTTTCCCGAAGAACTGCCGTCGGCGCGGCGTATTAAAAATCTGGCGACCGCTCAGGCGGATCAACTCAAAGGGGTGACCAACGCGCTGGTGGGTGGAGCGGAGGACGCCAAGGGTTTCCAACTCGTGGTGCCCAAGGCCGACAAAAAGAAATAATGGCAGAGCTTACTTTGCCGACGTCGGCATGGTGCCGGCCTTGATGAGCACCATGTTTTCCGGATTGAGGCGCTTCTTGATGACGGCGTTGACCTCGGCGAGCGTCACGGCGTCGAGTTTTTGCGGATACTCGTCGAGCCAAGTGGGGTCATAGCCGCGGTGCACGGCGGCGAGAAGCGCGCTGGCGAGGCCGTCGGTGGTGGCGAGGCTCACCTTGAAGCTGCCGGAGAGATTCGTCTTGGTGCGCGCCAATTCGGCGGCGGTGACGCCCTGTTCATACCAGAGTTTCAACTCGCGCCGGGTGGACGCGAGGCCCTGTTCGAGCAGCGCGGGGGCGAAATTGGCGATGATGCGCCAGTCGCCGTCGGCGAAGGTGTCGTTGGCGAGCCTGGATCCGATGCCGTAGGTGAGACCTTCCTTGTCGCGTACGGTGGCCATGAGGCGGCCGGTGAAACCGCTGCCGAGGACGGTGGTGGCGACTCGCAGCGGAATAGTGTCGGCATCCGTATACTTCAGGCCGGTGGTCTGGCCGATGATCACGCTGACGTTGGGCTTGTCGGGCATGAACACGCCTTGATCGCGATCGGCGTCGGTGGGCGTAGCCTTGGAATAGACGGTCTTGGCAACACCGCCGGTCCAGCCGGCGAAGGTCTTGGCGATTTCGGTCTTAAGGCCGTCGATGTCGAGATCGCCCACGGCGACGACGGTGAAATCGGCGGGTCCGTAATACTTGGCGTGGAAGGCGCGCAGATCGGCGATGGTGGCGGTGTCGAGCGCGGCGAGGAACGCCTCGGTCGAGGGCGTGTAGTTGGGATGTCCGGGCGGATAGATCGCCTCGGAGAAGGTTTGGCTGGCGCGATAGCTGGTGCTTTCGAGGGCGCGCTTGAGTCCGCCCGCGATCTGCTTCTTGAGCTTGGCAAATTCCTCCTCGGAGAAGGCGGGCGAGCGGAGTTGCTCGGCGAGCAGTCCGATGACCAGCGGCACGTCTTTGCGCAGGCATTTGCCGCTGAACACGACCATCGTGCTGTCCACAGAGAAGGTGAGTTCGGCGCCGACGGCGTCGAGTTTTTGCGCGATGGCGAATTTGTCCTCGGTGGTCGTTCCCTTGTCCAGCATGCCGCCGACGAGGGTGGGGATGGCGAGGTTATTGGCGGGCGCGAAGCTGTCGCCGGCGGGGAGCGAACCGCGGAAGGTGACGACGTCGCGCACGCCGGTCTTGTAGGCGATGACGTCGATGCCTGCGATGCGGTTGCGGACGACGTTGGCGGCGATTTGGGCGTGGGCGATGGTCGCTGCCAAGCTCGCGGCAACGAAAAGGAGAACGCGGGGAAATTTCATGGCGAAAGCGGCTTATTTGGTGATGGGGCCGGGGGCGGTGATCGGCATCGGGCGGGGAGCGGGCGAACCATCCGGTGGCAACACGGGGATGAACCATCCGGTGGTGCTTTGATCCTCGTCGAAATAGGTGTTGGCCACGCGCTTCACGTCATCGGCCGTGACCTTCTTGATGGCCTCGTCGATTGAGACGTAGAGCGTCCAATCGCCGACCGCGATGTATTCATTGAGGTTGCTGGCGATTGCGAAAGCGCCGTCGCGGGCGTAGGCCGAGGCGGAAATCAACTGGTTGACGGCGGAGGAGATTTCCGTGGCGGTGACGCCGTCTTTTTTCAGGCTCTCGACCTCGCTCATGATCGTCATTTCAACCGGCATGTGTTTCGCGCCGGGGGCGAGGCTCGCGTAGATGATGGCGAGCGAAGGATCGTGGAAGAAACCGACGTCGGCGCTCACGCTGGTGGTAAGGTTTTTGTCGGTGAGGGCGCGGTAGAGCCGGCTGTTTTTGCCAGAGGTGAGGACGGCTCCGAGAACCTGGAGGGCGGCGGTATCGGCATGGCGGCCGGAGGGGGTTTTGTAGGCGATGCCGACGACGCCGAGTTGGCCGGCGCGTTTCACGGTGACGCGGCGCGGGCCGCTTTGCGCCGGCTCCTCGGTGTAGACCTGCGGGATGGGGGCGGGAGCCTTGGGGATGGCGCCGTAGTATTTTTTGACGAGGGCGAGGGCGGCGGCGGGCTCGACGTCGCCGATGATGGTGACGGTGGCGTTGTCGGGCCAGTAGAAGGTGTCGTAGAACTGCTTCAGCTTTTCGATGGGCACGTTCTCGATGTCGCTGCGCCAGCCGATGGTGGAGTGGTGGTAGGGATGGGCGACGTAGGCGGCGGCGGAGATTTCCTTGTCGAGCGCTTGGATGGGGTTGTTCTCGCCGATCTCGAATTCGTTGCGGACGACGGTCATCTCGGGGCGGCGGTCGGACTCGCGCAGCCAGAGGTTGCGCATGCGGTCCGCCTCAATGGCGATGTAGTCCTCAAGGTGCTCCTTGCCGAGGTTGGCGAAGTAGTTGGTGCGGTCGAGCCAGGTGGTGGCGTTGTAAACCGCGCCGACGCGTTCAAGGAGTTGATCGACGCTGTTGCCCTTGGCGCGGTTGAACTCGGGAGTCCCCTTGAACATCAGGTGTTCGAGCAGGTGGGTCGCGCCGGTGACGCCGAGGCCTTCGTTGCGCGAGCCGACGCGGTAGGTGACCATAAAGGTGACCACGGGCGCGGAATGCTCGGGCAGGACGAGGACTTGGAGGCCGTTGGCATCGAGGGTGTATTCGGAGATGCCACCGAGGGTTTTGACGTAGGTGAAGCCGGCGGCTGGTACGGGCGTGTCGGCGGCGTAAAGCCCGAGGGCGGAGAGCAGCGCAAGACTGAACAAGAGGCGGAGTTTCATGAGAGGGTGGACGAAGTGTGACCGCAGAATCCGGGAAAGTGTCCATGATACCGCGGGTCAGGCAAGTGCCGTGATTTGCTTTCGGTGGCGTCTGTGATTTGCTGACGGCGGTTCGGTCTGACTCCCCATGGCGAAATCCCCAATATCCCCGGCGCAGGCGAATCCCGAACAGCAACGTCTTGCCGAGGACGCGAGCCGCGGAAAAAACTGGAAACGCTGGGGCCCCTACCTGTCCGAGCGCCAGTGGGGCACGGTGCGCGAGGACTATTCGGCCGACGGCGAAAGCTGGGGTTACCTAACGCACGACCAGTCCCGCAGCCGCGCTTACCGCTGGGGCGAGGACGGACTACTGGGCATCACCGATCGCGAGTGCCGGCTGTGTTTTGCGCTGGCGCTTTGGAACGGGCGCGACCCGATCCTGAAGGAACGGCTTTTCGGCTTGGCCAACCACGAGGGGAACCATGGCGAAGATGTGAAGGAGGCGTATTTCTACCTCGATGCCACGCCCACGCATTCCTACCTGAAGGCGCTCTACAAATATCCGCAGGCGGCCTTTCCCTACGTAGAACTTCTCGCGGCAAATAAGGGCCGCTCGCGCCACGAATCCGAATTCGAGCTGGCCGACACGGGCGTGTTCAACGACGGACGCTACTTCGACGTTTTCGCGGAATACGCCAAGGCCGGGCCGGATGACCTGCTTGTTCGCATCACCGTCGCCAATCGCGGGCCCGAGTCGGCCTGCGTCCACGTGCTGCCCACGTTGTGGTTTCGCAACACCTGGGTCTGGGGCTGCGCCCACGAGGAAGGCTGCGAGATCAAGCCGGGCCTGCGCGCCGTCGATCCGCGCCGCGTGGCGTGTTCGCACGTGTCGCTCGGTGATTTCGTGCTGCAACAGGAGGACGAGGCGCCGCTGCTCTTTACCGAAAACGATACCAACAACCGTCGGCTCTTCGGCAGTGCCAACGCGGCGCCGCACGTGAAGGATGCGTTTCACGAGTGCGTGGTCGGCGGTCGCGCCGAGGCCGTGAATCCCGCGCAGACGGGCACCAAATGCGCCGCGCATCACACGCTCACGCTCGCGCCTGGCGAGGAGCGCGTCATCCGCCTGCGCCTGCATGCCGCCGGAGCGGAGCCGGCGGGCGGGGCGTTCGGGCCGGGGTTTGAGGAGGCGTTTGCCGCACGACAGGCGGAGACGGACGGTTTTTACCGCGATCTCCTGCATCATGTGCCGTCGATCGAGGAGCGCCGCGTCGCCCGTCAGGCTTACGCGGGGCTTTTGTGGTCGAAGCAGTTTTACCACTACGTCGTGAAGGACTGGCTGGAGGGCGACTCGGAGATGCCGCGTCCGCCGGACAGCCGATTGGCCGGCCGCAACGCCGACTGGGGGCATCTGTTCAACCGCGACGTGCTCTCCATGCCCGACAAGTGGGAATATCCGTGGTTCGCGGCGTGGGATCTTGCGTTTCACATGATACCGTTCGCGCGGGTCGATCCCGATTTCGCCAAGCACCAGCTCAACCTGCTTCTGCGCGAGTGGTATATGCACCCGAACGGGCAGATCCCCGCCTACGAGTATAATTTCTCCGACGTGAACCCGCCCGTCCATGCCTGGGCCTGCTGGCGCGTCTACAAGATGACCGGATCCCGCGGCGGGCGCGACCGGCAGTTTCTGGCGAGGACGTTTCAAAAGCTGCTGCTCAACTTCACCTGGTGGGTGAACCGCAAGGATCCGAGCGGGAAAAATCTCTTCGCGGGCGGCTTCCTCGGTCTCGACAACATCGGTGTGTTCGACCGCTCCAAACCGCTGCCGCGCGGCGGGTCGCTGACCCAGGCCGACGGCACGGCGTGGATGGCGTTCTACTGCTCCACCATGCTGGCGATGGCGCTGGAGCTGGCGGAGGGCGACCCGTCCTACGAGGACATCGCATCGAAGTTCTTCGAGCATTTTCTGGCGATTGCCGACGCCATGAACTGCCTTGGCGGAAACGGGCTCTGGCATGAGGAGGACGGGTTTTATTACGATCAATTCGTGTTGCCCGACGGCCGGTCGGAACCGGTGCGCCTTCGCTCCATCGTGGGAATCATTCCTCTGTTTGCGGTGGAATTCATCAGCCGGCGTCAACTGGACTTGCTCCCGGGTTTTGCCCGGCGCACCCGCTGGTTTCAGAAGCACCGCCCAGATCTCGCCCGACAGATGTCCTGCCTCGCGCGCGACGGCTGCGAGTCGGGCCAGTTCAGTCTCGCCATCCCCACGCGCGAGCGGCTGGAGCGGGTGTTGCGCTACGTGTTCGACGAACAGGAGTTTCTCTCGCCGCACGGCGTGCGCTCCCTGTCGCGAGCCTACGCGGACAAGCCTTATGTCCTGCGGATCGACGGCGAGGAGCACCGCGTGGGCTATGTGCCGGGGGATGCCGACTCGGGGCTCTTCGGTGGAAACTCCAACTGGCGCGGCCCGGTGTGGTTTCCCGTCAACTACCTGCTCATCGAGGCGCTGGAGCGGTATCACCATTTCTACGGGGACACCTTCACGATGGAGTTTCCCACCGGCAGCGGCCGCCGGCTCACCCTCTCGGCAATCGCCGTCGAGCTGTCGCGCCGGCTGGTGGGGCTGTTCACGCCGGACGCCGCGGGGCGGAGGCCGGCGCTGGGCTACGATCCGCGGTTCGCGTCCGACCCGCATTGGCGCGACCATATTCTTTTCCATGAGTTTTTCCATGGCGACACCGGTCGCGGGCTCGGGGCCAGCCACCAGACCGGATGGACGGCGCTGATCGCCAGGCTGATCGATCAATTTCCCGGCAAGCCGCTGGGCGAGACGCTGCCGCCGTTTGCGTTCGGCCAGGCGCGGAAGCCCGTCGCAAAGGATGGCGGCGGAGTGGCTTGAGGTGACCGTGCCGGCGGCGGATCGCTGGTCGGTTGGACATGCCTGTAAGCCTTTCTGATAGTCGTTTTCCCCACGGTTCCTGCCGTTGCATCCCTTGTTGGTTTGTGGTCAAACTGGCGTCGCTGGGAAACGGTCGTTTTCGACTGCTTTCCGGCGTTATCGCCCAAGTCAAAAAAAATCAGCCGCCCGCCCGTTCCGGTTTCGAGAGACCAACCCTTGGCCGCCCGGTTCCGGATCGAAAGCACGGCTCTCAACCGCAACCACGAACCGTTCAGCGCAGCACCCTCCGGGGGCGACGGAACAGGCAAGCCCCGCCCGGGCGGTTCACCTAAAAATGGAGTCTGTCATGTCACTCAAAAAAATCCGTGCTTTCCTCGATGCGGAGCACGTTTACTACACGGTGCGCGGCCATCCTCTGGCCTACACCTCTCCCCGGGTTGCCGCCGTGGCTCATGTTCCAGGACGCGAACTGGCCAAGGTGGTGATCGTCTGGATTGATGGCCGCATGGCCATGGCGGTGTTGCCGTCCACCCAGCATATCGATCTTGAACACCTGCGCGAGTTGGCCGGTGCCAAGGAGGTTCGTCTGGCGCATGAGGAGGAGTTTGCCACCCGCTTCCCTCGTTGCGAACTCGGCGCGATGCCGCCCTTCGGCAATCTTTACGGCATGAAAGTCTATGTCGCGGAGGCGCTCACCCATGATGAGGATATTTCCTTCAACGCCTGCACCCACACGGAAATCATGACGCTGGCCTATTCCGATTTCGAGCGTCTGGTGCATCCCAAGGTGCTGGGCTTTGGCGAACCGACGCTGGTTTGAAAAACCTGCCATCGTGCCGTCCGCCGAAGACCGGCCGATGCGGACCGGCCCCTCGCTCCTTTATTTCCAAGGGCGGGGGCGCGGTTGGTTGCGTGCCTTTGCGGGACGACCGGGGCGTTAGAAACGCAGGGCGGCGTAGATAACCGCCGAGGTGAGCGAGCCGTTTCGGGAGAGATTGTCCTCGTAGGACACGCGCAGGCCGACGCCGACCAAGGTGAAATGCAGCGCGGTATCGAGCGTGTAAGTCATGGTATTCAGCCGGTCGGATGAGACGAAGCGGACGGACGGCGTGGTGTGGAGAAACCCGGGAACGACGGTGATGCCGACGCCCGCGCCGAGGGCATAGCCGGCGTCCCAGCCGTTCTCCGGATTGTAGGCGAGAGTGTTGCTGCGATCCAACGACCCGCCTGCGCTGACGTAGGGGGTGAGGATGCCGACGACGGATACGTCGAGACGGAGATCGGCGTCGATGTCGTCACGGCGGAATCCTTTTCCATCCGGCGAGGCGAGGTGGCGGTAGTCGGTGCGCAGGCTCAGGCCCGAGATCAGGAGTTTGCCGAGGTTGAACTTGAGGCTTCCGGCATAACCGGCGAGTTCGGCGTTGCCGCCGGGTTGTTGCAGCCAGCCGTAGGCGGCGCCGAGTTCGAGGGAGCGACTGGCGGCCGGGTCGTCGGCGCGGAGGGAGGATGCGGTGGCAAAGACCAACGCGCTGCTGACGAGCGCGGCGAGGCGACGGAGTGTTTTTGAGTTCATGGCGGGCTTTGGGGTTAACAGTCGGAAAACTCCGGCCAGCGTGACGCCCCGGGACGATGACTGCAAGCGGGACGAAGCGCCTCGTCCGAGGGCGTCCGTCATGGATGCGACCTTGCTCCCGGAAACTTCCGCTTACTTGCCGGCATACCAGAACGCCCGCCGCCAGTTGTGGTGGTGGAGTTTGGCCAGCAGTGCCGGCGGCATGGCGGGCAGGTCGCTCACGGCGCAGTTGGCCTCGGCCTGCGCGGGGTTGCGGATGCCGGGGATGACCGTGGTGACGGCGGGGTGCGAGAGCACGAACTTGAGCGCGGCCTGCGGCATCGTGTAGCCGGTGCCGACGAGATCCTTTTTGATTTTGTCGGCGCGCACGACGGCGCGGGCGAGGCGGTCGCCGGCGAAGTAATTGGCGCGGAAATCGTCGACGGGAAACTTCGTGTCGGCGGTGAACTTGCCGGTGAGCACGCCTTCGTCGAAGGCGACGCGCACGATCACGCCCACGCCGCATTCCTTGGCGACATCGAGCAACTCGGCGGCGGGTTCCTGCTCGAAGATATTGTAGATGACCTGGACGGAATCGACCCAGCCGCCGCGCATGAGGTCGATGACGCCGTTCTGGTCGTGCTCGGGGGTGGAAATGCCGACGAGGCCCACGAGGCCTTCCTTCTGGAGCCGGCGGAGAACCTTGAACGGGGTGGGGTTGCGGTTCCAGGCGCGCGTCCACGTGTGGAGCTGGAGCAGGTCGAGCTTGTCGGCGCCGAGATTGGCGAGACGGGTCGCGATGTTTTCGCGCAGATATTTTTCGGAGTAGCGTTCGTCGGCGATGCAGTAGGGGGAGGGCGGCCAGATGCCGGCGTCGGGCGGGGTCTTAGTGGCGACAAAAACCTTGCCAACCTTGCCGGCGGCGGCGCGGGCGCGGAGGGTTTCGGCGATGAGTTTCTCGCTGCGGCCATTGCCGTAGCCGGCGGCGGTGTCGATGAAGTTGCAGCCGAGGTCGAGGGCGCGGTGGAGCGCGGCGAGCGAGGTCGCGTCGTCCTGCGCGCCCCAGGAGCCGCCAATGGCCCAGGCGCCGAAGCCGATTTCCGAGCAGTTGAAGGGATGTTTTCCGAAGGGGCGGGTTTTCATGGATGGGGAGGCGGGGGATTTTGCCGAGGCCGAGTCATTCGAGGGCGGCGGGTTCTGGCAAGTGCGGGTTTCGGGTTGACGCGAGCCGCGCCCGTGATCCTGCGGGACGCTACGAACGCGACAAAATCAACCAACAACGGCTCACCTCCGGCCACCTAAACGAAGTACTGAACCATTTTAGCTCGTTATGGTTTCGCGAAATCGCAAAACATGAGGCATGGCCAAACTCAAAAAAGGAACGATTCCCAGGCCGCGCAGCGACTCCAAGCTGGAGCGATTATCACCCGAGGTGCAGGCGGCGTTGCGCGCGCGACTGGGGAAGCTGGAGTCCTACGCATCAATCCAGAAATGGTTAAAATCCAAATACGGGGAGAGCGTATCGGCTGGAACGCTGAGTAAATTCTACCAGAAAAGAAGCGCTCCCGTGGTGGAGGAGAAACCATTGCGTGATCTCTTGGCCCAAGTTGAGCGCCGTCTGGCCAAGATTGAAACGCACCTGGGTATTAGTTGAACTCGCAATCATGAAAACCATCCAAATCATCATCGCTGCTGTCTTCGTATTGGCTGCCTGTTTCACCAAGGCCTCGGCTGATCAATTATCGCCAGATCAACTTCGGATATGCGCCGAGATTAAAAAAGGGAACTCGGCTGATTATCCCGAGGTTCAAATCGATCAAACTCTGCGCTCAATAAAGTTGATCAATGGTGATGAAGTGCAGGGCAAAATAATAAAATACGTAGGAATCACAGTTCATATCCAGAAGCCTGATGGTAGTATTCTTACGATGCCTGGGACCATATTGTCCAATGATGAGATTTTATCGGTCTTCCCAAACACCATGCTCGGTGGTGTGGTGAAGAATAGTAAGATAATTAACAATCTTCAGAGCCCAGGTAATGCTTTAGATAAACTTAAGGAAGCCGTATCCCAGGCTGAAGCTAAAGATCAGGTTATTGAATCAACCTTCGATCTGTTGAAATTAGAAAACGAAAAGTTAAAAGCAGAGAATGATGCCCTCTCTGCAAAAGTAGAAGCCGGCGGTGGCAAAGAGCTCGTGGATCTCCGCCGTGAAAATGCTAGGTTCGAGGTGCAGATTCGTGTTTTGAACAAGGAACTCGCGCGGCTCGGCCAAGAGGCGTCGGCTCAAAAAGCAACCACTACCGATCCCTTTGCTGTCGCGGCGCCGATTGGCCCTGATCCTTTTACCGCTACTGCCGCCGCACCGGATATACCCAAGAAATGGGTCGAGATCGCGCGATTTTCTGGCAGCGGCGATACCAACACGGCTGCGTTCCCGCTTTCGGGAACAGGCGAGTGGAGAGTGCGCTGGATCGCTGGCGACAGTCTCTATCTCACGATTCGCGATCCGCGCAACCGAAGCCTCGTGGAAAGTTTTTCCAGCAAAGGTGCCACGACAGTCGGACAGGGCATGGTATTCACCAAGCATCCCCGCTGCTACATCGAGGTGGGCGCAATTGGTAAGCAAGCATGGCAGGTGCTCGTGGAAGAACACCGATGATGTCCGATCCAGACGATAGCACTAGGATCACCGCAGTCGGCGCGACGAGTTCTGTAATTCAGACTGCACGCGGTCAGGTCGCCGGGCGGTCGAGGCGCACGCGGCAGTGACCGAGGTCGATCTCAAGCGCACCGGGGGCCGGACGGAAGGCGGGGGCCAGCGAATACAAACGGCCATACCCCACCGCCACCACGCCGAGGTCGAGCATCAGCGCCATCTGTTTGGAGGCCGCGCCCGGCGTCAGTCCCATCCGCCGAGCCAGTTCATTGACGGGCAGCGCCGGCCCCTTGCCCAGTTCACGCAGCGCGATCCATCGCGCCGAGTTGCCCAAGAGATTGGCAATGTCTGTCAGGCTAAGGAGTGGCGCGGGGAGGGTCGGATTGGTTTCGCTCATATAAAAGGATGAAAAAAGGCCTTAACGGGGTGGTTTTTTGGATAAAATGGAGGTTTTGAGGCTTCCGGCCCTGATTTTCAGGGTATTTTCGATGGTTTCGAGACCTTGGATGGGAATCTTTCGGCTGTCCATCAGAGTTTTTCCGCCATCAATCAGAGGGATTGCGCGATTGATGCGAACGATTACTCCACTGATGAGAGGAATTACTCCACTGATGAGAGGAATTACGCTACTGATGAGAGAGATTACGCGATTGATGAGAGAGATTGCGCTATCAATGAGAGGGATTGCTCTATTGACGAGAGGGATTCCGCTATTGATCAGAGTATTTCCGCTTCTGACAAGAGGTTTTCCTCCATTGATGAGCGGGATTCCTCTTCTGATGAGAGGAATTGCGCTACTGATGAGAGCCGTTCCGCTTTTGGCGGAAGCGTTTTACGCTTGGGCGGCGAGTTTTTCGCGGAG
>CAIVDS010000040.1 GCA_903904685.1 uncultured Verrucomicrobiota bacterium
CATTTACAGCCGAGTTTTTTGCGGATTCCGTCCATGTCTACGACGCCAAGGGCCGTGCCCAATTCGCCCACACGTTTCCGCCATGCCGACGCCCCCGGCGAGTTCCACGCAAAGACCCGCGTGCAGGCCAGCCATGCGTTTTTAGCCCGACGATCAAACTCCACGCGGCGGCAACCCTTCCACGAATGCTTTCGCAGGATTAGACCGGCTTCGAGGTATTTGCCGACATACTCCGAAATCGCCTCCTTGCCCTTTCGCAATGGCAGCAGTTCCGCCCGTCCCAGTCCATAACGCGGCAGCACCTTGCGCAGCAGCGACCACAAGGCCACGAGTTCAGGGGCGGCGGATGCCTTGTAACGGGCGCGAAGCTCACGAAAAAGAGCAGTGGGGCCGTTTGTCCGGCGTTCTTGCTGGCAACCGTCAAACGCTTCCCAATCGAAAGAATCAGCCCGCGTATTCCACGCCACGGCGACGAGCAAATGATAATGCGGTCGACCCTGCTTTTGCGGTTCGAGCACCCGAATAAAACTCACAATCCACGCCCCGTTTCTCACCAAGAAGCTATTCCACCGGCGGGCAAATTGTGTGGGGTGCAAGTTGGCTTCGTCCGTGATCGTGAAAAACAAACAGTGATCGCGACCGTAGTGCTCGACGAACGAGGCGACGTTTTGCCGGAGATGAAATGCTGATTTGGCTTCGGCTCCGCTAGGTGCTCCCCATCGTTTCAGGGTGTCACCGTCCACTTGTTCCCAGACGGCGTTTTTATTGTCTTTGGAGGCGAACCAATCAGTGGCACCGGCCAGCCGTTTGAGGCGGTATCTTTTGGGGTTTGTGTTGGAATTGTTACTATTCTGACAAGGAAGGGCGAAGGCAGGCGGCGGCGCGCCCCTGCGGGGCGCATCCGCCGTCCCGCCTTCCGCCCCTTTCGGAGTGTTGGAGGTCATTAATCATGCCCCTCCTTTCGCCTCATCCGTTCTGAGGTTTGACTGTGGCTCATTCCCACGACCGCCAGACCCGTCAAGGCACGCCCCTTGCTGGGAGGAGCCAGACGGGGAGCCACGGTCGGGCCTGTCCTGTTTGCGTCCGTCTAAAAGGTCGGTTTCTTCGTCGAGTGTGCGCCCGAGTGTGTCCAGTGAAACGCCGTCGAAGTAACCTAATTGCTCACCAAGTGCTTGCAGAAGTATGCGAATGAGTTCGAGTCTCTTCGCCTGCTCCATTTTGGATAAGCGCCCCGAAACGACACGGGGCGCTTTTTTGTGCCCTAACGCGCCCTCTAGTGACTTGAGAAACTTACTTGGTATGCTCTCTTGTGACAGCCGAGAACTCGGAATGCCCTCTGCGAGTACGTCATTTTGAGGTACAGTGAAGAGAGATCAAAGTGTCTATGGTTGTCAGCAAAGGGAGGTGCGTGCGTCTGGGTAAACTTTTCCCGTTAACAGTGCCGTGCAGGTTAAACTTTAGCGGTTCTTAACTCTTATTTGGCGGATCGCGGCTTAGCTCGCAGGCAAAGTTCAGGAGATTTTCGAGATTAAAGAATGTGCGATTGATGTGGAGTGTCCCCTTTCCGTCCCCTAAAATCCGCCTACCACTGAAATTGGTGCCCCCACGGAGAGTTGAACTCCGCTTTAAGGATTGAGAATCCCTTGTCCTAACCGATAGACGATGAGGGCGTCTGTTGGAATGGGTCAGAATTAAGTTTTGGCGGCAGTCGTCAAGCGCTGGATTTTGTGAAAAACAAGGGCCGGGACATTTGAAACAAATCTGAGGTTACTCCGAATTGATGGGATGATCGCGGCACACATGTGTTCGCCATATTATAATCCAAGACCGATTCGTCTCTATTTTCCTTCTCGAGTATCGGTATTGCTCCCGCAGTCCGGATAAAGCGAGGCGGACCCTGTCGGAGTGGACGAGTTGAGCGTTGATTGTAAATCACTCAACCTAGGAGGGCGTCAGGCGCAGGGCGAAAAAACCGGCAGTCACCAAGGCAAGGCTGGCGAGGATGAACCAGTCCCCGTGCTGCACATAAAAACTTTGTCGGCCAATCCAGCGGGCGTCGGCGGAGACGGTGACGGTCTGCGTGCCGCGAAAATAAACCGTGCCGTCGATCGCACGCAACGGGTCTTCAGTCACGGTGCCGTTGGTATTTTGGGTGAGCACGGCGCGGATGCTGCCGAATTCGTCGATCCAACCGCTCCAGCCGCCGTTGCCGCAACGCAATACCGGTCGGCGTGTTTCTACCGCGCGCAGGACGGAATGCGCGGCGTGTTGATAGGCCGCGCCGCCGGTGCCGAACCAGCCGTTATTGGTGTTGACCATGAGGACGTCCGCCCCGGCCAGCACGCTCTCTCGAGCGAGCGCCGGGAAAATATCCTCGTAGCAAATGAGCGCACCGAGAGCAATGGGCCGTCCGGCAATGGAAACGACCAGCGGCGATGGATCGGTGCCGCGTCCGAAATCATCACCGATGGGAACAATTTTTCCCAACCAACCCAGCAGCGGGCGCAGCGGCACGAATTCGCCGAAGGGCACAAGCTTGCGCTTGGCGTAGTAGCGCGGTTGCAGGCCAGTGCCGGGAGCGACCGCAAAGACGGCGTTGAACCAGTCTTCGTCGCCGGCGGCTTTGCCGGGTTCGATCCCGATTGAACCGAGCACGAGAGGCACACCGGTCGCGTGAACCAATTGTTCGACCCAGGCGCGGGTGTTGGCATCACCTTTGACTGCCCATGGCGTGGTCGCCTCTGGCCAGAGAATCACGTCGGGATTAGTGGAGCTGGCGGCGAGTGTGAGAGACTTGAGGATGTTGAGGATGGCCGGACCCTGCGCTGGGTCCCACTTCACGGCTTGAGGAATGTAGGGCTGCACGAACGCGAAGCGTCCGAGAGGCATGGCGTAGCGGGGGCGATTGAACGTCTGCTGGACCTGCGTGGCGACGCAGACCAGCAGCAGGAACATCGCGGCGAGGAACTCCTGCGAGCGGCGGTTGAAGCCGCGCAGGTTTTCGCGGAGAAGCCGGTGGGCATAGGCTGCGAAGCCGATATTCATGGCGATGAGCACAAACGACACGCCGCCCTCGCCGGTGAACGAGGCGATCTGGAGAATCGACATGCGTTGCCACTGGCTCGCGGCGAGCGGCAGCCACGGGAAACCGCTCAGCAACCAAGTGCGCGTCCACTCGATCACCACCCAAAGTCCCGCCAAGCCAAAGAGAGCCAGCAACCGGTTCATCACGGGCTGCCCCAGCATGCGCGGCATGACCCACCATGCCGCCAGATACCATGAGCCGATCCATGCGCCGATAAACGGCCCGAGCAGGATCAAGCCGCCCCAAGTGACATTATGCAGCCAGCCGAAAATGATCGTCCATGCGACGGCTTGGGCGGCGAAGATCGTCCATGCGAAGAGTCGCAACGAGGGCTGGCGATAAGCCCAAAAAAGGGCCGGCGCGGCAAACGCATAGGCAAATTCCGGGGTGCGCGCTGGCGGGAATGCCAGCACGGTGAGCACGATCGTTGCGACGAAAACGCCCGCGGCCCAGAGGCGGCTTTCATGGCGCCGCCAAAACGAGGGCGGCGCGTCGTAGTCATCGGAGGGGGAGGCGTGCGGGGTCACGGAGCGGCGGCGGTTAGGGTAGACGGCGTCCAGAGGGTCGCCGTTCATCGGGTCACTGGCCGTGGCAGTTTTTGAATTTCTTGCCGCTGCCGCAGGGGCAGGGGTCGTTGCGACCCACCTTGGGCGTTTCGCGCCGGATGGTGATCTTGGGCAGTGCGATTTCCTTCTCGGCGGGAGCCGGGCCGCCGCTGGTCGTGATCGTCGTGGTGATTTCCGGACCATGTGCGGCCGCAGCGGCTGGGGTTGGCATATTCGCCGGACCTTGGGCTTTCACGGTGCGCGAGAGAAGGGTGAGCATGTTCTCGAAGACGTCGAGGTTGGATGCGCTGCGGAACAGGCCGGTGCAGATCTGCAGGCGGATGTTACCCATCATCTCTTCGAAATATTTGAAGGCTTCGCCCTTGTAGGCTACGAGCGGATCGACCTGACCGTAGCTGCGCAGACCGATGGCTCGACGGAGTTCTTCCATCTCGGTGAGATGCTCCTGCCAGTGGTGATCGATGGCGTTGATGACCACGTAGCGCTCGAGCGAGCCAAGCGCCTCGGGAATCTCGACGGACTCCTTGACACCGTAGGCTTGCTTGACGCGTTCAACCATGAGTCGGGCCAAGACCACGGGGTCATTACCAGTGATCTCCTCGACCTTGAGGCCGATCGGGAAGGTGGCATTGATCCAGCCGGTGAAACTCTCGATGGCGGTTTGGGTGGCGCCGTTTTTTTCGCCGATGCCGGCATTTTCAAGGCGCGTGGTGATCTCTTCCTCCACCTGCTCCATAATGATGTCCTTGGGGCGGTCGGCGTGGATGGCGGCGTTGCGGATGCCGTAAACGACCTCGCGCTGCTGGTTGAGCACATCGTCATATTGAAGGAGGCGTTTGCGCTGGGAGAAGTTCTGCTGCTCGACTTTTTTCTGGGCGCTCTCGATGGAGCGGTTGAGTAACGGATGCTCGAGCTCTTCACCGTCCTTCATGGTGCCTTCCATGAGGCGGGAGGTGAGGTTGCCTTGGAGGAAAAGACGCATGAGATCGTCTTCCAGGGAGAGGAAAAATTTGGTGAGACCGGGATCGCCTTGACGCGAGCAA
The DNA here is from genome assembly GCA_903904685.1 of uncultured Verrucomicrobiota bacterium. Lineage (GTDB taxonomy): Bacteria > Verrucomicrobiota > Verrucomicrobiia > Opitutales > Opitutaceae > Rariglobus. The sequence goes on from CAIVDS010000040.1 coordinate 4,695, forward strand.
CGGCCACGGAGCTGGCGGTCAACGCGCCGGGATTCGTGGCGCTCGGTGCCGATGACGTAGAGGCCGCCGAGTTCGCGCACGCCTTCGCCAAGTTTGATGTCGGTGCCGCGGCCGGCCATGTTGGTGGCGATGGTGACTCCGCCGCGTTGGCCTGCCCGGGAAACGATTTCGGCCTCTTGGGCGTGGAATTTGGCGTTAAGGACGGTATGGATGATACCGGCGCGTTTCAACATGCGCGACAGCACTTCGGAGGATTCGACGGAGACGGTGCCGACGAGGACAGGCTGGCCACGTTTATTGGCGGCCTCGATTTCGCGCATGACGGCGACAAATTTATCGCGGCGGGTCTTGAATATGCAGTCGTTCCGGTCGATGCGGATACACGGTTTGTTGGTGGGTATGACCTGCACCGAGAGACGGTAGATGTCGTGAAATTCGGTGGCCTCGGTCTCGGCTGTGCCGGTCATACCGGCCAGCTTTTCGTACATGCGGAAGTAGTTTTGAATCGTAACCGTGGCGTAGGTGCGAGTCTCGCGCTCGATGGTCACGTTTTCCTTGGCTTCGACCGCCTGATGCAGGCCATCGGACCAGCGGCGACCGGGCATGACGCGGCCGGTGTTCTCATCCACGATCATGATCTTGCCGTCGGCGACGACGTATTCGACGTCTTTTTCGTAGAGGGAGTAGGCGCGGAGGAGCTGGGAAATGGAGTGAATCTCCTCGGAAACCTCGGAGTAGCGTTGCTGGGATTTGAGTTTGATCTCTTCGCGCTGTTCCGGAGTAAAGGCGGTGTTGTTGTCGAGCTCGCTGAACTCGGTGGCGAGGTCGGGCAGGACGAAGGCGTCGGGGTTGTCCGGGCGCAGCTTGGTGCGGCCGATTTCGGTGAGGTCGGCCTGGTGCTGGCGTTCGTCGATGACGTATAAGAGGTCTTCCTTGAGGCGGTAGAGCTCCTCTTTTTGGAAATCGGAATTGAGCTCGGTCTCGGCCTTGTCGAGGAGCTTGCGCCACTCGGGAGTCTCCATGAGGCGAAGGAGCTGCTTGTTCTTAGGGTGCCCCATTTTGACTTGAAGCATCTTGCGCGCGGCCCAGCCGAGTTCATCGGACGTACGTTCGGTTTTATCGAGGAGATCCTTGGCCTCGGTGATGAGCTTGTTGCAGAGACGAAGCTGGTCGTTGACGAGTTGATCGACGCCGGGCTTGAGCTTGGTGAAGGGCTGCTCGCGTTCGATCGGGGCCGGCCCGGAAATAATGAGAGGCGTGCGGGCTTCGTCGATGAGGATGGAGTCGATTTCGTCCACGATGCAGAACCAGTGGTCGCGCTGGACTTGGTCCTCCTTGCGGGTGGCCATGCCGTTGTCGCGGAGATAATCAAAGCCGAACTCGCTCGCGGTGCCGTAGGTGATGTCGCAGGCATACATCTCGCGGCGGAGATCGGACGACATCTGCTGCTGGATACAGCCGACGGTGAGGCCGAGAAATTTGTAGAGGTGCCCCATCCACTCGGAGTCGCGACGGGCGAGGTAGTCGTTGACAGTGACGAGTTGGGTGTTCCGGCCGGTGAGGGAGTTGAGGTAAAGCGGGAGGGTGGAGACGAGGGTCTTGCCTTCGCCGGTGGCCATCTCGGCGATCTTGCCGGAGTGGATGGCGTAACCACCGATGAGCTGCACGTCGAAGTGGATCATGTTCCACTCGAGCTCGTGGCCGCAGACGAGGGGACGGGAGCCGACGAGGCGGCGGGCGGCGTTTTTGACGGTAGCGAAGGCTTCGGGAAGTATCTGGTCAAGGGTTTCGCCAGCTTTCAGGCGGGCACGGAATTCCTCGGTCTTGGCGCGGAGTTGGTCATCGGAGAGCGACCGGTAGGATTGTTCGAGCTCGTTGATGCGCGTGACGATGGGTCGCGCCTTGTCGATAAACTTGCGATAGTGACGGCCAGCGAAGCCTTTGAAGAGAAAGGAAAGCATGAAAAGAAAAGAGCGTAAGCTGAGCCGTGTGCTTGGCAAACGACAAATGCCGTGGAACTGTGCGCGATTTCAGCGGGGTGCGGAAGGCCGACACAGTCTTTGAGTTCTCACTAAAACTCGGTGTCGATACCCTGTGCTCTCTGTGACAAAATCTCTGACCTCAAGGCAACGGGTGGAGCAAAACGGCCGGCCCTGCCTCATCAAGCCCGTTTGCTCCAATCGAGCATGCGCTGGATGGGAACGAGCGCGGCGGTGCGGATGGGCTCGGGCACGTCGATCTGCGGCGAGAGGGTTTTGAGCGCGTCGCGGACCTTCTCGATGGTGTTGAGCTTCATGAAGCGGCAATCGTTGCAGGCGCAGGTGTCGGTCGGGCCGGCGATAAAGGTTTTGTTCGGCACTTCCTTGCGGAGGCGGTGGAGCATGCCGCTCTCGGTGACGACGATGATGCGGTTGGCGGGAGTCTCCTTGGCAAACTTGACCATGAGTTCCGTGGAGCATACTTCGTCGGCGATGTCGCGCACGGCTTGCACGCATTCGGGGTGGGCGACGACGGGGGCGCCGGGAAACTGGGCGCGGGCTTTTTCGACGGCCTGCACGGTGAACATGACGTGCGCGTAACAACTGCCGGGCCAGAGGCGCATCTGGCGGCCGGTCTTTTGGGAGACCCACTGGCCGAGGTTCTGGTCGGGAACGAAGAGGATGTCGCGGTCGGCGGGAATCTGATTGACCATCTTGACGGCGTTGCCGCTGGTGCAGATGACGTCGCTGAGGGCCTTCACGGCGGCGGAGCAGTTGATGTAGGCGACGACGTAAACGTCGGGATGGGCGGCCTTGTAGGCGGCTAGGCGTTCGGCGGGGCAGGAATCGGAGAGGGAGCAACCGGCGGCGAGATCGGGCAGGAGAACGGTGCGGGCAGGGTTAACGATCTTGGCTGTCTCGGCCATGAAGTGGACTCCGCAGAAGAGGATGACGTCGGCCTGCGCGGCCTGCGCCTGATAGGAGAGGCCGAGAGAGTCGCCCACGTAGTCGGCCACCTGCTGAATCGCCTCGATCTGGTAGTTGTGCGCGAGGATGACGGCGTTGCGCTGGCGTTTGAGGGCGAGGATCTCTTCCTGGATGGGCGAGAGCTTGGGAGCTTCGCGACGCGGGGAGAGGACAAGGGGCTCGTAGTTGAGGACGGCGGGCATGGGAAAATGACGGAAGGCGTCGCTTTAGCTCTGCGGCTTGGGTTTGGCGATGAGTGCCTGGAAATCGCTGGATTTTTTGAGCGTTTCCAAGTCGGGATCCTTGGCCATCCAATCGTAATCGGTGTAGCCGAGCGCGATCGCGCGTTCGAGGGTGCGGAGGGCGTCGGTCTTGCGTTTTAGAAGGGCAAGGCTGCACGCGAGATTGTAGTGTGCAGTGGCGTTGTCCGGCTCGAGTTTGACGAGCTTACGGTCCATCCTGAGGCCGTCGGAGATGCGGCCGGTCTTGGTGTAAAGGCCGCCGAGGAGCTCGATCACATCGGTGTAGCGCGGGTCGCGACGCAGCACGGATTCATAGAAGGTGATTTCGAAGGCGGGATCTTCTTTGCGGGCCATGTCGTGAGTTTAGGCGGAATCGCGGTGCTTGCAAACGCCGGTGTCGCGAAGGGTGTTGCAATGGGCGTTGACCTGAAGGCGCTGGGTGACCGGGGTGAGGCCGAGCTTGGTGGACACGGTGTTGCCATACCACTCCATGAAGGGGGCGCTAATCTCGAAGATTTTGTCGCAATCGATGCAGATCACTTGGGCGACCTGGGCGTTGTTGTCGGTGTTGGGGTGGTAATACTTCAGGTTTTTCCCGATATCGACCTCACGCAGCAGGGCGCTCTCGGTCATGATCGGGAGGGTGCGGTAAACGGTGGCGCGCGAAACGGAATCGTCGATGGAGCGCGCATGGGTGACGAGCTCCTCCGCGGTGAAATGCTCGGTGCGGGCGAACGCCGCCTCGAATATCGCGAGACGCTGGTTGGTCACGCGCAGGCCTTTGGTGGCGAGGTAGGCTTTGAACTTTTCGCGGGCCGCATCGTTGCTCACGTTTGGCAATGTCAGTGGCGGTGCTGGGCCTGTCAACTGGTTCGTGGGTGCGCATTTTTTGCGGGTCGGATGCTTGCACGCGAAGGTCGGGGGCCTCATCAACCACCCATGATCGTCGGCGTGCATCCCCTCGCGGGTTTCGACAAGCTCCTGCACTACAAAGTGCCGGAGACGCTGTCCGCGCAGGTCGAGGTGGGCTCGCTGGTGCGCATCCCGATCGTAAACCGGCTGCACCTCGGCATCGTGGGCGAGATCGGCGCGCCGAAGGATTTCCCGCTCGACCGCCTCAAGTCCCTCGCCGCGGTGATCTATCCCTTTCCCGCGCTCCCGCCCGACCTGCTGGGATTGGCGCGCTGGATGACGAGCTACTACGCCGCCAAACTCGACGGCATCATCGAGGCCATGCTGCCCGCCGCCGTGCGCAACGCGGCCAGCCTCAAGCAGGAGAAGCTCGTTTCCGTCACCCGCCAGCTCGAGGCCGGGGAACTCGCGACGCTTGCCAAGCGCGCGCCGGCGCAGGCGAAGCTCTACGCGTTTCTCGCCCAGCAGTTCAAGCCGCAGAAGAAGTCCCTCGTGCTCTCGCGGCTCGGCGTCACGGCCGCCGTGGTCACCGCGCTGGTGAAACGCGGCATCGTGCGCGAGGAGGAGCGCCGCGTCGAACGCATCGCGTATTCCGACGACTGGTCCACGGGCGAAGTCGTCGCCTCGCAACCCCACCGGCTCAACGCCGAGCAGCAGGCGGCGGTCGATGCGCTCGCGGGCAAGATCGCCGGGGACAAATTCAGCGTCACGCTTCTCCATGGCATCACCGGCTCGGGCAAGACGGAGGTTTACCTGCGCGCCATCCACGACGCGCTCGAAGCCGGCGGAGGCGTTATCTTTCTCGTGCCCGAGGTCGCGCTCACGCCGCAGACCGTCGCCCGCCTGCGAGGACGCCTCGAAGCCATCGCGCCTGATCATCGCTGCGTCGTCTGGCACAGTCACCTCAGCGAGGGAGAGCGGCTCGACGGCTGGCTTGCGCTCGCGACCGGCGAGGCGCGCGTTGTCGTTGGGGCGCGTTCGGCGATCTTCGCGCCGGTGCACAATCTCAAGCTCATCGTGGTCGATGAGGAGCACGAGCCCGCCTACAAACAGGACGAGACGCCGCGCTACCACGGCCGCGACGTCGCGGTGATGCGCGCCAAGTTAACCGGTGCGCATTGCCTGCTCGGCTCGGCCACGCCTTCGCTGGAAAGTTTTGCCAACGCGCAGGCGGGAAAATACGGCCTGCTCGAACTCAAGGAACGCGTCGACGCCCGCAAGCTCCCGCACATCGACGTCGTTGACATGAAGATCGAGATCATGCGCCAGCGGGGATTCACGTCGCTTTCGGGAAAATTGGTGGACGCGATGCACGACCGCTTCGCGAAGCGCGAGCAGACGATTCTTTTCATCAACCGCCGCGGCTACTCGTCGTCGATGCTTTGCACCAAATGCAGCCACGTGGAAGAGTGTCCGCATTGCAGCATCACAATGACGTATCATCGCGCCGACGAGCAGCTGCGCTGCCACCTGTGCGGACACGAACGCGCCGCGCCCGCGCGCTGTCCGTCGTGCGGCGCGCCGGAGATCCGCTGGCGCGGCACGGGGACGCAGCGCGTGGAGGAGGCCGTGCGCCGCGTTCTTCCGAAGGCGCGCATCGAGCGCATCGACGCGGACACGATGTCCAAGAAGAACCGCTTCCGCGAATTGCTCTCCGAGTTTCGCTCCGGCAAGATCGACGTTCTCGTGGGCACGCAGATGATCGGGAAGGGGCTCGATTTCCCCAATGTGACCCTCGTGGGCCTGATCGACGCGGACATTTCGATGCACATTCCCGATTTCCGCGCTAACGAGCGGACGTTCCAGCTTCTCGTGCAGGTGGCGGGTCGTGCGGGCCGGGGCGATCGTGCAGGCGAGGTGATCGTGCAGACATTCACGCCGCAGGCCGAGGCGATCCAGTTCTCGCGCCAGGCCGACTTCACGGGATTCGCCGCGAGCGAGCTGAAGATGCGGAAGGAGTTTCGCTATCCGCCGTATCGCCACCTGATCCACCACATCTTTCGCGGGCCGAGCGAGGAGAAGCTCAAGTTTTTCACCGAGCAGTGGGCGAAACACGTCGAGAAGGAACTCGGCGGACGCATGGAGCTGCGAGGCCCAGCCCCGTCGCCCATCGAAAAGATCAAGGACGAGTATCGCTACCAGGTCTGGTATTTCACCAACGGCGTGACGCGGGTGATCGCCGACCTGAACGCGTTGCGCACGGCCTTCGCGTGGCCCGACGAGATCACGCAGGTGCTCGACGTCGACCCGGTTAACCTGACGTAATTCGCGACTGTGGCTCGCGTGATATTGGCGATCTAATAGAACGGATATAAGACTATGATCATTTAATGTGCTCCAGTGGAGCTCCGCACGACAAGTTCCGCGCGGACCAGCACGCGCCTGGCGGGAATGCGCGGCTGGCGCAGGCGACCGAGCATTGTCTCGACTGCGGCGGCGCCGAGCGTGGCGCATGGTTGACGCATGGTCGTCAAGGGAGGCGAAAAAAGACTGGCATAACGGATATCGTCGAAGCCGGTTACCATAAGGTTGCGCGGCACCGACCAACCGAGGCTTTGAACGGTTTGCAGGAGTTTCGCGGCGGTCGCGTCATTGGAGGCGAGGACTGCGTCGGCTCGTGTCTGTTTAAGCAATTTTCTCACCCAGGCAATCTCGGCGGGATCGCCGACAACGAAATCGAGATGGGCTTTCGCCACCCGCTCGACCGCCGCGCGAGCACCGGCCACACGTAGATCGGTCGATGCAGGGAAGGATGGCCGGGCGGTAAAGACAAGCCGTCGGCAGCCGCGTTCAAGCAAGTGGGCGGCCAAGTCGAAGCCCGCAAAGAAATCGTCGATGGAGACGAGATCGTAGATGCTCCGTTCCGGGAATTCGCCGAGATCGCGGTCGATCAGCACGATTGCCAGACCCCGTTTGGTCAAGCAGTCCGCGAGCGCCCGGTTGACCGCTGCGCGCACCGGATGGTGCTCGATTGGTGCGAAAAAGACGCCGCTGACCCCGCGATCAGCCCACTCCCGAGCGATGAGATCCGGCGAACGGTCCGCCACCGCCGCACCCATGACCACATTCCAACCGGAGGCCTGAGCCGCCCGGACGATCTCGACCGAAAGCGGTTCTATCATCTCGGTAGCGCCGAGACCGTCGGCCAGAAGCCCCAGCGTGCCGGCGCTTGCCGGTGCATGACGGACAAAGGATCCGGCGCCCCGGTGCCGTTCGACCAGCTCCATGTGTTGCAGTTCCCGAAGGGCCTGCGCGACGGTCGGGCGCGAAGCCCCGAAGCGGCGGGCGAGCGCCGTTTCGCTGGGCAGGCGGTCACCGTCCTTAAATTCCCCGCGCTTGATGGCCCGGTGAAGATGCTGGAAGATGACGGCGTGTTTGGGCAGAGCGGCCATGGTTAATGTCATTACAGCTTTTTACCGGTTGCCACAGTATTTAATTAACTCTCTTCGAGTCTGTGGTGCACACAAGGCGTGTCGGTTTCTCCAAACTCCATCTTCCTATGACAGCAACACGGCTAAAAAATCTTTTGCGCGACATCGGTCGCGCACGCATCGGCGTCGTTGGCGACTTCTGTGTCGACAGTTACTATCTGATCGATCCAAGCGCATCCGAGACATCCCTCGAGACCGGGCAGGCGACACGGCCGGTGCGCGAACAACGGCACACCTTGGGCGGCGCGGGCAATGTCGTGGCCAATCTCCATGCCATTGGCGTTAAAGCGCTCAGCGCCTTCGGCATCATCGGTCCCGACATGATCGGGTTCGAACTCCGTCGGCTGCTGGCGAACCTATCGGTGAACTCCGACGGGATCGTCGTCCAGCCGGCGGGCTGGCAGACGCATTCCTACCTCAAGCCGATTATTGATCGCGTGGAAGCCAACCGTCTCGATTTCGGGCTTTTCAACACGCCTGCCTCCGATTCGACGCAGGCTCTGCTGTCGGTCATCGCCGCCGCGCTTCCCAAGCTCGATGTGCTGGTTATCAACCAGCAGTTCAAATCGGGCATTCACTCGGAAGTCTTTCAGGCCGGATTGAACGCACTGCTTGAAAAGTATCCTCGGGTCATTGCATTGGTGGATTCCCGAAACCTCGGGCATGCCTATCCGTCCGGCCTGCGCAAGCTCAACGATCTGGAGGCAACACGTCTTTGCGGAGCATCGTACGATCCCGAGGACATCATTCCACGCCAAGAATCTCTTGATGCGGCTCGGCGGCTTTTTTCGCAATGGAAGCGCCCCTTGTTTGTCACACGCGGAAGAAACGGCTGCGCGGTCATCGACGAAGCCGGGGTGCATGAAATACCTGGCCTGCACATCATCCGAAAGACCGACTCTGTGGGGGCTGGGGACAGCATGGTGGCGGGGATCGCCGCGTGTCTGGCGGTCGGTGCGTCGCCGGCCGAGGCGGCGGAATTCGGGAATTTTACCGCTGGTGTAACGGTGCAAAAACTGCAGCAGACCGGGACGGCTTCGCCTGCGGAGATTCTCGCCATCGGCGAGAACGCCGATTACGTATATCAGGCGGAACTTGCGGAGGATATTCGTCTCGCCACCTATGCGCCGGATACATCCATCGAGATCGCGGAGCCGCTTCCGGCTGAATTCAGCGTGCGATATGCCATCTTTGACCATGACGGGACAATCTCCACGTTCCGGCAGGGCTGGGAGGCGGTCATGGAACCCATGATGATTCAGGCCATCCTGGGGCCCTCCTACAAGACGGCCGATCGCGCCACCTACGAGCGCATCGCCCGTCAATCGCGCGAGTTTATCGACAAGACCACCGGCATCCAGACCTTGCAGCAGATGAACGGGCTGGCACTCATGGTACGCGAGGCCGGCTTCGTGCCGCCGGCGGAAATCCTCGATGCCCCCGGTTACAAGCGGATCTACAACGACGCGCTCATGGAGCTCGTCAAAAAGCGCAAGGAACAGCTGTGCCGCGGTGAACTTGGCGTGGAGGATTTCACCCTGAAGAATGCCGTCGCCTTGCTCCACCGGCTCCATCGTGCCGGCGTGCGTCTCTTCCTGGCAAGCGGCACGGATGAACAGGATGTCGTTCTTGAGGCGCAGGCCCTTGGTTATGCCGGGCTTTTTGAAGGCTGCATCTACGGGGCCAATCACGACATGACCCATGACGCGAAACGCATGGTGCTCGAACGCATCTTAGGCGAAATCGGCGCGGGAAGCGCCGCCCACATCGTCACCTTTGGAGACGGCCCTGTCGAAATCCGCGAGACGCGCAAGCGGGGCGGGCTGACGGTGGGGATCGCTAGCAACGAGGTGCAACGCTTCGGCTTGCAACCCGAGAAGCGCACCCGTGTGATTCGCGCGGGCGCCCACCTCGTGGTTTCCGACTTCTCCCAGCTTGACGCTCTGCTGAAGGTTCTTCGCATTCCCTCCTCAACTTCAGTTTAATCCTCATCACGCATGACAACATTCGATTACAAGACGCTCATCCTCACCCGCGACCAAATGAAGGCCGAGAGGGCCCGACTCCATGCCGCCGGCAAGAAGGTGGTGTTCACCAACGGTGCGTTCGACATTTTGCATCTGGGCCATCTGACCTATATGACATTCGCCCGCCAACAGGGGGACTGCCTGATCGTCGGGCTGAATTCCGACGCCTCGGTCAGACGCTACAAGAGCGAAAAGCGCCCCATCGTGCCGGAACAGGAGCGGGCTGTCATGCTCGCCGGACTCAAGTGCGTGGATTACGTTGTCATCTTCGACGAGGATGAGCCCAAGGAACTTATCGCCCACATCCTGCCGGATGTGCTGGTGAAGGGCGAGGACTGGGCGCATTATGTGAGCGGGCGAGACATCGTCGAGGCCAACGGCGGCAAGGTTGTGCTGGCCAAGATGGTGGAAGGACGCTCGACCACCAACGTCATCAAGAAAATCGTCGAGGCATACAGAACATGAAACCAGCAATCATCGTCACCGGCGGAGCCGGCATTATCGGGCGCAACCTCGTCGAGGCGCTCAACCAGCGCGGGGAAACAAATGTCTACATCGTCGACGCGTTGGGTCGTGATGAGAAATGGAAGAATCTGGAAGGCCTCGCTTTCGAGGATGTCTGGACCATCGGGGACTTCCGGCAGCGGGTGCGGACGGATTCCCTCCCGAAGATCGCCACGATCTTTCATCTGGGGGCCTGCAGCGCCACCGACGAGATGGATGCCGATTACCTGCTCGACAATAACTATCGCACCACGCGGGAACTCTGCGAATGGTCGATCCGCAAGGGTACGCGTTTCATCTACGCCTCAAGCGCAGCGACCTACGGCAACGGCGAGCACGGCTACGATGATTCGGACGGGATCACCCCCCAACTTCGCCCGCTCAACATGTACGGCTATTCCAAGCACATGTTCGATCTCTGGGCTTTGCAAGGCGACCACCTGAAGTCGATCGCCGGCATCAAGTATTTCAATGTTTTTGGCCCCGGCGAGGACCACAAGCAGCATATGCGCTCGGTCATCAACAAGGCGGTTTCCCAGATCGTCGAGACGGGCAAGGTAAAGCTTTTCCGCTCCCATCGCTCGGATTATGCGGACGGCGAACAGCTCCGGGATTTCGTCTATGTGAAGGACGCTGTCGCCCAGACGCTCTTCTATCACGACCGCCCCGACGTCTCCGGGTTGTTCAACGCCGGCACCGGCACCGCGCGTTCTTGGAAGGATCTCGTCAACGCGGTCTTTGCCGCGCTGGGACGCAAATCGGAGATCGAGTTTATCGACATGCCCGAGTCGATCCGCGATAAATATCAATATTACACCAAGGCCGACATGACCAAGGCCCGCGCCGCCGGTTACACCCGCGCCTGCTTCACGCTTGAGGACGCGGTGCGCGACTACGTTCAAGGTTATCTCATCCCGCGCCCATGAGCTCTGTTGACTACCTCGCGGCACTCTTTGAACGCCGTCCCGAACTCCGTGAGTGCCGGGAGAAGATATCGCAGGCTGAGAGTACGCTGCTGCGCTGCTTCAAGGCGGGCGGCAAGCTGCTCCTGTGCGGGAATGGTGGCAGTGCCGCCGATTGCGAGCACATCGCAGGCGAGCTTCTCAAAGGCTTCATGAGTAAGCGCCCGCTCGCTGCCGCCGAGCGCACCAGCCTGTCCCCGGAAATCGCCTCCCGCCTTCAGGGCGGACTCCCGGCGATTCCGCTTTGCGGCTTTCCGGCCTTGGGTACGGCGTTCATCAACGATGTGGATCCGCTGCTCGTCTATGCCCAACTCACTTGGGCGCTCGGCCGTCAGGGCGACGTGCTCTTGGCAATTTCGACATCCGGCAATGCGCGCAATGTGTGCTCTGCGGTCGAGGTCGCTCGTGCCCGAGGCCTGACCGCGATTGGGCTCACCGGTCGCAGCGGCGGTACCCTCAAAACTCTGGTGGATATCTGCATCAACGTGCCGGCCGACGAGACATACCGGATACAGGAGTATCACTTGCCGGTGTATCATTATCTCTGTCAGGCGGTCGAAGCCGCCCTGTTCCCCGATTCGGGGCCGTCCGGAAACTATTCGTAATATGCCGGCCAAACTGCCTGTCGCGAAGCCGCATTTCGGCCAGCCCTCATGGATGGTCGCGAGCGACCGTGTGCAGGCCCGGGTCACGCGGACTGGCGGCATGATGGGGCCGGTCAGTTTCGACCTTGGTGGCCGCAGCGTGGAGCCGCTTGCCATCGCCCCTTGGTGGAACGAGCCATTGAAATCGGTTGGTTCTCCGCTGATGCAGGCGATGCGCGGGGATTTTTTCTGCCTGCCCTTCGGCTATGATCCCAAGGCGAATCCACCGGTGGCGCCGCATGGACCCACTGCGAACGCCGCTTGGCGCATCCGTTCGTGCAACCAGGACAAGAAAACCTCCTCTATTTCCCTCGCGATGCGCCTCACCGACGGAGCGCACGTGGACAAGAAGATCGAGCTGCGCAGCGGCCAGACGGCCATCTACGTCAGTCACACCTTTAATGGCCTGTGCGGCAAGCAGTCGTTTGGTCATCATCCGATCCTGCGGTTCTCCGCCGGGGCGAAAAGCGGTATGGTGTCGACGGGACCGATGCGGTTTGGGCAGGTCTTCCCGTTCGAGTTTGAGGATCCCTCCAAGGGTGGTTACTCGAGTCTTCGCACAGGAGCGTGGTTCAAGGCGTTGAAACGTGTCCCGTTGCGGGAAGGCGGGTTCACCGACCTTTCCTGTTATCCGCAGCGCGAAGGATTCGAGGATCTGGTCATGATCGCGCACCGGCGAAATGCGCTGTTCGCATGGACGGCTGTCGTGCATGCCAGCCAGCGTTACGCCTGGTTTTCGCTGAAAAACCCCGCACTGCTGCCAAGCACGGTTCTCTGGATGTCGAATGGAGGCCGGCATTATCCGCCGTGGAGCGGCCGCCATCGCCATGTGATGGGCGTGGAGGACGTGTGCAGCTATTTCAACCTCGGTCGCGGACCCTCCGTACGGCCCAACCCTTGGCAACACCGCGGCGCGCCGACCTGTCTCGACTTCAGTGGTAGCGGGCAAACCGTGATCCCGATCATTTTTGGCGTGGTTGCGGTGCCGGAAAACTACGCCCGCGTGGCCGAGATCCAACCGGTCGGCGATACCATTGTCCTGATCTCTGAAACAGGGCAGCGAGTGCAAACCCGGATTGATCTTTCGTTCCTCTCGACGAACGCCTGATGGCGGCAGTCGTTTCATCGTCCCGGTTGGACGGGGGAGGAACAGACCGCACTCTCCTTACGTGACGTTCAGGACGGCGTAGGTGCGCTTGCCTTTGCGGAGGAGGACGTGTTTGCCGAAGAGCAGATCGGCAGTCGTGAGTGCGCGGGTGACGGCGGTGGCATCGGCCTTGACGTTGTTCACATAGACGCCGCCGCCTTCGATGTCTTTTTTGGCTTGGCCCTTGGACTGTGAGAGGCCGGCATGAACCAACGCTTCAGTGAGCGCAAAGCCAGGTGCGGCGAGTTGGGCGGTGGTGATTTCATTGGTGGGAACTTCACCGACGACGTCACGGAAGGTTTCTTCGCTGGTGTCGCCGATCTCGGCGCCGAAGAGGATGTCGCTGGCCTTGAGCGCGGCGTCGAGCGCGGCTTGTCCGTGGACGAGGCGGGTGACTTCGCGGGCGAGCGCCTTGTGGGCTTCACGCGGGCCGGGGTTGGCGGCGTGCTTCGCTTCCAGCGCTTCGATTTCTTCGCGGGGGAGGAAGGTGAACTTGCGGAGGTATTCGGAGACCTTGGCGTCCTCGGTGTTGACGAAGAACTGGTAGAGCTTGTAGGGGCTGGTCTTGGTCGCATCGAGCCACACGGCGCCGCCGGCGGTTTTCCCGAACTTGGTGCCGTCGCTCTTGGTGATGAGCGGGAACGTCCAGCCCCAGACGTGCGCGCCGAGTTTTTTGCGGACGAGGTCAGTGCCTGCGGTGATGTTGCCCCACTGGTCGGAGCCGCCGATCTGGAGCTCGCAGTCGAACTCTTTGCGCAGGTGGTAGAAGTCGTGCGCCTGCAGGAGCTGGTAGCTGAATTCGGTGTAGCTGATGCCGCTGTCGCCCTCCATGCGGGACTTCACGGAGTCTTTCGCGAGCATGACGTTGAGGGGAAAATATTTTCCGACATCGCGGAGGAAATCGAGGAAGCTGATGGGCGCGGTCCAGTCGGCGTTGTCCACGAGGCGGGCCGGATTGGCGGTGGCGTCGAAGTCGAGGAGCTTGGCGAGCTGGCCTTTGATGCAGGCGATGTTAAGGGAGAGCTGTTCACGGGTGAGCAGGTTGCGTTCGGAGGAGCGACCGGAAGGGTCGCCGACCATGCCGGTGGCACCGCCGGCGAGGGCCATGACATGGTGGCCATCGAGTTGGAAACGCTTGAGCGTGAGCTGGCCCATGAGGTGGCCTACGTGGAGCGAGTCGCCGGTGGGATCGAAGCCGCAATAGAGCGTGATAGGGCCCTCGGTCAGGCGTTTGGAAAGCGCATCAAGATCGGTGCAGTCGGCGAGGAGTCCGCGCCATTGGAGGTCTTCGAGCAGGGTCATAGGCAGGGCTGAGAGTTGAAAAGATCAGCGGATAGCTTAAACATGAGGGTTTAGCTAGCTGTGAAGTTTCAGAAGTTTGTACGTTGCTGGAGCGAGATGGAAGTGAATATGAAGAATAAAAGGTTTTACAGCTGCCTCCATCGCACTCGCACCTCTTTGTGTGCTGGGAAAATGAGCTGCCAACCACACCGCCTTCGTTCACGTCGACTGTGCCTTCAAAATTCGAAGATTATAGGGATATGCTCTTTTAAGGTGCCGATATAGGCTTTACTTCCGTTTGAGCGGTGTGCGCCGCGCGTTCGACCGCTTCCTTGGTGCCAGACTCAATCGCCAGTTGGTCGATGACCACGCGCAAAGATTCGCGCAGGGGAATATCCATCGAGGTATAGCGTTCATTTTCGTCGGCGTTCAGGTCATCGTCCTGCGTATCCTCATCGTCCTTGAGCACCGCCTTGATGCGGGGGGGAGGAGGAGGGGCGAGCATGACTTCGGTGAATTTATAATCACCCACGCCAAGTCGCTTGCGTTCGGCATCCATCTTTTTTTTGAATGCGGCGTCTTCGGCTTTTTGATGGGTGCGTTCCTTGAGGTTAAGCGATACGGCCTTTTGATCCTGCCGAACCTTGAACCAATCAATGGCGCGTTTGAGATAATCAAATTCGGGAAGCTTGGCCAATCGCGACTGGCTGGCCGTGCGCAGGGTGAGCAGGGCCGAGGAAGGGAGAGGCTTGCCATCGAAGGAGCTAGAGGGAATCTCGTCCCATGCCAGTGCGTGCGGCAGGTCGGCTTCGCCGATCGGCAGATAGTCGTCAATAGAGGGAAGGATAATGTCGGGAATCACGCCCTTGAGTTGGGTGGAGGCACCGTTGGGGAGGTAGAATTTTTGAACGGTAAGCTTGGTTGCTCCGCTTTTTTCGGACGATTGGGCAAGTTTCGGAATGATGTTTTTCATTTCCACCACGGTTTGGACCGAGCCTTTGCCGTGGGTGGAACTGTCGCCGACGATGACCGCGCGGCCATAGTTTTGTAGTGCGCCCGCGACGATTTCCGAAGCCGAGGCGCTGAAGCGCGACACGAGCACGGCCAGCGGGCCGTCGTAGGGGGCGGGCGAGGCGGGGTTATTCTCAACGTTATCAACTTTGACCTCCCCGAAATAGGAGCGCACCTGCACAACGGGGCCTTGTTTGATGAACAACCCGGTGAGCGAAATGGCTTCGGAAAGGAGGCCGCCGCCATTACGGCGCAGGTCGAGGACGAGCCCTTTGATCTTGGCCTCCTTGAGGCGTTTGATGAGTTCCGCTATATCCTTGGTGGCGCTGTTTTGGGCTTTGCTTTCGCCCGACATGTCGGGGCCGTAAAAGGTGGGTAGGGTGATAACGCCTATGGGTATGATTTTGCCATTGAGGCCGGGAACGTCAAAAATGGCGGCGTGGGCGCGGGCGGAGTCGAGATTGACGACGTCGCGCGTGAGCACGATTTCCTTGCGGGTTGCCGAGGTCGCGCCTTCGGCCGGTTCGACCAGCAAGTGTACATGGGTTCCTTTGTCGCCACGAATCATGTCTACGATCTTACGCAGTTTCATCCCAATGACCTCGACCGGTTCCTTGTCATCTTGGGCGACGGAGATGATTTTATCGTTGGGCTTAAGTTGTTTGTTAAGATCAGCCGGTCCGCCCGGAATGATTTCTTTTATCACGCATTGGTCGTCTTCAAGGCTGAGCAGCGCACCAATGCCCACGAGTTGGAGGCGCATCTGTATGCTGAAATCTTCATAGGTGTCGGCTGAAAAATAGGTCGAATGAGGGTCGTAAAGCCGCGCGATGCTCGCGAGGAACATCTCAGAGAGATCGTTGTTTTCGATATCGCCGAGATTTTTTAGCAGACGCTGGTAGCGCTTGCGGACGTTGGTCTTGGCCTCATCAATGGTTTTTTTGTTGAGAATTTCCTTGATCACTTCGAAGCGGATGCGTCGGCTCCACAGGTCGTCGGCCTGAGCCTCAGTTGCAGGCCACTCGGCCTTGGCGCGGTCTAGGGTATAGGTGTCAGTGGTAGCGAGGCTGACGTCTTTGTTGAGAAAGGAGGATATCCAGGCGACCCGATCAGTGGCGCGTTTTTGGTAGACGGAAAAAATCTCGTAGGCGGGATCTATTTTATCCAACGCAGTGACATTGTAGTAGAGGGCGTCGGCGGTGTTGTAGCGTGTGACGAAGCTTTGTTTATCGGAGTCTAGGAAAAAAAGGTGCTGGCCATCGAGACCGGCCATGTAGTCGGGGATCACATCGGAGTAGCTGGAGGGCGTGACCGCGTCGCGATTATAGTGAACTTCCGCGAGCAGACGGGTGAGTGCGTGGATTTCCAGCCCGAGTGTGGCCGGAGTCTCTTTTGCGTGTTCTTGCTGGGCTGGCAGCTGGAGCGGAAGGACTGTGAGGGCCGTAATAAAAATCAGACCGCGCGCGAAACGATTCAGAGGGTGCATTAAGAAGTAAGAGTGGTCAGAGCCGAAAAGGTTTCACGGGGACTGTTTTTGTTGACTGTGTCGATTTTAAGAAATGCCTGCGTCAGCGACGACTGAGCATATCCTTGGCGTTATCGAGGAGGGTTTTCTCTTCAGAGGTGAGTGAGGCGAATCCAGTGCTGTTAATCTTGTCGAGAATACGGTCGACCTCGGTTCGCAGGGTTTCGCGACTCGTAAGGTTGAGTTTAAAGGCAGGGGAAGGGGTTATGGTTTTGCGGGCCTTGCGAAGCCAGTTGGGTAATTCGATTTTGCCGTTGCCGGCGGGTTGCCGAAGCCAATCACCCGAGTGGATGTAGCGGAAATAAATCCATCCGGCGAGCATGCCACCCAGATGGGCGGAGTGGGCTACATCGAGGGAGCCATGTCGGCCGGGCACCTCGAGAAAGAGCAGGCCAAAGAGATCGAACGCCAATAATCCCAGAGCGAGATATTTGGGCTTTAGCGTGACTGGCAGTATCCAGCAAAGTAGGATGGTAATCGGCTGTTCAGGGTTAAGGCAGGCGAATACCACAAGTAATCCGCATACGGCTGCACTGGCTCCGATAAGATTTCCACCGGTTATCCAATGGCAGGCTAGCCAAGCCAGTCCACCAGTGATGATTGATGCAAGGCAGACGGCGACAAAACGACGTTGACCCAAGAATGGAACTAGTGCGCGACCTAGGAAATAGATGCCTACCAGATTGCCAAGAATATGGAAAAACTGATTCGGGTCGTGTAGCAGGCTGTAGCTGGCAAGCGTCCAAATAAATCCTTCCCGAATGGTTTCCGGGGAAAGCTCGAGTGAGCGCATAACTGACCGGCCTACCTCAGGGTTGGAGAACCAACGCAGGGCTATGTTTTCAAAAATAAACCCTGCAACGATGGCGCAAATAATCCACGTCAAAGCGGAAGTCGTCTTCCGCTCGTAATTGTCTCGCATATAAAACCGGTCCGAAAGCATGCCGTCAGAAGCTACGGGCGAGTTTAATGAACACAAGCCGGCACCTTTTGATCCAGTCGTTTTCCTCGAGTTTTTCTGGAACGTATAATTTTGGGGTTGTCGTGCTGTCCGCTTGACGAGGGCAGGGCATTCGCTTTTGTTGCCGTCTTTATGGCTAATAAAGCAGACAAGTGGGATCAAAATGCCGGCGGGAAATTCTACGTCGACCAACAGTGCATCGATTGCGATCTATGCCGCGAGACCGCCCCGGCGTTCTTTATGCGCAACGATGAAGGTGGTTATACGTTCGTACAAAAGCAGCCGACGACTGAAGATGAAATTGCGGTTTGCATGGAAGCTCTTGAAGGCTGTCCAGTCGAAGCCATTGGCAACGACGGCGACGCTTAACCGGTTTCCTGAGAGACTTTTTTAAACCCTGCGGTTCCGCTGCAGGGTTTCTTGTGGGAGGGGTAAATGTCGAATTTGTTAATCGAATTAGGTCTTTCGATTAACAAAAGGCTTGTTTTGAGTTCGGAGTTGGTTACGGGTTTCGAACCATGCCTAATCATCGATTTACATTTTATCTCCTGATCACTGCTGTCAGCGCCTGTGCGCAGACGGAGCCTGTTACTCTTCCGGCGGTGACGGTCTATTCGTCACAAGTGGCCAATCAGGAGCCCTCTGGCAGTTTTGCCATGCCGGTATCGGCTCTGAGTTATGAGCCGCTGGTCGATGTGCAGGCGCGTAATCTGGCCGAGGGGCAGGCGGATGTATCCATACGCGGCGGGACATTTGAGAATACTGGCTTCAGCATTGGCGCGGTGCCGATTTATGATCCCCAGACCGGCCATTATTTTGCCGAGCTGCCGGTTACGCCTGCCATGCTTGGGGCCCCTTTGGTGCGCACGGGGGTGGACAACGCTGTCTCTGGTTGGAACGCCACCGCCGGCAGTGTGGCCTACGCGTGGAGTCCTATCCGCACGGGCGGGTTTGCCTCGGTGGGCGGGGGGGATAACGACTTGTTTCACTCGGAGCTTTACGCAGGCTATGTTGGCGATGTTAAGCTGCTTGGCCGCAGGCTTGCGGCTGATGCGTCGGTCGCTCATTCGGAGTCGGATGGCACTCGGCCTTTCGGTGACAGCAATTTTACGCGTTATAATGCCCGTCTCCAGTTGGCCAACGATGTTTCCCAGACAGACTTTTTCGCCGGCTACCAAGAGAAGCAGTTTGGCTGGGTGAATCTTTACACGCCGTTCAATACGCCTGAGACGGAAAATCTCCGGACAATGTTGCTGGCCCTCAACCATCGTGTTTCTCAAGGTGCCGATGGCGACTTCGTCGAAGTAGGTGCCTACTACCGACGGAATATTGATAACTACCAGATTCCGGCGTTTGCCTACAGTGCTCACCACACCACTTGGGTGCAGGGAGCCGGGGTGGAAGGCAGCGTCTCCGTCGCTGACGCCACGGCTGTCAAGTATCGCGCCGGTGCGGTCGCCGATGACCTGCAATCGGACAAGCTCACGGCCGGCACTTACCATACACGCACTCAGGTTTACGCCGGCGTTGTTCCCGAGCATACCTTCACGCTGGACAGTCGGCAGTCGCTGGTGGTGAGCGCCGGAGCCAACTACGACGGTTCCAACCGCGCGAGCTCGCAGATTTCGCCCGTGGCGGAGATCGCGCTCGAACAAAAGACGTCCGTTCTCAAGCGTCTTTACGTCTCCTATGCCGAGACCACGCAACTGCCCACTTATACGGCGCTCAATTCGCCGACCGGCGGCGGCTTGTTTCGCGGCAATCCCAACCTTGGACGCTCCATCTCCAAAAATTTCGAAATCGGTGCAAACGGTGTCGTGCAGGATTGGTCTGCTAAAGCCGCGGTCTTTTTCCGGCGCGACAACAATCTTGTAGACTGGACTTATAACTCTGCGCTTCCTCCGACAACGGCACGTGTAGCCAACGCGGTCGATATCGACACGACAGGATTCGAGGTTGTGCTGAGCCGCACGTTTCACTCGGTGGACTTCGTGTTTGGTTACACGATTCTTCACAAGAATGCCAATTATGGCTCTGCGGTGGTCGATGCCAGTTTCTATGCGCTCAACTATCCAGACCAGCGCTTGACTGCGGCGATTGTCGCCCGTCTCGGCTCGGGCTTTGAGCTGCGCATGGACAATGAGGGCCGTCTCCAGCAACCCAATGCGCTGCGCAGCCGTAACGACGACGTGGTCCTGAGTTCCCTCGGGCTTTATTATGCGATTCCGCAAGTCAAGGGACTCACGCTTTCCGCGCAGGTTGATAACCTTTGGAATACCTACTACGAGGAAGTGCCGCTGGTGCCCGGTGCACGTCGCCAGTTTTCGGTTGGAGCGACTTACGGCTGGTGAATCGGACGATGGAAGCATGAAGAGGGCTTGCTCGCGGGAGGGCATCACGTTCGTGTTAGACGATACGTATGCCTTCCCATCCTTTTCTTGATTCTGCTTTCGAGCCTCACTGGTCGCAGCTTACCCCTGAGCATATCGTTCCCGACATCGAGCTTGCGCTGACCCAGGCGCGGGCAGCCGTTGACACGATAGCCGGCCAAGATCTTGGCACGCTGACTTACGCCAATACGTTTATTGCGATAGAAAATGCTACCGACGATCTCACCCGTGCCTGGAGCAAGGTCACGCATCTCCAATCGGTCGCCGATTCGCCCGCCTTGCGCGAGGCGCACAACGCCCTTCTTCCCAAGGTTTCGGCGTTCTACGCGAGCATCGCGCTCAACGCCGCGCTCTGGACGCGCCTGAAGACCTTTGCCTCCACGCCCTCTGCCGCTGCGCTTACAGGTATTCATCGCCGTTTTATTGATGAGACGATCGCCGACTTTCAGCAGGCTGGCGCCGATCTGCCCGACGACAAGCGGACGCGCCTCGAAGCGTTGCAAAGTGAACTTGCCAGGCTCACTCAGGCTTACAGCGAACACGTTCTCGATGCTACCAACGCTTGGCAGATCGTAATTGAGGATGATGCCCGTCTGCGCGGTCTGCCGTCTCACGCTATCGCCGCCGCCAAACGCAGTGCGGAAAGCAAAAATATCGGATCCCTCGAAAAGCCCGCATGGCGGTTTACCCTCCACGTGCCGTCGATGGAACCGGTCATGCTCTACGCCGAAGACGAGTCGCTGCGCCACGAACTCTGGAGCGCCTCCGTCGCCGTCGGTTCGCAGGCACCGTGGGACAACGAGGCGTTGGTCCGGAAAATCCTCACGCTGCGTCAGGAGAAGGCCACGCTGCTCGGAAAACCGCATTTCGCCGATCTCGTGCTCGAGCGCCGCATGGCCGGAAGCGGCGCCCGCGCCCTCTCGTTTATCGAGGATTTGGAGCGCCGGGCCCATCCTGCGTTCGTGCAGGAATGTCGCGACCTTGAAGCCTTCAAGGCGCGCGAAACAGGTCTGCCCTCCGGCCCTCTTAAGGCGTGGGAAGTTGGCTACTGGTCGGAGAAACTCCGCCAGTCGCGCTACGATTTCGATGACGAGGTGCTGCGTCCCTACTTGCCGATGAATCGCGTGATCGCCGGCCTTTGGGAACTGGCGCATCGTGTCTTTAGTTTGCGCATCACCGAACGCGCCGCAGGCAGTGTCGAAGTCTGGCATCCCGAGGTGAAGTTTTACGACCTGCATGACGCGAACGGCCGCTACCTCGGTTCGTTCTATGCCGACTGGCATCCGCGCGAATCGAAACGCGGCGGCGCTTGGATGGGCTATCTCGTGACGGGCGGCCCGCAGCCCGACGGCACGCGTGCGCCGCATCTCGGCTACATCTGCGGCAACATGACGCCGCCTGCCGATGGCAAACCTGCGCTTCTCACCCACAGCGAGGTTGAAACGATCTTCCACGAATTCGGCCACCTTCTACATCACTTGCTCGGTGAGGTGGAAATCAAGTCGCTCAACGGCGTCAACGTCGCTTGGGATTTCGTCGAGTTGCCATCGCAGCTCATGGAGAACTGGTGCTGGGAGCGCGAAAGCCTCGACCTCTTCGCGCGCCACCACGAGACCGGAGCGACCATCCCCGCCGCGATTTTCAGCAAGCTGACTGCGGCGAAAAACTTCCGTGCGGCTTGCGCGACGATGCGTCAGGTCCAGTTTGCGAAGATGGACCTCGGCCTGCACGTGCGCACCCCGGAGTTTGCGGACGGCGACCTGGAGGCGAAGGCCCGCGCGTTGGTGGCCGATTGCATGATTCCCACCGAGCCTCCCGCCCGCACCATCGTGAAACGGTTCAATCATCTCTTCAGCGACCCGGTCGGCTACGCGGCTGGTTACTATTCCTACAAATGGGCGGAGGTGCTTGATGCCGATGCCTTCACCCGCTTCAAGCGCGAAGGCATTTTCAACGCGAAGACCGGCGCCGAGTTCGTCGAGCACATCCTTAGCCGGGGCAACTCCGAGTCGCCCGCCGTGCTCTACCGCCGTTTTATGGGTCGCGATCCCGAGTTGGCCGCACTGCTTGTACGCTCCGGTCTCATGCCCGTCGCTTAATCATATTTTGAAACTCCCGGCGATTTGCGCTGTCACGCTTGCAGAATCAGCCTGAAATCGTTTCTTAAAACCAACTCATTATAACGCCATGCTCATCTGGATTATCCTCATCATTATTCCTATGCTCTTCGGCTTCTATGCGCAGATGCGTGTGCGAAGCGCTTATGGTAAAAACGTGGAAATCGAGTCGCGCGGCCACATTACCGGTCGCGAGGCTGCCGAGGCCGTCATGAATTCCGCCGGCATCACCGACGTCGAGATTGTCCAGGTCGAGGGCCAACTCACCGACCACTACGACCCGATTCACAAGCGTCTCGCATTGTCGGAGCTCAACTATAACGGCACCAGCTTGGCTGCCCTCGGCGTCTCCGCCCACGAGGCGGGCCACGCCATCCAGCACAAGATTGGCTACGGTATGATGACGATTCGTCAGACGCTCGCTCCAGCCACGCAGATCGCCTCGGGCATCGCGAATTTCGTGCTGATCATAGGAATCTTTCTTTTTAGCACCGCCATTGGCGGGAAACTATTGGTTCTCGGCGCTGCGGCGCTTGCACTCATCTGCGTGTTCCAACTGGTGACGCTGCCTGTCGAGTTTGACGCAAGCCGTCGGGCCAAGAAGCAACTGGTGACGCTCGGCATCGTGGACCAAGACGAAATGCATGGTGTGAATGAAACCCTCGATGCGGCCGGTCTCACCTATGTGGCCGCCTTTGCCGCTTCGCTCGGCACGCTCTTGCACATCTTGCTGCTAATCTCCGGCAACAGCCGAAGCAACGACTGATCGCCGGTCTGTCTCTTTCGACCAAGGCCGCTCTCATGATTAGGCGCGGTTTTTTATGTCGTGCGGTTGATGAGCTGGTTTCCAGTGCGACGACGTATTAACAGAATCGTTAGGTAAACAAGCCCGAAACCGATCGCTGCGAGATAAGTCGTGATATTCACCGACTGGGAATAGGCGATGCCGACAGAGGCGTCGGGATACAGCGATGCTGGATAAAGTGACGGTTGTCCTGCGGCGTAGCGATGACGGGCGATCATACCGGACAACAAGGCGGTTGCTTCGATCAGGGTAAGACAGGGAAGCAATAGCCACCACGCGAAGCGCAGGCTGAGTTGAGGACGGGAGCCGAGACGGCACACGGCGAAGGTCAGCGCACCGAATGCCATACCGGGCCCAAGGGTGGCGACGATGGCGTATTGGATAGCGAGAAGGCCGTGATTTGAAATCGGCAACAGTGGACGATGGTAAGCCGTAAAATGCCGAGGTTCGACGCTGATCAGGTGCAGATCATGCGCACAGGCCCACGCGGCGATTGTCAACCCAAACGCGATGACGAACACGGCGAGCGTGCGCTCCTCGCCATCGGGAGTTTTGAGTGGAATCACTCGCTGTCTTTCTTGCCACCAAGTGTGCAGGTTGGGATTGATGCGCTTCCAGACTATGCCGTGGTAACTCGGTTTTCGCATCTCCAAGACGATCAAGCCAGCGCTCGCGCCCAAGGACCCCCCCCAGCGTTATCATCCAGCCAGGGAAGCCGGTGACGACGGTGGCGGTCGTCAGTAATATAAACAGTGCCGCCCAATACAGCTCCGGCCTCCGTTCTATCCTGAAGACATTGCAAAATAAGAAAAAGTGACCGACCGAGAATCCTACGATCACGCCGGTTTGCCAGAGCTTTGAGCCGAGTATGATCGTTCCCGTCACACCTCCAATCAGGATAAGCGCATCTCGCATGGAGATCCGAAAACCGGGTGAAAATCGTGGTTCATCGGTCATGGAATGTAGATGCGAATACTGGCCAATGACACAAAGCCTGGAACGCGAGGAAACTCAAGACTGCTCAGGGGTCGAAGCGCCGGTAGTCATACGCAACCGGATCACCAGATGATACGCCACGCCGCCGGGATGCCTGCCACGCCGCCGAGGTAGGCGGCGTTGTGCATGTAGCCGGTGCATAGGAAACGCCGGAGCGAAACGAGATCCTGAGGGAGAAACCATCCTTCGTAGTTTTGCAGGTTGATGTGCTCCGTCTGCAACCATCCGTAACCGAGTCCGCCCAAGGCGAAGAGCAGGGTGCAGGTAACGGCGACCGCAAAGGAGGCCAGTCCCACACGGAAGACAGCCGTTCCCGTTCGGTGGATCAATGCGACCGGCGCGATCAATAGCCCGATGGGAATGCCCATCCACCACGAGGCGAGAAACCCGACGATGCCGACCTTCATCCGTTCCGGCAGGGGTGATTCCGTCAGTCCGAATTGGATGAACTTGAACTTGGTGAAATATTCGTGCGAAACCGTGTAACTGATCTGGTCATGCACCACGCCGAAGGCTCCGGCGATGGGCGGGGCAAGCAGGAGAAGCAGCAGGTCGGCGGGGATTTTTCTCATCGGGTGTGGTGAGGCGCCGCCTTTTTAGGTGCATCTTGCCTGTTTCAGCCGACGCCCATGACGGCGCAGGTGCGCTTGCCTTTGCGGAGGAGTTTCATGGCGCGGGCCTCGGCGGCGCGCATGCGGCGTTTTTTGGCGGGTTGGAGATCGTCGTAACCGGCGAGGTGAAGCCAGCCATGCACGACGTAAAGGGTGAGCTCTTCGCCAAAGTTTTTTTTGTTGGCGGCCGCGAAGGCGGCGGCGGTGTCGGCGGAAACGCAGATTTCTCCGGCGGTGCCGAGCAGTGGCGCACCCTCGAAGGTGATGACGTCGGTCGTGGTCGGATCGTCAAGGAAGTCGGCGTGGAGTTTGGCCAGCGCCTTGTCGGTGAGAAACGCGAGGGAGAGTTCGCCGGCGGGGCAGCCGCCTTGGAATTTGTCGCGATGCCGGTCGAGTGTGCGGATGACCGCGACAATATCCGGTTTGCTGAAACGCAGGCACGGATGGGCGTTGCAAATTTCCACGGGACGGAGGGAGGGCATGGGGTTCAAGCCGAGGGAGCCGAGTCCGAATTGTCCAGCGGGTAGGCGACGCGACCGTGGAGCATGTTCAGCAGGGTGAAGGTGAAGCTGGTTTTTATTTTTCCAAGTTCTTCCAGCGTGACGGGAGCCTCGTTGAGCTGGCCGTCTTCCATGCGGTCGCGAAAAATCCGCTCGATGAGCTCGCCAAGATGCTGAGGGCCGACCTTGCGCAGCGAGCGGGAGGCGGCCTCGACGGCGTCGGCGAGATGGATGATCGCACTTTCCTTGAACTGCGGGATGGGGCCGTCGTAGCGGTAGGTGGTCTCGCTGACAGGGCCGGGATCGAGTCCGGGGGCGAAAGGATCGCGGGAGGAGGCGTTCGTGACGGGCGCAGGGGAGCGGGTATCGCTGACCGCGCGTTGATAGAAATAGCGGATCAGGCTGGTGCCGTGGTGCTGTTGAATGACATCGAGCACGGTGCGGGGGAGCTTGTGTTTGAGGGCCAGGTCCACGCCGTCCTTGACATGGCTTTTGATGATGAGCGCGGAGAGCGAGGGACTGTTGTCGTCGTGCGGGTTGATGCCGTCGTGCTGGTTCTCGATAAAATACTCGGGCTTGGCGGTCTTGCCGATGTCGTGAAAAAGGGCGCAGACGCGGGCGAGGAGCGGGTTGGCGCCGATGGCCGACGCGGCATTTTCAGCGAGCTGGGCGACTACGAGAGAATGGTGGTAGGTGCCGGGCGCCTCCATCTGCATGAGGCGGAGGAGCGGGTGGTTGTAGTCGGTGAGTTCGAGCAGGGTGATGTCGGTGGTGCGTTTAAACAGTCCTTCGAGGATAGGGAGGAGGCCGGCGACGACGACGCCCGTCAGCAGGCCGGTGAGGAGGCCCGCGCCCATGTGCTTGAGGATCGTGGGAAACTCCAGCCGGTCCACCACGCCGATGAGGAGCGCGAACATCGCCACGGTGAGGCCGGCGAAGACGGAGGCACGCACGATGTTGCCGCGTTTGCGGGTATGTCGGCTGCAGAAGATCGCCACTACCGAGGCGAGAAAGGTGAGCACCAGCAGATCAAGGCGGTTGCCATAAATGACGCCGGTGAAAATCGAGATGAACAACGCCATGAAAATGGCGGAACCGGCGTCGATCAGGATGGCAAGCAGCAGCGGCGCGATCGCCGTGGGGGCGAGAAAGGGGAGCAACGAGGCGGTCTGCGAGTCATGAACGAAGAATGGCACGCCGCTCAGCGCATAAGTGAGGCGGACCAGAGCCAGATTGAAGATCACGACGAGGGCGAGCAGGCCGACGCGGCCGTTGCTGTGGAGCGTTTCCGGATCCTCCAGCCGGATGTAGAACAGGCTGGCGAGCACCATGGCCAGCACGAGCAGGACGCGGCGGAAAAGTTGCAATCCTTCGTCGATGGCGATGTCCCCCCGGTCCAGGAGGAACTCGCGCTGGGCGACGAGCATCTCGTATTGTTCGGGAGTTACCTGCGTGCCGGGCTCGATGATCGTCTGGCCGCGCACGACATTGACGGTGACGGGCTGCAAATCGCGCAAGGCGTCGTCCTGAAGGTGGATCGTGGCGTCGCGATTGAAGATCAAATTGGGCATGAGGCCGTTTCTGAAAATGTGAAATAGGAGCACTGAAAGCTCCCGGTTGGCGGCTTCGGAGGTCAGGTTGATGCGCAGGGAGGTGAGCGCCTGCTCCATGGATTGAGCGGACCGCTGGACGATGTCGTTTTCCTGGCGCTCGATTTGGAAAACACTCACGCGATTGTGATCGTTGCTGGCGTTGAGGACGTGGCTGTCGTGCACGCCTTCGGTGTAAATTTCACGCAGGATGCGCAGGCCGGTGTCGATCAGTGCGACGCGCGCAGGGACGTCGCCGACATTGAGCAGGCTCGTGACATCCTCGCCTGAGACGTGGTAAGGGCCCTTGGCGTTGAATGAGTCCACCAGCGCGGAGAAGTCCTCCTTGCGCTGGCCGGTGAAGGCGGAATTGGCTGGGTGGGTGCGCTGAAAGTTCTCCAAGTCGGCCAGCAGTTCGCGCAGGTGGGTTTCGAATTGTTGCAGCGGCTCGAAATCCAGGCGGTAAACCGGGGGCACTCGGTCGCGCATCTGCTCCTTGGCGATCTTCGTTTTCTCGGCGCTCTTGTAGCTGAAGGGCGCACTGGCGACGATGCGCACGCTGGCGAGCTGGTTGGGCAGCACGGGCAGGTTGACGGTCGAGACGCCTACGAAGGAGATAAGCACGATGGCCGCGATGGTGGCCACGAAGATGAGCAGCGTGACCACGCGGCTGGTTTCCAAAAACTCGACGGTGCCGGAGACGTGGGCGTTCTTGCGGGTGCGCGGCTTGTCGTGTCGGAGGATTTTGTGCAGGAAACCCAGCATCGGAGAGGTCAGTTGGCGTCCCTGTCTTCGGCGGGCGTGATGGGGTTTTGGTAGCGTTCGTAGGCCTCGATGATTTTGAGCACCAGCGGGTGGCGCACCACATCGGCGCCGCTGAACTGGTGGAATTCGATGCCGGGCACTTCGCGTAGGATACGCTGCACTTCCAGAAGGCCCGATTGCTTGGAACGGGGAAGGTCGATCTGGGTGACGTCGCCGGTCACCACCATGCGGGAGTCTTCGCCGAGGCGGGTGAGGAACATCATCATCTGCTCCGGCGTGGTGTTCTGCGCCTCGTCGAGCACGATGAAGGAATGCGACAGCGTGCGCCCTCGCATGTAGGCCAGCGGGGCGATTTCGATGATGCCTTTTTCGGTGAGGCGCGCGACATCCTCGGGGTCGAGCATGTCGTTCATCGCGTCGTAGAGCGGGCGCAGGTAGGGCAGGATTTTTTCGCGCAGGTCGCCGGGGAGGAAGCCGAGGGTCTCGCCGGCCTCGACGGCGGGGCGGGTGAGGATGATGCGCTCGACTTCGTTTTTAAGCAGGGCGGAAACGGCGGCGGCCATCGCGAGATAGGTCTTGCCAGTGCCCGCCGGGCCGATGCCGAAGACGAGCGGGTGTTTTTGAATCGACTGGAGATAGAGCTTTTGGCCAAGCGTCTTCGGGACGATGGTCTTGCGGTTGGTCGCGATGACGAGCGGTTTGCCGAAGAGTTCGCGGAGTTGGTCGGCTTCGCCGCGCGCCACGGTTTCGGCGAAGCGCGTGAGATCGGGCGTGCGGATGGAAACACCCTGGGCGCGAGCTTCGTTGAGGAAGCCGAAAAGCGTTTCGAGTCGGGCGATGGCGTCATCAGGGCCGTCGATTTTGAGCCAGTCCTCGCGGGTGACGAGGGTGACGCCGAGATGTTTTTCGATGAACGCGAGGTTGTCCTCCCGGCCGGCGTAGAGCTGGTGCAGGTGGCGCGGGGAGGGGAAGTGAAGCGTCTTGGTGGCCATCAGCGTTGCGCCAGTTTCGCCGCTCCAGTGGCGAGGCGCTCCCAGGTGGACTCGAGGGCTTGCGGGAGGATGCGGGTCTGGCCGAGCACCGGCATGAAGTTGTTGTCGCCGTTCCAGCGTGGCACGATGTGGCCGTGCAGGTGGGGGATGCTGCCGCCGGAGGCCGTTCCCAGATTAAAGCCGATGTTGAAACCGTCGGGCTTCATGGCGACCCGCAGGAGTTTTTTCCCGAAGGTGATGGTGCTGAAAAGGTCGGCGTTTTCTTCCGGTGTCAGTTCCTCGATGTCGGCCACCTCGCGAAACGGGATGGCAAGCAGGTGCCCCGGATTGTAGGGGAACCGGTTGAGCATGAGGTAGCACAGCGGAGAGCGATGGACGATCAGGGCGGTGCGATCATCGCCGAGGGCCGGCAATTCAGTGAATGGCCGCTTCAGATCAGGCATGCGCGGCGCCTCAATGTAATCCATGCGCCAATAAGGATGAAGCTGCGACATGTTGAAAAGCCTGAGAGCTAAAAGTCTGCGGCAGGCAAAGTCAAAGCCGCCGATGATGGAGGGAGTGGGGGTATTTTCAAACCGGCATCTTGCTTCAAGGGAGTCTCGACAACCCCGGAGTCGCCCCGTGCCTGAACCTCTCCGGCCGATCCGCTACAGGAATGCTGTCCGCGAAGGTTGCGCATCCAACTGCGCGGAGTGATCAGCGTCACTTAGTCGCTTAGCAGCACGATGGGGCCTTCGGCTTTGGAAACGCCGCCCTTCCGCTCAAGGCTCACGGCGAACTTGGCTGCGGTTTTCACCTCTTTGCCAGGCTTGAAAGAAATCCGGGCGGTACCGTTGGCGGGATTGACTTGGAATACACCGCCGTCAACGGGCATGGGATATTGCGGGTCGATGATCCAAAGTTGGTAATCCTTCTCTTTGGGGAGCAACGGAAGTTTGGAAACGGAGAGCACGCCTTCTTGGGTGCGAGGGTTCCACACGGCGATGGCCTGGGCCTCGGGGGTGTTGCCGGCGGGGGAGGCAAGCGAGGTGATCTTCAGGTCGGCGAGGGTGTTTTGCCCGCGGAGATCTTCGATGTCGTGTCGGGCGAGCTTGAGGTCGTCGATCTGCCGGCGGGAGATGAGGCGCTCGGCTTCGAGGAGGTTGCGCAGGCTTCGGGATTCGATGCGGGAGAGGCGTTCGCTTTCGCGAAGGGCGCCAAATGTGCTTCTGGTGTTGAAATTGGCGATGGCGAAATAGCCGGTGGCGAGGATGAAGCACGCGGCGGCGGCCCAGGCCGTCCAAGAGGGCAGGCGGAAGGGAACGACGTGGTCGGGCGGGGTGGTCGAGCGGTTGGCGGCGGCGGCCATGATGCGTTTGCGAAGGAGGGGAGAGGGCGCGGCGGGTGGTGCGAGCAGGGCGATGGTGGCGGAAGTTTCGCGAAGCTGGGACACGAGTCGGCTCAACTCGCGGTCGGCGGCAAGATCGGCCTCGAATGCGGAACGTTCCGCGCCGTCGAGCAGGTCGAGGGCGTAGAGGGCGGCGGCTTCTTCTTTGCGTTCGTCGATCATAACCCAGGGGAGAGAACGTCGCGGAGCTTGAGCAGGGCGCGCCGGATGCGGGCTTTGATGGCGCCGGGAGGCGAGGCCGTTTTTTCGGCGATTTGCCGCTGGGTGAATCCGCTGAAGTAGGCGAGTTCCAGTGCTTGACGCTGGTCGGCAGGAAGCTTGGCGACGGCTTGGCGGACGGCGGCGGCTTTTGCCTTGAGCCAGCGTTTATTGGCGGAGTCGTTGGCGGTGCGTGAGTCCTCGTCGTAGCCGGGGTCCGAGGGAAAGGCCCCGGCGAGGATTTCGGCGCGGCGCTCGTGTGAGCGGCCGCGGTCAATGGCGCGGTTGCGTGTGAGCGTCATGGCCCAGGAGAAGACGTGGCCGCGGGAGGTCTCGAAACCGGCGGCATGTTCCCAGACGGTCACGAAGACGTCGTGGAGGACGTCTTCGGCTGCTGCGGCGTCGTGGAGGATGTGGAGGGCGACGGAAAAAAGCGGCCGGGAAAGGCGGTCGTAAAGTTCTCCCAGCGCGGATTGATCGCCGGCGGCGATGCGCTGGAGAATCTGCGCATCAACGGCGTGCTGCTCCTCGTCGAGAGGAATGATGCTGATGCGTGCGTCCGAACTCATGCGACGGGGGCGGCATGCACACTCCTTCGCCGTCCATCGTTGGAGGGCGACATGATCAGGGCATGGGAACGGACTGCCTTAAGGAGAGACCGCTTCATGGCTGCAACGCGTGAGTGCATCGTAGGAATACAGGAAGTTTTCAGCGTTTCGGCGGGCAAATCAACGGAATAGTCCGGGCGCCGCGCCGTTACAAAACAGCCAGCCCGATGACGCCGAGGGCGAGCAGGAAGGCGATCGTGCCAAGGGCATAACGTTCGCGGGAGGTGAGGCGGAGGAGCATGGCGTCAGAGTCCGAGCGGTTGGAGATGGGAGAGCACTTCGATGACGAGAGGGTCGTCGCACAACGCTTCCCATGGCTGGTTGCTGGAGATGCGCACGAAGAGTTGGTCGCCGGCGGCGCGAAATCCGTAGCGAAGCGCCAGTTTAAGGAACGTGCGCGGTGACAAGGGCGCTATTTGCGGAATCGGCTGCCCGGCATAAAGGTGCCAATACCAGACATGCTGGGGGTAGGCGTCGTTTTTAAATAGCAGGTATTCCGGTTTTGGCAGTGTCCGTCCACCGACAAGGAACGGCGAGGGCGCGGCCGTGTGGGCTTGCCACACCCAGCCGGAGCCGGGCCAGCATGTATCGGGCGTGTGGGAGGAGACGAGACTCACGGGAGCCTGCCCGGCGGACCAATAGGCGAGATAAAACGTGATCTGCATCGGCGGGCCGGACGGCGCCTTGCGAAGATAAGAGCGTTGCAGGAGATGATCCGTCTGCAGCAGCGATGAAAATTGGGAAAGGTCATCCGCCGTGCGCACCGTCCACTCAGGCGTTGTGACAGGGAGAAAGGATTCGAGGTTGGGCACCGGTGCATCCGCCCGCGAGGTATCGTGGGTGTTATACGCGAAGAACCCGACCAGCACCACCGCCGCGACGAGGCCGGCGGGCACGCCCCAGCGGCGGGTGGGCGGCAAGGCAGACGCAGGTTGCCGCGTCGCGATTGCAGCGGCGGGCTTGGCGGGCGCGCGGTCTTCGAGCCAGAGGGCGAGTCCGCCCAGAATGGCCGCCGTCACGCCCAATACGGCGAAACCGGTGAGGTCGTGCCAGGTGCCGCCGATGTTGATGCCGGCATTGGCCAAAAGGGTGAGGACGAGCGAGCGCAGGATGTTCATCCCGATGGCGAGCGGCGCGGCAAGGGCCACGAGCAGCACCCGGGCCCAAGGTTTGCGCACGAGCGTGGCGGAGAAAAATAGGCCGGCCACGATGCAGGAGATGAGGCTGCGCACCCCGCTGCATGCTTCTTCAACGCCCACGCTGGTGTGGGCCAGTTCGATGATGTTGCCCCGTGTGATGGCCGGGATGCCCAGCAGATGCAGCGCGTGGAGCACGACATCGGTCACGAGGAGTTGCAGCTTCAGGGTGATGTGCTGGTAGGTGTTCGGCGGGATCGGCGCGCTCAGCGGCCATAAACCGACCGCCACCAACGAGGACCAGTTGAGCGGCACCACCCGCACGCCGTCGCCGGCCAGCCAGAGCAACGTCGCGCAGAGCAAGGCCGCCAGGGCGGAAGCGAGGGTGAACCCCACCAACGCATGCGACCAGTCGAGGGATGCGGCGAAAAGACCGCCGCAGGCGATCAGCACCAACCCGGAGACGAGGGTGGTGGTCCGCAGGATTTTGGTCGCGAGGGTTTCGGGTAAAAAACGGCAGGAGCCCTGACGGCGGCTTTCGTGCAACAGGATCAGGAAAATCGCCGGCACGAAAAGTCCGTGCGAGAGATCCGGGTTGTTCCGCCATTGCGGCCAGAGCAACACGGAGAGCGCTCCGGCGAGCAACCCGCCGAGCGCGATCACGCACCAAACCATGGCGGGGATGGAGCGGTTCAACGGGACTGGCATGGAGGACGGCATCTGCGGATTTCCGTCGGTGATGATGACGACGGATAAGGGGCGAACAATGCCTATCTGAGCGTGACCGGGAAAATCAGGTTCAGACTTTCACCAAAAACAGGTCGGGGTGCATGGCACCTTCGGCGACCTTGTTGACCGAGCCGGTCATGCGGATCGAAAACCCGGCGCCGATCTCGATGCCGATTTTGCCGCCGGGCATGTGGACGGTGACGTTGGCGTCCACGAGGCCGAGCTTGTGCGCGACGGCGGCCGAGGCGCTGGAACTGCTGCCCGAGGCGAGTGTGTAGCCGGCGCCGCGCTCCCAGATTTCGATCTGGATGTTGGCGCGATCGATGACCTTGAGGAACTGGACGTTGGTCTTGCGCGGAAAGTTGGCGTGGGTTTCCAGATGCGGACCGTAGCGGTGCGCCAATTCGGGCGAGATGACGTCGAGCGGGATCACGCAGTGCGGATTGCCGATGGTGGCCGAGCAATAGGTGAACGTGCGGTCGAGCACGGTGATCGCCTCGTTGATGACCTCGCGTTCCGGGCCGACGTGCGGAATCTTGGTGCTGACGAAGCTCACGTTGCCCATGTCCACGGTGATGAGGTGGCCGTTGTCCTTGATGACGGACTGCACATGGCCGCCGGGCGTTTCGACGGTGAAGGTGGCGTTCTTGGCGAGCTTCCGGTCCCACAGGTAACGAGAAAAAATGCGCAGGCCGTTGCCGGATTTCTCCGCCTCGGAGCCGTCGGGATTGAAGATGCGCAGGCCGAAATCGCTCTTGGTGGAGGGGAGCGGGCCCCAGAGAATGCCGTCGGAGCCGACGCCGAAGTTGCGGTGGCAGATCACGCGGATCTGCCCGACCGTGGGCGCGGTTTTCCACTGCGGGAAATCGGCGGGATCAAGGACGATGTAGTCGTTGCCGAGGGCGTGATACTTGTAGAAACGCATGAAGAAGGAGAATCAGGCGTTCAGCACGGTGGCGAGTTTGGAGGCGTCTTTGCCGCCGCCCATGGCGAAGTCGGGTTTGCCGCCGCCTTTGCCGCCGAGCTGGGCGGTGAGGGCGCTGATGATCTTGCCGGCCTGATAACCCGCCTTGATGGCGGCGGGCGAGGCGAACGCGACGAGTGAAACCTTTTCGCTGCCGAAGGCCGCGCCAAGGACGACCACGCCTTCGCCGAGTTTGGCGAGGACTTGGGAACCGATTTCGCGGAGTGACTCGGGTGTCTCGACGGTGACGACTGCGGAGACATGCGGCAGGCCGTCCTTGGTCGTCGCCTTGGCGGCGAGATCGGTGGCGATGGCGGCGATGGCGCGTTGCTCGAAGGACTTGAGCTTTTTGTCGGCCTCGGCCTTGTGGGCGAGGAGCGAGTCGAGCTTGAGATCGAGCTGGTTCACGGGAACTCCGATCTTGGCGGCGGTGACGGCGAGCTGGTTCTCAATCGCCGAAACATGGTCGTAGGCGGCCTGGCCGGCGACGGCTTCGAGGCGGCGGGTGCCGGCGGCGACGGCGCCTTCGGAAATGATTTTAACAAGGCCGATTTCGCCGGTGGTGGAGACGTGGGTGCCGCCGCAGAGTTCGCGGCTGTAGCCACCGGTGTCCACGACGCGGACGGTCTTGCCGTATTTCTCGCCGAAGAAGGCGAGGGTGCCTTCAGGCTTCTTGTCGAACTCGGTTTCGTAGGAGGCGACGGCGGCGTTTTCGAGGACGCGCTCGTTGACGAGGCCCTCGATCTCGCGGAGCTGGGCGGGCGTGACGGCCTCGAAGTGGGCGAAGTCGAAACGGAGGCGGTCGGGGGCGTTGAGCGAGCCGGCCTGGCGGACGTGCGTGCCGAGGACTTTGCGCAAAGCCCAGTGTAGGAGGTGGGTCGCGGTGTGGTGGCGGTTGATCGCGCGGCGACGGGTCGCGTCCACGCGGAGCGTGGACGCGAGTTTAAGATCAAAGTTTAAGTTTAAGGCGGAGACCTTGTGAAGGTAGCGGCCGGACTTGTCCTTCACGGTGTCGGTGATGTGGACGAGGTGGCCGGAGACGAGGGCCTCGCCGGTGTCACCGAGCTGGCCGCCCATTTCGGCGTAGAAGGGGGTTTCGGCGAAGACGAGGTAGGTGTCCTTCTCGGTTTTGACGATGTCGACGAGCGTGGTCTCGGCGGTGAG
This sequence comes from uncultured Verrucomicrobiota bacterium, assembly GCA_903904685.1. GTDB lineage: Bacteria > Verrucomicrobiota > Verrucomicrobiia > Opitutales > Opitutaceae > Rariglobus. Next base: position 39,238 of record CAIVDS010000040.1, read on the forward strand.
CTTTTCGTAGCCGAGGAAGGTCGTGGGCGTGACCTCGGTGGTGTCGGAGCCTTCGGTGGCGGCGACGACGATGGTCTTCTTGGTGGAGGCTTGGCCGCGTTTGCGCTGCTTGTCCATGAGGCGCTCGAACTCGGCGGTATCGACAGTGAGGCCGCGCTCGGTGGCGAGGAGCTGAGTCATGTCGAGGGGAAAGCCGTAGGTGTCGTAGAGTTTGAAGGCGAACTCGCCGCTAATTATTCTACTTTTTTCAGCTCCATCCCGCCGCTGGATTTCTACGGCATCAACGTTATCGGAATCGACCAAAATGAGCTTCCGACCGGGCACCGTATCTAGGTATTTGGACCCGTTAACAGCGGCGTTAAAAAGATCTAACCCCTTGTCGATGGTCCGACCGAAGCTCTCCTCCTCGCTGCGGATCACGCGGCGGATGATGTCTTGGCGCTCGACGAGTTCGGGGAAGACCGGGCCGAGGCTTTCGACCACGGGGGAGACGAGTTGTTCGAAGAAGCCGGTTTTGAGCCCGAGCTTGGTGCCGTAAAGAATGCCACGGCGGAGGATGCGGCGGATGACGTAGTTGCGGCCTTCGTTGCCGGGCATGATGCCGTCGGCGATGCTGCACGAGATCGTGCGGGCGTGGTCGGCGAGGACGCGGAAGGCTATGTCGGTGTTTTCCTGTTCGCTGAGGCCTTCGCGTTTGGTCGGAACGGTGCCGGTGTAGGTCTTGCCGGAGAGGGCGGTGACTTTGGCGAACAACGGGGCGAAGACGTCGGCGTTGTAGTTGGAAGGCTCGGGGGAGAAGTCCGTAAACCCCTTCGTCGTGGCGTGGATGCCGGCGACGCGTTCGAAGCCCATGCCGGTATCGACGTGTTTGGCGGCGAGAGGGGAGAAGGTGCCGTCGGCGTTGGCGTTGAACTGGATGAAAACGTGGTTCCAGATTTCAATGCAGCGCGGGCTGGAGGAGTTCACGCCCTTGCGGCCTTCGACTTCGTCGTCGGAGGGGAGCAGGTTGAAATGGATTTCGGAGCAGGGACCGCAGGGGCCGGTGTCGCCCATCTGCCAGAAGTTGTCCTTGCGGTTGCCGTGGACGATGTGGAGGGAGGGATCGAGTCCGGCGGCCTTGAAGAGCTCCGTCCAGATGGCGGCGGCTTCGTGGTCGAATTCGGAGGGATCGCCGGGTTTCGGCGCGTAGACGGTGGCGTAGAGACGCTTGGCGGGGATGCCCCAGACTTTCGTCAGCAAATGCCAGCCCCAGGCGAGCGACTCTTTCTTGAAGTAGTCGCCGAAGGACCAGTTGCCGAGCATCTCGAAGAGCGTGTGGTGGTAGGTGTCGTAGCCGACGTCCTCGAGGTCGTTGTGTTTGCCGCCGGCGCGGATGCACTTCTGGGTGTCGGCGGCGCGGGTGTCCTTGGCGGGGCGGGCTCCGGCCCATTTGGAGACGTCGGCCTGTTTGTCACCGAGGAAAATGGGCACGAACTGGTTCATGCCGGCGTTGGTGAAGAGCAGTCCGGGCGAGTCCGGCAGCAACGACGACGACGGGACGATCGTGTGGCCTTGGGAGGCGAAGAAATCGAGGAAGGACTGGCGGATCTCGGCGGAAGTCATCGGAGAATGGTGAAGGGTGAAGAGTGAATGGTGAAAAGTCAGGAGCGAGCGCGGCTGTTTTTCACGATAGTGGTTAGAGAATGGCGGTAAGTTGATAAGACTCGTCAATGAGTGCGGAAATGCGAGTGGCGGGAACGATGTCGGCAGCGTTGAGAAGGCGGAGCCAGTAGTGGGTTTCGCGCGCCTCTTTGCAGGCAATGGAGGTTTTGTGGATAAAATCGGCGCGACTTTGGCTGGCTTGGGCTTCTTCAAGGTTTGCACCAACCGAGGTCGCTGATCGGAGCAGTTGGCGCGCGAGGGTGGCATTGACTCCGGGCTGGGAATCGAGGGATTGGCAGAGACGGATCACGCGTAACGCGAACTGGAAGGTTCGTTCACGGATTTCCGAGGGTTCTGTCAATTCACCCTTCACTCTTCACCCTTCCAAATTTTTGATGATCGCGTCGGCCATGGCCTTGGTGCCGACGGATTTTTTGCCGAAGGCGATGTCGCCGGTGCGCACGCCGTCGGTGGCGACGGTCTTGCGGACGGCGGCCTCGATCTTCGCGGCGACGGCGTCGAGGCCGTAGCTGTAGCGGAGCATCATCGCTACGGAGAGGATCTGCGCGCAGGGATTGGCGATGCCCTTGCCGGCGATGTCGGGGGCGGTGCCGCCGGCGGGTTCGTAGAGGCCGAAGGGCTTGCCGAGGGAGTTCTTGCCGGTGCCGAGCGAGGCGCTGGACAACATGCCGAGCGAGCCGCAGATGACGGCCATCTCGTCGGAGAGGATGTCGCCGAACATGTTTTCGGTGAAGAGCACGTCGAACTGGTTGGGATCGCGGGCGAGCTGCATCGCGGCGTTGTCCACATACATGTGGCTGAGGGCGAGGTCGGGATGGTTTTTCGCGAAGTAGGCGGTGACAACGCGACGCCACAGAACGGAGGTTTCGAGGACGTTGGCCTTGTCCACGGAGCAGACTTTCTTGCCGCGTGAGCGGGCGGTGACGGCGGCGACCTCGGCGATGCGCTCGATCTCGGAGGTCTTGTAAACCATCGTGTCGACGGCCTGCTCCTCGCCGTTTTCGAGCTTGGTGGTGGCCTTGGGGAGGCCGAAGTAGATGCCGCCGGTCAACTCGCGGATGCACACGATGTCGATGCCGTTGGGGATGCGCTCGACCTTGAGCGGGGAGGCGTCGAGGAGGTCCTTGTAAAGGAGGCCGGGGCGGATGTTGGCGAAAAGATTGAAGGCCTTGCGCAACGGGAGCAGCGCGGCGCGCTCGGGCTGTTCCTTGGGGGGGAGTTTTTCCCACTTCGGGCCGCCGACGGAGCCGAAGAGGATGGCGTCGGCCTGCCGGCAAAGCGCGAGGGTGGAGTCGGGGAGGGCCTTGCCGTGGTTGTCGATGCCGGCGCCGCCGACGTCGGCGATCTGGTAGGAGAGGGTGAGCTTTTCCTGCTTGGCGACGTGCTCCAGCACGCGCAGGGCCTCGGTCATGACCTCGGGTCCGATGTAGTCTCCAGGAAGAACGGCGAATTTAAGCGTCGGCATAAGGCGGAGGAGTTAGCGAAACGGTCGGGCGTCTGGCAAGGGGGGAAGTTTGGGCGCGGATCGAGGCGGACGCGGTCTCTTGGCGGAGTCCGCGACGATACCTTGGGGCCTGTTTCACTGGCCGTCGCCTGACGGGGCCGTGCGTGCCGGTTATTTCCCGGCCTTGAGGGACGCCATATCGATGACGAAGCGGTATTTCACATCGCTCTTCAGCATGCGTTCGTAGGCTTCGTTGATCTGGTCCATGCGGATCATCTCGATGTCGGAGGTGATGTTGTGCTTGCCGCAGAAATCGAGCATTTCCTGCGTCTCGGCGATGCCGCCGATGAGCGAGCCGGACAGGCTCTTGCGGCCCATGATCAAGCCGAACGCCGCGACGGGCAGCGGCTTCTCGGGCGCGCCCACGAGGGTGATGTTGCCGTCAACGGCCAGCATGCCGAGGTAGGCGTTGATGTCGTGGTCGGCGGAAACGGCGTCGAGGATGAAGTCGAACGTGCCCGCGTGCTTCGCCATCTCGTCGGCGTTGCGCGAGACGACGACCTCGTGCGCGCCGAGGCGGATCGCGTCGGCGCGTTTTCCAGGCGAGGTGGTGAAAACGACCACGTGGGCTCCGAAGGCGCGGGCGAACTTCACGCCCATGTGGCCGAGGCCGCCCAAGCCGACGATGCCGACCTTCTGGCCCGGGCCGACCTTCCAATGGCGCAGCGGCGAATAGGTGGTGATGCCCGCGCACAGCAGCGGGGCGGCGGCGGCCAGGTTGAGGTGGGCGGGCATGCGGAGGACGAAGTCTTCCGTCACCACGATGCCCTGCGCGTAACCGCCGAGCGTGGTGCCGCCGAGGACCTTGTCGTCGCTGCCGTAGGTCATGACCATGCCGGGGCAGAATTGCTCGAGGCCCGCGCGGCAGTCGGGGCAAGTGCGGCAGGAATCCACGAGGCAGCCCACGCCGACGGTGTCGCCGACCTTGAATTTCTTCACGCCGGGGCCGACGGCCGCCACGCGGCCGACGATCTCGTGGCCCGGCACGGCCGGATACTGGGTGAAGTTC
>CAIVDS010000041.1 GCA_903904685.1 uncultured Verrucomicrobiota bacterium
AAATAAACGAACAGGCGGATTTACATTTACGAAAACATCGAGCTAAGGTTCACGGTGGCGCGGTAAGCTATATTTGGTCACCTTTCTCACACCCCAACCCGAACCCGCCGGGATCGTATCGTCTCAAAAGTTTCTAATGAATAGGGGTATTTACGTGACTCCACCAACCCCTACAGGTTGTGGTCACCGAGGGTGTCGTAGGTTGTCGGTGCGGTTTGGACGGCCTGTTGGGCCAGTCGGTAGAAGAGTTTGCCGCGAGATGAGGACGTGCGGCGGTTAAAGCGGAAGGTAAACTCATCGAGATAGTCCTGAAGATAGGAGGATCTGACCGCGCCTTGGTGGGTGCCCATCAGCCAACGCTTGAGCAAAGAGATCACCCGATGGACGCGCGGCAAAAGGTGAGCTTGGCCGGGTGGTTGTCGGTTTTGGATCAAGGGTTGATGAACATAGCCCTGAAGCTCCCGATACGCCGGCCAACCATCGGTCTGCACTGTGCTGGCGGGCTCTATCGCCTCGGCGATGAAACCGTGAAGCGTCTTGCGGGTGCAGTCGGGGATATGTCGCAATCGTATGCGGCCGATCTTGGTTCCGTCGGCTTCCGCCGCGACGGCGATCAGGGCCTTGTCGTAGGTTTGACGACCACGCACCGCTTCCTCTTCGCCGCCCCAATAGGCCTCGTCCACCTCGATGATCCCGCGCAGGCGCTCCCGTCCTGGCCGCACCATCGCACGTCTGAGTTTGTGCATCACCGTCCACGCCGTCTTGTAACTGCCCAGTCCGAGCACTCGTTGCAGGCCGATGGCGCTGACCCCGTTTTTCTGGCTCGTGATTTGCCACATCGCACGGAACCAAAGCGTCAACGGCAGCTTGCTGTCCTGGAACACGGTCCCCGCCGTCACCGAGACCTCCTTTCGGCAGGCCAGGCACCGCCACAAATCTCGCCTGATCTCCAGCGACCTGCTCGCCGCGCAGCGCGGACAAACAAAGCCTCCCGGCCACCGCAACGTCGCAAGATACTCCCGACACGCAGCTTCGTCGCCGAACCGACGCTCCAGCTCCAACATGGTTTTCGGATAGTCCTCTGCCATAGGCCCAATCACTACAGGTTGTGGTTGGTGGAGTCACGTAAATACCCCTATTGAATCATATAAATAAGGGTTCGTTAACTATAGGGTATTTCCTTCATTTTCATTTCAATTTGTCAAAGATATATGAAAACCCATAAGTATTTGTCTGCGTAGCGCAAATCTATCATCAATGACACTAATGCGTGTCAGCCATGATAGCGACTCGGTGAAACGACTTTCGCGGGACAGCAGGGCGCGGGCTTGGACAAGTTTTGGCAGGTTAGCCGTTAATTTTACGGCAGCCTAAGCCAAGCGATACCCGGTTATAGAATCCAGTCACCCCAACTGCCGCGCAACCCAATCGGCCACCGTGCCGTTGGCTGGTCGGCGCAGGCTCGCCCGAAGACGCTCCGCCTGCGACTGCGTGCCGATAAGGCGGTCGATGTTACCCAGACAATCGCCAAGCTCCCGGCCGAGCGCCTTCGCCGACGCCGCGCCCTGGATATATTCGGGATACATCGGTTCCTTGAGCAGCAGGTTAGCGATCCCGAGATACTCGATCTTCACGAGAAGACGGCCGAGAAGGTAGGTCAGGGGATTCGCCCGATAAGCGATGGCTCCGGGAATCGCCGCCAGCGCGCAATGCATCGACATGGTTCCGCTTGAAGTCAGCACCGCCGACGCGGCGATCTGCGTGCCGGTGGGAACGAGACGCACGTTGGCGGGCGGATTGGCCGCGCGCAGAACGCCAAGGATATCCTCGCTCGGATAGATCACGACGGCATCGCGTTTCCCGTAGGCGGCATGGCCGGCCAGCAACAGCGGGAAAATCCGCCCCACCGCCTGCTTGCGACTGCCCGGCAGCAGGAGAATCGGTCCGTTCGGATCATAGCACACCGGCGGTTCGTGGCCCTCCGCCAAAAACGGATGGCCCACAAACTCGACCGGCAGCGAGGTGTCCGCGTAGCAGGCGACCTCGAAGGGGAAAATCACCGCGAGCGCGTCGAGGTGCTTCGCCATCGTGAACCGGCGTCCGCCTTTCCATGCCCAAATCTGCGGGGAGATGTAATAGAGCAGCCTGATCGCACCGCCTCCCTTGACGGAAAGGCCGCGCTCGAAAAGCGCCTTGGCGATGCGCAGGTTGAGACCGGGGTAATCCACGAAACACACCGCACGGGGTTTGAATTCTTCGATCCAGCGCAGCGTCTCGTTGAAGAGCGCCTTGAAAAACGAGTAGTTCTTCAAGACCTCGACCAAACCGACGACGGAGGACGCCGTGAGATCATGAAGCAGTTGCGCTCCCTCCTTCGCCAGTTCCGGACCGCCGAGCGCCGCGATGGCCAACCCGGGTTGTTTGGCGCGGAGTTCCTTCACCATCGTGGCCGCATGCTGGTCGCCTGAATGCTCGCCCGCGAGGATGAGCAGGTCCACGCGTCCGCCGGCGGGCGGCGGCAGGCGAAACGGCAATTTCAGCGCCTCGATCATCATTTCGCCGCCGCCTTGATCTGTTCGGTGATCGCGATGGCCACCTCAAGGGCGGTCTTGCCCAGCGACGCGCCGACCTTGGGCTGCGTCCGCTCCGCCACGCTTGCGGTGAAGTGCTGCAATTCCAGCTTCAACGGCTCGTCCTTCTCGATCGGAATGTCCTGCACCGGGATCGAGCTGGCATCGCCCGCCTTGGCCAGGCCGATCTTCAGCTTCACGCCGTAGGCGATGATGTCGGTCTTTTTAACCAGGTGCCCCTTCTGGTTCATGAAATCGAGCGAGATGTAGGCGTTGTCCTGGAAGATGCGGATCTCGCGGTTTTTTTTCAGGCTCATCCGGCTGGCGCTGAGATTCGCCACGCAACCGCTCTCGAACTCGATGCGCGCGTTGGCGATGTCCTCGGTCTTGGAGAGGACGCTGATGCCGACGCTGTCGATCTTGCGAATGGGCGACTTCACCAAAGCGAGCACGATGCCGATGTCGTGGATCATCAGGTCGAGCACCACGCCGACTTCCGTGCCGCGCGGGGTGTAGGGTGCGAGACGCTCGGCGGTGATGTAACCGGGACGGTCGATGTGTTTTTCCATGAACGCCATCACCGGGTTGAAATGTTCGATGTGGCCGACCTGCACGATGCAGCCGTTGGCCTGCGCGGCGGCCAGCACGCGCTCCGCTTCTTCCAACGTGGCGGTGATCGGCTTCTCGATTAGAAGATGACATTTCTTCTCCAAAAGCGGGAGCGCCACCAGCGCATGCCTGTCGGTCGGCACCACCACGGAGATCGCATCGCAGGCCTCGCCGAGCTCCTCGATCGTCGCGAAACGGCGGCAGTTGTGCCGCTCGCAAATCTCCTTCGCGCGCTCGTCGCTCGCCTCGTAGATGCCCATGAACTCGACATTCGGCAGCGCCGCGTAGATGCGCGCATGGTGCTGGCCAAGCGAGCCGACGCCGGCGACGCCGCATTTGATCTTGGGCTTTGAGGAGGAGAACAGGCTCATGGAAGACTTGGGTTGGCGGAAAACTAGACCGTATGCAGCACCCCATCGCGCATAAACAGCACGCGGCCGGTCTTCGCGGCGTAGGCGGCGTTGTGGGTGACCAGCACGAGGGCGGTCTTCGTCTCGGCGCACAGTTCCAAGAGAAGCCCGATGACGGCGTCGCCCGTTTTTTCGTCGAGGTTGCCCGTCGGCTCGTCGGCGAGGAGCAGTTGCGGCGAGTTGATTAACGCCCGCGCCACGGCCACGCGCTGACGTTCGCCGCCCGAGAGATGCGCCGGCAGGTGGTGGGCGCGGTCAGCCAAACACACCCGTGCCAGCATCGACCGCGCGCGGTCGCACTCCGCCGTCCCGATCGAACCGGTCATGCGGATGGCCATGAGCACGTTTTCCAAGGCGTTCAGCTCGGGAATGAGATAGAAGGACTGAAAGACCATCCCGAGGAACTTCGCCCGGCGCTCCGTGCCCGTGTCGGACGTGCCAGTCCAACGCACTTCGCCGCTGTCGGGTCGGTCGAGTCCGGCAAGCAGATGCAGCAACGTAGATTTGCCCGAGCCCGACTCGCCGCGAATGCTCACGCTTTCGCCGCGGGCGACCGTGAGGCTGACATCGCGCAACACCTCCAGACGACGGTCGCCGCTGAGGTAGGTTTTGTGCACGCCGAAGGCTTCGAGAATCACGTCACTCATTGCGCAGCGCCTCCACGGGGTTGAGTCTGGCCGCCCGCCAGGCGGGGAGGATGCCCGCCAGCGTGGAAATCACGATGGTGCTGACGACGATGAGGGCGAGATCTCCCGTCGAGAGATAGGCCGGCACGTTGCTGAATTGATAAAACCGCACGAGAGCCTCCTGACTGCCGGTGAGCCGGGTGAACAGATGCAGCACGTCGTTGCGGCAGGCGAGAAACCCAAAGCCCAGCGCCAGACCGCTGAGCGTGCCGCTCACGCCGATGAGCAGTCCTTGAAAGCAAAAACACAGCGCCACTTCACGCGGCCGGCCGCCCAGCGCGCCCAGCAGCCCGATCTCGCGGGTTTTCCGCACGACCGCGATCAGCAGCGAACTCGTGACCGAAAAGGCGGCCACCACGACGATGAAAAGGAGCAGGATGAAGATCAGGTTTTTCTCCAGCTGAAGCACGAAGAGAAAATCCTGGTTGAGCTCCATCCATGACCGGGCGGCGGCGTTGGCGGAGGGCGGCAGCACCGCGTTGATGCGGCGCGCCACGTCGTCGGGATCAAGATTCGCGGCGATGCGCACATCCAGTCCGTGCACCGCGCCGCCCAGCCCGTAAAGGTCCTGCATCCGGCGCAGGGTCACGATCACGGTGTTGCTGTCGAGCTGCTGGTGCCCGATCTCAAAGATGCCCGCCACGGTCAGTTCACGCGGGAGAAAAACCTCGTCGTTTTTCAGTTTCTCAATGAGCAGCGGAGACGAAATCTGGACCTTGTCCCCCACCTGCGCGCCGATCGAATAGGCCAGTTGGGAACTGAGGATCACCGTGTCGTCGTCAAGCGCGTCGAGTGAGCCGACGCGGATGTAGCGATTGAGCGGGATGACGTCGTTGACGTGATTCAAATCGACGCCCTGGATCGCGGGGAAGACGGGCTTGCGGTTATATTCGAGCATGCCGACGCCTTCGGCGAACGGCGTGACGCCGAGCACGCCGGGCACTTTGGCGACAATCCCCATGAGAGCCTTCGGATCGTTGATGAGGCCTCCGGATCTGATCTGCACATCGCCCTGGGTGTCGACGATCATGCGCCGAATCTCGCGGCCGAAGCCGCCCATCACGCTGATCGAAACAATCAGCAGCGCCACGCCCAGTGCCACGCCGAGAACAGAAATCGCCGTGAAAAACGGAAACCGCTTCCCCGTGGGGAAGAGCTGTTTCAGGGCAAGGTAGAGATACCAGGGCATCAGTATAATCTCATGAACCCGGACGCAGCTGCGGGAAGAGAATCACGTCGCGGATGCTCTCGGCGCCCGTGAGCAGGATGCACAGGCGGTCGATGCCGATGCCCATGCCGCCGGCAGGCGGCATGCCGTGCTCAAGCGCAAGCAGGAAGTCGTGGTCGATCTTCTGCTGCTCCTCGCCGGCCTGCGCTTCGAACATCGCACGCTGCACGTCGGGGTCGTTCTGCTCCGAGTAGGCGGGAGCGATTTCCATCCCGCCAATGATTAGCTCAAACACATCGATGGTCGTCGGGTCGTCGGGCGTGATCTTGGCGAGCGGGCACAACTCCTTGGGCAGATGAGTAACGAAGGTCGGCTGAATGAACGTCGGTTCGATAAGCTTGCCAAAAATCTCGTTGGTCAGCTCGAACTCCTCCCACTTCAGGTCAGCGTGAAGGCCGAGCTTCTGCACGCCGGCGATCTTCTCTTCCTTGCTGCGGCTAAACCACCGGGCGTCGCCGGTCTTTTCGATGATGAGGTCTTTATACTTCACCTCGCGCCACTGACCGCCGAAGTTGATCATCTCTCCGCTGGCGGCGTGCTTGATCTCGGAGACGCCGAGGACTTTCTCGCAGAGTGAGCGCAGAAGATCCTGCACGAGCGTCATCATGCCGCGATAGTCGCTGTAGGCTTGGTAAACCTCCAGCATGGTGAACTCGGGATTGTGACGGCGGGAGACGCCCTCGTTGCGGAAGTTGCGGCCGATCTCGAACACGCGGTCGTAGCCGCCCACGAGCATGCGCTTCAGATAAAGCTCCAGCGAGATGCGCAGCACAAAATCAACGCCGAGCGTGTTGTGGTGCGTCTGGAACGGCCGCGCCGCCGCGCCGCCGGCGACGTTCTGCAACACGGGTGTTTCGACTTCGAGAAACTGCCGGTCTTCGAGGAAGCGGCGGATGTGCGAAACGATCTTCGAGCGCGTCATGAGACGGTTGCGCGACTCCGTGTTGACGATGAGGTCGAGGTAACGCTGACGGTAAATCTGCTCGGAATCGGTCAGGCCACTCCACTTCTCGGGCAGCGGACGGAGCGCCTTCGACACAAGCGTGACCTTCTCCACGCGCACGGTAACCTCGCCTGTCTTGGTGAGGAACAGCGTGCCGGTCGCACCGATGAAATCGCCGAGGTCGAGTTTCTTGAACGCCGCGTAGATTGCGTCGCCAACGACATCTTTTTTAATGTAGAGCTGAATCTGACCCTGCTGGTCGAGAATCTTAACAAACTGGCTCTTGCCCATATCGCGGATAGTGACGAGGCGACCGGCGACCGACACGGTGACAGTGTTGTCCTGGCCGACGACGTGGAGTTTGACCGCGTTCGCCGAAAAATGGGTCTGCTCGACGTTGGCGCGAAACGGGTCGAAACCGCCGGCGCGCAACTCGGCCAGTTTATTGCGGCGCACCGTATGCTGGTCGTGGGAAATATCGGTCGAAGGAGTCTCGCTCATTGGAACCGGCAACCGTGGCGCGCCATGGTTGTCTGCGCAAACGCAAAAACCCGCCGGCCCTCGCCATCGCAAGACTTGCGACCGGCGCTACCTCTTCGCATACTGGCAATGTGCTCCCCTCGTTCCTCGGCCCCATCTTCGCCAGCGCCGGCCTCGGCGCGCTCATCGGCCTCATCCGCCAGTGGAGTGAACAGACCGAACACGGAGGCAAAACCGACTTCGGCGGCGTGCGCACCCACACGTTTTGGGCGATGCTTGGCTGTCTCGGGGCGGTGGCCAGCCGCGACTTCACTCCGCTCGCGCTCCCCGTGGTCATCACGGTGGTCGCGGCCCACCTGTTGGTCGCGCACGGCCGCCTGGCGGACCCCGCGTCGCCCGGCAGCACGTCGTTCGCGGCTTCGTTGATCACGCTGTTCATAGGGGCGCTCGTCGCCTGGGACCATACGCAGACGGCCGTCGTCGTCACCGCGCTCACCATGGTGCTGCTCGGCCTCAAGCAACCAATCCACGATTGGACGCGCGGCTTCACCGCGACCGACATCCGCGGCACGTTGCAATTCGTCGCCATCACCGGTGTCGTCCTCCCGCTCGTGCCGAACCGCGACCTCGGCCCGTTCGGCGGATTCAATCCCTACGGGATCTGGCTGATGGTCGTGCTTATCTCTGGACTGGGATTCATCGGCTACATCGCGATGCGTCTGCTCGGCACTCGGGCCGGCATTCTCCTCACCAGCCTCTTCGGCGGACTCGCCTCCAGCACGGCCTCGACCCTCGCCTTCAGTCGCCGCAGCCGCGAAGATCCCGCCCTCTCGCTCGATTACGCCTTCGCCGTGGTGGTCGCCTGCACCGTCATGTTGCCGCGCGTGGTGTTCATCATTTTCTTCCTTAGCCCCGCGCTCGCCTTGCGCATCGCGCCGGCCTTCGCCGCGATGATGATTCCCTCGATCGCCTACGGAGCGTGGCAATGGTGGGCCGCCCGCCACACGGAGAAGGGTGTGGTCGCCTCTCCTACCATGGCCAACCCGCTCGGTCTGCTGACTGCGATCAAGTTCGGTCTGCTGTATGCGACCATCGCTTTTCTGGTCAAAGTATCCACCCAACTCGAAGGTCAGTCCGGGCTTTTGCCGCTCAGTTTCGTCTCGGGCCTGACCGACATGGATGCGATCTCCCTGTCGATGGCCAACAACCTGCGCTCAGGAACGGTCGACATGAAGATGGCCGCGCGCGCAGTCATCATCGCCGCCGTCGCTAACTCCCTGATCAAGACCGTGCTCGCCGCCAGCCTGGGATCCCCCCTGCTGCGCCGCCGAGTGAGATCCGTGCTGCTAGTGACCGCCGCCGTCGGTGCAGGCGCGGCCTTGCTGGTATAAACGGAGCTCCCGCACTTGCGCCGAGCATGGATCGCCGTATCGGTTAACCCCATGCCAGCCACCACCGCGCCCGCCGTCACGATCCTCGACTGGGGCCGCACCCGTTACGAAGCGGCTTGGGGAGCGCAGGACGAATTGGTCACACGCCGCATCGCCGGTGAGATTGGAGACACACTGGTATTCACCGAGCATGAACCCGTTTACACGATCGGCCTGCGCAGCGGGGCCGAGCAGCATGTCGTCTGGGATCCTGCGCATCTCGCCCGCGAAGGCATCGAGGTCGTCAAAACCAACCGCGGCGGCGACATCACCTACCACGGTCCCGGCCAGATCGTCGGCTACCCCATCGTCTCGCTCGCCACGCACAAAGACCTCCACGAATACCTGCGCCTCCTCGAACAGGTCATGATCAACACCGTGGGCGCGCTCGGCCTCGTCGCCTCGCGCCGCGACGGCAAGACCGGCATCTGGGTTGGCACGCGCAAGGTCGCCGCCATCGGTGTCGCCGTGCGCCGCTGGGTCACCTATCACGGATTCGCGCTGAGCGTGAACGTGAACCTCGCGCATTTTCAGGGGATCGTTCCCTGCGGCATCAGCGCGGACGAGGGCACCGTCACCTCGCTGCAAGCCGAGCTTGGACGCGAGTTGGACATGGCCGAGGTAAAAAACATGCTCGCGGTTGAGTTCCGGTCGCTGTTACCCACCTTCCTTGCTCACAGCGATGGACACCACGCGTAAACCTTCCTGGCTTCGTGCCAAACTTCCCACCGGCCCCGGCTACGCCGCCGTCCGCAAACTCGTGGACGACACCTCGCTCCACACCGTCTGCCAGAGCGCGCAGTGCCCCAACCTCGGCGAATGCTGGTCCCGCGGCACCGCCACCGTGATGATCCTCGGCAACATCTGCACGCGCTCCTGCAACTTCTGCGCGATCCAGACCGGCCGCCCCACCGAACTCGACCTCGGCGAACCGGCCCGCGTGGCCGACGCCGTCGCCCGTATGAATCTAAAACACTGCGTCATCACCTCTGTATGCCGCGACGAGCTGGCCGACGGCGGCGCCAGCGTCTGGGCCGCGACCATCCGCGCCGTTCGCCATCTCAATCCCAACACCGCCATCGAAGTCCTCACCCCTGACTTCAAGGGCAACTGCGCCCATGTCGACCTCGTACTCGACGCCCACCCCGACATTTTCAACCACAACCTCGAAACCGTCGAACGCCTCCAAAAACCCGTCCGCGTGCAGGCCCGCTACGACCGGTCGCGCAGTGTTCTCCAGCACGCCAAAAGCCGCGGCTTCACCACCAAGACCGGTATCATGCTCGGCCTCGGCGAAGAGGAGCACGAGATCGAGCAGACCCTGCGCGACATCGCCGCCGACAAGACAGACATCGTCACCATCGGCCAGTATCTCCAGCCCACCCCGCAGCACCTGAAAATCGCCCGCTGGGCTCATCCCGATGAGTTCGCGAAGTGGAAGGAGTTCGGCCTGTCCATCGGCATCGGTGTCGTCGAAAGCGGCGCGATGGTCCGCTCTAGTTATCACGCCGACGAACAGTCGCAGAAATACACCGGCGTCGACCACCTGAACACCGCCAACGCTCTTATCGGCGCCTAAGTTTTTCGCAACCAAAGCCGATCCTAACGACCTCAAAGGAGAACGAATAGGCCAGTCGATTTTCCCCAGTCGGCGGATGGTCCGCGAATGTGACGTCACGCTTTGTGAAAAACCGTCGCGCTCTCGGATCAATGTACTCCATGATGCATCACTCGTCCGAAAAATCATTCATGAGCTTCGACTTCGACACCGTCACACAACGCCTCGGCACCGACTCCCAGAAATGGCAGAAATATGCCGGTCGGGATATCCTGCCGCTCTGGGTGGCCGACATGGATTTTCGTTCTTCACCGGCAATTTTGTCAGCGCTTCACGACCGCGTTGAACATGGTATTTTCGGTTACGCACGTCCGATGCAGTCCACCATAGACGCCGTGGTCAACGCCCTCGCTTCGCACTACGGCTGGCCAATCAACCCGGCATGGATCGTCTGGCTCCCCGGCCTTGTGTGCGGCCTCAACGTGACGTCGCAGGCCTTCGCCCAACTCGGCGAGGAAGTGCTTTGCCTTACACCGGTTTACCCGCCGTTCATGGCCGCGCCCAAAAACAGCGGGCGCGTCTCCGTGACTGTGCCGTTCGTGCTCAACCCCGCTGCGCATCGCTGGGAAATCGATTGGACCGCGCTTGAAAAAGCAGTCACTCCGCGCACGAAATTATTTTTCTTGTGCAACCCGCACAACCCGCTCGCCCGCGTATTCCGTCGCGAGGAACTGGTGCGTCTCGCTGAATTTTGCGCCCGCCACAACCTGATCCTCTGCTCGGACGAGATTCACTGCGACTTGATCCTTGATCCGGCCCTGCCGCATCTGCCAACCGCGCTCGTCGCACTCGAACACGCCGCGCGCACGATCACCCTGATGGCTCCCAGCAAAACCTACAACGTCCCCGGACTCGGCACGTCGTTTGCGATCATTCCCGACGCCGCGCTACGCGCCCGCTTCGTCCGCGCCACCGCCGGCATCGTAGCCGAGGTGACAACCTTGGGTTTCGCCGCCTGCGAAGCCGCCTACCGCGGCAGCGAACCATGGAGACAGGACCTGCTTGCATATCTGCGCGGCAACCGTGATTTCCTGCTGGACTTCATCGCCAACGAACTGCCCGGCGTGCACGTCGAAGCCCCGATCGAGGCAACTTATCTCGCCTGGCTTAACGTGCAGGCGCTTGGCCTGGCTGATCCCATCGCACACTTTGAGAAACACGGCGTTGGCTTGAGCGACGGCGCATTCTTCGGTTCAACACGAGGCCGCCATGTGCGCATCAATTTCGGCTGTCCGCGCGCCACGCTGGCCGAGGCTTTGCGTCGGATGAAGACAGCGCTCGCCGCCCGTTGAGTCACCATGCGTATCGGTCCGCATACGCTTTCCTCAAATCTTTTCCTGTCACCGCTGGCCGGTTACACCAACCTGCCCATGCGCCTCACATTGCGCGAACTCGGCGGGCTGGGCTGGGCCACGACCGATCTCGTCAACGCCCGTTCACTCATCGAACGCAACCGCACCGCGCTCAAGCTGGTCGAAAGTTGCGAGGAGGATCGGCCGCTGGCGATCCAGCTTTTTGGCTCCGTGCCGGAAGAGATGCGTGACGCCGCCGTGATCTGTCAGGAAATTGGCGTGCAGTCCGTCGATATCAACATGGGTTGTCCCGTGAAGAAAGTCGTGAAGATCGGCGGCGGCTCCGCCATGATGACCGAACTCGCCAAGACCGCCGCTCTTGTGCGCGGCATGATCGCCGCGGTGAAAATCCCCATCACCGCCAAGATGCGTCTCGGCTGGGACGACGACAACCTCACCGCGCCCGACCTCGCGCGCGTGTTGGAGGGCGAGGGCGTCGCCGCGATTTTCGTGCATGGGCGCACCCGCGCCCAAGGCTTCTCCGGCCAAGTCAATCTGGCCGGCATCCGCTCCGTGGTGCAGGCGGTGAAGACGATTCCCGTGATAGGCAACGGCGATGTGACCACGCCCGGGTCGGCGAAACATATGCAGGATGAAACCGGTTGTGCCGGCGTGTCGATCGGTCGCGGCGCATTTTACGACCCGTGGATTTTCCGGCGCACCGACCATCTCCTTCGCACCGGCGAACTGCTTCCGGAGCCATCGTTTGAGGAGCGGGTTCGCGTGATGCGCCGGCACTTCGGTCGGTATTGCGAATTTTACGGCGAGGAAAAGGGCGCAAAGCATTTCCGCAAGGTCGCCCCGTGGTATGCGAAGCGGTTTGGTCCGGCACGGCCGTTCAAAGCCAAAATCATCATGATCACCTCGCGCGCCGACTTCGAAACCGCAATCGCGGAGTATCGGGAATGGCGCGCTCAATTTTGCGACGAGCACGGCGCGTTACGCGCGCAATACCGGCCCGGACCGATGGTGGCCTCATTCATGCGCAACCCCGACGATCCTGTCTTCACCCGTGAATCGATTCCCGTGCCCAAAGGTCCGGTGGAAACATGGTAGTCGAAAACCGTGCCGGCGAAACCACTCAGTAAGACTTGCCCACCGTCGCACCGGAACGATCACGGAAAATAATCTGTCGGCGACTCGTGTCGACGTGATCCAACATGATGCCAA
The DNA here is from genome assembly GCA_903904685.1 of uncultured Verrucomicrobiota bacterium. GTDB lineage: Bacteria > Verrucomicrobiota > Verrucomicrobiia > Opitutales > Opitutaceae > Rariglobus. The sequence continues at coordinate 12,497 of CAIVDS010000041.1, forward strand.
GGGGCAAATCCACCGCTTCGTTGGACCGCGCCAAACGCCCATTGATGATGGCCCGCGAAGACGCTCCTTCGAGCACGCTGGTGATCTTGGCCGAATCCACCCACGCACGAAAAGCCAGGCTTGCCAGCGGCACTTGAGGGATCGCCTCGCTGATTTTAGGCAACGATGTCGGCACGGCGGGCGCAGGTAAGGATGGTGGATTGTTGACGACGACAGCCTCAGAATTTGGAACCGGCGGGGCGGTCGTCTCACGGGTTTCAACCAATGGATCAACCCGTGATTGTTCACTCTCACGCTTGACTATGACCGTATCCTGAGCGTTCGCGATGAGTTTTGCCGGTATTTCGGCAACGGGCTGGGCTGTAAGAGGCTTCGTTGGAGCCGAAGCAACTACAGGAGCGACGGCTACAATCATATGCGCGGACTTGTCCGAGAAAAAGGCTTCATATCCAAAATAACCACCAGCCAACAACACCAAGCCACCAAAAACTAGTCCTATCCGTCGCGGATCAAACGCCAATGATCGCACGGGGACGGGGCGGATAGCAGACTTGGGTGGCTGCTGGGCAAACGTTGCCTCGGTGGCTCCTGACGCGGCAACTAAATGAAAAGCGGGAAGCGGTGCAACTGGTGCCTCTGCATTCGCCACGGTCTCGGAAAATAGCAGAGGAGCCCCGATCTCCTTTGGTAAACTCCCAGATTCCGCAGGCGGAAGCTCAGGCGCAGGGAATCCACCCGGCGAGGCGCCAGATTGGAAAGACTGATGTTTCAGCCCGGATGACTCGACCTGTTTTAGAGGCACATCCTTCGACTCAGGAGCGGAGATCACAGACGAATCGGCCGCAACCGCCGATTCGGCAACAAGCTTCGGCCGCAACCGCAAACGAGACGGAGGTTCGGACTCAGCCGCAACCGGCGGCACCGGAACACCCGCTGGGGGTGGCGCATCCTCTGGACGCACACGCGGGCGCAACGAAGATGGCGGAGGCTCGTCGCTCATGATGATGAGTAAACTAACACCTTTTACCGTGGGTGAAATCAAATTTTATCCCGTTCGCCCATAGCCATGGTTATTATCCGTTAGGCGAAAGTAACGCCGGCTTGATTTCGATAAGCTCAACCTCGAACACCAGCGTGGCGCTGCGGGGGATGACGGGCGGACGCCCGCGCGTGCCATAACCAAGTTCGAACGGAATAATCAGCAGGCGTTTTTCCCCGACCCGCATGAGTTGCAATCCCTCATCCCACCCGTCGATGACCTCATGACGACCAACGCGCAGGACTAAAGGCTCACGATTCAAATTCTGGTCAAACACCCTGCCGTCGAGCAAAACACCCTTGTAGCGCACGGCCACATTGTCGCCGGGCTTGGGCATGGCTCCGGTGCCAGGCTGGAGCACAAGCGTACGCAAACTGGTAGCGGTGCGCTGCGCTTCGGGCCACTGTTTCTCGATGATCACGAGATCCTCCATCGGGAATTTCTCCCGCTGCGCGTGCAACACGAGCGGCGCAATGAACAGCAAGACCGGAATGGAAAGACGGAAAAGGCGCATAAATTGAATGATAAAAAGACCACGCAACTTCTCCGTGGATGCGACTAGGGTCAGAGCTTCTTCATCACTCTCTGCGTTTAGTCCCGGTGCGGAGACTTTCTATTTGATCGAGCGGGACTTGATTAACGGCCGCGAAAACCACCGCCACCACCACGATTGCCCCCTTGCCGCGCTTGGCCGCCACCACCCTGACCTTGACGACCACCGGAATGACCTTGCGGGCGTCCTCCACCACCACGACGTTGGTTCTGGCCTTTTTTAGGATAAGAGGGATTAACCACGAAGGGCTGATAAGGAAACCCTTCGAGCCGAAGCTCGGGAATCTTGGCCCCGATGAAACGCTGGATGTCTCGGATGTCGTCGGCATTTTCCGGTGAAACCAGCGTGAACGCATCGCCCACCGCCATCGCCCGACCAGTGCGGCCGATGCGATGCACGTAGTCCTCGGGATTCTCGGGAACATCATAGTTGATGACGTGAGTGACGCCGGCAACGTCGATGCCGCGCGCGGCGATGTCCGTGGCGACCATGATCTCGTATTTGCCGCTTTTGAAGCCTGCGAGCGCCTCGATACGCTGGTTTTGCGAGCGGTTGGCGTGCAGAACGGCGACCGAGTGCTTGGCGGACTTCAGGCGGCTGGCAATCTTGTCGGCACCGTGCTTGGTGCGGCTGAAAACGAGCACGCTCTGAAAGTCGGTTTTTTCTAGGAGAGCGACCAGCAGTTCGAACTTCTGCGCCCAAGCGACCGGGTAAAGCGCGTGACTGACCGACTGGGTAACGGAGCGATTGACGCCGCACTCAACGCGCTCCGGATTTTTCAACGCAAACGAAGCAACGGCGGCAATCTCTGGCGGAACGGTTGCGGAAAAGAACAGCGTCTGGCGATTCTTCGGACAGCGAGAGATGATGTCTTTGACGACGGGCAAGAAGCCCATGTCGAGCATGCGATCTACTTCGTCGAGGACGAGGATCTCGATGCTTCCAAGCGAAAGTTCTCCGCCCTTGATGTAGTCCATCAATCGGCCCGGTGTGGCCGAAATCACATCAACGCCTTTTTTGAGTTCGTTGCGCTGGGCACCGTAGCCGACGCCGCCGAAAAGGGCGACGGTGCGGAGATCCGTAAAACGGGCGAAATCACGGAAAGCGGTCTCAACTTGGGCAGCCAGTTCACGCGTGGGCTCGAGGATGAGCACGCGGGGCGCACGGGCATGAACACCGAGTTTGGAAAGGATCGGCAGCGCGAAGGCCGCCGTCTTGCCGGTGCCGGTCTGGGCGGAGGCGATAAGATCGCGACCGGAAAGCACCACGGGAATGGCGCGAAGCTGAATAGGCGTCGGATCGGTGTAACCGGCGGCGACGACACCGCGCATCACGGACGCGGAAAGATTGAGAGCGTTAAAAGGCATGGGAATGAATCGTTGCGGAAAAAGGAATCCGACCGGATCTAGTCGGTAGGGGCCGGTCTCCGAACGGCCCAAGGCACGTCCGGAAGCGCAAACCCGAGTTGGGGCGCCTCCTAAGCGTGCAAATTCGTAAAAATGAAAAAGGGCGAAGCGCGGTTAGGCGCTTCGCCCTCGAAAATCGTGATCGGCCGTTTAGGCCGAAGTCAGATTAGTAACGGCGATCGCCGCCGCCGGAGCGGCCGCCACCACCGAAACCGCCACGGCGTTCGCCGCCGCCGAAGCCGCCACGACCACCGCCGCCGCCGCCACCAAAGGAACGGCCAGCGCCTTCCTCCTTGGGACGGGCTTCGTTAACCGTGAGAGCGCGGCCACCGAGATCGGCGCCGTTCAGCTTCTCAGCAGCGACTTTCGCCTCTTCAGGCGAGCTAAAGGTAACAAAAGCGAAACCGCGAGGGCGGCCCGTCATTTTGTCCATGGCGACGTAAACGTCGGTCACGTTACCGAATTGACCGAAAGCCGAGCGGAGCTCGTCTTCGGAGGTCTTGAAGGACATATTGCCAACGTAGAGTTTGGAACTCATAGTGATGATTCGTCGATCCCCGTCTGCTGCCAGTCCGTTCCCGACTATCGGGTTTCAAATCATCCCGGGACCAATGCCCCACTGACGACTCACCAGTTCCTGTCATCTAACGTTTCTCTGACGATGAAGCTGCCACAAAGAACAGCGCTTGCTTAAACGCAAGAAAAATCGCGACATCCGCATATGGTCACACAATGACCCCATCGCTAAACGTGTTGACGCATGCAATCTTGGCTGCGGACCGCCCCGAGGTCACTCCGGATGGAAAAAGCAATCGCCGATTGGTCGGTCGAGCGCTCATTCATCTGACTTTACCCGCTCCAGCAGGCATTACTTCACCTCAAGTCGCGGGACGGGCAGGCCACAGGAGATGTGCGCAATGAAGCCATAGCTAGGCTTGCTCGGCATAACGAGCGATCAGCCAGAGCAGGTCGGAGACACGATTGATGTAGTGGCGCAGCAACGGTCGCACGTTACGGCCTTGGGCGGGCAGACCGATGAGACGTCGTTCGGCGCGACGGGCGGTGCTGCGGGCGAGGTCGACGGACGCGGCGTGCAGGTTGGCTCCCGGAGTAGCCCAACCGTCGAACTTTACGTTTTTTTCTTCAATTGCGGCCACGGCGGCGTCGAGGCGGGCGAGATCGGCATCGGTAAGTTTTTGGAACTTCGATTCGGCGTAGCGACCAGCGTCGGTCTCGGCACAGGCCAGTTCGCCCATGAGGTTGATAAGGTCTTTTTGGATGCGTTCCAGTTCGGAGCGATGGTCGATGTTGGCGCAGGTGGCCTTGGCGAAGCCGATGGCGGCGTTCAACTCGTCGAAGGCGCCGACGGCTTCGATTTGAGGATGATCTTTCGGCACGCGCTGGCCGTAGAGCAGGCCGGTGGTGCCGTCGTCACCGGTGCGGGTTGCGATGGAGGACATGCGGCGATATTCAGGGCACGGCATAGTTTTCGCCACCGGAAAATAAAAAGCCTTGGGAAAAATTCCGGGGCGGTGAATGGCCTAAGGTGTCAACTGTGAGTGAACCGGTGATTAGAAGCTGATGTTGATCTTGCGCGCGGCGGCCTGGGCGCGGAGACACAGCTCGGCGGCCTTGAAGACGTGACGCTGGGTCATCGATTTTTCGGTGTGGTTGAGACAGTCGAGAATCAGTTCGCCGAAGAAACGGAAGCCGACCTGACCGGCGACGTTGATGTGGCGCTCACCTTTTTCGTCCACGAGGTAAACATGGTCGCCGGTTTTTTCGCGGCCGACGTCTACGTATTTACGCAGCTCGATGTAGCCGTTGGTGCCGAGAATGGTCATGCGACCGTCTCCCCAAGTGCTGAGGCCCTTCGGCGTGAACCAGTCTACGCGGACATAGTTGGTCGCGCCGTTGTCGCCGATGAGGTTCGCCTCGCCGAAGTCCTCGAACTCTGGGTGCTCGGGGTTGCCGTAGTTGGCCACAGCGGCGTGGGCGACGGTGGCGTCTGTCGCACCGGTGAAAGTCAGAAACTGCTCGAACTGGTGGCTGCCGATGTCGCAGAGGATGCCACCGAACTGTTTCTTCTTAAAAAACCAATCAGGGCGGCCGGTGCCGAGCCGGTGGGGGCCGAGGCCGATGACCTGAATCACTCGGCCGATGGCACCTTGCCGCACGAGCTCGGTCGCATACATGGCACTCTCAACGTGGAGGCGTTCGCTAAAATAGACGGTATACTTACGACCGGTGCGGGCGACGACGGCCTTGGCCTGGTCGAGTTGGTCGAGTTCGGTAAAGGGGGTTTTATCGGTGAAGTAGTCCTTGCCGGCCTCCATGACGCGACAGCCGAGGGGGCCGCGGAGGTTGGGGATGGCGGCGGCGGCGACGAGCTTGATGTCGGGGTCGTTGAGAATTTCATCGAGCGAGCGGGCGACCTTGACCTGCGAGAATTTGGACGTGAACGCTTCGACCTTTTTGGGATCGGCGTCGTAGACCCATTTCAACTGGCCTCCGGCTTCGGTGAGGCCGTTGCACTGGCCGTAGATGTGGCCGTGATCCAGATGCGTGGCCGCAAAGATGAATTCACCGGGCTTTACCACCGGGCTGGGTTTGCCTTGTGGCGCGTAATTCATGCCGTCGGATTTTTGACTCATATAAGGATAAACGAATAAGGTCAATCAGAGCAGCCTGGTGGCGGCGAGGCGAGTGAGAGCAGGCTGCAAACTATCTCAGGAAATAGGCGGCTTCCCCTGGGCTGCATCCTTGGTTCTCTTGGCGAGTGCCTTAATGTCCGGATCGATGGTGACGCGCACTTTTTTATCCATCCGGTCGATGAAGAGCGTGCCGTTGAGGTGGTCGACCTCGTGCTGGATGCAACGCGCCAGCAGGTCATCGCATACGAGCATATGCGGCGTGCTCTGCAAATCCTGGTAAGTCACGCGAATGGCGTCGGGCCGGGGCACGTCGCCTCGGATGTCGGGGAATGACAGGCAGCCCTCCTCGTAAACGAACTCGTCCGAGGGCAGAAAGATGACCACCGGGTTCACTAGCACGATGGGCATGAACAGTTCTTTCGGTGGTTTTGAGCCGTCGAGTTCCCAGTTGTAATCGGCCTTGGCTCCGCGCAGATCGACCACGCACAACTGGATCGCATGGCCGACTTGCTGGGCGGCGAGACCGATACCGGCTGCGGTATGCATGGTGGCGAGCATCTGCTCGGCGAGGCGGGTGAGCGACGCATCGAAAACGGTCACCTTGGCGCCTTTTTTGCGCAGCACGGGATCGTTGTAATGAACAATTGGCAGGGCCATAGGTCGGTAGAGTGGCTGCAAAACGTGGATTTGCCTCCCGCGCGCGGCAACCGAATACTGCGCCCGAATGAACAACACCCACCATGCTCATCCCTCTTGGCATTTCACGGCCTGGATGACTGCTGGGCTGTTGCTTCTGGCCACCGCTTGGCTGGTGCCGGTAAACCTAAAGTCTGTCACGCCGTCGCTGCTCAAAGAAGCGGGTGCCGGAACGCCCTCGGTCGTGCGTATGGGGCGCCAGTTGCTTGACTCCGAGAAACCCGGGCCTGCCGCGTTGGTGCTCGCCGCCGCCCGATCGCTCAACGATCCGCAGGCTGCCGCCTTGGCCACCGCGCTCGCGGGTGCTGCGCAACGCCAGACGGAACTCGTGCCGTGGGGCGGTTGGGATCCGTTTCTCGATCCGCTTTTCAACCTCAAGGAAAATGCCGGTCATCGGGAAAGCACGCCGGTGCTCGCTTTTTTTATCACAGGAAAAGCGCGCAACGGTCTGCGCAGCTATCTGGCCAACTCCCGCTCCCAAGGAGTGCAGTCGCTTTTGCGCTTGCGCGAGCTCGATCACACCGGACGCTTTTTGCCGGCCTCGCGCGCCGGCGGGCAGGCGCTCGACGCGGTCGTTTTGCTCGGCGCATTGCTCTACCAAGGCGACCATTTTTCAGCGCCGCTGCAACGGGAGTTGCGCGGTCTTGCCGAAACATCCCTCCAACAAAACAACCTGGGCGAACTCGAACCCGTGTTCATGGACCTGCTTTCGCTGGGGCGCCGGCTCAATTGGGTGCAGCTCTGCGAACTCCTGCGCGTGACGGACAGTGCGAAGACCGTCGGCGAATTCGCCCAGCTTGCCCGCGCCACGCCCGACGACCTGCCGCTCATCTACAGCGCGGCGTTGTTTTCCGAGTCCGCCGATCGCGTGGCCTCCTATCTGCTGCGCTACGGCCGGGCGGGCGTGACGGATCTCGGGCTGGCGCTTTCACTCGGGCAGGGTGCGGTGACGCAGCTTCTTTTGCGACAGGTGCCGGTCAACCGGCAGCCTGCGCCTTCCTTCGGGCCGGCCACCCTGCTGGCTCTGCTTTATCCGAAGCTCGCGCTCGCCGCCAAGTATCTCGGTTTCCTGCTGGGAGCTTTCTGCCTGTTTCGCGGTCTTGAGAGTTTGCTGTTCGACGCACCACGAGATGCCGCGCTCCCTCGCGTGAAAAGCGGCGTGCTTGCGGTATTGACCGCCGGCATGCTCATCCTCGCCACGGAGCCTTTTCTGCTCAAACCTGCACCATCGTCTGAATTCCAATTCAAACTCACCGTCCCCGTTCTCGCCAACCTCTCCGATCCCGCCTCCCTCACCCACAAGGAACCTACGCTCACCATGGACACATCCACCCTCATCTCCATCGGCTTTTTCGCCCTTCTGCAGATCAGCATGTATCTGCTGTGCCTCGCCAAGATGCGCGAGATCAACAACCAGTCTTCTCCGGCGTTGCTCAAGCTGCGCCTCATGGAAAACGAGGAGAACCTCTTCGACGGCGGTCTCTACATCGGTATCGCCGGCACGGCTACCGCGCTCGTCCTCCAGGTGCTGAAGGTCATCGAGCCCAACCTGCTCGCGGCCTATTCCTCCAATCTCTTCGGCATCATTTGTGTCGCCCTCGTGAAAATCCGCCATGTGCGGCCGTTTAAGCGCCAGCTCATCTTGGAAAGCCAGATGCCGGAAGCCGTAAAACCGGTCGGCCCCACATGATATTTTTCACGCAACCGGCGGGACGATCCGCCAGCGCGCCATGAATAAGACTCTTCTCCTGATCATCTGCGACTTCCTGTTGCTGAACCTTCTCGCCCTGACCAACTGGGAGAAGGCCGTGCCCGCGACGTCGTCGCGCAAGCCCGTGCCCGCTGCGCTGGCGGCCAACGCCGTCACGAAGGACGACGACCTCGTTTCCGTAATGAAACTTTCGCTGGAAGACGAGAAGACGCAGCGCGACCAGCTTTCCCAACAACTCCAATCCATCCAGACGACGTTGCAGCAGCGCGAGCAAAACCTCTCGCAAGTGTCCGCCACGTTGGCCGAGACGCAGAAAGGCGCCGCCGAGCTTTCTCAAAAATACGCCGCCGCCTCGCAGGCCGCCACGTTGACCAAAGAGCAGCTCGCCGCCCTCGAAAAAGAACAGGCTGCGGCCCGTGAAAAAATCGACAGCCTCAACGTCGCCGTCAAAATCGCCGAGCAGGAAAAACAGTTTCTCCGGGCGACCGCCGACTCGCTCAAGGTCCAAGTCGAGGCGGAGCGTCAGGAGCGCATCAAGATCCAGGCGACCGCCACGCAACTCGCGCAGGGCGTCGGACAACTGGCGGAGAACTCCACCGCTCTGACGAAGGAGATCCGCGAAAATCGTCCGATCAACGTCAACGTTCTCTTCAATGACTTTCTCGTCAACCGTGTGGCGACCACGTTTGTCGGCACACGTCCCGCACTCTTTGGAGTCAAAACGGAAGGGAAGGACGCCCGCACCGTCTTCGTCACGGACGGACACGATACCTTTGCGCTGCTGCACATCGACGACACTCCGTTCAACCTCGGTGAAACCAGCTGGGATTGGAATTCGCTCAAGGTGGAGTTCAGCAAAGGCAGCTATCGCACCGCCTCGCCCGCGCTCACTTTTCTCGCGGTCGATCCGCGTGTCGCCGTGCTGTCCGTCACGGCCGCGCAGGTCGCCGCGCTGGGAGTGAAGCCCTACCTGATCGCGCTGGAGCCGTTTAAGTTTCCCGATGCCGTGCTGATTTCCAACGGAGGCACGGGCTACGGCGAAGTGCCCTTCAAGTTGGACCCTGGCAACCCGAGCTATGTGCGCATGGACAATAGGCTCGTGCGAAGGCTGTTTGGCGACTTCGCCCCCTCGCGCGGCGACTTGGTGATGAGCAAGACCGGCGAACTGCTCGGCATCATGGTGAACAGCGACTACTGCGCGTTGGTGAATAATTTCCTCCCCGCGCAGACGATTCGCACCGGCGATGATCTCTCGCAGCGGCCGACCAGCGGGCAGTTCGACGATCTCATCCACCGCCTGCGCCGCCTGCCGATGAAGATGCAATGAGCGGGCGTATCACGAGCTCTCCGAGGTTCCGGAAATCAGGGGTTTGAGCACGCCGAAGGGCACGGCGACGGAGCCGAGGAAAACCGGATTGCTGCGGGCCAGACCGTCTTTCCCGAAACATTCCCACGGCGCGCAGAAATCCAGACCTTGGCGGAAATCTTCCCGTCGCAGGTGGGCGATCATGTCGTTGAAAATGCGTTGGGCCCAGTCGGGGGATTCCTGGGCGAGCACGGCGATCAACCAGCCGGTAGGCGTGTGCCAATAGGCGCCGTTCTGATAATGGTTGATAGGCGTGTCGGTTCGTTCCCAGGCCGAAGTCGCGCTCGCATCATGATCGGTCGGAACGTGCCGGAGCGCGCCTTGGTGGGCGATGGTGCCGGCAGCCAGCGCCTTCAGGATTTCCGCACGGGCGGCCTGCGCGGCGGGTTGGTCCAGCACTCCAAGATAGAGCGCATAGATGGTTCCCCACACGTCCGGCTGCCCGGAAGTCCCGGTGGAGGCCTTCAACCATCCACCGATCCGTGCGGGATCGGCGAAGGTGGGGACGAGTCGGGCGGGGATGGCGGCGGCGGTGTCGCGGAGGGCGGCGGCCTCGGTCGCGTTGCCCAAGGCGTCTTCCAAGTCGGCCAGTTGCCGCGCCGCCCGCCAGCGCAGGAGCGAGGCGAAGAGCAGGTGGCCGGTCATATGGATGGAATCGCAAAAAATAAACCCCACCGCCCGTCGCGCCGCCTCGGTGAAGACCAGACCCGTGGCGGGATCAATCTGCGGGACTTGGAAAGCCAGGCGCAGACGCTCGATCACCGGGAGCCCGGCGACCATCCTGCGCAGAAAGGCCGTGCTGCCGATGGCGCGCCAGAAGTGGTGGGCGATGAGGATGAAATCGTAGTGGTTGTTGGTCGGCGGAACGATGCCCCAGCGTTCGCCTCCCTGGTCCTCGCCCGGCGAATACGTGCCCGGGTAGTAAACCGGGGCGCCGTCAAACAGGACGTGATCGGGAATCGCATGCGATGGAATGATCGCTCCGCTTTTCAGGCGCCGCTCCCGGGGCCCGTTTTGGCCGGTGGCGATCAATACGAGATGATCATCCATTTCCTGGGGCGTGACGAAACCGGTGCCCAAGGTGAGCGCGAAGTCCTGCGTCCACACGGCCGGGTAGCAGCTTCGTCCGCCGGGACGGATCAGCGTGCGACCAACCGTATTGCGGGGATGATCGGGGGAAACCTGTTCGCCCGGACGCACGCGGGCCGCCTCGATCGAGGCCTCCGTGAGTCCGGCGAGAAACTGGAGATGCTGATGGGCGAGCGATGAAGAAAGGGGCATGATGCAAGGAGAGGATGGTTATCATTCCAAAGGTAAAACGCCAGCCTTCGGTATTCACGTCGGGCGCGGGCGGCAGCAGGTCATGCCGGCAAGCGCACGAGCGCCTTCACAGCTTCTTTGCTGGTGCACCATTCCTCATCCTTGGCGGCGGCGGTTAAAACCGCGCGACTCGTCGGACTGGCGATGAGGCCCAGCGCCTTGCACGCCGCTGCACGCACCATGTAATTCTCACCACTGTCCACCGCATACCGGTGCAACGCAGAGAGCACCCCGGGGACACCCTCTCCAATCTCGCCGAGGGCGAGACAGATCGCCTGTTTAAGCCGGCCCCGGCGGCGCCAGGCCTCGATCTGGTCTGGCGTCGTGCCGGCCGGGAACTGAGGAGTGGCCCCGCCGGGGGAACCGGCGGAACCGCCTGCGGGCAATTCCGGCTGGCTGTAGAGCTGGGCGGCATCCTCGATGGCCAGCGCCTCTAACAACGGTTGCACGGCGGCCGACGCACGCAGGTCACCCAGCGCCACCGCCGCGGTGTAGCGCACCCGCCAGTCGGCATGCGCCAGCGCCATGAAAAGGACCGGCAGCGACGCGGCGTCCTTGCGCAGGCCGATGTCGACGCATTGATCCATCAATTCAAAGTGGGTGGTAGTCATGGTTACGAGGTAGCTTTAACCAAATCGGCCTGCGTCATCAGGCGGTGCGGAATTTTCCAAGTCGTCTTGCCGGTGGTGATGACCACTTCGTTGTTTTCATAATGCGCCTCGGGCTCGGGCGCGGCTTGCGGGGCGAGCACCACCGGGCGGCCTTCGAAGCCGCTGCCGCCGGTTTCGTTTTTGTCGTATTGGCGGATGCTCACGTTGCAGCGCACGACCACCTCGATCTCCGAACCGGCCGTCAAATCTCCGGGCATCTCGATGTGCGGCGCGAGCATCGCGGAACGAAGCGCGTGAGCGGAGATATCCACTTCCCTGCCTTGCACCCAAAGCCGTGCTTCCCTCATGCGCGCAGGCAGACGCAACCACCACCTCTTCGCGGAAGGCACGCGGAGCGTCCGTCGATACCACCAGCGAGGACTGGTCGGAATGTCGGCCAGCAAGTCAGCCGCCATGGTGAACGGGAGCACGCGCGCCGCCGCTACCAACTGCTGTCTGGCGTCATCGAAGCCCAGCGATTCCCTTGGGTCAGCCACCACCGACCAGCCGGCGGCAACGTCCTCCACCTCACGCCGAGTCTCGTCCGGCCAGGCGAGCCAGAGCCAGCGCACGTCTTTGCCGCGCTGGATCCAGTCGGCGCAAAGCGAAGCACCATCCAGACGATCCGGATAACCCGTGACGCGGCGCGTTGTCCTTACGTCGGGTCCGACGAGCGGCAACAGCCGCAGCCGCACGCCCTCGGCGGTTTCAATGGCGACACCGGCATTTGAAGCCACTTCCTCGGGGCGCAGCCAAAAACGAGCGGTGACCTCGTGTTTGTCGTCAAAACTCGCCCAGTCTTCGATCAGCCAGAAACGCCCTTCACACTGGCGCGAACGTCGCACGACGTGCCGCGTGTCCGGCCAGCGTTCCGCATAAATCGGCGTCACGTCGGTCGTCACGCGGTCGTCTTGGAAATCAACGAGCCTGGCCTGCGGATAATCCTGCATCGCCCTCATACCTTCCCAGCCATCGACGAGCAGCACCGAATGCGCACCGGCGCAACCGCTGCCAAAGTTGAAGCGCCACTTGACGCCCACGTCCATGGAACCCACCTCGCGCCACGTATCCTCGTAGTTGAAGAGCGTGCACTCCTTGATCGGCACGCCGTCCACCGTCAGCGGTGAGCCATAGGCCGTGAGCACGAGCGCGTTGGGATTCACGTGGGCTCGGCTCGGGGAAACCGGTTCGCTGCGATCCCACATCTACATCAGATAAAGGCTGCTGTCGGGCGACACCACGGCGGCGCCGACCTCGGGTTCGGCCCACGAAACAAAGGCGCGCGCATGGGCCTTGGGACGGTCCTCCGGCCACCAGATCAACGACCAGACGAGATCGTCATAGCCCCAGCCCACCTGCCGGTCGTGCGTCCATGAGGCGTGTTTTTCCAACAACTCAAAGTAAAACGGATCTTTCGTGCGCCGCGCCGCGTAGGTGATGCACGCACGCACCGGCACATGGTAACCGTAGTGGTCCCACGGCAGGCACAATCCCGCCGGCGTCCATTCGCGCGCGATGATGCGCGCAATCGAGGCGGCGCTGCCGCCCGAGGGAGGGAGTTTGCGGTCATACCAGTCGCCCCCCTGCGTGCGCTCGAGGAACTCGACCAGAAACGGCAGGCTCGGGCCGACCACGCCGTCCATGTAGGTGCTGCCTTCTCCCGAGTAGCCCGACGTCGACATGCCGCCGATCATGCCCGGCAGACGACGCGCTCCGTCGATCATCATGCGGCGGGCCATCGCGCCGCCGTTCGGGCCGGAACCGAAAAGGTAGCCGATGAGGGCGTTGCTGAAGCATAGCGACATGGACTGGTTGTCCACGCACTCCGGCTCCGGCTTGGTGCGCATGCCCGAGAAAAAATAGATGAACTGCAATGAGACGAACTGCCGGGAAAGCTCGCGCTCCTCCTCGGGCGACCACGCCCCGAGCACCTTCAACCACTGGAAATAAAGCGCCCAGCGGGTATGCGGGAACGCGTAGCACCAGAAGTGAAACTGCAGCCCGTTGCCGAACGGCTGGGCGTCCATCGAATTCAAATACTGCCGGATGTTGCGGCGCGCCGATTCCAGGTCGCGCTCCTCGCCGGTGATCAAGGCGACGAACGGCGTGAACCACGGAAAATCATCCGGCGCGGTGCGTGCGCGACTGCGCAACGCGGACCACACCTGCCCCATGCGCGTGCCGTCACGCTCCGCCCGCGCGAGCTTTTCGCGCAGCTGCTTCAAGCCATCGATGTAGAAAGGAGCGGTCGGAACGGGCATGGGAGGGGTGTTGGCAATGTCAGGATGGTTGAAGCCTCAGTCAAAAAAATATCCGCATCTCGCGAAATCCGCCGGCGGATCATTTGGGCCTTTTAAAACCGCCACCGTGCAGCCCGCACGCATCCCATGCGCCATGACGTCGCGGCAAAGTCTCGCCGTCGGATACCCTTCCCTTATCAATGCCGAATGTGTTTTACCAAAACACACCGATAACTTCTGTCTCCCACCTTAACCTCCCACCCTCTTCTCCTCCACATGAGCACACCAAAACGAATCGGCCTGATGGGCTGCGGCATGGTCGCCCAATACGGACACATACCCGCCATCCAGTCGGTGCCCTCGCTGCAATTGCACGCCCTGTTCGACCCCAACGAGGACAATCTCCGCAAAACCCAGGCCCGGTTCGGCATCCCTCATGCGTTCACCGACGCGGAGGCCTTCTTCAAATCCGGCCTCGACGGCGTCAGCATCACTTCCCCCGCCCCCTGTCATCATGACAACGTCATGCAGGCCGCCGCCCACCGCATTCCCGTCCTCTGCGAAAAACCCCTCGCCATGAACCGGGCCGAGGCGGAGCGCATGATCGCGGCGATGGCCGCGGCCGGCGTTTCCCTCTATTCCGGGTTTTGCTATCGCTTCAGCCCCTGCGCGCTCAAGATCCGCGAGCTGGTCCGCTCCCGCGCGATCGGCGAGGTGCGCTCCCTGCGCCTCATCTACAACTGGTCCCTCCACGGCAAATTCACCGTCGAGGCGGACGGTCGCCGCGTGATCCAGAAACGCCGCGAAGACCGCATGCTCGAAGGCGGCCCCATGATCGACTGCGGCACCCACCAGATCGATCTCGCCACGTTCTGGCTCGGTTCGCCGGTGCGCTCGTTCAGCGCCAAAGGTGCCTGGGTGGACGATTATCAGGCACCGGACCACATGTGGGTCCACCTCCTGCACGCCAACAGCGCGCACACCGTGGTTGAGATCAGCTACTCCTACCACCACACTTCCAAAAACCGCCGCTGGGAGTTTCTTTACGAACTGATCGGCACCGAAGGGGTGATCCGCTACGACCGCGGGACCGAGAGCTTCACGGTCGAAAACGGCGAAGGCCGGCAAGACCTTGAATTCGGCCCGGAGAAGAACTTTGACGGCATGTATGCCGAATGGGCCCGCGCGCTCGCCACCGGCTCCTCCGAACTGCTCACCACCGCCGGGGAAGGCATGCGCGTCGTCGAGATCGCCCGCCAGGCCACCGACGACGTCATCGCCAGCCGGCACGCATCGTCCGCTCCGTGAGCAAACCGGAGTCCGCGAACCCGACCGCCCTTGCCCGGTGTCCGTGCGCTTTCTGCCGAGGGTAAGCAAACTCCAGCCGTTGGCAAAACCGGCTTCTCCGGAGCCTCAATCGGCTTCGCAGGACGGCCAACCGGCATGGCCGGACAACCTTGGGGATGCCCCGACGGGCGAAAACCCACTGTTTCCGGGCAAAAACCCTTCGTTTCCGCTCAAAATGCTTCCAAATATGGAGAAAATGGCTTCATCGGAGCCAAAAAAAGCTTCGCCAACGGAGATTCGGCTATCATCGCAGCAAGTTCGGCTAGCTTCCAGTGGATGCTGCGATGCGAACAGGAGTTTGTTGCCGCATTATAAAGAAAGAGGCGAACCAGTAGGGCTGAGCAGCAGCGTGAGGCATGCTCTTCACGCCTTTCTATTCATACCACCAAAAATCACACGTTGGGACTGGATACGGGAGACCGCCGGAGCACGCAGCGCCTGCTCGACGCCGCCGGGAAGATATGTCTTTTTATTTACCCATGAAACCGTCCCGTCTTCCGGTCCACGGCCTCGGCATCCTCCTCGTGTCCCTCGCCGCGCACGCCGCCCTCCCGCCTCTGGCGCTGGGCGATCGCACCGTGCTGGCCGACGATTTCACCGACAACCACAACGCCTGGACCAACGTCGCCGTCGTGAATGCCGGCGGCGCCCCCGCCACCGGCAAGGCCCGCATCGCGGCCTCCGACTGGAGTTCGTCCGTCCACGATGGAACCGCCGTCAGCTCCGTCCTTGCCTTCAAGACCCCGCTCGACCTCGCCCAAGGCCCGGTCTCGCTCTACATGACCGTGCGCGTCGACGTCCCGGACGGAACCGACAACAACCGTTTCAGCATCGGCCTCCAGGAGGCCGCCGGCACCCCCGCCTGTTTTGTGCGCCTGCAAATCCGGCCCGCCGCCGCCGGCTCGATCGAATACCGGAATCCCGAGGGGCTCGGCCAGTTCACGGCCATCACCCACACGCAGCAATTTCTCACGACCGCCACCGCCTACTACAGCTTCAGGCTCACGGTGACAGGAGCCGAAAAGGGCAAAGGCCCGGCCACCGCAGAGGCGTTTTATTATGACGCCAGAGCCGCGAAATACGTAAGCCTCGGCCTGGCCCAGTCCGCCGTCTCGCTCGCTACCGGCCTCTTTGGCACCCTGGTGTTGAACAGCCGCAACGGCGCGAATGGCGGCGCCGCCTATTTTGACGCCGTCGCCGTCACGCAGGGCCGCGCCCCCAAGCGTTGAGCCCCGTTCAGCCGGGCCTCCCCTTCTCCGTGCGCAAGGTGCATACCGAATCGACTTTGGCGCCGGATTTCCGCTTGCTGGCCGTTTCCCACAATGGCGCTCGCATCCTCTCGCGGCACAAAAGGCATGTGACCGCCTGCCCTTCTCCCAAGCAATCCCATGGCCAGAAAACCCGTTCATCGCGACCTTCCTTCGTCCACCCGGCTTGCAAACGATTTTTCCGGTTTTGATGAAAAGCACAGCAGGCAATTCGCGCTCACCGCGCATCTGAGAAAAATCGCCCGGAGGCTGCAAAAGACCAAGACCCGGCCTTTTTACTCCATGCGGGAGGTGGTGGAGCAATTCGGGGTTCCTCTTCGCACCGTGGCCCTCGCCTACGAGACGCTCGAGCATGAAGGCCTGCTCAACCGTCGCCGCAGTTCCCAGACCCTGCTCGTCGGGAAAAAAATCTCCCCGCGGAAAGCCGTCCGGGCGGTTGTCGGCATCCCGGTGTGGCTGCATGCCATGGTCGTCGCACCCTATTCGCGCATCCTGCACACCGAACTGGAAGATCGCCTCCGCCAGCACGGTTTCGTGGCCGATTCCATTTTTTTTCGCGGCGACGAAGTGACCAGCCCCGACTTTGCCAAGCGCCTCATCGAGCACAACCTCGACTACGTGCTCTGGCACACGCCCCATCCCCACGCGATCGACGTGCTCCGCACGCTTCAGGACCACGGTGTGCGCCAGATACTGGTTCAGCCCATGGACAGCCAGTTCCGCATCGCGCTGCCCACCTATTTGCAAGACTGGCAGGTCGCCTACCGTGTGATGGCGGATGTCTGGCACGCCGCCGGCATCCGCCACGTGATCATCCCCGAACCGGTCTACCTCCCCTCCAAACGCGCCAAAAACTCCATCTTCAACACACTCGCTTCCAAAGAAATCGCCGTGCGCTTCGTGGATGCCAATGCCGCAACCCTGCTCGCCGAAGCTTCCCGCCATCGCAAAGGCGAATGCGCGGTCGCCTTTATCGACCAGATAGGAGCCGACGCCATCTGCAACGAAGAGCCTGTTCTCATCGAAGAACTCATTCGCGTCTGCCGGGTCGGACTTTGCCGCGGTTCCATCCGTCTGCCCTATTTTCATCACCGGGATGTCCGCATCGATATCGTGGGCTTCTCCGCCACCGATATCGCCGGTCGCATCGCCAATGATCTGAGCGAAACGCTCACGACGACACAGCAGATCCTCCATACCTTTAAAGCCGGCTATCTCCCCCAAGTCCCATTCAACGTCAGCACCGAGTTGTTGTAAGCGTGCGGCAAGGTGGTGCTGAATGACCTCCACGTAACTCTCCGGCTCCGTTTCCGACCTCTCTCCTCCATGTCCGACTCCACCCTCCTCAACCGCGCCACGCTAATCATCGACCAGGTCACCGCCGAGAAACCGGCCGACTACGTCCTGCGCGGCGAACTCGGCGCCGCCAAGCACCTCCTCTCCGCCGAAAAACGCGACATCGCCCGCGCCGTCTTCGCCTATTATCGCTGGCTTGGCTGGCTCGACGAAAAAGCCTCCACCCAGGCCCGCCTCGCCGCCGCCCTCGAACTTCAGTGCAAATTCGCCGCCGATCCGTTCTCTTTCAAACCAGAGGCCCTCGCTGCCCTCGCCGTGCCTGCGTGGGTCGCCTCCGAGATGGATCTCTCGCCCGACTACCTGCGCCACCTCCAACGCGAGCCCGCCCTGTGGATTCGCGTTCAGAAAGAATTCGCCGCCGCTCTCCCCCGCTCGCTCGGCAACTGCGCCCCGGCCTCCACGCCGTTGATTCCCGAGGCCCTGCGCCCCACCGCGCTCGCCTACTCGGGGAAAACGGATCTCTACAAAACCTCCGAGTTTCAAAAAGGCGTCTTCGAAATCCAGGACCTCGCCTCGCAACTCGTCGGCCACGCCGCCGCGCCCAAGCCGGGAGAAACATGGTGGGATGCCTGCGCCGGCCAAGGCGGAAAAACCCTCCATCTCGCCGAGCTGATGGAAAACAAGGGTCTCATCTGGGCCAGCGACCGCAACACCGGCCGCCTCGCCGCCCTCCGCAAACGCGCCGCCCGCGCCCAGGTTTTCAACTACCGCGCCAACATCTGGAACGGCGGTCCGTTTCTTCCCACCAAGACGAAGTTCGACGGCATTCTCATCGACGCCCCGTGCAGTGGCGTTGGCACCTGGCAGCGCAACCCGCACGCCCGTTGGACGACCACGCCAAACGACGTGAAAGAGCTCGCCGAAATCCAGCTCCAACTCCTCAACCACGCCGCCGGCGCGCTCAAGCCCGGCGGTCGCCTCCTCTACGTCGTCTGCACGCTCACCCGCAGCGAAACGACCGCCATCGCCGACGCCTTCACCGCCGCGCACGCCGACTTCCAACCCGACGCCGTGCTCGGCCAAGGCCCCCAACTCTTCTTCCAGCCCCACGAACTCGACGCCAACGGCATGTTCCTCGCCGCGTGGAAAAAGAAAGTCTGATCCTTCCCTCTTTGCCTCCTCCTAAAAAGATCACCGCCGCCACCGTTCGCGCCGACTTCAACGACCTTGTCGCGGTCGTCCACTATGCGAAAGCCGCGCACGAACTCGGCCTTTGGGAATCCGAACGCCTTCTGATCGAGTGTTTCTTCCCCGACAAGAACGCCCGGCTGCTCGAAGCCGGCTGCGGGGCCGGTCGCGTCACGCTCGGCCTCTGGCAACTCGGCTACCACCGGCTCACCGCCTTTGACTTCGCCGAGGAGCTCGTCGATCAGGCCCGCGCCCTCGTCGAGGAACGCGGCGTGCCCGTCGCCATCCATCACGCCGACGCCACGCAGCTGAAAAAATGCCCCCCGATAGGCGACGCCTCGTTCGACGGCGTGCTCTTCATGTTCAACGGCCTCATGCAGATTCCCGGTCGGCGCAACCGGCGCAAGGCTCTCCGCTCGCTCGCCGCCGTGTGCCGTCCCGGAGCGCCGTTTTTATTCACCACGCACGACCGCGACCATTCCCATGCCGAGCGCGTCATGTGGAGGCTTGAAGCCATGCGCTGGGCCGCCGGCACCCAGGACCCGCGGCTCCTCGAATTCGGAGACCGTTATTTCGAGGACGACGTCGGGAGCCGCACGTTCATGCACCTGCCCGAACGCGCCGAAATCCTCGCCGACCTTGCTGCCACCGGTTGGACGCACGAGCACGACATCATGCGCGCATCCGTCGCCAAGGAGTCGGGCGCCGTGGAGGATTTTTCCGACGAATGCCGCTTCTGGGTCGCAAGGCGGAGCTGAGTGCTCCCCTCACCTACGGCTTGCGCACAAGCGCGGCAGTCCCATATTTGCCAATCTTCCATGCCCGACTTCACCGATCGCACTTGGCTCTGGTTTGCCACCGCGTGCTACCTCGCGGGCTTTGTCATCGGGTCGATCGCCCTGCTCCGCGAACGCAGACACTCCCGCGCATTGATGTTCGGGGTCCTCTTCATCGGCTTCGCATTGCAGACCTTCGGCCTCTATCAACGCGGGCTCGCCGTCAAAGGCTGCCCGCTGGGCAACACGTTTGAGATTTTTCAATTCACCGCCTGGTCGGCCATCGCGCTCTATCTGGTGATCGGGCCCACGTTTCGCCTAAGCCTGCTCGGATATTTCACCTCGCTTCTGGCCGCTGTGCTCACTTCGGTGTCGCTCGCCATCCCCGCGTGGGACGCCACCCGGCGCGTCGGTATCTTTGGAGGAAATCCGTGGATCGAGTTTCACGCGGCGATCGCGCTTTTCAGTTACGGCGTGTTTGCGCTGCTCGCGCTCACTTCGACCATGTATCTCCTTCAAGTGTTCAGCTTGAAACGACACCACCTGCGCGGACTGTTTTCGTTCCTGCCCTCGATCCATGATCTCGACCACATCAACCTGCGTCTGCTGGGCGCGGGCGTGATGCTGTTGGGCGCCTCTCTTGCCGTCGGCTCGGCCTACTGGGTGCAGGACACGGCCACGGTCAACACGGCTAAACTGATTATTACCGTCGCCCTGTGGGCCGCCTATGCGGTCGTCCTCGGCCTGCGGCTCAAAGAACTGCTCATCTCAAAACGCCTGGCCTGGACCTGCATCATCCTGTTCGCCGCCGCGCTGCTTTCGCTGGATGCGGTCAACTCCAGCCGCCCCCCTCTCTCGCCGACACCGGTGAAAGCCTCGCGATGACCACTCTCTCGGCCACGCTTTTCCTGATCGGTGCCAACCATCGCACTGCACCGATCGAGGTGCGCGAGCGCCTCGCGCTCACGTCGAACCGGCTTCCGGAATTCCACGCCCAGCTCGATGCGCTGAAAGGCCTCCGTGAGATCACCGTGCTCAACACCTGCAACCGCGTCGAGTTCTACGGCGTGGCCGAGTCTCCCGATACGGTGGCGCAACTCCAGCAGGCTTTCTGCGCCTTCCAAGGCCTTGAACCCGAGTCCTTCGCCGCCATCTGCCGGCAGGTTCACGGGCGCGCCGCCATCGAGCATCTCCTCTCCGTCGCCTGCGGCATCGACTCGCAGATGCTAGGCGAGACGGAAATCCTCGGCCAAGTGAAGGATGCCTACGCCGCCGCCCAAGGACGCCGCACCACCGGCCCCGTGCTCAACCGCGTTTTCCAGAAAACCTTCCAATACGCGAAGCACGTCCGCACCCACACCGCCATCAACGAGGGCCAGATCAGCATCGCCAACGTCGCGGTGGACCTCGCCCTGAAGATCTTCGGCGACCTCTCCTCGACGCGCATCCTGCTTCTCGGCTCCGGCGACATAGGCGAGAAAACCGCCAAGGCCTTCCAAAGCCGGGGCGCAACCTCGCTCACCATCGCCAGCCGCACGCTCGGCCACGCGATGGAACTCGCCACCGCTTTCAACGGCACCGCCCTGCCGTGGGAACACGTCACCGAGAAGCTCGGCGACTACTCCATCGTGGTCGGCTCCACCTCCGCGCCCGACGTTGTCGTAACCACCGCCGACGTGGTCGCCGCGATGAAGAAACGCCGGGCCGAGCCGCTCTTCTTCATCGACCTCGCCCTGCCCCGCGACATCGACGCCGGCGCGGCCGAGTTGGACAACGTCTTCCTCTACAATCTCGACGACCTCGCCAAGATCGCCGAGGAAAACCTCGCCGCCCGCACCGCCCAGGTCGCCCACGCCCGCCAGATCGTCGGGGAAAAATCCGAAGCCATCTGGAAACAGGTCGAGTCGCAGGCCGGCGGCGGATCGCCTCCAACCGCCACGCAGGTTCAAGAACCTCGCTCGATCTGACGCACCACCCAATCGTCCGCCGTCTTGCCGGCGGCGTCCAAGATGCGCGCACGGCGATCAGCCGTCTCTTGGAAGCAATGTCCGGCTTCTTTCCCTGTCGTTCCGATGAACGCCATCAACCGCCCACCACCTCCATGGCTATGCGCGCCCACTCGAAAAGACGTTTCGGTTCGCGCTGCACCGTGCTGATATCCTTGAGAATCAGTTCCAGCGGGCATCCGTGACGCGCGCAGACATCCACCGACGCCTGCAAGTGCCCTCGAATGGCCTGCTCGTTAAACTCCGGCCACGCCAGCAGCGCCGGGTTCGGCTTCCGCGAAAACACGTAGTCCCCCTTGATTTGCG
This sequence comes from uncultured Verrucomicrobiota bacterium, assembly GCA_903904685.1. GTDB lineage: Bacteria > Verrucomicrobiota > Verrucomicrobiia > Opitutales > Opitutaceae > Rariglobus. Next base: position 34,319 of record CAIVDS010000041.1, read on the forward strand.
CGGCGCCGCATTCCTCGTCCACCCACGGGCTCATGGAGATCTTTCGCAAATTCGGGATCCTGCGCACCTGCGCCATCTTTTTGTCGAGCGGATCGCAACAACCGTAGTACACCAGCCCGAACCGCTCGAAGAGAGGCATGCACAGCTCGATCTCGAACTCGTCGAACATCGCCGGGGAAGCGGTGGAGAACATCTGGGCCATGCTAAACATCCAGATATCCTTTACGCGCGGATGCATGGGATCGTATCCCGGTGCGGGCAAATCATCCGTCCATGCGCCGGTGCAATGGATGATCGGCTGTGGGTGACAGAGTAGGTTCTGCGCCTCGAGTTGGTCCAACAGAGAGAGGTTGCCCTTGACGACGCGGCGCACGAGTTCGGCCATGAATTCAGGCCGGTCGATCAGGCCGTACAGCGCCCCTTCCATGCCCATCCAGAAGCTGATCGGGTCCCATACCGTCATGTACGACGGGTCGTAGCCCTGCTCGACAATGCCAAGCGCGCCGTCAAACAATTCATGGGCGACCTCCAGCCGCCGGGCGGTTTCCGCCGAGTCGTGCGTGACAACAGGCATTTTGATCTTCTCCAGGTCGGCGTCATGCTCGAACTGATTGAAGTAGTGATGTCCGACAACGTCGTTTGTGGGGTCGCTCACGGCAATTTCCTCTTGGGTCGTGACGCCCAACCCGGAACTCTGGACGGCCTTGGGAACCCGGATGAAGGGTTCGACCACCATGTCCACCCGAAAGCGTCGCCACTGGAAAAGCGTCCTGCGCAACCGCTCTTCGTATCGACGGCATTCGGGCTCTTGGCATTGCAGGGTCAGCTCATCGTCCACGTTCATCTCGTTCCAGCACACCTGGTCGATCATGACCATGGGCCGGTCCGGGTTCCGCGCGTTCAGCCTGCGCCACATCGCCTGCTTCTCGCTCTGCACGGGCAACGCGGCAATCTCTGCAACGCGCGCAGCCAACCCCCTTATAATCGTGACATCACTACGACTTGTCATCGGTTACTCATCTCCTTTTCTCATAGCAGAACGTTCAATATGAGCCAATTCGGGCCAGCGTCATGCGAAAATCGGTCACTCAACCCCACCGGTTTACCGGCCGATGCCGAAGGCGCGAAAGCCGAGGACGCGAAGCTTGGGCAGATCGACGATGTTGCGGCCGTCGAACACAAAGGCCGGTTTGCTCATGCCTTCATAAATCTTCGCGTAATCGAGGGTCTTGAACTCGTCCCACTCGGTCACGATGGCCACGGCATGAGAACCCTTGGCCGCCTCATAGGCGCTGGATGCGACGGTGAGCCGCGGGTTGACATGCCCCTTGCCCTGCACGTCGGCCATGATCTCGGCCGCGGACACCTTGGGGTCATAAACCACGACATTCGCCTGCTCGGCCAGCAAGTCGCGCACGACAGTGATCGCGGCGGATTCGCGCGTGTCGTCGGTGTCTTTCTTGAAGGCAAATCCCAGCACCGCGATACGCTTGTCGGCCACGGAATTGAAAAGCGAACGCACGATCTTCGATGAGAAACGTTGCTTCTGATAGTCGTTCATTTTAACGACGCTCGCCCAGTAGGCGGAAACTTCGGGCAGGCCGAAACTTTCGCAGAGGTAGGAAAGGTTGAGAATATCCTTCTGGAAGCACGAGCCACCGAAACCCACGGAAGCCTTCAGGAACTTCGGACCGATGCGGGAATCCTTGCCGATGGCGTTGGCCACCTCGTCCACGTCGGCTCCGGTCGCCTCGCACAAGGCGGAGATCGCGTTGATCGAGGAGATGCGCTGCGCAAGAAAGGCGTTGGCCACGAGCTTGGAGAGTTCGGAAGACCAGAGATTGGTCGTGATGATGCGCTCGCGCGGCACCCAGCGGGCGTAAACGCCCACGAGGGTTTCCACGGCCTTGTCGCCTTCCGGCGTGCGCTCGCCGCCGATGAGCACGCGGTCGGGGTTGAACAAGTCGGCGACCGCCGTGCCTTCCGCCAAAAACTCTGGATTGGAGAGGACTTGGAACGTCACCCCCGAAGTGTTGGCCGCGAGGATCTGCTGGATCGTCTCGGCGGTCTTCACGGGAATGGTGGATTTCTCGACGATGATCTTGGGTGTCGTGGCCACCTCGGCGATGGTGCGCGCCACGGATTCGATGTAGCGCAGGTCGGCCGCCCGGCCGGCGCCCACGCCGTAGTTCTTGGTCGGCGTGTTGACCGACACGAAAATAATGTCCGCCGACGCGATGGCGCCCTTTACGTCGGTCGAGAAAAACAGATTGCGACCGCGGGCTTTCTTAACGACCTCGTCGAGACCCGGCTCATAGAGCGGCAGCTTGTCGGAATTCCATGCCGCGATGCGCGTCGCGTTCATATCCACCACGGTGACTTGGATGTCGGGAGCCTTCAACGCGATGACCGCCATCGTCGGACCGCCCACGTAACCGGCGCCAATGCAGCAAATTTTCATAGTTGGAAGCAGTTAACTTGCCGCGCCATGTCCTAGAATCCAAGACGGATTTTCACAAAACGGGCTTTCCGCTTTTTTAAAGAGCCAGACTGGGAGCGATGCCGAGAGTCTCCGGCGCGACGGCGTGAACCGAAGGATCGGCCCACGCCGCAAAGGCGATCATCCCGGCGTTGTCACCCGTATGTTTGGGCTGAGCGGCCAGCAAAGGAATCGCCCGTCCTCGCGCAACCCCGTCGAGCGCGGCGCGGAGAGCGCGGTTGTTGGCCACACCACCTGAAAGGCCCAGACTCCGGTAGGCGTCACGCTGCAACGCAAACGTGGTTTTGCGAACAAGCGCATCGATCACCGCCTGCTGGTAGCTGGCGCACAGGTCGGACGTGCGCTCGGCGATCGCCGCCGGTGTCATTTTTTCGAGTTGGTAGCGCAGACTGGTCTTAAGGCCGGAAAAGCTGAAATCGAGATCGCTGCGCGGGCCGATCCCGCGAGGGAAATCAAAGGCGTCGGCACGACCGGTGGCGGCGCGTTGCTCGATGATCGGGCCGCCCGGATAACCCAGCGCCAAAAGTTTGGCCCCTTTATCAAGCGCCTCGCCAGCCGCATCATCCTTGGTGGATGAAATCACGGTCACGCGGCGCTCGCGATCAAGGTTGAACAACAACGTATTCCCGCCCGAAACCACCAGTCCGAGATGCGGCAGGAGGGCATCCATGCGTGCATCAAATTCAGCCGGCGATTCGGCGTGAGTGGCGATAAACGACGAGAACACATGGCCTCGCAGGTGGTTGACGCCCGCCATAGGAACGCGCAGCGCAAGCGCCAGCGACTTGGTCGCAGCCACGCCGATGGCGAGACATCCGGCGAGGCCGGGCCCATGGGTCACGACGACCTGGGTGACTTTTGAGAAATCGACTTCGGCGCAGGCATATTCAAGCAGCGGCGCAAAGTTGCGCAGATGCTCACGCGTGGCGAGATCGGGCACGACGCCGCCATAACGGCCATGCAAGGCGATCTGGCTGTGCATCCACTCGCCCACGAGTCCCCGCGCAGGATCGAAAAAGGCGACGGCGGTCTCATCGCAGGAGCTTTCAAGGGCGAGAATCATGACCTAATGCTTGGCCGCAACCGGAGCGGGAGCGGGATCGGACGGTTCAAGCAGAAGCGCCGCGCGCAACACCGCCACGGCGGCATCCATCTGACGGTCCGGCACGACCTCGATATCGAAACGTTCTTTGAAATCTGCCGGATTGGCCACGTCGTCCCGGGAATGCTGCAAGCGCACGTTCTGGTCGTCAGCCGGCGACATGACGATCTCGACATCGGGCGAAACCCCATGCTCATGAATGGTGACGCCGCTGGGCGTGTAGTAGCGCGCGGTGGTCAGGCGCATGCCCTCGCCGTTGTGCAGATCGATGATGGTCTGGACGGAGCCTTTGCCGAATGAACGCTCGCCCACGATCACCGCGCGGTGCGTGTCCTTGAGCGCGCCTGAAACAATCTCCGCCGCGCTGGCGGTGCCGGCATTGATGAGCACCGCCACGGGAATGGTGAGCGGCTCCTCGGGCGCGGCGGCCCGATACTCGTCGCGATCCTCCGGATGGCGCCCTTGGGTATAAACTATCAGCTCGCCCTTTTTGAAAAACGGCTCGGTCACCTCGACCGCCGCATCGAGCAGACCACCGGGATTGTCGCGCAAGTCGATTATGAGGGCATCCATTCCCTGGTCGTTGAGCTTGTTCAGTGCATTGACGAATTCCTCGCTGGTGCGTTCGGTAAACTGGGTGAGTTGCACGTAGCCGATGCCACCGGGCAGCAAGTGAACATCACGCACGCTGTCGATTTTGATCTTTTCGCGCACGAGCGTGACGGTGAACTCCTTGGAGAAAGAGGGCCGATAAATTTTCAAGGTGACCTTGGTGCCCGGCTTGCCGCGCATTTTATCCACGACGGCGTTGATCGACGGCTTCTCAATCTGCACGCCATCAATCATTATTATCTGGTCGCCGCGCCGGATCCCGGCCCGCGCACTCGGCGTCCCAACGATGGGCGCAATCACGACGACATTGCCATTACGCAGCTCAACCTGCACGCCGATGCCGCCAAACTCGCTGCTGATTTCCTCGGAAAGAGCCTTATAGTCGCGCGCATCCATGTATTCGGAGTGTGGATCGAGCGAGCCGACAATGCCGCGCAACGCGGCCTGGGTAAGCTTGGGCAACTCGGCATCCTTGGCCACAACGTAGTCCTCATTGACGATTTTTAGCACCTCACGGATGTAACCGGAGGATTTCTCAAGCTCGCGATTAGGCCAAAAACCCCAAGCCGCCGCCATGCGGACGGCCCCAAAAGAGAGCGCCATGCCAAGAAAAACACCGGCGGCTATCGCAAGAATGCGTTTGAGCATGCGAGGCACTGTGGCCAACTCATGGCTTTTGTAAATGGGATCGTCATCCTCACTTTCACCCGCGTTTGCCAGCGCCTTCCGATCCCGAGCCGGAGCGGAGGAAACCATGACGTTCGCCAACTTCATGGATCTCGCGCTCTACCACCCGGAACTTGGCTACTACCGCCGGAATGCCGCCCGTGTGGGCTATGGCGCCGGCACGGATTTTTACACGGCGAGCACCTCGGGGGTTGTCTTTGGTGAAATGGTAGCGGCAGCCTGCACGACGCTGCTGGGCGGCGCTGATCCGGCGGATTTCACCTTTGTGGAGATCGGCTCCGAGCCGGACGGTGGCGTGCTCCAAGGCGTGACACACCCGTTTGGCGCGACGAAAACCGCGCGAGTTGGCGAGTCGATTCAGATCACCGGTCGCTGCGTAGTATTTTCAAATGAGCTTTTCGATGCGCAGCCGTTGCGGCGCTTTGTGCGGCGTGGCGCGACTTGGAGTGAACTCGGCGTCGCATTGCGCGAAGATCAGTTGCACGATGTTGAATTGGCCGCGACCACTGAAAACTGGCTGCCCGCCGACGCCCCCGAAGGCTACGTTTTCGATGCGCCGCGGGCAGCGGTCGATCTGGCGGCACTCATTGCGGCGCAACCATGGGAAGGACTGTTTATTGCCATCGACTACGGCAAATCCCAGAACGAACTAGCCATTGAAACGCCTGCCGGCACCGTGCGTGCCTATTCCAAACACAACCAGTCCAACGATCTTTTGGCCCAACCGGGCGAACAGGACCTCACCGGGCACGTATGCTGGGATTGGCTGCAAGAAGTTTTGGCCGCCGCTAGGTTTCCGCGCCCCACCGTGGAGTCGCAGGAGGCTTTTTTTATCCATCACGCCGGAGCTTTTCTGGCCAAAGCGATGGCGACGGAGGCAAACCGACTGAGCCAACGCAAACTATCCCTCATTCAACTGCTCCATCCCTCGCATCTCGGGCAAAAATTCCAAGTTCTGCACGCCCGCAGGTAAAACAGCCAAATTTGCCCTTGCTTCGCGGGAGACCCGACTTTTATCTCTGACCCTTTAACCAACTCCCATCCATGGCCAGAATCTGCGCAATCACAGGCAAACGCCCCGTCAAAGGCTCCATCATTCACCGCAAAGGTCAGTCGAAGAAGAGCGGCGGCATCGGCACGCACATCACGACGATCACCAAGCGCAAGTTCCGCCCGAACCTGCAGAAGATCCGCATCAAAACCGCCAACGGCGGCACCAAGCGCGTCCTCGTCTCAGTCAAGGCCATCAAGGCCGGCCTCGTCGAGAAAGCGTAAGCGCCTCCGACCCGATGCATTTTCAAAAACCGCGACCTGTCCAGGTCGTGGTTTTTTGTTTTTAAGGACGCGCAACCTGCACCAACAGACCTGTGGCGGATCACTCAAACGCCGTTGGAACGGGTCCGCCGTGCGGGCAGCACCTCGACAAACATTCGCTCGTCCCAGCCTCTGCGGATCTGCGCTTGCCGGCCTTATGCAGGCTTCACAGTCTTCAACTCGGTTCCAACTCCGCCTGCGCTTTGCCTGCAATCCACTTCCTCACTTCTTTTTCCCTAGGCATTATGCCCCTGTCCAAGCCATGATGGTCTCTAATGATTCCGCCTATTAATCGTTGTTAAATAGTTATAATGATAACAGTATAGTTGTGAAAACTTAGAATGCTGATGTATGGAAAATTTTCATGATATCTGGCGGATGTCATCACGTTCACTTTTTTCGGGAATCACATCATGAACAACCCTAACCCCACGTTTGCAGAAAGTTTTTGTGCGCTGCATAAAATCCCTCCGGAGAACTTTGCCCAAGCCGTTTTTAGACGGTCGCTTTATAGGCGAACGTTAGTGTTCACTGTTTTTTTACAGTTTTTTCGGCATGATTATTTCGCGGCTGATTTTGACCTGATTCATGGGGTTGAACATCTGCGCAAGATGCGTGAATTCAACGCGGAGATCGACCGGTTCAACCAACATCCGTCCAACCGCGGGTGGCTGCGGCGGCGATTACGCCTGCGGGTATCCACGCATCGCTTGAGACTGCTAATCAAGACAACGCTTCGGTTGCCGGCTATTCCAAAAGAAAGTGCTACAGGCACGTCGGTGCCGTTTAATTCTGCGGACGGGGGAATCAACTCTGGACGATAAATTGAGTCTGGCGGAGCCGTAAGGACAGTGCGACGATCAACATCGAGACTTCCTCTTGGAAGAATTTTTAGCCGACGACGAGGGAGACGCCCAGCATTCGGCAAAACGGAAGCCAAAAATCAGTAAAGTCGGATTCCATTGCTGGTCCATTATATCCAATGATGAGACAGGTATGGGCGCTGTCCATGTCTGTTTTCAAATGTGGAAACATCGGTGATTACACGGACTTATCCATTTGACCATCCGTCGGTGGTCCATTGACTCTTATTCTAGTTCCCATTCAAATTGCGAAACTATCCAAGGTCTGGCGACGAGGCTGCGTAGTCGATCCGAGTCGGCCAGCGAGATGAGGCGACATAAAATTGTCTGGTAAGACGTAAGCACATGAAACGACGCTCCGACAGTTCGGCGCTTATGACGAGGAGGCGCGCACACCCCAACGCTCAAGCGTCGCCTTCAATTCGTCTACCTGCACAGGTTTCGAGATGTAATCGTCCATGCCGGCGGCGAGGCACCGCTCGCGATCACCCTGCATGGCATTGCCGGTCATCGCGATCATGCGGGGACGCTTGTGCTCGAGTGTTGCCCATTTCGCGCAGATGCGACGCGCCGCCTCGTAGCCGTCCATCTCCGGCATTTGCACATCGAGCAAGATGATGTCGTAGATTTTTGTCTCTAGCACCTGCATGACCTCTACCCCGTTACCCACGGCATCGGCGTTATAGCCGAAACGCTTGAGCAGCATGAGTGCGACCTTCTGGTTGACGGCATTGTCATCGGCCACCAGCAGACGGAGAGGCAGTCGATCCGCCAGCGATCGTCCGCCAGCATCGAAAGGCGAGACGGTGGCGAGGCGTTTTTCCTGCTGCGAGACGCCGGTCACCGCGCGCACCAACGATTCAAGCAGCACCGCCGGACGGATCGGCTTGCCGACAAAACCATGCACGACAGGCACACGCCCGCCACTCGCACGCAACCGATGGGCCGACAGGAGCAGCAACTTGGCACCGGTCGCGCCCGGCAATCCGCGCAGGCAGGCGACGATGGTTTCGGCATCGGTACCGAGCAACTCATAATCAAACAGCAGCAAATCGAAGCGCCGAGCCGACGACTGGAGCGCGGTCTCGACCGCCGCAACACTTTCGGCCTCGACAATCTCAAAACCCCAGATCTGCGCAAACTGGGCCAGCAAACGCCTTTGCGCGGCACTGTCCTCGAGCAGCAGAAGGCGTTTGCCGCGCAAGGCCGAAGAACCGCGCTGCCAAACCGGCGCTTCGTCCACCCCGGGCCGGACCATGATACTGAAGTGAAACGTCGAGCCTTTCCCTTCTTCGCTTTCCATCGACATGGTTCCACCCATGAGCTCGGTCAGCCGTTTGCTGATTGCAAGACCGAGACCGGTGCCGCCAAATTCGCGTGTCGTCGAACTGTCGACTTGGCTAAAGTATTGGAACAGTCGGTCTTGTTTTTCGCGCGGGATGCCGATGCCCGTATCGGCAACGGTGAAATGCAGGCGGAGTTCGCTTGGTTTGACCCCGGCCTTCGCCAAAACCGAGACCACGACCTCGCCTTTCGCGGTAAATTTCACCGCGTTGCTGACAAGGTTGACGATCACCTGTCGCAGGCGTGTGACATCGCCTACAACGACCGGCGGTATTGCGGGATTGATGAACGCGACCAGCTCAAGCTTCTTTTCTGCGGCCTTGGGCGCGAGCAATTCGAGCGCTTCTTCCACGCACTGCCGGAGGTTGTAGGGATGCGTCTCGAGATCGATCTTACCCGACTCGATTTTCGAGAAATCAAGCACATCGTTGATGATGGTGAGCAGGCTGTCCCCCGAACTGTGGATGATTTCGACGAAATCGCGCTGCTCGGCGTTGAGCGGCGTATCGAGAAGCAGCGTAGTCATGCCGATCACACCGTTCATGGGGGTGCGGATCTCGTGACTCATATTGGCGAGAAACTCCGACTTCGCCCGCGTGGCTTCCTCGAGTTTCTGATTGAGCGAGATAAGGGCGGTGTTGCTGTCGACCAACTGCTGCTGGCTTTCGCGGAGCGCGCGGTAGGCGGCGTCGCGCTGGAGTTGGTTGATATACGACTTCGAATGGGAACGGATGCGCGCGATCAACTCGACCTTGTCCGGCAGCTTTACGAGATAGTCGTTGGCACCCGCCGCGAAAGCCTCGCTCTTCACCGCAGGCTCTTCCTTCGTCGAGAGCACGATGATCGGGATGTCCTGCGTGGCCGGGTTGGTGCGATACTGGCGCACGAGCGTGAGGCCGTCTACGCCTGGCATGATGAGATCCTGGAGGATGACCGTCGGCTTGATTTGTGCGGCGAGCTTGAGTGCCTCGTCCGAGGTCGCGCAGAAGTGGAAATCGATGTTGGGCTGGTTCGCCAGCGCGCGCCGGACGGCCTCGCCGACCATCGCCTGATCGTCGACCAACAGCACCATGATGTCATATTCGTTGGCAGGAAGGGTCGTCATTGTTCGCGGTTCCTTATTTTATGCATGAGTCGTTGTTCCTAAAACCATTATTTTCGGCCAAACGCCGCCACCACCTTTGGAGCGATCTGATCAAGTGGCAGAATATCCACGGCGGCGGCGAGCGTGGCGGCGGCCTTCGGCATCCCATAGACCGCGCTGCTGGTCTGATCCTGGGCGATGGTGTAGCGGCCTTGGTTGCGCAGGGCCTTCAGCCCTACGGCGCCATCGCGACCCATGCCGGTCAGCAGCACGCCGACCACATCACCCGGCCAATACCTCGTGATGCTCTGGAAAAAAACATCCACCGACGGCCGGTAGACATATTCGCGCGGGTGCGGGGTGTAGCCGAGTTGCCCGCCTGCGAGCAATGTGAGGTGATCGTTGGTGCCGGCCAGCAGCACCACGCCGGCTGCAGGGCGTTCGCCTTCGAGAGCCACGCGCACGGGCAACTTGCAGTCGCGTCCAAGCCAGTCCGCCATGCCGACGGCGAATTGCTCGTCCACATGCTGGATCACCACCACCGCCGCAGAAAAATCCCTCGGCAAGCCAGACAACACTTGCGCCACCGCCGCAGGACCGCCTGCGGATGCGCCGATCGCGAGCAGGCGGTTTTGCCGCGCCACCAGAGCCGCGGCTTCCTCGGACGCGGCGGTACCAGGCATGCTCCCTCCCCGGTCCATGATCAACTTTTCGATGATGTCTATTTTCACGAGCAACGGCGCGGCGCTCTCGCGCAGGTTCCCCGTCCCAAGCGCAGGAGTGTCCACCGCGTCGAGCGCGCCATGCCCCATCGCCTCAAATACCCGCCACGCGTTCGCGCCCACGCTCACGGTCACGACAAGAATCGCGCATGGGGAGCCGGCCATGATCCGGCGCGTGGCCTCGATCCCGTCCATCACCGGCATAAGCAAATCCATCAGCACCAGATCGGGGGGGGCTTTCGCACAGAGTTCCACGGCCTCGGCCCCGTTGCACGCAACCCAGGCGATTTGATGCCGGGGCTTTAATGCCAGTGCGCGTTTCAGGGCTTCCACGGCGATCGGCAGGTCGTTAACAATGCCGATTCTCATGCGTCAGCCTCCCCGATTAAATCCACCACCGCCTGAAGCAGCGTTTCGTCGTGGAAGCTGCCCTTCGTGAGATAATAATCGGCGCCGGCGTCGAGACCGCGGCGGCGATCCTCTTCGCGATCCTTGTAGGAAACGATCATTACGGGCAGCGCTTTCGTGCCGGGATCCTTTTTGATGAGAGTGACGAGTTCGATGCCGTCCATGCGCGGCATGTCGATGTCCGTGACGACGAGATTGAAGCGGCCGGTGCGCACCGCGTTCCATCCGTCCATGCCGTCGACGGCGATCTCGACCTCGTAGCCGCGGCTGGCGAGCAGCTTGCGCTCCAGCTCCCGCACCGTGAGCGAGTCATCAACGACCAACACCCGCTTGCGCTGCTTCGCGTCGCCTGCGTCCGCAGCGTCGCGCACCTTGCTGAGCCGTCCGCCGGAAATCAGTTTGTCGACCGAACGAACCATGTCCTCGACATCAACGATCAACACCGGGGCGCCGTCCTCCATGAGCCCGGCAGCGGCGATGTCCTTGATTTTGCCAAGGCGGGCGTCGAGCGGCTGCACGACCAGTTCGCGTTCGCCAAGAAACCGACCCACCACCAGCGCATAGATTCCCCCTTGGTCGCCGACCACGATTACGGACAGCTCGTCCCCCGTCGGGTTTGGTTCGACGCCCCCCAGCACCTGGTGCGCTGAGACGAGGCCGACCTGCCGGCCCTCGAAATTAAAGTGCTGCCGGCCTTCGAGCATCTCGATTTTCCCCTTGGCGAGCCTCAGGGTGCGCACGATGTAGGCGAGCGGGAACGCGTAGGGCTCGCCGCCGATGTCCACGAGCAGCGTGCGCGCCACCGAAAGCGTCAGCGGCAGTTGCAACTGGAAACGCGTCCCCTTCCCTGGCTGCGTGGTGACCCGCACCGTGCCGCGCACCTGCTTTACCATGGTCTGCACGACATCGAGGCCGACTCCGCGACCGGAGATTTCGGTGACGATCTCCTTCATCGTGAAGCCGGGCAGGAACAGGAACTCCAGCACCTCCGCCTCGCTTAATTGCTGCGCGGTCTCAGCGTTGGTGAGGTTGCGGGCGACGATTTTGTCGCGCAACCGGCCGGGGTCGATGCCCACGCCGTCATCGGCCACGATGATTTGCAGAGTGCCCGCGCTGTGCCGGGCCTCGAGCCGTACGACACCTTCCGCCGGTTTCCCGGCGGCGCGGCGAGCGGCGGGCGTTTCCACCCCGTGGTCGATGGCATTGCGCAAAAGGTGCCCGATCGGCGCCTCGAGTTTTTCCAAAATGTCGCGGTCCACCCGCGTGGCCTCGCCGATGATTTCAAGCTTCACCTGCTTGCCAAGCGTCCGGCCAAGATCGCGTACCATGCGGGGGAACCCATGGATGCCGTCGGCAAACGGGCGCATCCGCACCGCCAGCGCCTCGTCGTAGAGCCGGTGAGCGAGGTTGGTCGAACGGCGGTCGAATATCTCCAGCTCGTCGAGCCGTTGCGAAAGGAACTGATGGCACTCAAGCGCACGGCGCTGCGCCTCGGCCTGCGCCACTTCCACCGCACCGCTCAACACGTGCCCCGCGTTGGCCTCGCGCAGGCCGTCCAGGGTGCGGCCGAGATCGTAGTGCATCCGCTTAAGCCGCAGAAGCGATTCGGCAAACGGCTTCAGCCAGCGCGATTCCACGAGCGACTCGCTCGCAAGCGCGAGCAGATGGTTCAAGTTTGCCGCCGTCACGCGCAACATGCGGTCGGATGTCTCTCGTTCATTCGCCGCCACGGCCGGATCGGCGGCGACGTTCGCATCATCGCGCGCCGGCGCCTCGGCGCTCGTGTCTTCATCGGGCGCGTTGGCGAGAGTGGTCAAAAATTCGTCCACCTCCGGTTTCTTTTCGCCGGCCCATTGCTCCGCGTCCGCCTCGGGAACGTGCGAGATGCGCGTGAGCAGATCCACGCCGCTCAGCAGCAGATCGATGCGCGCCTGATGCAAGGTGAGCCGGCCTTGTTGCGCCGCCACGAGGCAGTCCTCCATCGCATGCGCCACGTTCACGCCGGCGTCGAGGCCGACGATGCGCGCCGCGCCCTTGAGCGAGTGCGCCGCCCGCATGGTGGCCTCGAGTTGGTCGGCGGCGGCGGGATTCCGTTCGAGCGCGAGCAGGCCGGCCGTGAGCACTTGCGCCTGATTTTCCACTTCCACGCGGAAGAGATCGAACATCGAATAATTACTCAGGTCTTCACTCATGAAAGGCTCCGGTTCAGCGTGTAGAACAGCAGTTGGTCATCCAGGCAGCCGACCGTCTTGTCGCGCCATGCGAGCATCGATTTTGTATAGGTCGCCGTGGCCTTGGCGACGGTTGTCGGCACTTCCTTCAACTCGCTCGGCTGGCAACGATGGATCCCATGCACTTCATCCACGGGAAACACAAGGCGGCTCCCCTCGCGGCTGATGACGAGCAGGCGCCGGTGATGCGCCTGCGCCTTGTCCTTTTTGGGCAGGTCGGTTTTTTCAAGACCGAGCATTTCGCCGAGCGACACGCACACGAGCAGCGCCCCGCGCACGTTGGCGAGGCCGAGCACAATGCCGTCGCGCCGGTGCGGCAGAGAGTGCACCGCGCGCAGCGTGGCCACCTCGTTGAACACCGCGGTCGGCAGCCCAAACCACTCGGCACCAATGCGAAAAATAACGACCGAATGCGTGCCGGCCTCCTCGGTTTTCTGCTCGCCGGAAAAATGGCCCGTCCATTCGGCGAGGTGCCCGACGGGCAGATCGGAGTCGAGAAGTTTGGCTGCGGCTGCGGAGTAAACGGGGCAGTTGCGGCAGTGCACGTGGCGTTCGAGCTCGGGGCACAAGCCGTCGCCACGCACGCCGATTTTGTTCCAGCAATCGTTCAGACTGGTCTTGGCGAAGGGAGTGGATGTTTCAGCGTTCATTTTACTTTACGGCCTTTTGTTCTATCCGCCTCGCGCGGTCGTTCATGACCTTCGCGCCCGTCTTGTCGCCCTGTCCGTCGAGCAGAAACGCGAGCTGAACCAGCGCCTCGTGGTGTTGAGGATCAAGGTAGAGCGTCTTGCGGTAAAACTCGGCGGCCTCCGCGTGGCTGCCGGACGCATCGCGAACCAGACCCATGACATAAAACGCCTTTGCGGACGGGCCGTGCGCATGCAGATGCGCCTCACATTCCTTCGCCGCCTCGACGAGCCGGCCCTGGTCGGCGAGTTGCATGGCGTGATCAATTCCGGTTTTCGGCTGCGCCGGCGGCCCGGCCACGTCACGCGACGAACGCAAGGTGACCGAACTGAACGGCATTGGTCGCATCGGCGTCACGACACGCGCAGGCGGCGGGCGGCGAGGAGACTGGTGTCCGTTCGACTGCGCTTCGACCGGTACGGCTCCGGCATGGCGAAAAGCAAAAGCCAGCGGTACCTTCGCCGAGACAAACGCGTGACTCAGCAGCAGCCCGGTTTCCGACGGGCCGACAAACAGCCAGCCCTTGAGGGCAAGCAGCCGCGTAAGCGTCGCGACAGCGCGGTCCTGCGTACTGCGATCAAAGTAGATCAGGAGATTGCGGCAGAAGATGACGTCGTAAGTTGCCGCCCCCGGATTTAAACAAGCGTCAATGATATTGCCCTGGTGAAACTCCACCTGCCTGCGCACGACCGTGGAAAGCTGCCAGCCGGAGCCAGCAGGCGTGAAGTGACGATCGCGAAACTCCAAGTCTCCGCCGCGAAAGGAATTCCGGCCGAACACGGCACGGCGGGCATAGGCAAGTGAACGCGCACTGATATCCAGCGCGTCGACGCGGAACCGTTCCGCCGGAAATCCCGCGTCAAGCAAGGCCATCGCCATCGAATACGGCTCCTCTCCGGTCGAGCACGGCAGGCTCAATATGCGAAGGACACCCTCAGGATGCGTCCGCAACCAGTCTTCGTAAACCAGCCGTGCGAGCGCCGTGAACGCTTCGCGATCACGGAAAAACCACGTCTCCGGCACGATGACCTCCTCTATCAATTCCTGCACCTCGTCGGTGGAGGCGCGCACGCGATCCAGATAGGCACCGGCATCCTTCAATCCGCAGGCTGCGAGCCGCTGCTGCACCGCACGCTCGATCGATGCCGCACCGACTGATGCGGCATCAAGCCCCATCGTCTGCTTTAGCAGAGCTTGAAACTCGTCGGTCATCGGGCAACCTCCTCCATCACTTGCCTGAACAACGCCTCGCGCACGGCCGCGGGCAGGAGTTTGTCCACCTCGACCCATTGGATCAACCCGCGCGCATTGTGGGCAACCGGACCAAGGTAAGACGCGCCGTCGCTTCTCACGCCGGACGCGACGAAATCCCCTGGCTCGCGGCGTAACGTCTCCGTCGCCTTCTCGGCGATCAGGCCGAGCAGACGTTTGGCGCCGGTCTCGTCGGGATAATAAACAAGCAGCAGGCGCGTGCTCAGCCGCGCGTGCGAAGGCCGGCCAAGAGCGATCTCACTGAGATCGAGCACCGGCACGGGCGAGCCGCGATAGGTGAACACGCCGGCCACACCCGCCGGCGCGCGCGGGATTTTTTTCACCTGCACCAGCGGCAGCACCTCCGCCACCCGCGCGGCGTCGAGCGCGTAACAGTCGTTGCCGAGGTGGAAGAGGATAAAAAGCATCGAGGTTGTTCAGAGCTGGATACTCTCGACACCCGCCTTGAGGCCGCGGGCCGTATCGTTCAACTGTTCGATAGCCGCGCCCGACTGCCGCAACGACTCGACGGTCTGTTGCGCGGCCTCGCTGAGCTGGGAGAGCGCCTCGCTGATTTGCTGCGCGCCGGTCGCCTGCGCCTGCATGCCCTCGTTCACGCTTTCGAAGCGCGGCGTCATAGTCTGCACGTGCTGGATGATCTGCGCCAACTGGCCGCCGACCTGCCGGACTTCGTCGACACCGCGGCGCACTTCCTCGGAAAACTTGTCCATGCCCATCACCCCGGCGGAGACGGCCGAGAGCATTTCCTTCACCATTTGCTCGATATCGTAGGTCGCCACGGCCGTCTGGTCGGCGAGCCGGCGGATCTCGGTCGCGACGACCGCGAAACCG
>CAIVDS010000042.1 GCA_903904685.1 uncultured Verrucomicrobiota bacterium
AACCCGCCGCCAACATGATCGTGGACATCGGCGGCGGCACCACCGAGATCGCCATCATCTCCCTCTCCGGAATCGTGTTTTCCAAGTCCATCCGCGTGGCCGGCGACGAGCTCGACGCCGCCATCGTCAACTACATGAAGCGCGCCTACAACCTCCTCATCGGCGAACGCACCGCCGAGGAGATCAAGATGCGCATCGGTTCCGCCTATCCCCTCGACGAAGAACTCACGATGGAGGTCAAGGGCCGCGACTCCGTGGCCGGCCTGCCCAAGACGATCCACATCACCTCGCAGGAAGTGCGCGAGGCGTTGAGCGACCCGGTTTCCGCCATCGTCGACGCCGTCCGCGCCACCCTCGAACGCTGCCCGCCCGAGCTCTCGGCCGACCTCGTCGACCGCGGCTTCATCATGGCCGGCGGCGGCGCGCTCATCCGCGGCATCGACCGCCTGCTCAGCGAAAAGACCGGCCTGCCCGTCACCGTGGCCGACGACCCGCTCTCCGCCGTCGCCAACGGCACCGGCGCCGTCCTCAACGATCTGAACTGGGTGCTGCAGAACGTCTGACGGGTTACGATTCCCGATTCACGAATCGCGCTTTTTCAGACTGCGTGCATCCGGACGCCCATCGTAAATTCCGCCGACCGTGCCGCAACAACGCTTCGACCAGGCCAAACCTTTTCTGACGCTCGCCCTGGTGCTGGCGGCCTGGCTGGTGGTGCCGACCGCGGTGAAACGGTTCCTGCGCGCCGGTTTTTTCGAGATGCAGGCGCCGGTCGAGGCCACCGCCTCCTACGTCCGCGACCTCCAGGATTTCTGGTCGCTCAAGACCCGTTCCAACAACGAGCTCATCGAGGCGGGCCGCGACCTCGTCCACCTCAATGCCGCCTACGAAATCCGCCTCCAGCAGGACGCCGGCCTGCGCGACGAAATCGAGCGGCTGGGCGACCTCCTCAAGCTCCCCGCACCCGACGGCTACCGGGCCGAACCCGCACGCATCGTCCGGCGCGACTTCTCCGGCTGGTGGCAGCAGATCGTCATTCGCAAGGGCTGCAACTACGGCATCACCGAAGGAGCTCCCGTGATTTATGTCGGCGGCGTGGTCGGTCGCGTGCGCGAGGTCCACGCCTACACGTCGGTCGTCGATCTCATCAGCAGTCCCGGTGTGCGCATCGCCGCCTGCATCGAGGGCGACATGCGACCGATCAGTTATCAAGGCGGCGTCAACCCCACCCTCGCCCCCGCCCGCGGCACGGTCGAATATGTGCCCGTTGATATCTTCGTCACCCCCGCGGCGCCGCGACGTCTGGTGACCTCGGGACTCGGCGGCGTTTTTCCCGCCAACCTCACCATCGGCTACATCACCGGCGTCGAACCCAGCACCGACGGACTTTTCAAGACCGGCGACGTGCAACTCGAACCCGCCCTCTCCGCGCTCACCGAGGTAACCGTGCTCGTGCCGCAAGGTCCGGCCGCAGGCAAATGACATGAACCGCCGCGTGCTCATGCTCCTCCTCGCGTCGCTTCTGCTGGCGGTGTTGCTCGGGCAGCTCAACCACTACCTCGGCGCGTGGCAGCTTCATGTCTGGTGCGGCGGCCTCTTCGTCACTCTCGCCGCGCTTCGCCTCGATTTCCGAACCGGCGCGACGACCGCATTCCTCGCCGGGCTCCTGCTTGACGCCGGTTCACCGGTGGTCTTCGGCACGCACGCTTTGCTCTTCCTCGCCGCCCACGCCGTCATCTTCAACGCCCGCGCCCGCGCCCCCCGCGACGAAACCCTCGTCGGCGTGATCATCGCGCTGCTCGCCAACCTCGGTCTTTTTCTCGCCCTGTCTTTCCTGCGCATCGGCGCGGCCTCGGCCCCCGGAGACGCCTGGATGCGCAACTTCGCCGACCTCGCGCTTTCCCAAATCGTGCTGGCGCTGGTCGCCCCGTGGTTTTTTGCCATTCAGATTCGCACGCTTCAGCTCGGCGGCGTGGCGTTGCGTCAAAACTCGCGGAGCCTGTTCTAACGACACCCATGGCGGACACGGTTGCAGAACGTTCAAGCGGGCTGGTCGAAACCCACAAGGGCTACAATCCCAGGGTGCTGTTCTTTTATTTTCTCATCGCGGCCATGTTGCTCGCGCTCACGGGCGGCCTCGCCTACCGCCAGCTCGCCAGCAACGACCTCTACCACGAGCGCGAGAAAACCCAGAACCAGCGCCGCATCCTCGTCCCCGGCCCGCGCGGCAACATCTACGACCGCGACGGCCGCCTGCTCGTGAGCAACCGGCCGCGCTTCGCCGTCACCCTCTACCTCGACGAGCTGCGCAAGGAATTCCGCAGCCAATACATCGCCATCCGCAAAGCCTATCGCGAGGCCGACGACAAAAACCTGCCCACCGCCACGCAGATGGAGCGCATCGCCCGTTTTACCGTCGTGCAGCGTTATCTCGACCAGGTCAACCGCACACTCGGCCGCCACGAGGAACTCGACGCCGACGAGCTCAACAAACACTTCAGCCAGCAACTCCTCCTGCCCTACCTCCTCGTCGACGACCTCAAGATCGAGGAATACGCCCGGCTCATCGAACAGCTCCCGGTCGTCTCCCCTCTCCAGGTTTACACCTCCAGCATCCGCGATTATCCCCTCGGTTCCCTCGCCGCGCACACCCTCGGCTACGTGACCGGCAACGACAACATCGACGCCTCTGACGAGGATTTTTCCGGCAGCGATTTCGCCAGGTTCACCGACAAGACCACTTTCAAGATGAAGGGCACCATCGGTCGCGAGGGATTGGAGGCGAACTTCGACTCCCTGCTGCAAGGCGAGACCGGCGGCGCCATCTACCGGGTCGATCCCGCCGGCTACCGCGTCAATCCGCCGCTCTCCAAACACCAGCCCGTCCACGGCCGCGACCTGCACGCCTCGCTCGACGCCGAACTCCAGATCGCCGCCGAAAAAGTCATGACCGAGACCGAGCTCAACAGCGCCGCCGTCGCCCTCGACGTGAAAACCGGCGAGGTGCTCGTGCTCGCCAGCAAGCCCGATTATAATCTGCAAAATTTCGTTCCCCACCTCAGCCACGAGGCCGCCAAGGACATCAGCGACCGCGGCGCCTGGATCAACCGCGCCACCACCGGCCTTTATCCGCCCGGCTCATCTTTCAAGATACTCACCAGCATCGCCGGTCTTCGCGCCCAGACCATCGACCCCGCCGCCACAGTCAACTGCCCCGGCTACCTCCAGGTCGGCGGACGTCAATTCCCCTGCCACGGCGGCCATGCCCACGGCGACATGAACCTTGCCCAGGCAATTGAGAAAAGCTGCAACGTCTATTTTTATCACCAAGGCCTCGCCATGGGCGTGGACACCCTGGCCGCCGAGGCGCGCCGCTTCGGTTTCGGCAGTCCGACCAGCATCGAAGTGCCGGAGACCAAAGGCAGCCTGGTGCCCGATCCCGAATGGAAAATGCGCCGCCGGGACGAACACTGGTTCCCCGGCGACACCGCCAACTTCGCCATCGGCCAAGGCGACCTGCTCGTGACTCCGTTGCAGATGGCAGCGTTCATCGCCTCGTTCGCCCGGGATGAGACGATCACCGTGCCTACCTTGGAACATGATCCCGCCCATCCCGTCCAGCATACCGCGCCCACCGGTCTCCGCCCCGAGCAGCGCGCCGCCATGCTTGAAGGCATGGAAGCCTGCACCGTGACCGGCACCGCCAAGGTTCTCAGCTCGCCGTTCATGAAAATCGAAGGGCTGCGCATCGCCGGGAAAACCGGCACCGCGCAAAAGCAGACCGAAAAAGGCACGATCAATTTCGCCTGGTTCATCTGCTTCGCGCCGATCGAAGACCCGCGGATCGCCATCGCCGTGGTGGCCGAGGGCGACATCGCCGGCGAGGAGTTCGCCGGTGGCCGCTACGCCGTTCCCATCGCCCAGGCTATCCTCAAGAAATGGAACGAAAAACAGGGCCGCGCGCCCGCGGCCGGCGTTGGGATTGCAACCCCCTAGCCTGTCTGCCTTGCTGCACGCTGGAAATTCCCCATGAACCAAAACCTCATCCCCTCTCTCATCATCGCAGGCGCCATCGTTGCGACCGGCCTCCTTTTCCGCCAAACCGTCGCCACAAGCGCCGGCACGCAGATCGAAGCCGTCATCTCCAGCCTTGAGAACGCCAGCCAGAAGAAGGACGCCGCCGGCAAAACCCGCGTCAGCAAGATCATCGAGGGCGTCTCCAGCTCCGTGGCCGACGGTTTCAAGGCCGGCTTCAGTTCGGACGAAAACGGCAAGACCAAGGAACAACTTGCCGTCCGCGACAAACTGGAAGTCCGCGAGGTCAAGATCAGCAACGGACGGATGAAGATGCAGGAAAACATCATCGGCCTCATCAAAAACAACAGCGACGCCATCGTTTCCAACATCCAGCTCAACGTCGTGTCCCGCGACAAGGACGGCAAGCTGATCGACGTGACCTCTAATTTCGCCCGGGTCCAAGGCGCCCTCAAGCCGGGACAGGAACTCGGCTTCTCCGTTGAGCGAACGCTCGGTGATTTCAACGAAAAGGCCGAAGAGCTCGCCGGACGGAAAGCCACCACCGCCACGGTCTCGGTTGTCGAACTCACCGTGGTCAAATAATCGGGGTGGCCGCCACCGCCGTTTTCCCACGGCGGTTCGCCCGGTCTGCGTCGGGAACGGCGTGTCTCATGCGTATCGCGGCCCGCCGCGATTCTTGACTTTTTACGAGACCGATCGGATAGGTGATCCCGTTCAATGCACGCTTCCAGCAAGGCTCTCCGACTTAGTCCCGCGCACGATCTTTCATCGCTGCCTAGCAGTTGATCGTGCGTTCGCCTGTCCGTGTCGTTGCCGCCGTCCTTTAAACGCGGCGTTGCGATCCGAGTCCGTTTAACGTTATCACGACTAAGTCCAAGCCCATGCAATCCGCTCCCGTTACGAAATATCGCCCGTTTCCTTCCGTCGATCTGCCCAACCGGCAATGGCCCGGACGTGTGATCAAGCACGCCCCGACATGGTGCAGCGTAGATCTCCGCGACGGCAACCAAGCCCTCGCCCAGCCGATGAGCATCGAGGAAAAACTCGAGTTTTTCGACCTGCTGGTGAAGATCGGCTTCAAGCAGATCGAGGTGGGATTCCCGTCCGCTTCGCAAACGGAATTCGATTTCTGCCGCCGCCTGATCGAAGAAAAACGCATCCCCCATGATGTCTCCATCCAGATTCTCTGCCAGTGCCGCGAAGAGTTAATCACGCGTTCCCTGGAGGCCTTGCGCGGCGCGAAGAACGTCATTTTCCATCTTTACAATTCAACCTCTCCCAAACAGCGCGACTACGTCTTCGGTGCGACCAAGGCCGATATCGTGGCCATCGCCGTCAAAGGCGTCTCCTTGCTTAAAAAACACGGACAGGCGCTGATCGACGCCGGCACACACCTGCGCCTGCAGTATTCCCCTGAGAGCTTCACCAGCACCGAGCTGGAGTTCGCCTTGGAGATTTGCGAAGCCGTCACCGACGTCTGGCAGCCCACCAAGACCGACAAGATCATCCTCAACCTCCCAGCGACCGTCGAATATGCGACGCCCAACGTCCACGCCGACCAAATCGAGTGGATGTGCACGCACCTCACGCGGCGCGATGTCACCATTGTGTCGTTGCATACGCACAACGACCGCGGCACCGGCGTGGCCGCCACCGAATTGGCGTTGCTGGCCGGCGCGGACCGCGTCGAGGGCACGCTCTTCGGCAATGGCGAGCGCACGGGCAATCTTGATATCGTCACGGTCGCGTTGAACCTCTACACGCACGGCATCCACCCGCATCTGGATTTGAGGGACATCAACGGCATCCGCGAAACCTACGAGCGCTGCACGCGCATGGAGGTGCATCCGCGCCATCCTTACGCGGGCGAACTGGTATTCACCGCCTTCAGCGGCTCGCATCAGGACGCCATCAAGAAGTCATGGCCTTTCCAAAAGCCAGGCCGCCCGTGGGACGTGCTCTACATTCCCATCGACCCGGCCGATATCGGTCGCAGCTACAAGGCGATCATCCGCATCAACTCCCAGTCTGGCAAAGGCGGCGTCGCCTACGTCCTTGAAAACAACTTCGGCTACCAGTTGCCCAAGCTCATGCACAAGGAGATCGGCAGGATCATCAACGACCTCGCCGACGCCAAGGGCACGGAGCTCACGTCCGCCGAGGTGCACGAGGTGTTCCAACGCGAATATCTCACGCGCACCGCGCCGGTCGCGCTGCAGCACTTCAAGACCACCGAGCGGGACAGCACCGTGAAATGCGAAGCCGCGCTCACGCATGACGGCCACGCGCACAAGCTCAACGGCTCCGGAAACGGCCCGATCGACGCCTTCGTCCACGCGCTTGGCTCAACCTCGCTGCCGAAGTTCGAAGTCCTCTCCTACTCCGAGCACTCGCTCGGCAAGGGCTCCGAGGCGCGCGCGGTCTCCTACATCCAGATCAAGACCGAGCGCGGCCACACCTTCTGCGGCGCGGGCATCGACACCAACATCGAGCTCGCCTCGATCAAGGCCGTCGTCAGCGCGCTCAACCGCGCCTTGGCCAAGGCCTGAACGAAACCGGGCGTCGCACCACGCGGCGCCCGCAAGTTTTAAGCGCGACCCACCCGCCGGAACAGCCAGGTGCCGAGCGCGATGTAGAGCACCGGCGCGACCCACAGCAGCAGATCGGGCCTGAGTTCCGGCTGATTGTCCAGCCAGCCGACGATGACATTCATAAAGTAAAACCCCAGCGCCAGCGCCAGCGCCAGGCCAAGATTTGCGGTGGTTTCCTTGCGCGAGATTTTGATTCCCAGAGGAATCGCGATGACCGTGAAAGCCAGAATCGTAAACGCATTCGCTATCTTTTCATTCAACGCGATCAAGACCGGCATGCGCCGCCCTAAAGAAGCCCCGGACGCCTCCAAATGACTTTGTTCGTCCAGCAGTTCGCCAAACGTCATCCAGCTCAGCTTTTTGTTAAACTGCTGCTTTCCGAAAAGATTATCCATCTGAAGGTCGATCGACATCTGGTCGGAGTTAGCGATCGGCCGTGGCGTTGAAAAATTCTCGGGCGCCTTCTCGTCGCGCGTTTCCACCGAGACCTGTGAGAGCGTCAACACGAGTTTGTTCGCGGATTCCACATAGTCGAAATGCCCGGAGCGGGCGCGGGCAAAAAGCTTCACGCGCTTTTGGTCGTCGAGCTGCCAGAGCCAGAAGTCGCGCATGACCGCGCCTTCCTTCACGTTCACATAAACAACCACGCCCGGAAAATCCCGGATGAAGGTTTTCGGCACGATGAAGTTCAGCGGACTTTTCCGCACCGACTCGCTCAACGTATTTCGATACGCCGTGCGCGTGCGGGGCATGTAATAGCAGTTGATGCCCAGCCCCACGATCACGCCAATAATCGCAATCGTCAAAATCGGCCTGGCCACGTAGCCCAAACTCAGCCCCGCCGCCCGCATCGCGGTGATTTCTTGCTGGGCTGACATGCGTCCGAGCACCAGCAGCACCGCCGTCAGCATACCCATCGGCAACGCGTGCATTCCGACATACGGCACCAGCAGAAGGATGAGTTTGACGAACGCGCCGAGGGTAAGCTGACCCGCCAACAAATACCCGATCATGTCCTTGAAGGCGTTGCCCACGATCAACACGAAGGCGAACATCCCCGCCGCCACCACGCAGGTGAAAAACACACTCGAAAAAATATAGCGGTGAAGAAGCTTCATCAGACGAACGTCGAGAATTAAGGGCTGCGAGTTGATAGGAAAGCCCCAAAACGCGCCCAGTCGGTCATTGCCTCGGTCGCCCATCTCTCAACTCTTGGCACCCAGTCAAAATGAAGTTCACGCCCGCCAAGCCGCCGCTCACCGGCGAAACCCTCGATTCCCTTATCGCGCGTCTGCGCGAAAAGGGCGAGCCCGCTTTCCGTGCAAAACAGATCCTTGATTGGGTTTATAAAAAACGCGCCCGCACCTGGGACGACATGACCAACCTCTCCAAGCCGCTGCGCACATGGCTCGACGAGACGTTTGAACTCATGCCCGCCTCGCTCGTCCTCGGCAAACAGTCCACCGACGTCACCGACAAGCTCCTCCTTGAAATGGGTGACCGCTCCCTCATCGAGACGGTTATCATCCGCGTGCCGCAGGAAGGCGTGGGACTCGATCTTTCGCGCAAGACCATCTGCATCTCCACCCAGGTCGGCTGCGCGATGGCGTGCGTCTTTTGCGCCTCCGGCCTCGCCGGGCTCAAACGCGACCTCAACGCCGGCGAGATCGTCGCCCAGCTCCTTCAGGTTTGTTATCGCGAGGACGCACGCACATCCCGCGCCCGCATGGAACTCGCCTCCTTCGAGAACATCGTGGTCATGGGTATGGGCGAACCGCTGGCCAACTACGACGCCATCATCCGCGCCCTCACCATCGTCAATGCCGAGTGGGGCCTCGGTGTGGGCGCCCGCCGCATCACCCTTTCGACCAGCGGACTCGTCCCGAAAATCCTCAGGCTCGCCGAGGAGCCTCTCGGCATCCGCCTCGCCATTTCGCTGCACGGCGCGACCAACGAAGTCCGCGAGAAGATCATGCCGGTCAACAAGGCTTATCCGCTCGAGAAACTCCTGCCCGCCGTGAAGGCGTTTAACGAAAAACACGGCCGCATGGTCACGTTGGAGTTCATCCTGATCGAAGAGGTCAACGACATGCTCGAGCAGGCCGAAAAACTGCGCGACATCGCCCGCGACCTGCACGCCCACGTGAACCTGATTCCTTACAACACCGTCGACGGCCTGCCTTGGAAACGTCCCTCGATCACCCGGCAGGAACGCTTTGCCGACGTGCTCCGGGCCGCCCGGATTTCGGTCACGCTCCGCCGCGAAAAAGGTCACGATATCGACGCCGCCTGCGGCCAGTTGCGCCTCAAGACCGAGAAGGACCGGGCGCCGGCCATTGCCGCGCCTTAACCGGTAACCGGCGGAAAAGTCCCGGCTTTACAGCATATTATCAAAGACCCATGCATTGATTTATAATGAATCCCGACAGGCCAATCTCCGCGCTCTTTGCAGAAAACCGTCCGCTGCATTCATTGGAGTTTTTTCCGCCCAAGGATGATGCCGGCGTGGAGGCGCTCCGCCAGACAGCGACCGCGTTGAAGGCGATCCCGTGGGATTTCGTGTCGGTCACCTACGGCGCGGGCGGCACCACGCGCGAACGCACCGCGCAGGTCAGCCGTCTCCTCAAAAACGAGCTCGGCTTCACCGTGATGCCGCACCTCACCTGCGTCGGCCACAGCCGCGCCGAACTCACGGCACTCGCAGACCAGATTTACGACGGCGGTTTTCGCAATATCATGACGCTCCGAGGAGACCCGCCCAAAGGCGCGACCGAGTTCTCCGTCGCGCCCGACGGTCTGCGCTACGCCGGCGAACTCGTTGCGCTCCTCAAATCCCGCCATCCCGATTTCTGCCTCGGCGTCGGCGGCTATCCCGAAAAACACCCCGAAGCCCTCTCGCTCCAAGCCGACCTCGATCACCTCAAGCGCAAGGTCGATGCCGGCGCGGCCTTCGTGACCACACAGCTGTTTTTCGACAATGCGATCTACCACCGTTTCGTGGACAAATGCCGCGCCGCCGGCATTCGCGTGCCCATCGTTCCCGGCCTCATGCCGGTGCTGTCGGTGAAACAGATCCAGCGCATCGCTACGCTCTCCGGCTCGGTTCTGCCGACCGCTCTCGCCCGCCGGTTGGCGGTTGCCGAGGTCAATCCCGATGTCGTTGAAATCATCGGCATCGACTGGGCGCTCACGCAAATCCGCGATTTGCTCGCGCATGGATCCCCCGGCTACCACCTCTACATTTTAAACCGGGCCAAGAGCGCCCTCGCGCTCGCCGCAGGCCTCGCCGCCTGACCGGTCTCTTTTTTACCCGCCGGCCATCACCGGCCTGAAGCCCACCTCGGTCAGGATACGCGCGACCTCATCGCGTTTGTCGCCCTGAATCTCGATCTGTCCGTCTTTCACGGTGCCGCCGCAACCGCATGCCCGCTGCATTTTTTTCGCGAGGAGTTCCTTTTCGGGCAGGCCGATTCCCGTGAATCCCCTGGCGACCGTCACCGTCTTGCCGCCCCTCCCGGCCGTGGTGCGCAACACATCCACCCGTCCGCGATTTTTAGTCGGCGCAGGCGGTGCTCCTTGAGGTTTTGTCGCGGCCGCAGGGACCGCCGGACCTGCCGGCAGATTCAATCCGGCGAGCGCGGCAAAGGGGTTTTGCTTCAAATCCCCGCCTCCATCCGTCGCGATTCGGTCTTTATTCATACGCTCAAAAAATGTCGTTGTGGAAAATATCTTATGTCTGGCGAAGGCGGTTTGTAGATCACCGGCCCGCTCGTCCGCCGCAAATCCCGACGGGAATATCACTCTTCCCTCCCAAAAACATCACGGCCTTCGCGTAACTCCTATTCTCCAAAAAATGAACCAGTTGCGGATGTAAACACCCTCGGCCTTTCGCTAATAAATCATCCAGTCGCGTCATCTCGGAAGCAATAACGCTGCCATTAGATTGCTTGATTCCATCCAAGAGCGAAAGAAGAGCGGCTTTGATTTCTGTTTCCATGGGAGGCATCACATCTGATTAAGGTTCGCCAACGGCTCGTTAGAAAAATTCACATCGTGCGATTCACCCTGCGGAAGGAGGGAACACACTTGAGAAAGGCTAGGTTGTGAATCATGTTCATGATAACTTTCCACACTGATTCTCTTTAATAAGCAAGCCGTGCGCTTCCCCCTAGGGGTTGTGCCGGTTTGCTTTTCTTTTCTTTGCCATGAACTCCCTTTCCATTCCAACGCACGCCAACTCCGATGTCATTGAGGCCGCCTACAACACTTGGCTGGCGAATCCAGACTCGGTCGATCCGACGTGGCGGGCGTTCTTTCAGGGTTTCGCTCTTGGCAGCAATGGCACCAGTCTCGGTAATGCGGGTGCCGCTGCGACGATTATCGACAGTTCGAAGCAGGCCCAGGTTCTGCGCCTCATCAACGCCTACCGCGCGCACGGCCACATGCAGGCGCACCTTGACCCGCTCAGCCCGCCGCCCGCGCCTTTTGCCCGGCTCAACTACCAGCACTTCGGCCTGACCGAGGCCGATCTCGGCGAGTCCTTCTCCGTCGGCAATTTCAATGAGGGTGGCCAGATGAAACTCCGCACCTTGATAACCGCCCTCAACGAAACCTACTGCGGGCACATCGGCGTGGAATACCTCCACATGCAGGATCTCGACGCGCGCGACTGGCTCCAGACCCGCATGGAGGATGCGCACAACCGCCCGTCCTTCTCCCGCGACCAGAAAGTCCGCATCCTCCGCCGCCTGTTCAAGGCCGAGCTCTTCGAGAAATTCCTGCACACCCGCTTCGTCGGCCAGAAACGTTTTTCCCTCGAAGGCGGCGAGACGATGATCGCCGCGTTCGACGCGCTCATCGAGCATTGCCCCGAGACTGGCGTGGAGGAAATCGTCATGGGCATGGCCCACCGCGGCCGCCTCAGCGTCCTCACCAACATCCTTCGCAAGCCGTTCGACATTCTCTTCGAGCAGTTCTCGGAAAACTACATCCCCCACGCCGTCGGCGGCGATGGTGACGTGAAATATCACCTCGGTTACGAGGCCGAGCTCATGACCGTGTCCGGCAAGGCCATCGAGGTTCGCCTGGCCGCCAATCCGTCCCACTTGGAGATCGTCAACCCCGTGGTCGAGGGCAAGGCCCGCGCCCGCCAGCGCATCCGTGGCGACGTCGAGCGCCGCCGCGTGCTGCCTTTCCTCATTCACGGCGACGCCGCCTTTGCCGGTCAGGGTGTCATCCCCGAGACGCTTAATTTCTCCCAGCTCCCCGGCTACTGCACCGGTGGCACCGTTCACTTCGTCATCAATAACCAGATCGGCTTCACCACCCTGCCCAGCGACGCCCGCTCGACGCGCTACTGCACCGACGTGGCCAAGATGATCGAAGCTCCGATCTTCCACGTGAACGGCGACGACCCCGAGGCCGTCTGCTACGTCACCCGTCTCGCCCTCGAATTCCGCGTGCGTTTCCAGCGCGATGTCGTGATCGACATGTATTGCTACCGCCGCCACGGACACAACGAGGCCGACGAACCCGCCTTCACCCAGCCGGTCCTCTACAAGAAAATCGCCGCCCACCCGCTCATCTCCACACCCTACTCCGAGCGTCTCGTCCGCGAGGGCACCCTCAGCGAGCAAGGTTCCGAGGCGATCAAGGCCGAATACACCGCCGCGATGGAGGCTTCGTTCGAGAAGGCCAAGGCCGCCGAGGCCGCCAGCCAGGCCGCCGGCCATGCCAACAGCCCCTTCGCCGGCTCCACCGCCATTTTCCAGCCCGGCTACAGCTACGCGCCCGTGCCTACCGGCGTCTCCGCCGAGATCATCGCAAAGATCGTCGCAGGCCTCACCAAAGTTCCGGCCAACTTCAAGGTTAACCCCAAGATCAAGCGCCTCCTCGATGCGCGCACCCAGGCCCACAAGGATGGCGGCCCGATCGACTGGGGTTTTGGCGAAGCCCTCGCCTTCGGCTCCCTGCTCGTCGAGGGCACGCCCGTGCGTCTCAGCGGACAGGATTGCGAACGCGGCACATTCAGCCACCGCCACGCCGTCCTCTACGACGCCGACAACCGCGAAAAATACGTCCCGCTCCTCAACATCGACGAAAAGCAGGAGCGCTTCTGCGTTTACAACTCTCATCTCTCCGAGGCGGCCGTGCTCGGTTTCGATTACGGCTACTCGCTCGACTACCCTCGCATGCGCTGCATCTGGGAGGCCCAGTTCGGCGACTTCGCCAACGGCGCGCAGGTTGTCATCGACCAGTTCATCGCCTCGTCCGAGTCGAAATGGCAGCGCATGAGCGGCATGGTTCTCCTCCTCCCCCACGGCTACGAAGGCCAGGGGCCCGAGCACTCCTCCGCCCGCCTCGAACGTTTCCTTCAGCTCTGCGCCGAGGACAACATCCAGGTGGCCAACATCACCACCCCGGCCAATTATTTCCACGCCCTCCGCCGCCAGATGAAGCGCGACTTCCGCAAGCCGCTCATCGTGATGTCGCCCAAGTCCCTCCTCCGCCTCCCCGCCGCCGTCTCCAAGATCGCGGAGTTCACCACGGGCGGCTTCCAGGAGATCATCGACGACGTCCATGCCCCAAAGTCCGCCAAGCGCCTCATCCTCTGCTCCGGCAAGGTCTACTACGACCTCGACGCCTACCGCACCGCGAACAAGGTCGCCGACACCGCCATTGTCCGCGTCGAGCAGTTGTATCCTCTCCACAAAGACCGTCTCGCCGAAATCGCCAAGACCTACGGCAAGGCGAAGCTCGTCTGGTGCCAGGAGGAGTCCCAGAACAACGGCGGCTGGAGCTTCATCGCCCCCCAGCTCGAGGAAATCTTCGGACGCAAGGCTGCCTACGCCGGCCGCGACGCCTCCGCCTCCCCCGCCGTCGGCTCCCTCGCCGTCCACAAACGCGAACTCGCCGCCTTCCTCAAAGACGCCTTTACTCTTTAAACCTTATGGCCCTCCTCGACGTCAAAATCCCGCCCCTCGGCGAATCCATCAACTCCGGCGTTCTCGCCAAATGGTATGTCAAAAACGGCGACACGGTTAAAAAAGACCAGCCGCTCTTCGAACTGGAAACCGATAAAATCACCTCGGAAGGCGTGGCCGAGTCCGCTGGCGTCATCACCCTCAAGGCCGCCGTTGGCGACGAGGTCAAAATCGGCGCGGTCGTCGCCGTCATCGACACGAATGTGACGGCGAGCGCCAGCGAGCCGTCCGCTCCTCCTTTGAAATCTGGAATTTCAAATCTGAAATCCGGGGGCGAAGCCGCCGTCCAATCCCCTGCCGTCCGCCGCATCGCCGCCGATACTGGCATTGATCCCGCCGGCATCGTTGGCACCGGCAAGGCCGGTCGCGTCACCAAGGGCGACATCCTTGCCTCCGACGCCAAGCCCGCCGCCGCGCCCAAGATCTCCGCACCCGTCGCCGCCTCCGGCGAACGCCAGACGCGCCGCAAGCTTACGCCTCTCCGCAAGCGCATCGCCGAGCGTCTCGTCCAGGCCCAGCATGAGGCCGCCATGCTCACGACCTTCAACGAGGTCGATATGTCCGCCGTCATCGCCCTCCGCGCCAAATATCAGGACGACTTCGTGAAAAAACACGGCCTCAAGCTCGGCTTCATGTCCTTCTTCACGAAGGCCGTGGTCAACGCCCTCAAGGAAGTTCCCGCCATCAACGCCCAGTTCGCCGGCGACGAGGTCCTTCAAAACAACTACTACGACGTAGGCGTGGCCGTCTCCACCGAGAAGGGTCTCATGGTTCCCGTCATCCGCAACGCCGACCAGCTCGGCATGGCCGAGATCGAGAGAGCCATCGGCGACGTCGCCAAGAAAGCCCGCGACGGCAATATCACCCTCGCCGACCTCGAAGGCGGCGTCTTCACCATCACCAACGGCGGCATCTTCGGCTCGATGCTCTCGACTCCCATCCTCAACGCCCCGCAGAGCGCCATCCTCGGCCTTCACGCGATCAACGACCGCCCCGTGGCCGTCAACGGCCAGGTCGTCATCCGTCCGATGATGTATCTCGCCCTCAGCTACGACCACCGCCTCGTCGACGGCAAGGAGGCCGTCACCTTCCTCGTGAAGGTGAAGCAGGCCATCGAGGATCCGTCCCGCCTCCTCCTCAGCGTTTAATATCAACCAAACCTGTTAACCACGAAGCCGCCGGATTTCCGACCTTCGCGCTCTTCGTGACCTTCGTGGTTAAATTGTCTTAAGCAATGCCCTCCCAATCCTTCGATCTCATCGTTATCGGCGCCGGCCCCGGCGGCTACGTGTGCGCCTTCCGCGCCGCCCAGCTCGGCCTCAAGGTCGCCCTCGTCGACAAGCGCGCCACCCTCGGCGGCACCTGCCTCAACGTCGGCTGCATCCCGAGCAAGGCTCTCCTCGCCTCCTCCGAGCATTTTCTGTTCGCGCAGAAGCACGCCGCCGAGCACGGCATCAAGATCGACGGCGTTTCCATCGACGTCGCCACCATGCTCAAGAAGAAGGACGGCATCGTCGCCAAACTCACCGGCGGCGTCGCCGCCCTCGCCAAGGCCCGCAAGGTCGTCGTCGTCACCGGCGAGGCGAAGTTCGTCTCCGCCAACACCGTTGCCGTCGGCGACCAGCAGCTCACCGCCGAGAACATCGTCATCGCCACCGGCTCGGCCCCCGTCGAGCTGCCGTTCATGAAGTTCGACGGCGAGACGATCATCTCCAGCACCGAGGCGCTCACCCTCGCGTCCGTCCCGAAGAAGCTCGTGGTCGTGGGCGGCGGTGCCATCGGCCTTGAGCTCGGCTCCGTCTGGGCCCGCCTCGGCTCCGACGTCACCATCGTCGAGTTCCTCCCCAAGATCGCCGCCACCAGCGACGACGACATCGTGCGCAACCTCACCCGCCTCCTCCAAAAGCAAGGCCTCAAGATCGAGTGCAACGCCAAGGTCACCGTCTTCGCCAAGGGCGTCCTCACCGCCGAGCGCGACGGCAAGATCCTCGAATTCCCCGCCGACAAGGTCCTCGTCTCCGTCGGTCGCCGCCCCTTCACCGACAATCTCAACCTCTCCGCCGCCGGCGTGGAGTTGACCGACAAAAAACGCATCAAGGTGGACGCTCACCTCAAGACCACCACCCCCGGCGTGTGGGCGATCGGGGACGTCATCGACGGCCCCATGCTCGCCCACAAGGCCGAGGAGGACGGCGTCGCCGTCGCCGAGTGGATCGCCGGCAGGCACGGCCACGTCAATTGGGACCTCATGCCCGCCATCATCTATACCGAGCCCGAGGTCGCCACCGTGGGTCTCGGCGAAGACGCAGCCAAGGCCAGGGGACTCGCGATCAACGTCGGCAAGTTCAACTTCGCCGCCAACGCCCGCGCCCTCGCGAACGACGCCGGCGACGGCTTCGTGAAGATCATCGCCGACGCCAAGACCGACAAGATCCTCGGCGCGCAGATCCTCGGCAGGAACGCCGGCGAACTCATCTCGGAAATCGTCACCCACATGGAATACGGCGGCAGCGCCGAAGACCTCGCCCGCACGATTCATGCCCACCCGACCATGTCGGAAGCCGTGAAGGAAGCAGGCATGGCCGTGAGCAAGAGCGCCATCCACGCCCTCTGATCCGCCCTCGGCCTTCCGGTCTCCGGCCCTCCGGCAACCCCGCTTGTCCGCCCGTGAATCGATCATTGATGAAAATCGCCGCGCTCCCTTACGGTTGACTCGCCATGCCCTCGCCCATCGGGGCATACCCACGGATCACCAATGAATCTCAGTGACTTCATCATCCATGTTCAAAGCTCGTCGCAACAGGTCGTCCTGCTGGAAGGCACGCGGGCCCTGCCCTTCTCGGATGCGCCCCGGCTCACCGCCCTCTCCGCCCGCCTCTCGACCCTCCTGCCCTCGGCCCGGTTTCGTTCGGGCGACTCCCCTGGCAGCGACGAGATGTTTCTGCACGGCCTCGCCACGGTGCCCGAGCGTGTGGAACTCGTCGCGCCCCGCGACGAACCCCGCATAAGCCTCAAGCAGGCCCGCCGGAGGTCCCTTCACGATGTGCCGCCCGAAACGCTTCGCGAATTGGTGAGCCTCGGCATTCAGGCGTCGCCGCGCTACTCCGATTTGTTCAACCGCTATATCGGCAACGAACTCGAGCCGGAGCTCCAGGCCAAGGCCCGCGACCTCCTGCGCGACACGCTCAAAGTCCGCGGCTGCCACCGCGCCAGACTCGCTCCCTTGACCGCCGCGCTGCTCTATCTCAACCGCCTCGCTCCAGACCGGGGCAACAGCGGACACATCCACCGCGTCTGTGCGCTTCTCGACGTGCCGGTGTGGTCGCAGGATGTCTGGCTCAAGTGGTGACGCGCTCGGCGTGCGCCAAGTCTCCGGTGCATTGCCAAGATTAAATCAACGAAAACAGCCCGACTCTTTCGGATCGTTTTCAAGTGTCTCTAAATGTAATCCATGCGCCTGCCTCAATCCAAGCGGGCGATGTCGCAACAAGAACCGCATAAAATCTCCATCCATTTCCGGTTTCTTTTCTGGAGTAGGCTATAATGCAGCGGCCTAAAATCAATAAATCGAATATACCGGCGAACGCCATCTTGGCACTTCCGATAGCACATAGACAGGGCAAGAATAGCGCTTGGCCTAAAAAACCCACAAAAAAACAAGCGATCAGGAATTGATAATTCCAGCTTTTCGATGGGGCTTCTGTCTTGGATTTCATTCTTTGCCTAAAGCGTTATTCGCGCCGACTGAGCGAGGCTTTGCAGGGGAAGCCGTGCGTGGGGGTTGTCGTCAATGGCCGTTTGCCTCTTTTCACCCGGCCAGCGTTGCGCGGGAGCCGGTCGGGGTAAAGGCGCAATGCGCCTTCGCGGAGACGGGCTCACTTGAGGGCGCGGTTTTTGGGGAGCTTGAACTCGGCGCGGATGCCGGCGTCGGCCTTGCGGGTCGCGGACCACGCTCTCAACGCGCCCGTGCTTTCTCCCGTCCCGTTGGCTGGGTGCGCGAGTTTGTTGCGCGAATCGCAATCATGGGTGAAACCCGCCGCGACGGTTTGCGTCTTGCAGCATTCCAGGGATGTCCGCCTGCCACCTTTACATCCCTGAAAACACAATTATCCCTGTCCCCGGCTGTTCTTCCCCGCCCTGTTTCCTTCGCCCCTCATGTCTTACTTTCGCAAAACCCTTTTCTGGCTTCACCTCGCCGCCGGGCTCATCGTCGGACTCGTCGTCGCGATCATGGCCTTCACCGGTGTGGTGCTCGCCTACGAGGACGAGATCATCGCCTGGACCGAGCGCGACGTCCGCCGCGTGTCCGTGCCAGCCGAAGCAAAGCCACTCCCGCTGGACGAACTGATCGCCCGCGTGCGCGCCGTCGCTCCCTCAGGGGCTCCCGACAGAATCGCCGTCAGCCGCGACCCCGCCGATGCCGTGGCCGTTTTCTACAACGGCAACAAGACGTATTACGCGAACCCTTACACCGGGAAAGTCATTCAGGCCGGGCCCAGTCCGACCCGCGACTTCATGAACCTGATGTTGGGATGGCACAGGCAACTCTCGCTCTTCACCGGCAAGCATCGCGAGACCGGCCAGGCGATCACCGGAGCCTGCAACGCCGCCTTTCTGGCTCTCATCCTCACCGGGGCCTACCTCTGGTGGCCGCGCAAGTGGACTTGGCGCATCGTGCGCCCCTTGGTGAGCTTCGTCAAAGCATACGGCAGATTCCGCGATTGGAATTGGCATAACGTGATCGGGTTTTGGCTTCTCCCCGTCTTGATCGTCATCTCGGCCAGCGGCCTGGTCATTTCCTACCGCTGGGCCAACACCCTCATAAACCGGGTCGCGGGCGATCCGCCCCCTCAATCGGGCCGCGCCGCGCCGGCGAAGCAAGCCGCCATCGCAAGTCCGCAGAGCGCCCCCGTCCTCGGCTATGGCGCCGTGCTCGCGCATATCCAAAGCGCCATCCCCGCATGGGACACCATCACCATCCGGGTTCCCGCCCCCCGCCCAGCGGCGCCTGCCGCCAACCCCGCCTCTCCCGCTCCCGTTCCCGGCCCCCCGCCTTTCAACGCATGGGTGAGAACCCATCGGAATTTGATCGATTTTATCCCCGTCCAGCTCGGCATCGATCCCATCACGGGCGAGATCATCAAGCGCCTCGGGTATGCCGAGCAGCCACCCGCCATAAAACTCCGCCTTTGGTTCCGCTTTCTGCATACGGGGCAGGCGCTCGGCAAGCCCGGCCAGTTCGTCGCGGGTCTCGGCTGCCTCGGCGGCCTGGTTCTGGTCTACACCGGCTTCGCCCTGAGCTGGCGGCGCTTCTTCCCGAAACGCGACCGGGCCAAGGCGACCTGACCCGTCAAGCCGAAGGCGGCGGTGCGAATGCCATCAATGCAACCCGCCCCTTCGCGGCTTTGCCGGTAAGGGGATTGTTGCCCAGACAGTTGATGATCACCCGCGAATCGGCTTGTGTCAGATGGGTTTGACGACTTCGTCACACGATTGTCATCTGTTTGTAACAATGGTCAGTCAGGATGCATCCATTGAAGATCGCAATTGTCACCGAAACGTTCCCTCCCGAAGTCAATGGAGTCGCCATGACGTTCGGCGTCATCGCTTCCGAACTCGGTCGGCGCGGCCACCAAGTGACGGTGTATCGCCCGGGTCGCCCGGACCTTCCCGGCGATGCGAGCCATCCCGAGTTCCGCGAAATACCGATGCCCGGCCTGCCGATTCCCGGCTATTCGATACTGCGATTCGGCCTGCCCGCCCGTCGCCGTTTCGAAAAACTCTGGCGAACCGACCCTCCCGACATCGTTCACGTCGTGACGGAAGGCCCGCTCGGCGCGACCGCGATCAGCGCCGCCCGCGCACTGGGCCTGCCGGTGACATCGAGCTTCCACACCAATTTTCACCATTACTCCGCTTCCTATGGCTGCGCTCCCTTGAGTCGCGTCATGCTGGGTTGGCTCCGCCGCATTCACAATCGCACCCGCCGCACGTTCGTGCCGACCGCCGAGCTGGCCGCCGAGCTGGAGCAGGCCGGGTTTAACAACCTCGCGCTGCTTTCCCGGGGCGTGGACCTGCGCCAGTTTTCTCCGTCGCGGCGGGATCCCGCGTTGCGCGCCGCATGGGGTGCCGGTCCCGATGATCTCGTGGTGCTTCACGTGGGGCGGATGGCTGCGGAAAAGAATTACTCGCAGCTCTTCAAGTGCTACGCGGAGATGCGCAAGGCCGACCCGCGCCTGCGCTTCGTGCTCGCGGGCGACGGCCCTCTTCGCGCCGGCCTCAAGGCAAACAACCTCGATTGCATTTTCGCCGGCTCCATGCCTCGAGCCGACCTCGCGCGCTATTATGCGTCGGCCGATATCTACATCCACGCAAGCCTGTCCGAAACCTTTGGCAATGTTCTCACCGAAGCCATGGCGAGCGGACTGGCCGTCGCCGGTTTCGATTACGCCGCCGCGCGCCAGTTCGTATCCCATGGCGAGAACGGCCTGGTCGCCCCCTGCGATCAGCCGTGCGCCCTGGAGGATGCCGCCGTCCGTCTTGTGCGCGACGCCGACCTGCGTGGGAAACTTCGCATTGCGGCGCCGCAATCCGTGGCGCACCAATCGTGGGAAAAGGTGATCGTGCGTTTTGAATCCGATTTGGCGGCGGTCGTGGCCGAATCCCGTCCGCCGCCTTCCTCGCGGGTTTTGATTCTCACCGCCAGTTACGGCG
The DNA here is from genome assembly GCA_903904685.1 of uncultured Verrucomicrobiota bacterium. Lineage (GTDB taxonomy): Bacteria > Verrucomicrobiota > Verrucomicrobiia > Opitutales > Opitutaceae > Rariglobus. Next base: position 20,327 of record CAIVDS010000042.1, read on the forward strand.
AAGGTCATAACGCCGCCGCCCGCAACCTCGCCGCCGCCTTCTCCTCCGCGAACGGGTCCGACGGCGTGCGCATCGTCGATCTCTTCTCGCTTGTCGCGCCGCGCACCGATGCGATCAGTCGCCGCGTCTATCTCGCGATTATCAACCGCGTCCCAGGCATCTGGAGCGCGATCTACGGATGGCTTGATCGTTCAACGCAAATGCAGACCGCTTTGCCTTTCCTGCTCCCGCGCCATGTCCGCCGCCTCGAACGCCTGATCGCGCATGAACGACCGCTCGCGATCTGCAGCACCTATCCCGTCTATGCGTTCCTGCTGGAGCACCTCGCGCGCAAAGGCGTGCGCCTGCCTCCGCATTACAACATCGTCACCGATTCGATCAGCATCAACTCGCTCTGGTGGCGCGCCCCTTGCACCGGCTGGTTTGTGCCAAACGCCGACACTGCCGCAGTCCTGATCGAAGCCGGAATCCCCGCCGCTCGCGTGCATGACTGCGGGTTTCCGACCCCTGCTTTTTTTGCGACGAATGCAGACCGGCTCACCCCGCCCTCTCTCTTCACCGGTGCGCGGCCGCGCATCCTTTTCATCACCCATTCTGGCGTACGCGGCGCGGCGGAGATGGCCGGGCGGTTGCTTGCCGAGAACGGCTGGGAAATCACCGTCGCGGTCGGACGCAACGAGACTTTGCGCCGGCATCTGGAGCAACTGGCCCAGGGCCGTTCCACGCCCGCCGTCATTTTCGGCTGGACCGACGAGCTTCCGCGGCTGCTCATGACGCACCATGTGGTCGTGAGCAAAGCCGGCGGCGCGACCACCCAAGAGGCGATCGCCGCGCGCTGTCCGATGCTCGTAAGCCAGATCGTGCCCGGCCAGGAAGAGGGCAACTACGAGTTGCTTCGCCGTCATGGTATCGGCGCCTACGTCGATACGCCAGACGCCCTCGTGGACGCCTGCCGGCTCGCCTTCGCGAATCACGGTGCGGTATGGTCGGCATGGCGGGCGGCGCTCGAACCTCTGGCACAACCGCATGCCGCATCCTTGATCGCCGCCTCGGTGCTGGGCCGGGTGGAAACGGCGACGGCGCTTTCGGCATGAAGACGCGGTTCATCTTCAATCCGCACTCGGGCAAAAATCGCCGCGACCCTTGGCTGGCCCGCGAAATTCCCTCCTTTATTGCGCGGCATCGGCTCGATGCGGACATCGTTCTCACCGAAGCCCCCGGTCACGCCACCGCCTTGGCCAAGGCGGCCGTGGATGCGGGGCTCGAACGCATCGTGGCCGTCGGCGGCGACGGCACGCTCAACGAGGTGGCCCAGGCCGTCGCCGGCACGCGAGCCAGCCTTGCCCTCGTGCCGTGCGGTTCGGGCAACGGGCTCGCGCTGCATCTGGGCATTCCCACGGCTCCGCTCCGCGCGCTGGCCATGCTTCGGGAGGGCTTCAGCAATCACAAAATGATTGATATCGGCGAGGCGGACGGCCGCCCCTTTTTCAACGTGATGGGGCTCGGCTTTGACGCCGCAGTCAGCCTCCGCTTCAATCGGCTCGAACGTCGCGGCCTGCCGAACTACTTCCGCACCGGCCTCGCCGCTTTTCGCGAGCATCAAGCGGAACGCGTCACCGTGACCACCGAGGGCCGCAGCATTTCGCTGGACGCTTTTCTGGTGACCGTGACCAACTCGGACCAATACGGCAACAACGCCCGGATCGCGCCGGGCGCGCGGGTTGACGATGGTCGGCTTGACCTTGTGGCGGTGCGTTCCACCGGCATGGCGGGAGCGGTTGCGCTGGCCGCCCGGCTGTTTCTCGGGGGCTTTGACCGAAGCGCGTCCGTCGTGCGGATGGAAGGCGCGAGTTTCATGATCGAGCGGGCGGCACCGGGCATTTTCCACACCGACGGTGAAACGCATCAGGGGCCGGCCTGCTTGAAAGTGGTCGTGCGACCCCGTCATCTTCGCATCGTCGTGCCTGACTTGTCACAACCTCGCCACCCGGACCGAAAGAACATCCCATGAGCAAGCTCACCGTTCGCACCGTGATCATTTCCGACGTCCACCTGGGCACGCCGGACTGCAAGATTCGCGAGGTAAATCATTTTCTCCGGCACACGCGCTGCGAGAAGTTGATCCTCATCGGCGACATCATCGACGGCTGGCAGCTGGCGCGCGACGGTCGCTGGACGAAGGAGCACACGCGCTTTGTGCGCCTCGTCCTGAAGAAGGTGGAGAAACGCGACACCGAGGTCATTTACCTCCGCGGCAACCACGACGATGTGTTGACCAAGTTCCTCCCGCTGCAATTCGAGCATCTGCACATCGTCGAGGACTACGTGCATGAAACCCCCCGCGGCCGCTACCTCGTGTTGCACGGCGACGTGTTCGACACGATCACTCGCAATTTCGTGTTTCTCGCCCACCTCGGCGACTGGGGCTATCGCACTCTCCTCGGACTGAACCGGGCCTATAACGCCTGGCGCGCCTGGCGCGGACTGGAATACTGGTCGTTGAGCAGGGCGATCAAGGCCCGCGTCAAATCCGCGGTGAGCCACATCTCCAAGTTCGAGGACCATCTCGCGCAGCTCGCGAAGGAACGCGGTTGCGTGGGCATTCTCTGCGGGCACATCCACACGCCCGCCGACAAGATGCTCGGCGACGTGCATTATCTCAATTCGGGCGACTGGATCGAGTCGCTCACGGCGATCATCGAGCATCTCGACGGGCGTTTTGAGGTGCTGGATTTCACCCGCTTTGTGGCGCAATTCCCCATGCCCCCGGTGGAACCGGCGGGCAATGGGGATGGGAGCGAGCCGGTCCAAGCCCTGCCGGCCGATGAGATTTAATCCGTCGGCGGGAGCGGTCTTGCACGGAGCGGTCGGTTTCCCTTGCTCACGACATTAAGAAATCACTTCGCCCGCTGGCCTTGTTCCTCGCGCTGTTGTCGGCCTGTTTTGCCGATGACACCAACACCTTGCGCAAGTCCGCTGAAAAGGGCGATGCCAACGCGCAGCTTGATCTCGGCTTGGCGTATGCCGACGGCAATGGCATGCCGAAGAATCTCGTCGAGGCCCACGCCTGGCTTGATGTTGCGAACGTGGGCAGTGATGAAATCATCCCGAGGCATCTCGATGCGGTTGAAAAACAAATGACCAAAGACCAGATCGCGGAGGCGGCGAAGCGGGCGAAGTCATTGGTCGCGACGATCAAGAAGTAATCCGAACGGGTCTGGTCGCCAGACGCTCGTTCTTCCTCTCGTGCCGATCACGGCAATCGGTTTCGCTCACTTCAGGGCGCTGTTTTTTGGGAGCTTGAACTCGATGCGGACGTCTTGCGGTTTTGCCGTTCCCATTTACAGGAGGCCGCAGAGATAGCTGCAACTCGTGCGGTATCGTGATGGACACCTCCGCCTCCCTCCTGCTTGAAAACAAGGTGCCCATTGGCTCCCCTGTTTCGCATCATGGGCCTTCCCTCCTTTTTATGAAAGAGCTGATCGCTCAACTCACCGCCAAACTCGGCGCGCACAACGTCCTCACCGCGAAGGAGGATCTCATCCCCTACGCCATCGACGGCACGGCCGCGCAGAAACAGATGCCCCTCGTCGTCGTCTTCCCGCGCGACACCGCCGAGATCGCCAACGTGCTCATTCTCGCCCGCGCCCACCACGTTCCCGTCGTCACCCGTGGCTCCGGCACCGGATTGAGCGGCGGCAGCGTGCCCGTCGCCGGCGCACTTGTGCTTTGCCTCCTCAAGCTCGACCGCATCCTCGAACTCGATGCCCGCAACCTCACCCTCCTGACGGAGCCGGGCGTCATCACCCAGAAAATTTTCGATACAGCAGACGCCGCCGGCCTTTTTTATCCGCCCGACCCCGGCTCGATGAAAATCTCCACCATCGGCGGCAACGTCGCCGAAAACTCCGGCGGCCTGCGCGGCCTCAAATACGGCGTCACCCGCGACTACGTCATGGGCCTCGAAGTCGTCCTGGCCGACGGCTCCGTATGCTGGCTCGGCGGCAAATGCGTGAAAGACGTCGCCGGCTACAATCTCCGCGATCTCTTCATCGGCAGCGAGGGCACCCTTGGCGTCATCACCAAGGTCCTGCTCAAGCTCCTCCCCAAACCCGCCGCACGCCAGACCCTGCTCGCCACCTACGCGACGATGGACGCCGCCGCCCAAACCGTCTCCGCCATCATCGCCGCCAAAATCATTCCCTGCACGCTCGAGTTTCTCGACCGCACGACGATCCGGTGCGTCGAGGACTTCGCCCATGTCGGCCTGCCGCGCGACGCCGAGGCGCTGCTGCTCATCGAAACCGACGGGCATCCGGCCGCTGCCAATGACGAGGCGGCCCGCATCGAGGAACTGGCCCTAGCCCACGGCGCGGCCAACGTCCGCCGCGCCCGCGATGCCGACGAGGCCGGCCAACTCGCCACCGCCCGCCGCAGCGCCTTCAGTGCCCTCGCCCGCCT
>CAIVDS010000043.1 GCA_903904685.1 uncultured Verrucomicrobiota bacterium
CGTAGAAACGACCTCCGACGGTGCCGGCGAGGACGGCGGCGTTGTCCTTGTAGGCGGAGAGGATGCCTTCGCTGTGGAGGTTGTAGGTGTTCTTGATCATCTGGAACAGCGACTTGTCTTGGAGCTGTCCGTCGATGTCCCAGGTGGCGTTGAAAATCTTGTGGCGGCAGTGTTCGGAGTTGGCCTGCGCGAACATCATCAGCTCGATGTCGTTCGGGTCGCGTTTCAATCCGGTGAAGGCCTTGACGAGGTAATCGATCTCGTCGTCGGCGAGGGCGAGGCCGAGGGAGGTGTTGGCCTCGACGAGGGCGGCGCGGCCCTTGGCAAGCACGGGCACGCTCGTCATCGGGCGGGGCGACTCGTGGCTGAAGAGCGCGGAGCAGGCGTCGAGGTTTTCCAAAACGACCTGGGTCATGCGGTCGTGGAGCTTGGCGAGCAGGAGCTTGGTGTCGTCGCCGGAGAGGGCGTTGCCGCCGAGGTCGAGGGTGTAGTCGATGACGCGCTCGATGCGCTTGAGGGAGGCGAGACCGCAGATGTGGGCGATGTCGGTGGCCTTGGAGGACCACGGGGAAATGGTGCCGGGGCGGGGGGCGACGACGAACGTGTGGCCGGTGACGGCGGCCGAGGCGCGGCGAGGGCCGTAGGTAAGGAGTTTTCCGATGACGTCGCGCTGGGCGGAGCTGAGCTCGCCAGTGAGTTCCGCGACATGGACGAACTGTGCGGAGACGGCGCGGACGGGAAGGCCGGCGGCAACGAGGTCGTTGAGAAGCTTGTTGAGACGGAATTCGGAGAGAGCGGGGGAGCCGCGGAGGATCAACATGGTCGGGAAAATGGCCTCAATCTGAACAGGGCGCGGGCGGCCTTGGCGATAGGGAAAAACAGGCGTGTCAAAGTCACCCGCTTTGGGATCTGGCGCAGACGGATGGGTTCTGCATTTTCCCCATTCGGACGGCTCAGGGAAACTTGGGTGCGCGGCCCTCCTCGACATCCTGGAGATCGACGTAGGTTTGGATGTCGGCGCGGTCGGCGAGGCCGTTGGCGGCTTTTCCGGCGATCAGGCCGGGGGTGCCGGTGTCGCGCCAGCCGCGTTTGGAGAGGAAGGCGTTCCACACCAGAATTTGAATGTCGGTGGGCGGGGTGCGATTACGGAAGGCGTGACGGAAGACCTCCTCGGTGGTCGCTCCTTCGAGCGTCTTGGCGGCGATCTCATCGTAGGAAACTTCCCAGAACCGGCAAAACCGGACGTCGAAGGCCGTGGGATCGCCGGAGACGCCGAGGTGATAGCCGGGCGGGAGAACACCGCGGGCTTGCAGGCGGATTTTGTCCACCATGCGGGCGAAAAAGATGATGCCGAAGGTTTCGACGTGGGCGCTGACGGGTGTTTGGGCGGGCATGGCGTGTGTGTTTGCAGTCCATTGTCGCCGTGCGGATGTTTTTGGCAAAGTGAGAAACGTGATTTTTGCGGTGTGTTCTCGGTTGAGCTGTGGCGGACGGCGGGTATGGTGGGCGCCCATGCCGATCTTGGATTTTCGCACAACCAACACCCTTTGGGGTAGCGTGCTCGTGGAGTCACTGGTGCGCAGCGGGGTGACCCAGGCTGTCATTTCGCCCGGCTCGCGTTCGACGCCGTTGACGATGGCGTTTGCGCGGCATCCGCAGATCGAGGCGATTCCGGTGCTCGACGAGCGTTCGGCGGGGTTTTTCGCGCTGGGCCTGGCGAAACAGCAGGGGCGGCCGACGGTGCTCGTATGCACCAGCGGGACGGCGGGGGCCAACTACCTGCCGGCGGTGATCGAGGCGCAGGAAAGCGGCGTGCCGTTGATCGTGATCACGGCGGACCGTCCGCCGGAGATGCGCGACTGTTCGTCGGGACAGACGATCGACCAGCAAAGACTTTTTGGCGGCCATGTTGGTTTTTATCACGAACTGGCGGTACCGGAGCCGAAGCTGGAACGGTTGCGCTATCTCCGGCAAACGATGGTTCACGCGTTTGACCGCACGCTGGCGCCGGCGGCGGGGCCGGTGCATATCAACGCGCCGTTTCGCGACCCGCTTTCACCCATCGAGGATGGCAGCGCGGACGCGATGAAGGACAACGATTGGGAGACGTTCTTCTCGCTGACGGTGTTTCCGCCGGTGAAGACCTCGCCGGTGAGTCTCATCCCGGTGGCGGCGCGGGGGCTGATCATCGCCGGGCCGGCGCAGCCGACCGATCCGCGACGTTGGAGCGACGCGGTGTGGACCCTGGCGAAGCATCATGGCTGGCCGGTGCTGGCGGACGCGCTCAACCCGCTGCGGTCCCATGCCTCGACCGAGGCGACGGTGGTGTCGACCTACGACGTCATCCTGCGCTCGCCGTCATTGGCGAAGAAACTCAAGCCGGAGTTCATCGTGTGCATCGAGAACTGGCCGACGAGCAAGGTGCTGCGCGAGTGGCTGGCAGGGTTGAACGTGCCGGTCATGCTGCTGACGGCCGCGGTGCAGAATCGCGATCCGCTGCACGGGCGCACATGGCATTTCAGGCATGGCATCGAGGAAGTTCTGATGAGTTCGGCGCAGACGTTTCCCGATCCGGGAGCGGAGGCGTATGAGACCGCGTGGCGGCAGGCCGACGCGGCGGCGCGCGGGTTGCTCGACGAGGCGCTGACCGAGGACGCGGGTTTTGAGGGCGCGGTGGTGTGGAAGCTATCGCGCCATTTGCCGGCGGGCACGCCGCTCTTCATCGCCAACAGCATGCCGGTGCGCGACGCGGAGTATTTCTGGCCGGCGTCGGATCGCGGCGTGCGGGTTTACGTGAACCGCGGGGCCAACGGCATCGACGGCACGCTCTCGACCGCGCTCGGCGTGGCGCACGGCGGGCGTCCGGCGGTGCTGCTCACCGGCGACCTCGCGCTGCTGCACGACACCAACGGATTTCTCCATCGTCCGCAGTTTCGCGGATCGCTGACAATCGTGCTCATCAACAACAACGGCGGCGGCATCTTCGACCACCTGCCGGTGGCTCAGTTTGATCCGCCGTTCGAGAAATACTGGGCGACGCCGCAGGACGTGGATTTCAAAAAATTATCCTCGGCCTACGGCGTCGAGCATGTCGCGGTGGACGACGACGAGCAGTTTTTTGAACTGATCTCGACGCTGCCCGGAGCGGGTGTGCGCGTGTTGGAAATCCGCACGGACCGGAAGCGGGACGCGGCTTTCCGGAAGAAGCTTTTCGCGACCGTGGCGGCGGCGTTGAAGTGAGCGTGCGCGGACGGCGAAGTCTGGTTACAGCTGCACGGGCAGGCCGATCTCGATGATCTGCGTGGGGATGATGTTGTAATAATCCTTCACGGGGCGGGCGTTGCGGCTGAGAAAGCTATAAAGATTTTTTTGCCAGTTGAACATGCGGGCGTTGCCGCCGGTGATGATCATCTCGCGGTTGAAATAGTAGGTCGTGCCCTGGCTGTTGGTGATCACCCCCTGCGCCTGGATGCGCTGGACGAGCTGGCTGACGTTGGGCGACTCCATGTAGCCGTAGCGGCCGACGGCGCGCCACACGCCCTCGCCGAGGCATTCGAGCGTCATGCGCTCCTCGTCGTTGATGGTCGGAACCTCGTCGGTGAGGATGGTGAGCAGGACGACGGTCTTCTGAAGGCACTTGTTGGCCTTGAGATGGTGGAGCAGGGCGAGCGGGGTGCCCTTGGGCGTGCCCACCATGAAGACGGCGCTGCCGGGCACGCGGACGATGGACTTGCTCTTGGCGATGCTGGACAACTCCAGTTCCGCGACCGCTCCGCTGTAGATCTTTTCCTGGATCTCGTTACGTCCGCTTTTCCAAGTGTGCATGATGGCCAGCACGGCGGCGGCCATGCCGATCGGCAGCCAGCCGCCGTCCTCGATCTTGTGGAGATTGGCGCCAAAGAGGGTGAGATCGACGACGAGAAACAGCCCGCAAAGCGCGCCGGCCTTCGCCCACGACCAGTTCCAGCGTCTGCGGGTGACGTGATAAAATGCGAGCGAGGTGACCGCCATCGTGCCCGTCACCGCGATGCCGTAGGCGGAGGCGAGGGCGTCGGAAGACTTGAAGCCGATCACGATCCAGATGGAGCCGATGGCGAGCGCCCAGTTGACAAGCGGGATGTAGATCTGGCCCTCAAGCGCCGCGTTGGTGTGAAGGACTTTCAGGCGGGGAAAATAACCGAGCTGGATGGCCTGCCGCGTGAGCGAGAACGTGCCGGAGATGAGCGCCTGGCTGGCGATGATGGCCGCGAGGATCGAGAGCAGGACCAGGGCGAGTTGCAACGGGCCGGACGGAGCCAGCTCGAAGAACGGATTGAAGTCTGGCGTCGCCGCTTCGGCGGGATGGGTGAGCGTGTAGGCTCCCTGCCCGAAGTAGTTCAGCAGAAGTCCGGGGCAGGCGATGCCATACCAGGCCCATGCGATGTAGCGGCGGCCGAAATGTCCCATGTCGGCGTAAAGCGCCTCCGCGCCCGTCACGGTGAGCACGATGGCGCCGAGCATGGCGCCGATGGACAGGGGATGGTCGGCGAGGAGATGGAAACCGTAGGCGGGATTCAGGGCCAGCACCACCTCGGGGGCGCGGCAGATCTGCCATCCGCCGAGGACGCCCAGTGTGACGAACCACGCGAGCATCACCGGGCCGAAGATGCGGCCTATCGTCCGGGTGCCCCGGCTTTGGATGTAGAAGAGGGCGCCCAAGATCACCACGGCCATGATGACGATGGTGTGCTGCTTGAGGCCGGGGGCGAAGCTCTTGAACCCCTCCGCCGCGCTCAGCACGGAGATGGCCGGGGTGATCACGCCGTCGCCATAGAGCAGGGCGGCGCCGAAAAGAATGATGACCGCCGTGAGCCCCAGTCCCTTGTTGCGGTCGGTCTTGCGGTCATGGCTCAGCGCCAGCAGCGCGAAAATGCCGCCCTCGCCGCGATTGTCGGCCTTGGTGACGTAGCAGAGGTATTTGAAACTCACGATGAACGTGAGCGTCCAGAACATCAGGGAAAGGATGCCGAGCACGCCGTCTTCGCGGGAAACCGCGGGCAGATGCGACAGACACTCGCGCATCGTGTAGAGCGGGCTGGTGCCGATGTCGCCGAAGACGACCCCGAGGGCGCCAAGGCAAAGCCCGGCATGGATGGCGGTCTTTGGAACGGAGGCGGGCGTGTCTTGCATGCGGGGGAGGCAGTCTTGCGAACGCGGGCCGTCATCCAAGCTGATTTTCAGCCCTGCGAGAAAATGGCTTGCATGTGCACCGTGCGTTGACCTTGGCGGCGCAGGGCGCACTGTGGGCGTTCACCATGAGCCTCCCCGCCTGGAAGGTCGCCAAGACCTACACCGACATCCTTTATCACAAGACCGACGGCATCGCGAAGGTCACCATCAACCGTCCCGGGAAGCGCAACGCGTTCCGGCCCGAAACCGTGACGCAACTCTACGATGCCTTCATCGACGCCCGCGAAGACCCGACCATCGGCGTCGTGCTCCTCACCGGCGCCGGTCCGCACACCGACGGGAAATACGCCTTCTGCGCGGGCGGCGACCAGAGCGTGCGCGGCCATGCCGGCTACGTCGGCGGCGACGGCGTGCCTCGGCTCAACGTCCTCGATCTGCAAAAACTCATCCGCTCCATGCCCAAGGTCGTGATCGCGCTCGTCGCGGGCTACGCCATCGGCGGCGGACACGTGCTTCACCTCGTGTGCGACCTTACCATCTCGGCCGACAACGGCGTCTTCGGGCAGGTCGGCCCGAAGATGGGCAGCTTTGACGGCGGCTTCGGCTCCGGTTATCTGGCGCGCATCGTCGGCCAGAAAAAGGCCCGCGAGATCTGGTATCTCTGCCGCCAGTATGACGCGAAGCAGGCGTTGGACATGGGCCTCGTCAACGCCGTCGTGCCCGTCGCCAGGCTCGAGGCCGAGGGCGTGAAGTGGGGTCGCGAGATCATGGGCCACAGCCCGCTCGCCATCCGCTGCCTGAAGAGCGCCTTCAACGCCGATGTGGACGGCCAGTCGGGCATCCAGGAACTCGCGGGCAACGCCACGCTGCTCTACTATATGAGCGAAGAGGCCAGGGAGTTTCACGGCGCCCAACGCGAGAAGCGCAAGCCCGACGCCCGCAAGTTCCCCTGGCTGCCGTGACGGCGGGAGGGGATCGGCTCAGGCGTCCATCACGTCGTCGCCCACGGTCGGGCGCGGCGGGACGGGCGGCGGCATGACCGGCACCTCGGGCGCGGCGGTCAACGCCTCGCGCACGACGGCGCGGCGGTGGCGGTAGTATTGAATCATGCCTCCCTGATAGCCGAGGGTGACGAACATGACCGTGCCGTAGAGCGCATAGGTGAAGAGCCGCACATAATGGACGACGTCGTGCGCGCTCATGCCTATTTGATCGAGCGCGGACTTCATGTCCGGGGTCATGTTCGCCATGGCCGTGTCGGCGTCGAAGCCGGTCATCCGGCTGATCGCGTAGGCCCAGATCACGCCGATCACGACGCATTGCGAGTAGACGAGGAAATCCATGCCGCCGTCGGCGTCGTGTTGGGTGAGGCGGCGACGCCCGCGAAGCTCGATCACGCCCCCGGCGGTCACGAGCAGTCCGACAAACCCCCCGACCCAATCGCCGAACACGAGCGAGGCGACCGTGCACAGACCGGCGACGAGCGCGATGCTCCAGCCGTCGATCAACGACACGAGCAGGATGCGGTGCAGGATTTCCTTGGGGGTTTTGGTGGCCATTGGGTAAAGCGGGTGAGGCTGCGATTATTCCGCCGTGAACACGAACGTGGCGTAGAGATAGGCGATGAACTCGTCGGTGACCGTGCGGAAACCCTGGCTTGTGCGCCACCAATGCCGGGAGTCGTAGTCGCGGCCCGCCACCGCGATCACGCCGACCTCCGTTCCGGGGCCGAACGCCTTGGCGAACATCATCCGCGAGCGGCGGGCGTGCGCGCCGATGGACACGAGGTTGAGTTTGGCGGGGGCCCCTCCGTGCGCTTTCAACCACTCGCGCAGCGTGACCGCCGAGGCGTAGGTGCGATCCCGGCGCACGTCGCCGGCGGGCACGGCGATCGGCGCTGGCGTGGCGGGACCGAGCTTTTCAAGCGTGGCCGCGCCGAGTTCGGCGAAGGTCTTGTAAACGGAAAGCGGTTTGCCCTGCTCCAGAGGACCGCCGGTCACGTAGATCGCCGCGTAGGGCGTGCGGCGCGCCTCGGCGAGCGCGGCTTCCATGGCGAAGTCCGGCAGCCAGCCCTCGATCACGAGAACGCCGCCGGGCGCGGGACGGTTCAGGGCGAGGAAGGGCTGCAGCCCGCGCAAGCCGGCGACGACCAGCGGCACGACGATCAGCGCGGCCATCAGCCAGCCGCGCCACGTGGGGCAAAGGCACGTGCGCCGTTGCAGGAGACCGAAGAACGGGGGGCGATCGCTTGGCATGACGTCCTCGGTTGAGACACATCGCGCCGCCGGCGTCGAGATCAGCCTGAACGGACGCGCAACGGCGGCGAGGCGACGGTTGACGCCGCGCGCGGGGATGATGACGTTGCCCATCCCTTGAACGCCGACTCACCTTCATCCTCCGCCGCCACGCGCGGCGTGCTGACCGCGCTCGGATGCTACGTCATGTGGGGGCTGCTGCCGGTGTATTGGAAGCAGCTTCACGCGGTGCAGGCGGCGGAGTTGATCGCGCACCGGATGGTCTGGTCGCTGGTCTTCCTCGCGGCGGCGATGGCGTGGCGCGGTTCGCTGGGCGAGGTGCGGGGCGCCCTCGGCTCGTGGCGCGGCGTCGCGCTCAACGGCGTGAGCGGCGCCATGCTCACGGTCAACTGGCTGGTGTATGTGTGGGCCGTCAACACGGGGCGCGTCATCGACAGCAGCCTCGGCTATTTTCTCGTGCCGCTGCTCAACGTCGCGCTGGGGCGGTTCGTGCTCGGCGAGCGCGTGCGCCGGTTGCAAGGCGTGGCCATCGCGCTGGCCGCGCTGGGCGTCGCGGCGCAGGTGGTGGCGCTCGGCAGGCTCCCGTGGATCGCGCTGGCGCTCGCCGGCTCGTTCGGGATCTACGGCCTGTTGCGCAAGCAATCCCCGCTCGGAGCCTTCGCCGGGCTGACGGTGGAGACTCTCCTCGTGCTGCCGTTCGCAGCGGGCTACCTGCTGTGGCGGCAACACACGGGCGAAGGCGCGCTCGGCACGGTGGACACGCCCACGACGCTGCTGGTGCTGAGCACCGGCGTGGTGACGGCGGTGCCGCTCCTGATGTTCGCCTACGGGGCGCGGCAACTGAGGTTGACCACGCTCGGGCTGCTCCAATACGTGTCGCCCACGTTGCAGTTCCTCGTCGGCTGGGCCGTTTATCACGAGTCGTTCACCCGTGCGCGGGCGATCTCCTTCGCGTTCATCTGGGCGGGGCTGGCGGTTTACACGGCGGACACGTTTTTGACGCAGCGGCGGGCCGCGCTTGCGGCAACCTAGAGCCGTCTCGACACGCGGGCTTCTCTGCGCACGCTCTCTCTTATGCCTACGATCTACGAAACGCTCCGCGCCGACATCATCACCGCCGTGAAGGCCCGCGATTCCGTCCGCGCCACCATGCTGCGCACCAACGACGGCGCGATCCAGCGCGCGGCGATGGACCAGAACAAGCCCATCGACGACGAGCTGGTCGTCGCGACGCTGCGCAAGGCCGTGAAGAACCTCTCCGCCGCCAACATCGAGTTCGAGAAAGGCCTGCGCGCCGATCTGGTTGCGGCCAATCTTGCCGAGATCGCCGTGCTTGAAAAATATCTTCCCAAGGGACTCGACGCGGCGAAGCTCGAAGCCCTCGTGGTCGCGGCGATCAAGGCGACAGGCGCGCAATCGAAGAAAGAGATGGGCAAGGTCATCGGTGCGCTCAAGGCGTTGCCCGAAGCCCCGCTCATCGACTTCGGCGCGGCGAGCAAGCTCATCCAATCGAAGCTGCCCTGAGCGGCGCGGTCGAGGCGGGGCGCGATGCGGTCGAGTGGGGGAGAGGCGCGGCGAACATCGCGCACGCGACTGACGGCTCGTGGAGGTCCGCCGGAGCCCCGTGGCCGCCCAACCCCTTGCGAGGTGAGGAAAAATCCAAGCGCGGCGGTCGAAAAACCGAGTGCGGTGATAATAAAACTTAGTGCGGTGATAATAAAGTCTAGTGCGGTGATAATAAAGTCTAGTGCGGTAATAAGAAAAGTTAGTGCGGTAGGAGTAAAACCGCGTGCGGTAATAGAAAAAGCAATTGCGGTAGTCGTAAAAGCGAGTGCGGTGATGATAAATGTTAGTGCGGTGATAAGAAAACCTAGTGTGGTAGGAATAAAACCGATTGCGGTAACAAGAAAAGTTATCGCGGTAGGAGTAAAAACTATCGCGGTAGCAATAAAAGTTAGCGCGGTAGTCGTAAAAGAGATTGTGGTGATAATAAAAGTTATCGGAGTAGTCGTAAAAAAGATTGCGGTGATAGGAAAAATTAGCGCGGTAGGAGTAAAAACTAGCGCGGTAGGAAGAAAACCGATTGCGGTGAGCACAAAACCAAGCCGTGGGATGCCAAAGGGTGGCGATAGCCCGCCGATTTCAAGCCGGGTCGCGTTCCCCCGAAGCGTGGTTTACCCAGATTCAATCGCCGGGAGGGGATGGGTTTACGCGGAGGCGCGGGGGGCACGGCAGGGGGAATCAACCCTGCCTTGCTCCGCGTTCTCCTCGACTCCGCGTGAGCTGCCTCAAGCCCCGTTTTGCAGGTCCGCCTCTCGGGCGGCTTTGCGCTTGAGATGCGCCCGGATGTCGGGGTCGTCGGCGCTGATGGAGGTGCCGCCGGTTTTGCCGGTCGCCGTTTCCTCCGGGTCGTCGGAGCCGGAATACCGGAAGACGTAGCACAGGATCAACGTCACCACCACCACCGGAAAGGCGATGACTGCCAGAGCCAAGAGGACGGGGCCGGCGAAGAAGATCATCCCGGTAACGACGATAAGCCCCAGGTTCAGTATCGTCCGCAGGTCTTCGGTCTGATCGGTTTTCATGGGGCGGGCGGGCTACCGCACGAAGGTGCCTTGGGTGTCGCCGGGGTGGGCGCGGGCCAACGCCACCAACGTTTCCAGGATTTCGAGGACTTCGCTTTCCTTGGCCCGCGTGAACCGCTTCGCGAGTTCGGCGGACGTGATCGGGCGGTCGGCGGAGGCCAGCGCGGCTTCTACCGCCTTGGCACGGGCGGCGAGGGTTTTGGGCCAGGGCAGTTTCGCTGCCTTCGGTGGACGGTGGCCGGTGGCCGGTTTGACAGGCGCGTCGGTGAGGCCGAGATCGGTCTGCTTGGTGCCGGCGAAGAGGGGCTTCTGGTAATCGGGGCGGAGCCAGCGGATGCGGCCCTCGGCCTCCTCGGCGGCGCGGGTGGCGTTGAGGGCGACCACGCGGTTAAGGATTTCGGCGTCGGCGATCGGCCAAGGCCAGCCGTAGGCGTCGGCCACGGCGGCGTCGAGGTCGTCGTGGAGTTGTTTCAACGTGGAGACGAGCGCGGCGTCGTGGATGATCTTGTCCTTGGTCGTGAGCAGTTCGCCGGCGCGGAGTTTTTCGAGGACGTTGTAGATGTCGGTGAGGCCGAGGCCGTGCTTGGCCTGAGCGCGCTTGCGGTGGGCGTCGAGTTCCTCGGCCAAGACGCGGATGCGGGTCTTTTGTTTCTCGGTGCAGTCGGGGAAAGGGAAGGGATCGAAGCAGCGTGACTTGTTGTAGCGGGGGCGATCTTCGAGCGTGCCACCGGCGGCAAGGGCGTAGGTCGTATGGATGCGGCTGCTCAGCACGCCGAGGTGGAAGGCGTCGTCCGTCGCGATGGCAATGAGCATGTTGTCGGGCAGGACTGAGCCATCCAGAAACTGGAAATGCCGATGCTTGCCGGTTTCTCCGGTGGCAATGTAGCGGGAGAGTCCTGCGAGTGCGGGACGCAAGTCGCGACGCGGTTCGCCAAACACCCACCAATTATCTCGGTAGGTTGCACGGTTATTGGAGTCGCGCTCGGGTTTTACGGTCTGCACGACGTGTTCGTAAACTTTAGGGAAGCGATATTTGACCTCTTCTGACGTAAGACCAAAGAGGTCCATGACCATTACGCCACGAGGCGAATCCGCGAGATCACGACCATTGAGGTAAGGACGGATGTGCTTTTCCAGCCCCTTGATTTTGCCGAGGCCGAGAGCCTTGGCCTCATCGGGCGTAACGATGAAGCCAGAGCCGTGAAGTTTAACGCCGGGTGATGAAAGGCCGGCGTTGGAAGTGAGTTCACCGGTGCCCGAAACATCCGCGCCGCCGGTGAGATCTGCGCCGACCTTGCCAAGTTCGAGAAGGAGCTGGACTTCGTTTTCGCCGGTTTCCTCGTTGGCGGTTTCGGTGGTGACGCGTTGGAGCTTGGCTTCGGGCGCGGGATTCATGGACGCTCCCACGGTCATGGCGATGCGGACGGCGGCGCATTCGGTGGCGTCGATCCACGGGTGATCGGGAATGGCGAAGGTGAGGTAAATACCGTCGTCCATCGCGGCCTGCACGACGCGACGGTTGAAAGTCTGGCGAATGGAGTTGGTGGTGATGAAGCCGAAGCGGCGGGTGCGACCGGCGAGCGTTTCGAGGGCGGCCTTGTGCCACCAGAACATGACGAAGTCGGCGCTCTCGGGCATGGCGGGATAGGCGGCGCGGAGCGTCTCGGTGTAGCCGTCGCCCAAGTCTTCGCGCATGCGGGAAGCGCCGAGGAAGGGAGGGTTGCCCACGATGAAGTCGGCCTGCGGCCACGCGGCGGGGCGAGGGTTGACGAAGGTGTCGAGCGGGCGCACGGCCTTGTCGTCGGGCACGTCGCGGCCGGTGACGGGGTCGGTCTTGAAGGTGGTGCGGTTCCAGACGAACTTGGTTTTGCCGTCGGGGCCTTTGGCGAAGTCCTTTTTGTCGCAGGCAAGGACGGCGTCGCGGCACTCGATGTTCTTGAAGGCGCGGAGGACGGGCTCGGGCCACTCGGTGGCGCCGCGATTGCGGTGGTGCCACTGGAGGAAGCCGATCCAGAGGACGAGCTCGGCGATGGTGGCGGCGCGGGGGTTGATCTCAAGGCCGAGGAACTGGCGCGGGTCCACGGTCTCGCCGCCGAGGTCGAGGCGCATGTTCTCGCCGAAGCCCTCGATGAGCTGGAGCACCTCGCCTTCGAGGCGCTTGAGGTGTTCGAGGGTGACGTAAAGGAAGTTGCCGGAACCGCAGGCGGGATCGAGCACGCGCACGGCGCAGAGTTTATGGAGGAAGGCGCGGGTTTCCTTGATGGCGCCCTTGAGGTCGCCGCGAGTGGCGAGGGTGACGGCGGCGGTCTTCGTGGCGGTCCACTCCTCGCGGAGAGGCTCGATCACGGTGGGGAGGACGAGGCGCTCGACGTAGGCGCGAGGAGTGTAGTGCGCGCCGAGCTTGTGGCGTTCGGCGGGGTCGAGGGCGCGCTCCAGCAGGGTGCCGAAGATGGCGGGCTCGACGTGCCGCCATTGGAGGCGGGCGGCGCGGATGAGGAGGCCGAGCTGGGTGCCGTTGAGCGGGAGGGCCTTGGCCTCGGCGAAGAGGCCGCCGTTGAAGTGAAGGATCTTTTGACGGAGGATGACGGAGAACTTGCCGACGTTCATCTCGGCGAAGAGTTGCTCAAGGAGAGGGACGGCGGCGCCGGGGTCGGCCTTCACGGATTCGAGGAGCTCGGAGAAACTGTCCTTGGGGAGCAGCTCGACATCCTCGGCGAACATGCAGAAGAGGCAGCGGGAGAGAAAGGCGGCGACGGCGGCGGGGTCGTGCTTTTTCTCGAAGGACTTGGCGAGCTCGGCGAGATGGCCGGCGACCTCGCGGGTGACGGCGGCGGCGACCTTGGCGGGATCGAGGGAGCGCGGATCAAGCCAGAGCGCGCGGAGCTTGGCGCGGACATCCTCGCGGGCGAGATCGGCGAGGCGGATGCGGTGGGCGCGGGCGTCGGGGAACGGGAGGTAGGCCTTGCCCTTCTGGGTGAAGTCGGCGAAGAGCTCGATGACGTGGCCGACATCGACGACGAGAAGGAACGGAGGCGGGTTTTCGTCGTCGGGCAGGGAGCGGGCGTAGCGGTCGGCCTGGCCCTGGGCCTCGATCATGGCGCGGTCCCAAGCCTCGGAGCCGCGGACCACGCCGCTGCGCGGCTTGATTTCAAATTTGAGATTCGCGATCTCAGATGCGGCGGCGTCGGGAGCGCGGGCGTATTGCTTGCACTCGCAGACGAAGCAGTCGCGCTTGTAGAGATCGATGCGGCCGGTGGTGGTCTTGACGGAGCCGCGATGATGGAAGGTGACGGCGCGCTCGAAGACATAGGCGTTGTCGGCGGTGTCGGGGCCGGCGGGATCGGGACGAGGCACGCCGAGCAAGTCGCAAAGCTCGGAAAGGAAGAGGACGTAGTTGGCGCGTTCGGCGGCCTCGGCGCGGGACCAGCGGGCGATGAAGGCGGCGACGGCGGCGGGGCTGGTGGTCTCGGGAGACATGCGACGGGGAGTTTGTGGAGCGCGCAAGGCGCGGGCGCAACGCCGGTTTCGGGAAAAGAACGGAAACCGGAGCGGGGTTCCTCCCGCATCAACCATCAGGAAGGGGCGGGTTCACGCGGAGGGGCGTCAGGGTCGGGGGGAATCCACGGGGGCGGTGAAGGCGTTTTTGGCTTTTCGATCTTTCCAAAGCTTTTTGAAGAAAGCCCCGACCGCGATCACCGCGATGATGATGAATTTCTTCAAGGCGAGGAGGCCGACCCAGAGAAGCTTGAAGAAACCGGCCTTGGCCGCCACGCCGCCGGCGACGAGGGCGGCGATGCCGTAGGCCGCGACCTTGTCGGTGTCCTCCTTGAAATCGGCGTAGCGGTGGCCTTCCTGGAAGTTGACCATCCCGAGGATGGCGGGGGTGGAGGCTTCCACTTCCTTGAGCTGGCGCATGACGGCCACGGCGTTGAGCACGAGCACGCCGCGGCGGCCGAGAATGCGGATGTTGTAGTTGAGCGTGTGCACGGGGGATTGGCCGAACTTGAGTTCCTTGGCCCAGTAGAGCTTGTGCGTGGCGGCGTCGTAGCGGGGCGGCGAGGCCCAGCCGACGAGATCGATCGGCGCGTAGCCTTGCTTCACGCGTTCCTCGTTGGACTCGGCCGTGGATTTTTTCATGTCGGCCATCATCTTGGCGTAGTCGATCGTGGCGGCGTCCTTGTCCTTCACGTAGCCGTCTTCCTCGTAGTTGACGACGACCACCCAGCTTTCGTCGGAGAGCGGGTCGAAGCCGGCGGGCACGAGCATGCCAAGCGGCTTCCTGCCGGAGGGATTGCCCCAGATCTTGGTGAGGACGGTCGCGGCGTCGTCGGGCGTGAGGAAGCGGAAGTTGGCGGGGAGGGCGACCTTGGCGAGACCGTTGGCGAGGATGATGTCGCCTTGCTGCGGTTTGAGCTCGGCGGCGAGCCGGCGGATTTCCGCGAGCCGGGCGGCCGGATCGGGCGGCGTGGCGGGCGCGGTTTGCGCGGAGAGGACGGATGCCAGCAGGCATGCGCAGAGCGGCACGAGGAGGCGGAGCGGGGGCTTCATGGAGTGCGGGGGTAGGTTGAGATGCGGGAAAAAGAGTCCGGTGGCGGCGCGGTGTTGTATCGGCGGGGGCCCGTCAAGCCGTCGTTGAGGGGGCGGTGTCGCGCATTCCCCAAATGACGCAAGATTCGGGCGGGACGGAAAGGGCAAAGCGCGGACGGGGGAGGTTTTTCCGGGAACTAATAATAGTCAATATCCGGGATGTTAACGTCCGACGGTGGTCGGAGGAGCGGAGCCCGCCGGCAGGCGGCGAGCGCGACGAAACCGGCGGGCGGGCCCTGCGCCGGATAACCGGGGCGATCGCCGCCGAGTGCCGTGCGGATTATTTCGCGACGGCCAGCAACTCGCCCACGAGTTGGCCGACCACGTCGTCGAGCTGCGTGCTCAGGGCGATGTTCTTTTGATAAGACACCGTGGCGAAGGGACGGACCGCCGCCGGGGCCTGCGCGCCGAGGGTGAGCTGCACCATGTGGGTGGAAAAATCCCACGCCCACTTGTCGTCATAGACGACGACGGCCTGCGCCGTGTCGGGCAGCATGGTGAGCGGGCCGCTGTCGGCCTCGAACCCGCGGGCCTTGAGGGCGCGGACGATGCTCGGGGCGATGCCGTGGTTGTCGTTGAGGTTGACCAGCACGAAAAAACGGCGGCAGGCGGCGAGGTGCAGCTTGCTGTCCTTGTCCGCATGCGTGGTGACGGCGGTGCAGCCGGAAAGCGTCAGGACGAGGAGCAGAAGGAGCGAAACGGGTTTCATGAAGCGGACAAGCCACGGAAGAAATCGGTCGCGGTGCAATCCTTCATCGTCGTGAAGGCGAACCGGACAACCGCAGCCGTGCCGTTTATCCGTGAACATCCCAGGAATCTATGGTCCAGTGACGGCCACGTTTCCCCATGGCCGTCCGCGCACCCAACATTCTCTGGATCGTCACGACGCAGTGGCGGGCGCAGGCGTGCGGCTATGCGGGCGACGTGAACGCGCGAACGCCATGCCTCGACGCGCTGGCGGCGCGGAGCGTCAACTACGCGCAGGCGGTGACGCCGCATCCGTTCGGGCCGTTTGCGCGGGCGGCGATGCTGACCGGCGTGCCGTCGCCGGAAAACGGCGTGTCCGATTACTATGATCCGCTGCCGACGGATGCGCGGACGATCGCGCATGAGCTGAACGGGCGCGGTTATGACACGGCGTTTTTCGGCAAATGGCATCTGGGCGCGCGGGATCGCAACGCACCGCTCGTGGGCGAGGCGCATGCGAGGACGGTCGTGCCGCCGGAGGGGCGCGGCGGTTTTTCGTTTTGGGAGGGTTTCGAGAGCGGGTTTCTGCTCAATGATCCCTGGCTGCACGGTTCGCGGCTGCCTGAGCCGGTGCAGGTGCGCGGGTATCAGGGCGACGTGGTGTGCGGGCGGGCGGCGGAGTGGTTTGCGCGGGGGCGGGCCCCGTGTTTCGCGGTGGTGAGCCTGGAGTCGCCGCATCCGCCCTACGACGCGCGGACGCCGGAGGGCATCATGCGCATGAGGCCGGAGGACGTTGCGCTGGCGGGCAACGTGCCGCGCGGCGGCACGACGGAGGCGACGGCGCGGCGCGAGCTGGCGGGTTATTACGCGCACATCGAAGCGACGGACCGGGCGATCGGGCGGTTGCTGGCGGCGGTGGAGGAAACGGGGATGACGAGAAAGCAGAAGGAGAAAGAGAGGGAGGCGGAGACGATGGTGGTTTTCACCTCGGTGCACGGGGACATGCACGGGGCGCACGGGCTTTTCCGGAAGGGCTGGCCGCACGAGGAGAGCGTGAGGGTGCCGCTGCTGACCGGAGGCGGGGGTCGGGAGGGTGGAGGACGGCGGTCGGACGAGTTGGTGTCGCTGATCGATTTGCCGGCGATGACTCTGGCGTGGGCCGATGGCCGGACATGGGGTTGCGAGCGGGATCACGCGGTCGTCTCGATGCCGAGCGTGGTGGCGTTGCCGCACCAGTGCGACCGTGCGTGGCGCGGGGTACGCACGGCGGAACGCAAGCGGATTTTCGACGCGGACGGTTCGATCTGGCTGGATTTCGATCTGGGCAACGATCCTTTGGAGACGAACAACCGCGCCGCGGCGGGCGGTGCGGCAGCAGACGCAACGTCGGATTCAGGCGGCTTCCTATAATCCGAGCGTGGTGCGGTAGAGACGCGGGACGCGCTTGGTGACGGAGCAGAGCGTTTCCCAGGGGATCGTGTCGGCCCAGCGGCTGAATTCGGTGAGGCCGATCTCCGCCCCGGATTGGCCGCCGATGAGCACCACCTCGTCGCCGGCGCAGACGCCCGGCACGTCGGTCACGTCCACGATGGTCTGGTCCATGGTGACGCGGCCAAGCACGGGGCAGCGTTGTCCGCGGATGAGCACGTGGCCGCGATTGCTGGCGGCGCGCGGCAGGCCGTCGCCGTAACCGGCGGTGAGGATGGCCACGACCGAATCGCGCTTGAGCACATGGGTGCGCCCGTAACTGATGCTGTTGCCCGCAGGAAGGCGTTTCACGAGGCCGACGCGCGTGCGGAAGCTGAAGACGGGCGTGGTCTGGACCTGCGCCAGCAGGGAGCGCGAATGGGGAAGGATGCCGAATTGCAGCAGGCCGATGCGCACGGCGTTGAACGGTCCGGCGACCGCGATGGTTTCCAGCCCCGCGCTGTTGTCGGCGTGAATGAGGAGGGCGGAGAGGTCGATGCCGTCGCAGCGCCCGAGCGCGGCAAGGAAGCGGCGACGTTGCTCGGCGGTGAAGGCGGCGTCGTCGTCGGGGCTGGAGAAGTGGGTGAACACGCCGGCGAGCTTGAGGTTTTGGGAGTCGCGGATTTTTCGATACAGCGCGGGGGCTTCCTCGTGCCACACGCCGAGGCGGCCCATGCCGGTGTCGATTTTCAAGTGGACGGTCACGGGGCGGCCGGCGGCGCGGCCCGCGGCTTCCAAGCGCGCGACTTCATCCGTCGATGAAACCGTGGCGGCCACGTCATACTCGATCACGTAGCGATCCTCGTCCGGCAAAAGGGGGCTGAGAAGGAGGATGGGCCAGTCGGGGCTCAGCTCGCGAATCGCGGCGGCCTCGGCGAGGTTGGCCACGCCGAAAAGATCGGCCCCCGCGTGCATGAGGCGGGCGGCGGTCTGCGGGAGTCCGTGGCCGTAGGCATCGGCCTTCACCACGGAGACGTAGCGCATGTGCGGGGGAATCGAGGCGCGGATCAGGTGGAGGTTGCGCTCAAGGATGGCGAGGTCGATCTCGGCCCAGCAGCGCAGGGGAAGTCGTGAGGCGGTGGCCATGAATTAACGGGGAGGCGCCTGATGGACCTGGGGAGTCCAAGTCGCGTAGGAAGGTGCCTCGTGCATGAACGCGTCGGGTTCGGGGCTCGCGTGGAAAAGGTCGGCGTCGAGGACGGCGGGCAGGGCGAGGAGCGTGGCGAGATCGTAGCCGGTGCGCGCGAGGGCGGGCGGTAGCGGGGTCCAGTGGCGGAAGTGTTCCGGCATCACGCATTCGCCGGACAGCTCGGCGGTGGGCACGCGGCGGAGGGGTTCGCCGAGGCGGGCGACGTGCCACGAATCGCGGCGGGCATCGGCGATGACGTTGAGCGCGGGATTGCCGAGGGCGAGGGTGACGACGGCGAGGCTTTGGTAGGCGTAGGCGGGGGCGGGGTTGACCACGCGCCAGGTGCGGAGGGCGACGGCGGCGGTGCGGATGCCGAGGACGGAGCCGGGGCCTTCGCAAAAGACGAAGGCGTCGAGATCGCCGATGCGCAGGCCGCTGGAGGACAGCAGCAACTCCGTGCAGGCGAATACGCCTGATCCGGCTTCGGTCTCGCTGGTTTGCCATGCGACGGTGCCGTTGTGCCAGAGTCCGACCTGAATCCGCGCCGAGGCGGAGTCGATCAGGAGGAGGGTGGGGTGCTCGGCAAGCAGATGGCGGAGACTGGGCATGGGCAGACGTGCATCAAGTTTGGCCGAGGCCCGGGTTTCAAGCGTTATGAATCAGGCATTGACCGCGCAGAGAGGACACCCGTATTTTTCCCAATTCTTTCAATAAAACACTCTGCTCTTTTCAAACCGTGAACATCGAAATCAAAGACATCTCCGAAACCCGCAAAAGCCTCGTCGTCACCCTCGACCAGGCGGAAGTCGCCGCCGAGCATAAGGCCGTGGTCGGTGAGATTTCCAAGCAGGCCCGCCTCCCCGGCTTCCGTCCCGGCAAGGCTCCGGCCAGCCTCGTGCTGAAGCGTTACGGCAAGGAGATCGCGGACGAATTCAAGCAGAAGGTTCTTTCCAAGGCCTATCGCGGCGGTCTCGAACAGTCGAAGATCGACGCCCTCAACGTCACCGATGTCCAGGAAGGCACCTTGGCGTCCGACCAAGCCGCCACCATCACCATCACGCTGGATGTGCGTCCGACCTTCGTGCTGCCCGATTACGTGGGGCTCTCCACGGAGATCAAGTCGGTCGATGCGACCGATGCCGAAGTCGACACCGTCATCGACGGGATGCGTTCCGAGCGGGCCGACTTCAAGGTCGCCGAGCGTCCGGCCGCCAAGGGCGACTACGTGAAGCTCGCCTACGAAGGCGCCATTGACGGCAAACCCGTCCTCGAACTCGCGCCCGACAAGCAGATCTACGGCAAAGTCCCGCAGACCTGGGAGGAAGTTGAAGGCGAAAACGAGGGACTCATCCCCGGCCTCGGCAAGCAGCTCGCCGGCCTCAAGGCGGGCGACAAGAAAGACGTGACCATCGCGTTCCCGTCCGACTTCAGCGCCGTTCCCGCCCTTGCCGGCAAGACCGCCGTCTATGCGGTCGAGGTCCAGGAAATCCGCGAGCGCGTTCTTCCCCCGATGGACGAAGCCTTCTTCAAGGCCCACCAGTCCGCCGATCTCGAAAGCCTCAAGGTCAACGTCCGCAACAATCTCAAGGGCCGCAAGGAACACGAGAACCGCCAGGCCCAGCGCCGCCAGGTCACCGAGTCGCTCAACGCCAAGGTTGATTTCGCCGTCCCCGAGAGCCTCGTCGAGAGCGAGACCCAGCAGGTGCTCCGCCAGTTTATCGAGGAAAACATGCGCCGCGGCATGTCGGCCGACCAGTTCGAAAAGGACAAGAAGCAGCTCCACGAAGGCGCCAGCAAGGCCGCCCGCATCCGTGTGAAGACCCAGCTCATCCTCGCCAAGATCGCCGAGAAGGAGAAGATCACCGTGACGGAGAAGGACATCGACACCTTCATTTACCGCGAGTCCGTGATGAACAACCAGAAGCCGGAAAAGCTCGTCAAGGAACTCACGCAGAACCGCGACAAGCTCCGTTCCGTGCAGCAATCGATCATGTTCGACAAGGCCCTTGATTTGCTCGTTTCCAAGGCTACCGTGACAACGGCATCGGCGCAGGCCTGATCGGAAATATCAACCAAGGAGGATTCCATGAGCTACTACGTCCCCATCGTTTTGGAAAACACCGGCCGCGGCGAGCGGTCGATGGACATCTATTCCCGTCTGCTCAAGGACCGCATCATCTTCATCGGCACGCCGATCGACGACATGGTCGCCAATCTGGTGATCGCCCAGATGCTGTTTCTCCAGATGGAGGACTCGAAGAAGGACATCCACTTCTACATCAACTCGCCGGGCGGCGTGGTGACGGGTGGCATGGCCATCTATGACACGATGAATTTCCTCCAGTGCGATGTGGTGACGTATTGCATCGGCCAGGCCGCCAGCATGGCCACCGTGCTGCTCGCCGCCGGCACGCCGGGCAAGCGTTTCGCCCTGCCCAATGCCCGCGTGATGATCCACCAACCCAGCGGCGGCGCGGGCGGACAGACGGCCGACATCATGATCGCATCAAAGGAAATCCTCCGCTGGCGCCAGACGCTCAACACCGTCATCGCCAAGCATACCGGCAAGACTGCCGAGCAGGTCGGCTCCGACTCGGATCGCGACTACTACCTGAGCGCGCACGAGGCCAAGGCCTACGGTATCGTTGACCACGTCGTCGAATCGACCCGCGAGGTCGCGAAGCTCGCCGCCCCGGTCGCCGCCTGAATAGTCGGCGACGTATCAAATCAATGACGGTGCCTTCGGGGACCGTCTTTTTTTGTGAACTCGACTCCCGTCTCCTTCCGCTGACATTCTCCTCTCATGGCAAAACCGACGCGCATGACCCTTTGCTCTTTCTGCGGGAAATCGCAGTCCGAGGTGAAGAAGATCATCGCTGGCCCGGGGGTTCACATTTGCGACGCCTGCGTCAATGTCTGCAAAACCATCATCGACCGCGAGGTGAAGCAGCCGGCGACCGACATCAAGCCCACTTTCCGCCTCGTCAAGCCGTCCGAGATCAAGCGGGTGCTCGACGACTTCGTCATCGGCCAGGATCACGCCAAAAAAGTTCTCTCGGTTGCGGTCTACAACCACTATAAACGCATCATGTTCGACGCGGCCAGAACGGCCGGCGACAGCGGCGCGCTTTCGCACGAGTTCAATGAAGTCGAGGTCGAGAAGAGCAACATCCTCCTCACCGGCCCGACCGGTTCCGGCAAGACGCTTTTGGCCCGCACGCTCTCCAAGATCATCGACGTGCCCTTCGCCATCGCCGATGCCACGACACTCACCGAGGCGGGCTACGTTGGCGAAGACGTGGAGAACGTCGTCCTGCGCCTGCTGCAATCGGCCAACTACGATGTGAAGCGCGCCGAGTGCGGTATCATTTACATCGATGAAATCGACAAGATCGGGCGCAAAACAGAAAACGTGTCCATTACCCGCGACGTCTCCGGCGAAGGCGTGCAGCAGGCGCTGTTGAAGATTCTCGAAGGCACGGTGTGCAACGTTCCGCCGCAGGGCGGCCGCAAGCATCCAAATCAGGAATACGTGCAGATCAACACTGCGGGCATTCTCTTTATCTGCGGCGGAGCGTTCGTGGGATTGGAAAACATCATTCAGCGGCGCCTCGGCCAGCGCAGCCTTGGTTTCTCCTCGATCAAGGCCCAGCACGACAAGGCCAAAGAGGAGGGGATGTCGGCCGAGAGCATCATGAAGTCGATCGCTCCCGAGGATCTCATACGCTTCGGCATGATCCCCGAGTTCATCGGACGTCTGCCGGTCGTCACGGTGCTCGATCCGCTTCAGGTCGCCGACCTCGAAAAAATCCTCGTTCGCACCAAGAACGCGATGGTGAAGCAGTATTCCAAGCTCTTCGCCATAGACGGCGTCCGCCTCCGTTTCACAACCGACGCGATCAAGGCCATCGCCGTCAAGGCGGTCGAGCTCAAGACCGGCGCCCGCGCCCTGCGGGCCATCATGGAGAATCTCATGCTGGAGGTGATGTATGAACTCCCGCAGCGCACCGACGTGGCCGAGGTGGTGATCGACTCATCCGTGGTCGCCGGCAAGCGCCGTCCGATCCTCAAGAAGATTCCCAAGGGTGAACCGAAGCAGGACGCGGCTTGACGGCATATCACTGATTTTTCGGGATAGCCTTGTCGCGTTTCCTGTAATGCTCATTTGCCTTCATCATCATGCCAGAGAACTATTCTTGGGATAGCCCGAAGAACGCCCCGTCGTCTTGGCTTCAATCAATTATGTTACCCCTCATCACCTCCTCCCTTCGGCGAGCGCTCCTGATCATTGCCTCCGCCTCTTTTTGCCTCGCCTGCATAACCATCCGCGCCGAGTCGCTCAACGCCCTCTCCTTCACTTCACCCAGCCGAGGCTTTGTCAGCATGGGGGTCTATGACGGACAGGGACAACTCATCCGAAATCTTCTGCACGCCCAACCCGTGGAAGCCGGCAAACAGGCTGTCACATGGGATGGGACCACCAATCTCGGATTACCCGCTTCGCCGGCCAACTATCAGGTGCGTGGCGTCTGGTTTTCCGAGCCGCCCAAGATCAACTACATCATGAAAGTTGGTCTGAGCGGCAACCCTCCCTACCTCACGCCTGACGATCGCGGCGCCTGGGGTGGCAATCTGGGACCGGCAAGGGCCATCTGCACCAACGGCAAAGCGCTGCTGGCCGTTTTCCAATGCGTGGAGAGCCCAAAGACGACAGGCATCCAATTGATGGACTTCGAGGGCAACATCACACGGCGTTTCACCAGTTTCCTCGGTTGGGACGAACGCCTGTCGGCGACCATGGACGACAAAAATGCCTACATCGTCATGAATCACATCGGCTCGAAACGGCTCTTTATCGGGAAATACGATCTCGACACACCGCCCCGGGGAAAAATCCTCTGCGATATTCCCGCAGGCGACCACGTGACACCCGAGGGGCTTTGGAAAGGACGCTGGATAGCGAATTCCGAAGGCATCGCGCTCAACAACGGACGCCTCTATGTTTCCGTGGTGCTGGACGACAAACTGTTTGTCGTCGATGCGGTGAGCGGCCAAATCCTTAACACCGTAAGCATTCCCTCTCCCCACGGCGTCGCCGTTCACAACGGGAAGGTTTTCCTCGCCAGCGGAAACACCGTGGTCCCGCTTGACTCCGACGGCAAACCTAGCGGCACCCCTGTCATTTCCGGACTTGAAGATCCTAGCGGGCTCGCCATCGATACAGCGGGGAATTTCTACATCTGCGACGGCGGTGCCTCCCAGCAAGTCAAAGTCTTTACATCCACGGGCAAGCCGCTCCGTGAGATCGGCCTCAAAGGCGGACGCCCCCGCAGCGGCATTTACAACCCCGCCGGTCTGCTCGACCCCCGCAGTCTCTGTGTCGCACCCGACGGCAAAGTATGGGTCACTTCACGCGCCGAAGATTTCCAAGAAATCACAGCCTGGGACAAAAACGGAAATCGCGACAAGGTTTTTTACAACATCTTCATTTCCTCGGGGCTGGGGCGACTCTCCCCCGACCACACCGAATTGCTGGCGGGCTACCGGTCCATCGGAGGCAGCATGCCCGGCATCACCGGGTATAAACTCGATTACGAACACGGCACATGGGCTCCATCATGGCATCTCGACGCCCCTCACTCGACGTTCCAGCAGAACGATGTGTTTCTTGGCTATCGCATGAATCAGGGACGGTCCTCTACCGCCTTTGATGGCCATTCACCCTACCTGAGCTTCGAGGACGGCATGGTCACCGGCACCAACGGCAAGACCTACCTCGTAGGCGGAGACTTCTCCATCTGGCTCTTTGATCCCGTAACAAAACAGACCAAGCTCGCCTCGCTCGTCTATACCCACCGGGCGCACAAATTGCCCGATGGGCGCTACGAAGGAGACTATGACCAAGGGCAGAACAATTGGCTCACCTGGGCCGACACCAACGGCGACGGTAAAATGTCCCTTGATGAAATCCGCTTCACTGAAAAACCTGCGCTGATGGAAAACGTCGCCCGCCTCTTCGGTTGGCAGCTTGAGCCCGACCTCAGCATCCTCATGCTCGTGCCGGAGAAAATCGCCAACGCGCCGATCTTCCCAGGAAAATACAGTGTCTTGCGGCTTTCGCCACGCCAGGTGCTCCCCAGCGGTGTGCCGGTATACGACTGGAGCGACGTAAAAAAAGTGGTCGAACTTCAAGCGCCCGATTTCAAAGGCGGCGACGGCGGTTACAAAGACCCTTTTCGCATTCAAATGGATCATTTCAGCGTCATCAACGGCGCGGTTTACGTCAATGTCGCCCCCGGCACCAAGACCAAACTCAAGCTCACCGGCATCGACGGCGACGGCTGGTGGGCCAGCCGCAACTGGCGGATGACTCCCATGAAATTCGACTTGAAGACCGGCCAGCCCGCCTGGCTCAAACTCGGCAACCGCGCCCCCGGCCTGGCGAAACCAGGGGAAATGTATTACCCCGGCTGGGGCCTCGCTGGCTCAGTGGACGGCATCAGCTACTACGCCGACACCATGAGCCAGGTCTGGGCCTGGACAGACGACGGCCTCTTTCTCGGCAATCTCTACCACGAAGGTGGCAATACTTTTGACGCCAATAGCCTCGCCGTCGAACTCGTCGGCTCCTTTGTCTATAAGATAAACGGCAAGCCCATCATCCTCACCGGCGACCACGGCGTTTCTGTCCACGAAATTAAAATCCCTAAACTGACACCTATCGACCTCGGTATGGTGACGCTCACCGCTGATGCCGCCAAAGCCGCAAAACCGTGGGATCCGGACGGCCCTGCTCCCGGTAAACGTCCGACTTGCATCGCGCGGAGCATCTTTGATTTTGACAACAAGGTTCAAAAACAGACCCGGACCATTACCATTGACGGCAAACTCGATCCCGCCGAATGGAACGGCATCGCCCCCATGCCGCTCCTTCTCGACGGTAAAAACGTCGGAACCGTCCGCGTCACCTTTGACAAAACAAATCTCTATCTCGCCTACGAAGTGCAGGACGCCAACGGATTGAAAAACGATGGCCATGAGCTCCCCTATTCTCCCTTTGTAAGCGGAGCCTACGTCGATTTCTGCCTCGGTCCCGATTGGACAACACCAAACCGGGATAAAAACCTGGAAGGCGACGTGCGCGGTATCTTGGCCAAAATCACCAACGCCGCCGATTACCAAATGGGATACTGGCCGGTAAAACAGGAGCTGAGGCGGTATTCTTCAGTCAAAAAAGCCAATCCGCAAATCATCACTTCACCCGCCCAGAAGAGGGACTTCGACGACATCAACCCTATCATAGGCTTGAGCTTTGCCTATCAAGTCACACCCAAGGGCTACACACTTGAGGCGCAGATTCCCTTCGCCTCTCTGGGAATCAACCCCGCCCGCCAATCCGTCGTCGGCTTCGACGCCTCCGTCGGATTTTCCGACACGGCGGGCCGGGTCCGCACCCGCGCCGTCCACTGGGCGGGAGAAAGCGAAGCCGTGGTGGTTGATCGCCCGGGCTCTGCCGAATTGAAGCCGGGCACATGGGGAACACTGCAGTTTGATCGCACCCCCTTGGAGACGGTTGCCACCAGCGCCATTAAGTGATGATCCGCAGACTCAGATTCTCTCTCAACGGTCCCATGATTTTCTCCTCATGCCAACCAGCCATCCATTGCTGTTATTTTGAAATCGCAGCTGCGAACGTTAGCGAGTGGACGAGCCAACACTTGCGACTGCGCGATCATACGACAGTAAATAAACTTCGGATGATTGGCATCATGGACTGATCGTTCCATTTTTTCTTGCGTCTATCTAAAGAGGAAAGGCTCTAGTCGTCGTGTCGTCGCCCGTTCCATCATCCTCAATCAAACCCGTCGCACGCTTCCCGTTTCACCTGATGGCGAAGCCCTCCGGTTCGATCTGCAACCTCGGGTGCAGCTACTGTTTTTACCTGGAGAAAGAGCACCTGTATCCCGACACGCGTCGCTTCCGCATGTCGCCCGAAGTGCTGGAGACCTACGTGTGCGACTACATCGCGGCGCAGCCAGGGCCACAGGTCTCCTTCGCTTGGCAAGGTGGCGAACCTACCCTCATGGGCGTGGAGTTTTTCCGGCAGGCGGTGGCCTTGCAGGCGCGCCATGCCAATGGAAAAACAATCGAAAACGCTTTTCAGACCAACGGCGTGTTGCTTGACGACGAGTGGGGCGAGTTTCTCGCCGCCAACAAATTTCTGGTCGGCATCAGCATCGACGGTCCGCGCCACCTGCATGACGCCTACCGCATCGACAAAGGCGGTCAGCCGACATTCGACCGCGTGATGGCCGGTTTGGCGGTGCTGAAAAAGCACCGCGTCGAGTTCAACACACTCACCACGTTGCACCGTAAAAACGCCACCCAGCCGTTGGAAGTTTACCGTTTCCTGCGCGAGTTTGGCTCCGGTTTCATGCAGTTCATCCCTATCGTGGAGCGCGCGGCTCCCGATCAAATCCAGACGCCGGGGTTGTGGCTGGCTCCGCCGCCCGATCACGCCGAGGCGGCCGAACTCGACGGACAGGTGACGCAGTGGAGCGTGCGCCCTGCGGATTTCGGAAAGTTTCTCTGCACGATCTTCGACGAATGGGTGCGGCAAGACGTGGGGCGAATTTTTGTGCAACAGTTCGACGCAGCGCTGGCCAACTGGATCGGCGAGCCGGCGAGCATCTGCCTTTTCAGCGAGAATTGCGGACGGGCGATGGCCATCGAGCACAATGGCGACATCTTCAGTTGCGATCACTATGTCTATCCGGCCTATAAGCTGGGCAACCTCTGCGAGACGCCTCTGGCGGCGCTCGCCGACGATCCGCGTCAGACGGCGTTTGGCGAAGCAAAGTCGAAAAGCCTGCCGCGTTACTGCCGCGAATGTCCCGTGCGCTTCGCTTGCCATGGAGAGTGTCCCAAGCAC
Organism: uncultured Verrucomicrobiota bacterium; assembly: GCA_903904685.1. Classification (GTDB taxonomy): domain Bacteria; phylum Verrucomicrobiota; class Verrucomicrobiia; order Opitutales; family Opitutaceae; genus Rariglobus. The sequence goes on from CAIVDS010000043.1 coordinate 26,812, forward strand.
CGCTTCTTGCGCACGCCGGATGGCGAGCCGGGACTCAATTACCTATGTGCGGGTTACAAACAGTTCTTCCACCACATCGAGCCGGCGATGAACACGATGGCTGCGATGCTAAGATCGGGTCGCGCGCCGCTGGAGATCATGAGCCTGTCGCGCGGGCAGTGGATGCCTGCCCGCCTTCGGCGCTGATCGCCGGCTCGGCTGTCGCCGTGTGACTTGACTTGGGTTTGGACAGACTGAGTATCGTGCGAACTTCGACTCATCATAATGTCCCTTTACTCCAACCAACCCCTCCGCCCAAAGTGGGGCGGGACCCTCACCGGGCGCGAGCGTTTCCGTCGCCAGATGCACCACCAGCCTGTGGACCGCTGCTTCAACATGGAGTTCGGCTACTGGGAAGACAACTTCAAGCTCTGGCCGATGTTCCGCGACCACGGCATCACCAACAACGCCGACGCCGACATTTTCCTTAACTTCGACCGCACCGTCAGCCTCTGGGCGCCGTGGATGCTCCCGGGCTTCCCGTGTGAGGAAATTTCGCGCACCGCCACCACGCGCATCATGCGCAACAGTGACGGACTCCTCGGCGAGGTGCCGCTCGACGGCCACGACACCATTCCCCATTATATAGAGGCTACCGTCAAAACGCCCGGCGATTGGGCCCGTGTGAAGGCCGAGCGTTTCAACCGCGACCACCCTGACCGCAAGCCCGACATCGCCGCCCTCCTTCGCGAGCATCCGGCTGACCGCGATTACCCTGTCGGGATCTGGACTAGCTCGATGATCGGCAAGGCGCGCGACATGCTCACCGTCGAGGGTCTGGCCTACGCGGTTTTCGACTACCCTGAGATGGTCGAGGACATCGTCGAGACTTCATGCCTCCTCGTGGAGGACTTCCTTGATGCCGTTCTGCCACACATGCAGGTAGACTATGCGTTCGGCTGGGAGGATATTTGCTACAAAAGCGGTCCGCTCGTCTCAGTCGGATTTTTCCGCGACGTGGTCGTGCCGCGTTACAAGCGTATCAGCGCCAAGCTCCGCGCCCACGGTGTGGACATTTGGTGGATTGATTGCGACGGCGACGTGCGGCCTCTCATCCCCCACTTCCTCGAAGGCGGGGTGAACACCATGTTTCCATGGGAGGTCAACGGCTCCGGCCATCCTGGCGAATCGCTTGACCGCTGGGGTCCGGAGCTGCGGATCATGGGCGGCGTGGACAAAATGGTTCTCGGGAGCACCCGCGCCGATATCCGTAGCTGGCTCGAATCCCTCGCCCCCTACGTGGAGAGAGGCGGGTTCATCCCTTTCTGCGACCACCGCTGCCCGCCCAATGTCGATCCCGACGACTACGTCTACTATCTCGACCTCAAGGAAAAACTCTTCGGCTTGCGCGGCTGAATGCAGCTTGTTGGAGCGGCGCGCCATAACGTGCGGAACATGGTTGTCCTTGGAGAGAAGGGAGCCGTGTGCTCCATTCCATGGCATGGTGGAGTTTATGGCGCGTTTGCTCCCAAGTTTATCTATCGGAGGCTTCCTATCTCCTAGATGGATGTTGCGCATGGGGTTTATCCTGTGGGGCGCATCTTTTCTGTCGGCTGATTCGTTTACCCGTCCGTTCAGCGCGGACTCTGTATGGAACCGTCCAATTCCGGAGAAGGCGGCTTATGAGAACGTCCCAAGCATCGGTAAAATTTACGGTGGCATCAATTGGAACGATCGCTGGACCACCTTCGTCTACAAGACAGATGCGCAGTCGCGCAAGGCGAGGCTCTTCATTCACCCGCCTACGCTCTGGAGTCAGCGACATTCGGAGGCGGTTGCACCCACTGGCAACTCTGACGCGATCGAGGAAAAACTCAGGGCCGCCTCCGCGCCCCGAAACGGGTTTCCTGCGAACTTCTATTCTACGACCGTCCGATCCCCGCCGGGAAAGCGCACGTTTCCGTCCGCCGTTCAAGCTATCCACACGGCCTGGCGTAGCGAAATTGTCGTGCCCGTTACGCCGTTTTCACCCTCTCCCGACACGGATGGCCACCTCGCGATCTGGCAGCCCGACGGCAGGGTTCTCGAAGTCTATTGCGCGGTTGTCTGTAAAAATGGCGACGTCATCGGCACGATGGCGAGTTTCACCGATCCGTCGGGCGACGGATCGGGCCTCGCGAACGGCCGCTGCGCGAGCCTGATCCCAAATTTCGCCGGCCTTATCCGGAGGGGGGAGGTCGCCTCGGGCTCCATTGGGCATGCGCTCGCCTGCACGTTTCCAGCAGCGCTGCTGGCTTGCGAGGCGGTTTATCCGGCCGTGGCCTTCGACATGAATGACGGTTACAAAGGCACGGTTCCGATGGGCTCTCTGCTCGCCCTGCCTCCTTCCACCGACCTGTCCTCGCTAAATCTTTCTCCTGCCGCCATGGTGATCGCGCGCGCGGCGCAACGCTATGGAATCTACGTCGTGGATCGCGGCGGCGACGGCCTGACTCTCAAGGCTGATCAAGATGCTGCGGATGCGGTGACCCCTGAAATCCGCAACGATCTCTACAAAATCGTGCGCGCCTTAAAACTCGTCCATGGATCGCGGTAGAGTGATCTCGCTGTGATTAAAATCCGCCGGTGGATGCCATGTGGGTAACGGGTGCGCGCACACATCCACCGGCACGGTGCCCTCGTGACCCCGCGAGAGCAACCTGCTCGTGGAGATCGTGTCGGACGGCAGAGGCCGGTGCGGGTGTCCGGGAATGAGTGCCCTTCAGCATTCGCCGGGCAGCGGCGGCGGCCTGGGGCCGCGGGGCTGGTTACGGAATTCGCTTGGCGTCAGACCGGCGAGCGTGGCGAAGCGGGTGCAAAAATAGCGTTCATTTTGGAAACCGCACTGCTCTGCCACCGCCTTGAGCGGTAGGCGCGAGTGCCGGAGCAGTTCCTTGGCGCGTTCGATGCGGATGCGGGTGAGGGCCTGGTTGATGCCGGATCCCTCGCGTTTTTGGAAAAGGTGGCGCAGGTAATCCTCGCTCACGCCGACATGCACGGCGACCGCCGCCACATCCGGCATGGTGGCGAAGTGTTCACGGAGGTATTGCCGGGCTTTTTGCAGGTAGACGGATTGCAGGTCGCCCGCCTGATCGCGGATGCTGGCGGCAACGTGGAGGCGCAGCAGGAGGGCCGTCACCCGCAGGTCGAGCACCGCTCCGAGGGACGCGTCGGTTTGCGGTGGCGTGCGCGAGAGGGACCAGAATTCTTCGCCGACGTAGGGATCGGAAACGGGGGGATAATAGGCGGCGGGTGGAAAGAGCTTCGCCACGGGCGCAGGCACCTGCACGTGGACGCATACGTCGGCGCCGGGTTGGTTGGGCGTTTGGTCGTGGGCCACGTGGGCGGAGTAGAGAACCACGCCGCCGGCGCCGTAGCTGAGCGTAGTGCCGTCGGCCAGGCTGGTCGCGCCCTGGCCGGTCGGGTGGTAGACCAGTTCGATGACCGCATGGTCGTGCATGGGGCAGGGGCGCAGGGTGGTTTCCTGCGACCAAGCGCAGACAAACTTGAGCGGGGTGGTGCCGCGCAGCAACTGCAGGGCGCTGGATGATGAGTGGGAGCCGTTTCTTGGCATTCGCAGGATTCAGTTTCGCGAAAATCATAGCGTGGGCAAAACGCAAATGAGTAAAATAGCCGAAAAGTGGAATAAACAGCCGATTCGTTCATTTGCCTGAAGGATGGCAGAGGATCACCAAAAGGTGATGAATAAAAAATATCCCGCCGTTGTTTTTACCGCCCCGAATGAAGTCGCCGTTGGCAGCGTCGAACGCGCCGTCTGCGGCCCCACTGAAATTGTCATTCGCACACGCTACTCGATGATTTCCCCTGGCACCGAACTGCGTATGCTGGCCGGTCACTATGGCGCCGGTGACAAATTCCCCTACGTGCCCGGCTACAGTTCGGTGGGGGAAGTCATCGACGTCGGCGCCGGCGCCAAGGGCTGGCGCGTGGGCGATCTGGTGAGCGCACGCAACACCCAGCCGTTTGCCGATGCACGAGCGCTCTGGGGCGCACACAGCGCGGTCAAAGTGCTCTCAACCACGGATACCGACCGGCCGGTACTGTTGCCGGCAGGCGTGGATTTATTGACCTACGTTTTGTGTGAAATCGGTGCCATCCCGCTGCGCGGGATTGAGGCCGCCGCTCCCAAGCCCGGCGAAACCGCCATTGTGGTCGGACAGGGCCTGATAGGTGCGCTCGCCGCCGCATGGCTGGTGCGCGCTGGCTGTCGCGTGGCGGTGGTTGACTTCGAGGAAAGCCGGCTCGAACGCGCTCGTCGCAACGGTGTGGCGTTCACCGTGTCGCCGGCCGATCCCGATCTGAAGGAACGGCTGAAGGTCTTTACGAACGGCGGCGCCGACATCGTGGTCGAGGCCTCGGGCTCGACGCCAGGCGTGGAACTGGCTCGTTCGCTGTTGCGCCGCAAACCGCAGAACTACTCGCCCGAGTACACGGTGGAGCCGATTATGTTTTACGGCGGCGACTGGCCGCGGCTGGTGTTCCAAGCGAACTACCTGGAGACCATGCCGTGGAATCCCGACCACACGGCGCCCGGCGAGGGGGTCATCATCATCACGCCGCGTGATCGCGGAACGGAGGAGCGTCAACGCGTGGTCGAACACGTGCGAGCCGGTCGCTTCAATGCGAAGGATTTCATCGATGCCATCATTCCCTACGACCGTGCACCCGAGGCGTATGCTGGCCTCAAAGCGCGCAAGTTGTTTTCTGCGGTGATCGACTGGAAAGGAGCTGTGTAATGAGCAAGGCTCTGCGTGCGGTCATCATTGGTTGCGGGCCGGGCGGCAAAGGCCGTGCGGGTTGCCACTCCATAGGCTACGCCCATGGGCTGAGCATGCGGCGCAGCGGCGGACGCGTGGCGCTCGTCGCTGCGGCGACGCGCACACCGCTCAACGCAGCGACGTTCGCGGCGGAGTTTCCCGAGGCGAAGATGTATGCGAACTATCGAGAGATGCTCGCGGTGGAGAAACCCGGCTGGGTGAGCGTGTGCGCCTTCCCTCCGGATCGCGAGACGATGGTCATGGATGCGCTGGCGGCGGGCGCAAAAATCATCTGGGCGGAAAAACCCTTTGCTCTCAACGGGGCCTCGGCCCGCCGTATGATGGCGGCGGCGAAAACTTGCGGGGCTCGCATCTTTGTCAATTTCCAACGTCGCTACGGGGCGCCGTTTGAAGCGGCTTACGATGCGATTCACACGGGGAAAATCGGGAAACTGCGCTCGGCGCACGTGGTCCATCCGGGCACGGGGTTTATCAACTTCGGCCCGCACTTGATCGACGTGGCCACCGGTTGGCTGGCGCCGCGGAAGCCGGCGCACGCCTTTGCGGCCATTCGTTGGTCGGCGACGGAGAAATACCAGGGTGTACCGATTGAGGAGCAGTTGCTGGGCACGGTGCATTTCGACGACGGCAGCCGGTTGGTGGTCGAATCGGGCGCGCAGGCGGCGACGCGTTCGTCGATTTTGCGAGCGGATGGAGATCAGGGTTTCGTGGAGTTCGTGCTGAATCCGGAGCCGGGAGAAACCGGCTTCCTGCGCGGGCGCGGGGTTGATGGCGTGATCTCGTGCAAGGTGGACAATGAAAATTTCCACCACGAAACAGTCGAAACTAATCTATATTTCGACCGACAGTTGATCGATATGGTGCGGGCGCATGAGACCAAGACGGGCTCGCGCGTCGATGTTGAGCACGCGCTTCCCGGCATCGAAATTCTGGAAGCCATGGAGAGATCGGCGCGAGAGAACCGCGTCGTGTCCTGGCCGCTTTGAGCGTGCGGCTGCCGTCTCCGATCGTCCTAGGGTAGGAAGTCCAGGTCGCGGAAAAGGGACGGCGAGGCATGCAGCCAGGCCGGAGAGGAAACCGTCTCCAGCCAGCGGGCTTTTAGGTCGGGGTTGGCCTGGATACGGGAGTCACCCCAGTAACCTTGGCGGTAGGGCCAAGCCCACATGAGCTGGCTGTCCCAATCGACGTTGATGTAGGCGATGATTTTAATCACGTCGGCGTTTTTTTCAATATAGGCGAAGAAGGGAGCATACCACTCGGCCCAAATTTTCTCGGGTGTTTTGGTTTGTGGATCCTTACCTTTTGAGAGGCTGCGCTTAGTGAGTTTGGTGAGATCGTAGCCTTGCGGTGCGGATTCGCAGACCATGACGGGTTTCCCGTGTGCGCGGGCGAAGGCGAGCAGCTTGTCGGTCAACTCGATCTGCTTCGGCGTGCTAAGAAACCACGAGTAGCCGGCCCAATCGACCACGTCGTCGCCCGGATACCAGTCGTTGATGTCCTTTTTCTGGTAGCCGTTGACGGGCGACGTACAGGACTGCCAGACGAAGGCGCAGTTGGTGACTTCGAGACGACGGAAAATCGAGACGATGCGGCGGAACGCCTCCTTGTAGGCGGGCGGATCATAGTGGTTCCACGAGCCGTCGAATTCGTAGCCGATGCGCAGGAACACGGGCCGACGCGCGGCCTTGATCCAGCGCGCCAGCATTTCGACGCGGTCGTCCTCATCGCCGGCTGCGATCTTTTTTTCTTGATCGACGATGTGCAGGCCGATCGCGAGCACCGAGTGGGCGTAGAGCGGATTGTCCACGATGCCTTGAGCGGAGACGTCGCCAGACCACAGGTTGACCTTGGAGGTGAGGCCCCAGAGTCGAGGTAGGCTGACATAAGTGGTCACGCCTCCCGGTTTGAGGTCGAAGTGGTTGCTGTAGCCGTCGTTGTTGGGGGCTGCGAAACCTCCGATGGCACCGAGGTCCTGGCCGATGATGAGCAGGCGTTTGTCCGCCGGTGGTTCAAACAGGGCACGGGCGTGGAGGAGGAAGCTAGGGAGGAAGACCAATAAACCCAACGCGGCGAGGCGCAGTGGTCTCATGATGATTTTGGCCGAGGGCGACGCAGGTGAACCAAAGCCATGAGTATCCAGACGCAGAACGAAGCGACCACGCACCATTCGAGCACGGCGATGTCCCAGACGGCCGGTCTCTGAAAATCCTTCGGAGCTTTGAACGCCCCGTTCAGGAATCCCACCAGCGCGGTGATGAGCACAGTAAGAAAAAGCGCGGCCATCAATGCCGACACGATGCCGGAGAGCAGAAGGCCCGGTGTCTGCCTGAAGGAGTATTTCCGCCAGAGCCCCACCGTGAAAACCAGCGTGGTGGCCAGCCAGCCCCAGAAAAACAGCATGGCTCCCGCGAGGTGCAGCTTGAGGTGGTCCATGGAGACAAACCCCAAGCTGACGGAACCGATCAGGCTGCAGATTCCTGCGACCAGCGCGAGGCGACGAACCCGGCCGTCGAGGCGTGAAGCCAGTGTATAGACGAGGGGGAACAGTAGCAGGCTGCTGACGACCAGGCATAAGTTGAACACGGCGGCCATGTGCGAGGCTTTTTCTGAACCCAGCTCGGAGACGAAGTTGCGCAACGGATTGAACGCCGTGCCGTCGGCATTTTTGAAATGGACTGCAGTCCACACGATGCCCGCGGCCAAAACGCCGAGACCGGCCAGGCCTGCGCGAATGATCTTAGTGGTATTGTCTCCGGGCATATCGGGCGGTTGAGGGAAGGAGGAGGTCAAAGCCACTCGTTCCAGTCGTAGCGGACTTCCTCGCCCTGGAGTTTCCAGTGGCCGGGGACGGCGGTGTCGAACCAGTCGAGCGGTTCGGCCGGAGGAGAGGGCTTCACGGCGGCGGCGAGGGCGTTGCGAATGGCCTGATTCGTCTCCGCGTCGCAGGCCGCCGGGTCCATGGAGAGGAAAAGCGGCGTGCCGCTGCGGGCGACGAGATCGAGCCATCGATTTGTCAGCCGCGCTGGTATGTGCGGGCTGATCGGAACGCAGTCGGCATCGGCGGCGAAGAACGTGTTTTGCTGAACACTGCGGAAGGCGAGGGTGTTGACGCCCATGCGCCGGGTGCGGTCCCAGTCGGAGGCGGAGGTGTCGTCGCCGATGCGCTGGATGTCCACGAGGCCGGCGGCGAGGTGCCCGACGGTGTTGCAGCCGATGAGGAGGACATCGGGGCCGGCGGCCTCCCGGATGACACGGTAGAAGGCGGTGAGGATTTCTGCGGTTGTGCGGGTGGAGTCGGCGTAGGCCCAGCCGTTGGGCGCGAAGCCGTCGGGAGAACCGGTCATCTCAAACCCCCAGCGACCGGTGACATCGTAGGAGGAGAAGTCGTGTTTGATCAACTCGTAGCCCCAGTCGCAGATGCGGGCGATGTCGGTGCGGACGAGGTCGAGGACCTCGGGCACGGTCGGGTCCATGACGTAGCCGCCCTCGCGAGAGTTTGGCTTGGGGCAGCGGATCTTCCATGCGTCGGGAATGGACGCCTTGGTCTGCAAGGGGCGCATCCAAATGCCGGGGCGGGCGCCGAGGGCCTTGATCTTGGCGGCGAGGCCGGCCATGTCGGGGAAAAGCGCGTTGCCCTTGTCCCAGGGACCGCCGTTACAGTGGGGGCCGGATGGGGCGGACGGCATCTGCCAGCCGTCATCAATGACGGACCACGGACGGACATCGGTGTTTTTCGGATACAGCGCCATGAAGCGGCGGGTCGCCTCGAGGATGAGGGCCTCTGAGTTTTTGCCATAGAGCCAATACCAATCATTGTGGCCGATGACCGGCAGGCGGGGCGTGAGGTGGGCGGGATGGAGCGAGGCGCATAGGGCGCGGGTGGCCTTGAAGGGGGATTCGCCGGGATGGGGCGGACGTTGCACGAGCACGGCGGCGGGAAGCAAACGCTCGCCGGACATTACGCCCACGCCGCCGGAGCGCAGATCGAGTGTCAGGGTGAGTCCGGTGGAATCGGCCTGCCAGCAGGCGAAAGCCGCACCTCCGGTCATCACGCCATAGCCGGTAGTCCGACCTTCGTGATGGGAGAGGAAATACCATGGCATGAGCCGATGCGGGGTTGCGCCACGCCATTCAAGATCGCCGTAGGAACGCTCCCAAGCGTCGCCGAGGAGGCGCGTGCCGGGGGCGAAGGGGTTGTTCCAACGCAGCACAACCCGGATTAGAGGCACGGTAGTCGTGATAGTAATGGCCGCTCGATGTTCAGCGGTTGGAAAGAGGGTTACGCGAACGGAACCCTGTTCCCATGCGAGGCCGTTGCGGCAGGCGGACTGCGGACGGGGGTTGTCGCCGGCAAGAATAAAAACGGCGGCTGGTTGGTCGATAATGTTAGATGAGGACATGGATGGGTGTATCCAGATATTTTATCAGGAAAGTGAAATTATGGGCAAGCGGGAGACAGGATAGGGATTATCAACGAATGCTGCGAAATAAAATGACGGCGAATACCAAGTGAACGAACGCGAAATAACATCAGGCGAGTTTCTCGCAATGGGTGATGATGCGATGGCCGTCGAAGAGCTTGAGGAGGTGATTTTCTATTCAATGCCGGAGTTTGAGGCGTTCGGTCGCATATGCGGCGTGTCACGGAGGTTTTTAGAATAAATCGAAATCTTTGTATCTGTTTTACGGTTTGTTCGTAGGCATAAAAAAGCCACAGCGGTTAGGCTGCGGCTTTGAAGTTTAGCTAGCGGAGTGATTAGGCGACCGGAGCTTCGGCGGCTGGAGCGCCGTTTTGGGCTTCGAGTTCCTTCATGGCGGCTTTGCGGGAGAGACGGACCTTGCCGGAGCGCTCGTCGATACCGATGCACTTGACGGTGATGCTGTCGCCCATCTTGACGACATCCTCGGTGCGGCGGACACGGAAGTCGGCCAACTCGGAGATGTGAACAAGACCTTCCTTGCCTGGGAGGCATTCGACGAAGGCGCCGAAGTCCTTCACGCCAGTGACGCGACCGGTGTAGATTTTCCCATTCTCGATGGGAACGCCGCCATCGCGGCCACCACCGCCACCACCGCAGAGGTTGTCGATCTCTTGGATCGCACGGTTCATGGCTTCGCCGTTGTTCGAATAGATGAATATCTTGCCGGAGTCGGCATCGGAGATATCGATCTGCGCGCCCGTCGTCTCGGTGATGCGGCGGATGGTCTTACCGCCGGGTCCGATGAGCAGGCCGATCTTTTCGGGATCGATCTGGATCGTCTGGATGCGGGGAGCGTAGGTGCTGAGGTCTTTGCGGGGAGCTGGAAGCGCGCCGAGCATGGTCTTCAGTATCTCGACGCGGGCCTCGCGGGCCTGATGGATGGCGGTCTTGGCGATCTCGAAGGGAAGACCGTTGATCTTCAGGTCGAGCTGGAAGCCGGTGATGCCCTTGGTGGTGCCGGCGACCTTGAAGTCCATGTCGCCGAAATGGTCTTCCTCACCGATGATGTCGGTGATGGTGGTCCACTTGGTGATGGCGCCGTCGGTATTCTCGGTCATGAGGCCGACGGAGATGCCGGCGACGGGGGCGATGATGGGCACGCCGGCGTCCATGAGGGAGAGGCAGCCACCGCAAATCGAGGCCATCGAGGTCGAGCCGTTGGATGCCATGATCTCGGAGACGACGCGGATGGAGTAGGGGAACACGTCCTCGGGCGGGAGCACGGGAACGAGGGAGCGTTCGGCGAGGGCGCCGTGGCCGATCTCGCGGCGACCGGGGCTGCCGAAGCGGCCCGTCTCACCGACGGAGAACGGAGGGAAGTTGTAGTGGAGGATGAAGCTCTTGGACTTCACGCCGCCGGTTAGGGCGTCGAGGGACTGGGCTTCCTTGGTCGGCCCGAGGGTCGTGATGACGAGGCCCTGGGTGTCGCCGCGCTGGAAAAGGGCGGAACCGTGGACGCGGGGGAGGACGTTGACCTCGGCGCTGATCTTCCGGAGGGAGAGGGCGGTGCGGCCGTCGGCGCGGACGCCACGGGCGAGGACGGTCTGGCGGTAGGCTTTGTATTGGAGGTCTTCGAAGACGACGTTGAGGTCGACATCGGTGAACTTGCCGTCGCCGAGTTCGGCGAGGAGGGCGGTCTTGGCCTCTTCCTTGAGCTTCTTAACGTTGGCGGAGCGGACGTTCTTCTCGAAGCCGAAGATGGCGGCGGAGACGCGCTCGGCGGGGACGACGCGCTCGATGATGGCGCGGGCCTCGGCGGTGGCGCCGACGAGAGGGAACACGGACTTGGGCTTGCCGCAGAGGGCGACGAGTTCCTTGATGCCGCGGATGATCGGCTGGATGGACTGGTGGGCGAAGGAGAGGGCCTCGATGAAGCGGTCTTCGGGGATCTGGTCGGCGGAGCCCTCGATCATGAGCATGTCCTTCTCGTTGCCCACATAGATGAGGTCGAGCGAGCTGCTGAACATCTGCTCGATGGTCGGGTTGGCGATGAACTGGCCGTCGATCTCGGCGACGCGGACGGCGGCGATGGGCCCGTTCCACGGAATGTCGGAGATGGCGAGGGCGGCGCTGGCGCCGTTGACCATCGGGATGTCGGCTTCGTTGATCTGGTCGGCGGAAAGGAGCTGGCCGACGATCTGGACCTCATTCAAGAACCCTTCGGGGAAGAGGGGGCGGCAAGGACGGTCGCAAAGGCGGGAGGTGAGGATTTCCTTTTCGGAAGGACGACCCTCGCGTTTGAAGTAACCGCCGGGGAAGCGACCGGCGGCGGCGTATTTCTCACGGTAATCGACGGTGAGGGGGAAGAAGTCCTGGCCGGGCTTCATCGTTTGGGCGACGGAGGCGGCGACAAAGACGTTGGTCTCACCGACGGCGACGTTGACCGCGCCGGAGGCGAGGGCGGCGATGGAGCCGGTGGAGAAGGTGATCCCGAGTTCGGGCACCGTGACGGTATATTTCTGATTCATTATCTTTTCTTTCGGTTTGCGTGTCGCGGATAGGAAGAGCGGTTCAGCGACACGCGGCTGAAGGGCTCGGGGGTTAAGACGACAGGCCAGCCATAGAGAGGCGGGCTGACCACGCGGGGCGCGGGTCGTCGTAAAGGGTTAAAGCTGTTGGAAGAACGGGTGACCCGTTTCGCATCCTCGTCTTGGACGAGAGATTCCCGTTTGCCGTCGCGGTTGTTAAAACCTGAAGGCAAACGGAAATGTCCCGGTCGTCGCCGAGTGTCAGAAAGACAACGGGCGACCCCCGGATGGGGTCGCCCGTGTTGCAAAGTGGGTTACTTGCGGAGACTTAACTTCTGCAGAAGTTCATTATACTTTGGCAGGTTGTGGCGCTTGAGATAGTCGAGCAGCTTGCGGCGGCGGGAGGCCATTTGGAGGAGACCACGGCGGCTGTGGAAATCCTTGCGGTGCGTGCGCAGATGCTCGGTCAAGTGATTGATGCGAGCGGTGAGCAGCGCGACCTGGACCTCGGACGAGCCGGTGTCTGTGTCGTGGATTTTGTATTCGGAGATGATTTCGGGTTTTGCGATCGTTGACATGGTTGTATGATGGAGTTGCACAACTATAGGGAGCCCTTGCAGGCCCCGTGCCACCCGCTTGCGACGTGGGGTAAACCACACCGTTGGCCGGCAGCACCGTTATAATCCGGCGGAATGCCAGACTAGTCATGGTGGAACCCCGTAACCGACGGAGTTTCACTAACGCAAGGGGCTACGTTCCAGAATCCGAGGACAGCGCGCAAGCGTTTTTTTGAAAATTGTCGCAGGCGGTCGGCAGGTCAGCCGGCGCGGACATTGATTTCTCGGACGTGGCTGCAACCAGGGAGGTTGCGGATGCGTTCGACGATGGTCTTGCGGTGCATGAACAATTCGTTGCGCACGACGGCGTGGCCGGCGAGCACGGCGAGGCGGCAACGGGGATCGATTTGCGCGGCATGCGAATAATGGGCGTTGGCGGGGCCGACGATCTCCGTCCAGTGATCGCGGATGGTTTGTTCGGGCGAGGCGCGGCCGACCTGGTATTGAACCATCAACTCCTCGACGAGATTGCCGAGTGCCTTGGTCGGGCGCTTTTTCATGCGCGCCGGGGTGTCGTCGGGGAGACGGCGAAGGGCAGCTATTAGTTTTTCTGCCTGAAACGAGAAGGATGCGGGGTCCGTCGCCATGGGAAAGAGCATTAAACGGGAGGACGGGGCATTCCACGTCAATCTTTCGAAGACTGGACATCAAGCGCGTCTCGCAAGCCGTCGCCGAGGAAATTCAGCGAGAACAGCGTGAGTGAGAACACGCTTCCGGGGAAGATCAGCAACCAGGGATATTCTTCCATGCGTTCCGCGCCGTCCTTGATGAGCACGCCCCAAGAACTCATCGGCGGCTGCACGCCGAGACCGAGGAAACTGAGGAAAGCCTCCAGCAACATGACAGCGGGGATCGTGAGCGTGGTATAAACGATGATCGGTCCAAGGATGTTGGGGATCATGTGGCGGAAAATAATGCGGCGCCGCCCGAAGCCGAGCGAGCGGGCGGCCTCGATGTATTCCATGCGCTTGATGGCCATGATCTGGCTGCGGACGATCCGCGCCATGGTCAGCCACTCGACTGCGCCGATGGCAAAGAAGAGCAGAAATATATTTCTCCCGAAGAATACCATGAGCAGGATGACGAAGATCGTGAAGGGCAGTGCGTAGAGAATATCAACGATGCGCATCATGACCGCGTCGAGTTTTCCGCCAAAGAAGCCGGCAATCGCTCCGTAGGTGACGCCGATAGTCAACGCGACCGAGGTGGCGACGAGGCCGACCATGATGGAGATGCGTCCCCCGTAGAGCAGGCGCGCAAACAGGTCGCGTCCGAGTTGATCGGTGCCCATCCAGTGGGCGGTGCTGGGCGGGGCGAAGGTATTATAGAGATTCTGGGATTGGTAGTCATTGTGCATGACCCACGGACCGATGGCGCACAGCACGGCGAGAATGATGAGCATCGCGCCACCGAAGACGGCGGGTTTGTTTCTGCTCAGGCGGTGCCAGGCGTTTCTCCACGGCGAGATGCCTTGTTCAAGCTGCAGGGCGGCGGCCTCGGTGGAGAGCAATTTTTCGGGTGACGGCGAGAGCATGGGGGAGGCTTATTCGAACTTCAGTTTCGGGTTGAGCCACACCTGTACCACATCGACCACGAGATTCAGGGTCACGATCAGAACGGCGTAGAGGATGACCGTGCCGAGCACGAGGGTGTAGTCGCGGTTGAAAGCGCTGTTCACGAACTCGCGACCGAGACCGGGGATTTGAAAAATCGTCTCGATCACGAAAGATCCGGTGAGGATACCGGCGATGGCCGGCCCGAGATAGGAAACCACTGGCAGCAACCCGCCGCGCAGCGCGTGGCGGAAGATAATGCGCAGCTCCGACGCGCCCTTGGCCCGGGCGGTGCGGATGTAATCTTGGTTTAGAACTTCGAGCATGCCGCCGCGAGTGAGCCGGGCGATGTAGGCCGCATAAACAACGCCGAGTGTGAGCGACGGCAGGATGCGATCTTGCCAGTTATACCAACCGGAGGCGCTGAACCAACCGAGGTGAATCGCCAGCCCCAATACCAAAAGCGGTCCGAGCACAAAGGTGGGAACGCAAATGCCGATCATCGCAAAGGAGGAGGCCGCATGGTCGATGAACGAATTCCGTTTCACCGCCGCGAGAATGCCGGCGGTGAGACCGAAGACGAGTGCGATAGTGAGCGATAGAAGGCCAAGCTCAATGGAGGCGGGCAGTTTATCCGCGATGATTTCGTTGACGGTTCGGTTGGCGTATTTGGTCGAACGGCCAAGGTCGCCGTGAATCAGGATGCTGTCGAGGTAGTTGAGATATTGGCGATGCAGAGGCAGATTCAGGCCGTAGTAGGCCTCAAGGTTACGCTTGATTTCAGGCGTGGTGGCCTTTTCTCCGTCAAACGGTCCACCGGGCACGAAACGGACCATGAAAAACGTGGCCGTTATGATGATGAAGAGAACTGGGATCGTCTCCAGAAGACGACGGACGATGAAACGAAGCATGGGAAAAGGTGAGATCTCCGAATGCCGAAGGCGACGGGAAAGCCAAATACTTTCCCAACGTTGGTCTCGCACGGATTATCTGGATTAAGCGGAGCGTGGGCGACTGGGGGATTCTGGTCGCGTGAGTTGTTCGATCAACGCGGCGAAGCGTGGGTATTGCTTCTGCAACTCGTCGCGGTAGCCGATTTCACAGTCTTCATACTCGAACCCTGGGGCGAGCGTGTTGCCAAAAAACGAATAGACGGCGGGGTGGTTGCACAGCGGACGTGACCCCTGCCAGACACCTCGTGGGACGGTGAATTGCGGATGCTGGCCGCCAAGTGCATCGGGGCCGATGATCACGATCTCCCCGTGTCCGTCGGGATGCAGCAGAAGCATCTCGATCGGGTCGCCGCCGTAGAAATGCCAGATCTCGTCGGTCGCCAGTTTGTGGAGAGCCGAAAAGTCCACGCGGGTTTCCAGTGCGCAAATGGCTGAGCCAGCCAAGCGGACGCCGTGGTAGCGGGATGGGAGTGCGCCGACCGGGAGGGAGTCGGTGCTCTTATAGGTCACGCTGAACCACGGTCCCTCCACCGGGATTTTCTGCATATTGAAATGAGCGATGAGTTGTCCTGCCATGCCGCCGGGCGCGGTATCGGTTGGTTTGAACGATGTCGTTGCCATGGCCATTCACCGGCTATTCGAGCCATACCTGCTTATAAGGATGATGATCGAGCAAGGTCGGATACCAACCCTTCACGGAAGGTTGGATGAGGAAAACGTGCGTGTAATAATAGATGGGGATGAGTGGCGCGTCCGCCATAAGCAAGGCTTCGGCTTTTTGAAAGAGCGCCAGTCGTTCGACGTCGTCGGTGGTGCGGGCCGCCTGGTAGAGCAACTGGTCGTAGGTCGTGTTGCTCCAACCCGTGTGGTTGTTGCCGCTGTCGCTCGTCCAAACCGAAAGGAAGGAGGACGGATCGGCGTAGTCGCCTATCCACGACGAGCGCAAAAGTTGGAAATCGCCGGAGCGACGGGCGGCGAGCACGCTCTTGCCCTCCATGTTGAGCAGGCGCACGTCGAGACCTAAGTTGTCCTTCAACATGCCTTGGATGGCCTCGGCGATGAGGCGGTGATTGTCCGAGGTGTTGAGCAGAAGGTCGATGACGGGAGCGCCCTTGCCTCCGGGATAGCCGGCTTCGGCGAGCAGGCGGCAGGCTTCGGGGATGTCGGTTTTTAAAACGGCGGCAGATGTGTAGCCGGCGGTGTTGGGTGGCGTGAAGGCGCCGGCGGGTTGCTGGCCGCCGTGAAGCACATTTTCGACGATCGATGAGCGGTCGATGGCGAGCGCGAGAGCTCGACGAACCTTGGCTTCGTTGAGGAAGGGGCGGTTGACGTTGATGCTGTAATAATAGGTGCCGAGATATGGATCGATGCGGAGGAGTTCGGGATGGTCGTGGCGGTAGGCGTCAACTTTGCCGACAGGCAGTGCCTCGGTGATATGCAGTTGTCCGGAGCGGAAAGCTCTTTCCTCGGCGTTGATGTCCTCGATCGGATAGAAACGGATGCCGTTGAGGTGAACGCGAGCGGCGTCCCAGTAGGTTGCCGATTTTTCGACCTCGATGCGCTGGCCGACGCGCCATTCCTTGAGTGTGAACGGGCCGTTGCCGACAAAGGTCGCTGGGAGGGTCCAGTGGTTGCCACGATTATAAACGGAACCATTTTTTTCGATGACGAATACTGGGACGGGCCACCAAACCCAGTGCTGGAGGAGTGAGAGGAAATAGGACGCCGGATGCTCCAGCGTGATGCGGACGGTTCGCTCGTCAGGGGTACTGAAGCCGACTTGGGAGAAGTCGGTGGTGCGGCCTTTGTTGAAAGCCTCGGCGCCTTGCACGATGTAGAGCATGCTGGCGTTGTCCGCCGCGAGTGACGGAGTCAGCACGCGCCGCCAAGAGGCGATGAAATCACGAGCGGTAACGGGATGACCGTCAGACCAGCGGGCGTCGGCGCGGAGGTGAAAGGTGTAGGTGAGATTGTCGGGCGAGAGTTCCCAGCGCTCCGCTACACCCGGCACGGGATGGAGGTCAACGGGGTCCTCGGTAACGAGGCCCTCGAAGAGTGCGGAGAGCACGGTGTGGTCGTTGGCGGTGGTGGCGAGCTGCGGATCGAGATCGGCGGGTTCAGGCCCCATGCCGCGATAAAGAACCTGCTCACGGTTGCCGCTGGCGACGGCGGTTTTACGCGGTGCGCAGGCGGTGAAACCGAGGATGGCTGCAAGAAGGCAAAGGAGGCGCAAAGATGAAAAAGCCACAGGCAGAAAAGCGGAGTCAAGCTTTTTGAATCAACGCCACGGCATGGGCGGCGATCGCCAAGCCTTGGCCGATCTGGTCGATGCCTTCGTTGGTCGTTGCCTTGAGGCCGATCTGCAACAGGTCGAGCCCGGTGGAGTGGGCGAGGGCTGCTTTCATCTCGGCGAGTCGCGGATAGAACTTGGGTTTCTCGGCAATGAGCGAGGCGTCGATGTTAACAATGCGCCAACCGCGCGAGGCCAGCTCGGCGGTGACGCGTTGGAGCAGAATCTGCGAATCGATGTTTTTGTAGGCGAGATCGGTGTTCGGAAAAAAATGGCCGATGTCAGGCAGGGCGGCGGCTCCGAGCAGGGCGTCGCAAATGGCATGGGTTAGGCAGTCGGCGTCCGAATGTCCTTCGAGTCCGTAGTCGGTTTCGAAGCGCACGCCACCGAGCACCAGCGGACGTCCGCTCACGATGCGGTGGATGTCGTAGCCGTGGCCAATGCGGAGGTTCATGCCTGTTGTTGCGTCAGCAGATATTCAAACCACGGCAAGTCGGCAGGCGTGGTGAGCTTGGGGTTGGCGTGGGTGTTTTCCAGAAGGGCAACGGGGTATTTGAGCAGTTCTACGGCGGCGGCGTCGTCAGTGATGCGGAGTTTCTTTTTGGCGACCTTGGCGTAGGCGGCGACGATGAGGTCGCGGGCGAAGACTTGGGGTGTTTCCATGGCCCAGAGTTTATCGCGGTTCAGGGATTTTAGATGGCCGTCGTCGGAGTGTTTCTTGATCGTATCAGTGACGCGGTGGGCAAGCACGACGGCATCCTCGCGCAACACGATTTTATGGAGCGCGATGAGCTGATCAACACGAACGAAAGGCCTGGCACAGTCGTGAATAAAAACGGTTCCGATGTCGGGCGGGAGAGACGAGAGCGCTGCGGCCACCGAGTCCTGCCGCTCGCGTCCGCCGGGCACAAACAAGGCGGGTGTTGGCGCATAGGCGGAGAGTTCCAGCATTTGTTTTTGGTCGCGGTAAACGATGACGTAGAAATCGGCCACGCCGCTTTCCATGAAGGCGCTGGCGGAGTGCAAAAACAGCGGGCGGCCGCCAAGCGAGGCGAGGATTTTGTCCTCGACGGCGCCTTGCATGCGCTGGCTGCTGCCGGCGGCGAGTAGAATGACGGCGGTGCGTGGCATGGTGGGAGTAGTCAGAGTTGGAGATGAAAGTTGAGAGACGCTATCAGGCGGATTTGAGATCGGCAAGGATGGCGCGAGTGGCAGCGACAGGGTCTTTGGCTTTCAGAATAGGGCGACCAACGACGATGTAACTGGAGCCGGCGCGGGCGGCGTTAGCGGGGGTCATGATGCGTTTTTGATCGTCGCCACCGGTCTCGTCGGCTGGGCGGATGCCGGGTGTGACGAGTTGCACATCGGCGGGAAGTTGGGCGCGGAGGAGGCCGACTTCCAGAGGCGAGCATACGAGACCGCGCAGGCCGGCGGCGGCGGCGAGTTTGCCGAGGCGGGAAACTTGGGTGGCAGGGCTAACGTTGATGCCGAGTTCGGAGAGCCCGGTGGCATCCATCGAAGTCAGCACAGTAACGCCGAGCAGGAGCAGATCGGGCTTGGTCTGGAGCTGGGCCTTGCGGGCGTAGGTCATCATCTCGCGGCCACCGGCGGTGTGGAGCGTGAGCATACCGATGGGCAGCGGGGCGAGGGACTCTATGGCCTTGGCGACGGTGTTGGGAATATCGTGAAGCTTGAGGTCGAGGAAGATGTTAAAACCTTCGCCGGCGACGGTACGCACGTAGTCCGGCCCGTAGGCGGTGAACATTTGCAGGCCGATCTTCACCCAGCGAAGTTCGCCGCACAACTGGCGGAGGATGGGCGCCGCTTCTTCGCGGGTGGGAACGTCGAGGGCAAGAATGAGATCGCAGGTCATAATCTTGACGCACTAATCCACGCTATTCCGGGCCAATCGGAAGAAAATTCGTTCAACTGAAAATTAGCGTTCAGTAGTCATGGCAGAATCGTTTTAGTGCGGGAGTGAAAGTCATCGTTTTTAGTCCCGCGAAACTCAATCTCTTCCTCGCTATCACCGGTCGGCGGGCGGATGGGTTTCATAGTCTGGTTTCCGTGGCCGCGCCGGTGACGTTTGGCGATAGGCTCGAAATCGAGCCGATGGATAGTGGGTTTTCTCTGGTCTGCGACGAGCCTTCGCTGGAGGTGGATGAGACGAATTTGGTGCTCCGGGCTGCGCGGGTGTTTGCCAGCGCTACAGGGTGGAAAAGCGGGGCGCGGTTTGCGCTCACGAAACACATTCCGATGGGTGCAGGGCTCGGTGGCGGGAGCAGTAATGCCGTCGCGGCGCTGAAGGGTCTTAATCAATTAGCTGGGGGGCCGCTTGATATCGCACATCTGACGGACATCGCTACCCAACTAGGATCGGACTGCCCCTTGTTTTTTTATGGAGGCCCGGTGGTTATGCGCGGGCGGGGTGAACACATTGAATCACTTCCGACTACGGCGGCTGGCAGGTTGAGCGGGCGGCGCGTGTTGATTTTCAAGCCCGGGTTTCCGATTAACACGGCGTGGGCTTATCGGCAGATGGCAGTTGGAGCTCCGATGACCTATTTGTCTGCGGTTGAAGCCGAGGCGCGGCTGGCGGCTTGGGTTAAGCATCCCGAAGTGGCGGCCGAGAAACTTCTTTTCAACAACATGGAAGGTCCTGCGTTTGCCAAACACATGGCGCTGCCAGTCCTGCTCGACGTGTTGCGTGACAAATTTGGACTCGCACCGCGCATGAGTGGCAGCGGCAGCGCTTGCTTTGCGTTGCTGCCTGATCGAAATCCTGCCGACCCCATTATAGGATGCATTCGCGAGCATTGGGGCGACGAGGCTTTTATCGTTGAAACCCATCTTGCGTAATTTTTCGACGAAACACGCCGAAGTTACGTAAAACCGTGTTGACCCTACACCGGTGCGAGACGTTATTGGAATGCTGCTGATTGATACCTCTCGATTGGTGGCCATTTTTCATGCCTACGGAAGATCTTGGTAAGATCGAAACCATCGTGCAAGGCATCGCCGCCTCGCAGGGAATCGCGTATGGGCAGATATTTCTCTATCTTAAAAGCGATATTGAAGTGCCATCTTATCAGATTGAGCCGACCAAGCGTCTGGATGAGATCAGTCGGTTCGATCAAGCCATTCTGGTCACACGCCAGCAGATCCAGAAGATCATGGCGGAGGTGGACAAAAATCTGGGGCCGGATGAGGCACGTATTTTTGACGCCCACCTGCTCGTGCTGGAAGACCAAGCGCTGATTGCGGAAACGATCCGTGAGTTCGAGTCCACGGGGCTCAACGTGGAGACGTGCTTCAATAAAATTTCACAGCGCTACATCAATGCCTTCGCGGAGATCGACGATGAATACTTGCGTGAGCGGGCTGGTGACCTTCGTGACGTCGCGCAGCGCGTGTTGCAAAATCTGCTGGGGCAGCCGGATCAGAGTCTTAGCCGACTCGTTGAAAAGCGTGTGGTGGTGGCCAACGATGTTTCACCTTCGGATGCAGCCGGCATAGACAGTTCGCAGGCGATCGCGATCATCACCGATTTAGGCAGCAAAACCAGCCACGCAGTCATCGTCGCCAGATCGATGCAAGTGCCCGCCGTGGTGGGCCTGCGGGATATCACCAAGCAGGTGAAGCATGGAGACTGGGCTCTCGTCGACGGCTACGAAGGCATTGTCATTCTCAACCCTTCCGAGCAGACGCTTTTTCGCTATGGCAAAATCAAGCGCATCAAGAAAGGATTCGAACAGCGATTAAGAGAAGCCAATCGCCAACCTGCAGTCACGCTTGACGGAATTACTGTAACACTGCGGGCGAATATCGAGAAGGTGGACGAGGTTTCATTGGTAAAGGACTTTCTGGCCAATGGGGTGGGGCTTTTTCGCACCGAGTATCTCTATCTCAACGCCAACCGCATTCCTTCGGAAGATGAGCAATATTTCGCCTACAAAACCGTGGTTGAGGCCCTCGCGCCGGCACCGGTGGTTATTCGCACTCTCGACCTCGGTGGTGACAAACCCATGGCCGGAGCCGCGCATCTTTTCCCCAAGGAGGACAATCCGTTCCTTGGATATCGCGCCATCCGCTTCTGTCTCGATCACCCGGATATTTTTAAGGATCAGCTCAAGGCGATTCTTCGCGCCAGTATGCATGGAACTGTTCATCTGATGTATCCGATGATCAGTGGTCGTGAAGAACTAGCTCGAGCCAACACCGTGCTGGACGAATGCAAGGCCGAGTTGGACGCGAAACAAGTTGCCTTTGATCGAAAGTTGTTGGTTGGAACCATGATCGAGATTCCAAGTGCTGCCGTCACGGCCGATCTGCTCGCCAAGGACTGCGGTTTTTTCAGCATTGGGACAAACGATCTGATCCAATACCTGCTCGCGATCGATCGGGGCAATAACAGCATCGCGCATCTCTATGAACCGACGCACCCCGCCGTGCTCCGCATCTTAAAGAACGTGGTTGATCAAGGACACCAGCAAAAGATTAAGGTGAGCGTGTGCGGCGAGATGGCCGGCGACGTTATCTACGTGCCGTTGTTGCTGGGACTGGGGGTGGATGAACTTAGTATGACGCCGCCGCTCCTTCCTGCGGTTAAGTATTTCATTCGCTCCATGAAGCTGTCCGACGCACGGAGTCTGGCGGACGAGGCATTGAAAATAACTTCGCCGAAAGAAATTTACGCACTATGCGAGCGATTTTATAACGAACGCGTCAAGGTCGAGTGAAGCAATATGGTGATGTGTGGTGGCGTCGAGACTGCCCAGTGTTCCAGTTGATACCGTCGCTTAAGTGATTGTAATCAAATTGCTTGTTTATCTGGCTGGCAGTACTACAGGTGCGTTTTCCGCGAAAGTAAACAATGACCTGAAAGGGCGCTTTAGGTGGACTGCGTCGTCCAGTTCCACGATGCCCGCGTTACTGGTGGCGTTTTGTGGCTCTGCACGATGCGGAATATGTCGGGGAATTGCAGAGGAGGATTCAAGCTCCCTCTGGGAAGGCCTCGGTTTCGGTGGTGGGTCGACCGGGATTCGAACCCGGAACCAACAACTTAAAAGGATGCTGCTCTACCATTGAGCTATCGACCCCCGAACCGAAAGAGGGTTTGAATTGGTTTCCCCTCTCCGTTTTGGCAAGCGTTTTTTCCCTGTAAAAACCTTTGCCCATTGACACTATCAATGAACCGAAGACCTCTAACGGCACTCTTCTTCTCCCTGCACTGCTCCAATCGGCCCGATAGCCTCTTACAACCTTTGCATCAATTTTGGGAACAATCCAAAAATACGCGCATCATACTTCCTCTGAACGTATGTCCACGAAAGCTCAGGAAGTAGCCTTAGACCGCCTGTTGGTTGACCGTTTCAAAAATGGAGACGAAGCCGCCTTCAATGAAATGGTTTCCCGGCATTGGGACCGCATTTACGGCATGGTCCATCAGCTTCTGCGTAATCAGCAGGACGCGGAGGAGGTCACCCAAGACGCCTTCATCCGGGCGCATCGCGGCCTCGTGAATTTCCGCGGCGACGCCGCTTTCTCCACTTGGCTCTATCAGATCGCGACCAATCTTGCCCGCAACCGTTACTGGTATTGGTGGCGTCGCAAACGGGACAAGACCGTCTCTTTTGATCAACCGGTCAGCGCCGACAACGACACTCCGCTTTCCGAGGTGTTCGCAACCGAGATGGAAACCCCTGGCGACATTACGGTCACCAACGAGTTTGTTGATCGCATCGCCGAGAGCATGGAGAAACTTAATCCCAAACACCGCGAGATCCTCATTTTGAGAAACGTTAAAAATATGGCCTACGAAGACATTTCCGAAGTCCTCGGGATTTCCGTTGGCACGGTGAAAAGCCGTATCGCC
Source organism: uncultured Verrucomicrobiota bacterium (assembly GCA_903904685.1). Taxonomy (GTDB): domain Bacteria; phylum Verrucomicrobiota; class Verrucomicrobiia; order Opitutales; family Opitutaceae; genus Rariglobus. Next base: position 49,866 of record CAIVDS010000043.1, read on the forward strand.
CGGGCTCGCGAGAGCCTGCGCTCACTTGTGGGAGGAGACTTCAAGTGAACGACTCCCGCTTCATTGAATTGCTGAACCTCTACGTTGATCATCAGATCACGCAGGAAGAAGCCGCCGAGTTGGAAGCCACTATTGCAGGCAATCCCAGTCGTCGGCGTACTTATCAGGATTACTGCCGCATGCAGCGGGCCTGCGGGCTTTTGGTGGCGCGCGATTGCACCCAAGCCCCAGCATCGTTTGCTTTTCAGAAATCCCTGCAGGAAGCCGAACGAAAAATCATCGCGTTTCCCAGTCGGCGGCAAGTCGGTCGGCGCGCTTACATGGCGGCATTCGCCGGCATGGCTGCACTGGCCGCTTGCGTCGCTTTTGTGGTGTTGCACGGAGGATTCCAACCGATCGAACATGGTAGGCAAGAGACCGCACCTGTTGCGATGGTCGCATCTGTCGCGCAGCCGACGACTGGCAACAAAATGGAAACTCTCGTGGCTCAGCAGAGTTTCGTCGCCCAGAACGTCGCGGTTTCACGCCAACCGGAGACATTGCCCGCCGAGCAGCGGCTGCCGCTTGAATGGATGCAGCGGGTGGAATTGCCACCGGTGCAGCGCGTCTTGGTGGACGACAATACCTTCGAAGTGCGGCCGACTTTGCAGCAGGACAACCGGGTGTTCCGCAGTCGCCGCCCTGTCCAGGGAAACGCCGAGTTCGCTGCTTTTCAGTTTCAGCGATAAGCTGAATTTAAAAGCATCTGTATAACCAATAAAGCTCCGGTCACGAACCGAGGGCTTTTTTAATGAGCTGCTCGGTCGTCGCCTTGGGGCCGAGGATGAGCATGACGCGGCGCACGGCCTCGTCGGCATCGGCTGTCTTGTAACCAAGTGCGGAAAGGGCGAGCACGGCGTCGCGGAGCCGGCTGTCACCCGAAGTGGTGGAACCCTCGCCAGCTGAACCGCCGGCGGACAGCACGGACTCCGAGGGACCGGTGGCACCAACCTTGGCTCGTAATTCGATCACGAGGCGCTCGGCGGTTTTTTTGCCGATGCCCGGACACTTCGCGAGTGTTGCGATATCGCCGTTGCGAATCGCACCTTCAAGCAGGGGCAGGGACAGCTTGCTCATGATGCTCAACGCCATCTTGGGTCCGACCCCCGTGACATGCTCGATCATGAGCCGAAAGAAATCACGTTCGGCCGGCGTCGCGAAACCGTAGAGTGTCTGCGCATCCTCGCGATAAATCACGAGGGTATGCAGCTTAACCGTCGAGCCGGTCGCGGGCAGTTTTTCAGCGGTCGTGACCGGGATGTTTACCTCGTAGCCGAACCCGTTGAGTTCGACGATGGCGTGCAGCGGAGTCGCGGCGGTGAGAGTTCCTTGAATGGAGATGATCATTTCAGGCCAAGAACGTCCTGCATGTCATAGACGCCCGGCTTTTTTTCGACCACCCATTGGGCGGCGCGAATCGAACCACGGGCGAAAATACAACGATCCGAAGCCTTGTGGGTGAGTTCAATCCGCTCGCCAAGCGCCGCAAACATCACGGTGTGCTCGCCGACGACGTCGCCCCCGCGCAGGGCGTGGATGCCGACCTCGGTTGAGGTGCGTTCGCCGGTGATGCCTTCGCGACCGTGGCGAAGGGCGGAGGAGGTGAGTTTGCGCTCCTCAAGGATGATTTCGAGCAGGCGGGCGGCAGTTCCGCTGGGTGCGTCCTTCTTGAAGCGGTGATGCATCTCGACGACCTCGGCATCGTAGTCGGCTCCGAGTACGGCCGCGGCACGGCGTGTAAGAGCAAAGAGCAGGTTGACGCCGACCGAATAATTGCCCGACCAGACCGTGGGGACCTTGGCAATCTCGGCGAGCAGGTGTTTCTTTTCGGCGGCGGCGTGGCCGGTCGTGCCCATGACAAGCGGCTTGTTGAAGGCAACGGCCAGCTTGACGACCTCGGCGGAGATTTTGTGCGAGCTGAAGTCGATGATGACGTCGGCTTGTTTGATGCCCGTGGCAAAATCGTCACCGGTGTCGATGGCGGCTGCGATAGTGACGCCAGCCTCCTTGGCGGCGGCAATGATGGTCTGGCCCATGCGACCACGGGCCCCGATAAGCGCGATGCGTAGAGACAGGGATTATTTGGCGAACGCCTTGAGCGTCGCGATGAGGATTTGTTCGTTGGCCTTGCTCATCTCGCACAACGGCGAGCGCACCTCGGCAGAGCCGATGATACCGGCGCGGGCGAGAGCAATTTTGACGGGCACGGGATTGGGTTCGATGAAGAGCGTCTTGAAAATCGGGTAAAGCTTCCGGTGGAGCTTGGCGGCCTTGGCCAAATCGTTGCCCAACGCGGTGTTCACCAGTTGAACGACTTCCTTGGCGAAGAGATTGGAGGCGACGCTGATGACGCCCTCGGCGCCAACCGAAATAAACGGTAGGGTGAGGCTATCGTCGCCGCTGAGCACGATGATGTCTTTGCCAAGAGCCTGCTTGAGTTGGTCCACGCGGTCCACCGAACCGCCCGCTTCCTTGATATAGCGAACATGCGGATACTTCGCGCGCAGGCGCTCCACAACCGACACGCCAATCTCGATGCCGCAACGTCCGGGGATGGAATAGAGGATGATTGGCTTGTCGGTCGCCTCGGCCACGGCGGAGAAGTAGCGGAAAACACCTTCTTGGCTTGGCTTGTTATAATAAGGGGCGACGACGAGCACGGCGTCGGCGCCTGCTTTGGTTGCCAGCGTGGTGAGGTCAACCGCTTCGTTCGTCGAGTTGGATCCCGTGCCGGCGATGCCCGGCACGCGGCCACGAGCCATTTCAATGACGGCGCGGACAACGTCGAGGTGCTCTTCGTGTGAAAGGGTGGGGGACTCGCCGGTGGTGCCGACCGGGACAAGACCGTTGATACCGGACTTTATCTGGAACTCCACGAGTTTGCGCAAATCGTCATAGGCGACGGCTTGGTTCTTGAAAGGCGTTACCAGTGCGGTGATCGTGCCGGTGAGAGGGCGGAGTTTCATGGAAGGAGTACGGAAGATACCTTGCACAGCAGAGCACCTCACTTTAACAAATCCGCAACGTTTTTCATCTGCTTCATCTCCATGACGCCTACCACTGAAATATTTAACGATCTGCTTAAACTCGCGGTGGAAAGCGGAGCGAGCGACGTTGTCACCAAGTCCGCAAGGCCCGGTTATGTTCGAATCTCAGGTCGGTTGAAGCCGGTTGACATGGATCCGATCACGCCGGCCGAAGTGAGCGAGTTTATTGATACGCATGTGCCGGCGATTTTTCGGGCGCGCTGGATGGAGCAGACGCAGGTTGACTTCGCTTACGTGGCTGAAGGCATTGGCCGTTTCCGTGTAAACGCATTCCACCAGCGCGGCATGGCCAGCATCGTGTTCCGTCACATTAAGGACCACGTGCCGTCCTTTGCCGACCTCGGGTTGAATGCCGATCCGATGCTCAACCTCGCGAAGGCAAAAGATGGAATCCTACTGGTCTGCGGGGCCACGGGCTCCGGCAAGAGCTCCACCTTGGCGGCGATGCTCAACTGGATAAACCAGAATCTCGACAAGCACATCATCACTTTGGAAGACCCGATCGAATACACGTTCCTTGATGACAAATCCGTTTTCCAGCAGCGTGAAATCGGCCTTGATGTACCCAACTTCGAAATGGCGATAAAGTCGGTGCTCCGGCAAAACCCCGACATCATCTTCATCGGGGAAATGCGTGATCGGGAGACTTTTGAAACCGCCATTTCGGCGGCGGAAACCGGTCACTTGGTGTTGTCGACGATGCATGCCGGCACGGTGGCGCAGTCCTTGACGCGTTTGTTCGAATTCTTCCCTCCAGAGCAACAAATCCAAGCCCGCCGACAGATTTCCAGCACGATCCGCGGGTTTATCTGCCAAAAGCTTATCCCCACGATGGAGGGCGGCGGTCGCGTGCCTGCCAACGAGATTCTTACGACCGACTCGGTTATCCGAAATCTCATTCTCGATGGTCAGTTCGAGAAGATTCAGGGTCTCCTTGAGGCCGGCACCGACTCGGCAAGTTTTTCTTTTAACCGCGATCTCTATCGTCTGGTCAAAGCGGGGACTATCAGCAAGGCCGAGGGCCTGCGTTTCTCGCCGAATCCGCAGGCGCTGGAAATGAATCTCAAGGGTATCTTCTTCAAGTAATCCGGCATGGGCAGGCGTGCGGTGGATTTAAGACTTGGTTTCGGCGGGCGAGGGCTTTACGCGTGTTCGTTTCATCACTATGGCTATCGCACTTATTTTCTCCGGACAGGGCGCGCAAAAGGTCGGCATGGGCAAGTCGCTCTACGAAAACTCGGCGACTGCTCGCGCCCTCTACGACGAGGCCAATCGCGTCTTGGGCTGGGATCTCGCGAAAATCTGCTTTGAGGGGCCCGACGTCGAACTCACGCAAACCAAGGTTTGCCAGCCGGCGCTTTTTGTCCACGGGCTCGCATTGCACGCCATTTTGAAAGAACAGGGTAAACTCGGAGACGTTAAGTTCGCCCTTGGCCTGAGCCTTGGTGAAGTGACCGCCCTGACGGCGGCGGGCGTGTTTGATTTTGCCACCGGTCTCAAAGTCGTCGCCGAGCGCGGCCGTCTCATGCAGGTGGCCTGCGAGCAGACTGTCGGCGGCATGGCCGCTGTGATCGGCGAGGAGCGCGCCAAAGTCGCCGAGCTGTGTCGTGATTTCGATATCGAAACCGCCAATTTCAACGCACCGGGCCAGATCATCGTGTCGGGCGAAAAGACCAAGGTCGAAGCCGCCGTCGCCGCCGCGAAAGATCGCGGCATGAAGAAGGTCATCGCGCTGAACGTCGCCGGTGCCTACCACAGCCGCCTGATGGAACCGGCCCGCGCCGCGTTCGCCAATTTCCTTTCGGGAGTGGCGTTTGCGGCCCCGCAGCTTACGGTTTTCACCAATACCACGGGTCAAGCGGTGAGCGATACCGCCGCCATCCGCGAGGCGTTGGTGAAACAGGTCGTTTCACCTGTTCTTTGGGAAGATTGCATGCGCGCCGCAGCGGCGGCGGGCGCGACCGGATTTTGGGAACTGGGAACCGGCGGCGTGCTGGCCGGCCTGGCCAAACGCACGGACAAGGCTTGGGTCGTAAAAAGCTTCGCGGAGTTTCCTGATTTAGTCGCTTGAAAGTGGCAGGGGTCGTCCGCACGATGACCCTTTAACACTTCTCAACCGCATCGCCGTCCCGCATTGGCGGGACTCCTCAAGCTCAGCAGTTCGCAAGCACAGCATGGACGTCCTTCACACCCGTAATTTCTGCATCATCGCCCACGTCGACCACGGCAAAACCACGCTCTCAGACCGTCTCCTGGAATACACCAATACGGTCGCGCAACGCGTGCTCACCGAGCAGCATCTTGACGCGATGGACCTTGAGAAGGAGCGCGGCATCACCATCAAAAGCCACCCGGTGACGATGCTCTACACCGCGAAGGACAAGCAGGTTTACCGGCTTAACCTCATGGACACGCCCGGCCACGTGGACTTTTCCTACGAGGTCTCCCGCTCGCTCGCCGCCTGTGAGGGCGCTCTCTTGCTCATCGACGCCGCCCAAGGCGTCGAGGCGCAGACCGTGGCCAACGCCCACCTCGCCTTCGGCCAGAATCTCAAGGTCATCCCTGTTATCAACAAGATCGACCTGCCGAGCGCCAATCTCGAACTCTGCTCAAAACAGTTGGAGGATATTCTCACGATTTCCGCCGAGGAGGCTATTCTTGCCAGTGGCAAGTCCGGCATCGGCATCGAGGACATCCTGGAGGCCGTCGTCGCCCGGGTGCCGCCTCCGCGCTGGTCGGATTATCCCCAGACGCGCGCGCTCGTGTTCGACTCCCTCTATGATTCCTACCGCGGCGTGATCGCCTACATCCGCGTGTTTTCCGGTTCCATCAAGGCCGGTGACACGATGATGCTGATGAGCAACGGGCAAAAATCCGAGGTCAAGGAAGTCGGCGTGTTCATGCCCAAGATGACCAAGTCCGCGCTGTTGGAACCCGGCTCCGTCGGCTACATCGTCACCAACGTCAAAGACACCGCCGACATCAAGACGGGCGACACCATCACCATCGCCAGCAAGCCTGCCGAGGAGGCGCTGCCCGGCTACAAGGAAGTCCGCCCGATGGTTTTTTGCGGCCTGTATCCGCTTGAGAGCAACGACTACGAGAAGCTCAAGGCCGCCCTCGGCCGTCTGCGCCTCAACGACGCCGCTTTCCTTTACTCGTCCGAAAGCTCGCTCGCGCTTGGTTTCGGTTTTCGCTGCGGTTTCCTTGGACTGCTCCACATGGAGATCATCCAGGAACGCATTCGCCGTGAGCACGACGTCGATATCATCTCTACGTATCCGAGCGTCGTTTATCACGTGAAGCCGCATAGCAAGCCGGAGTTCGACGTTGATAATCCGGTGAATCTTCCCGACCCCGGCACCATCGAGTATATCAGCGAGCCGACGATCAAGGCCTCCATCCATATTCCCAACGATTCCATGGGCGATATCCTTGCCCTCGTCATGGAGAAACGCGGCTCGGTCGATCATACCGACACGCTCGATTCCACCCGTGTCATGCTCAGTTGCGTCCTCCCGCTCAACGAGATCCTCGTCGATTTCAACGATCGGCTCAAGTCCGTCACCCATGGCTACGGCTCGATGGACTACGAACTCGGCGCCTACCAGATCTCCGACCTCGTGAAGATGGACATCATGATCAACGGCGACCCGGTGGACGCCTTCGCCAGCATCGTCCATCGCGACAAGGCCGAGGCCAAGGGCCGCGTCCTCTGCGAAAAACTCGCCCAAATCATCCCGCCCCAGATGTTCAAGGTCGCCATCCAGGCCGCCATCGGCGGCAAGATCATCGCCCGCGACAACGTGAAGGAGATGCGCAAGGACGTCACCGCGAAGTGCTACGGCGGCGACATCTCCCGCAAGCGCAAGCTCCTCGACAAGCAGAAAGAGGGCAAAAAGAAGATGAAGATGATCGGCAAGGTGAACATCCCGCCGGACACGTTTATCCAGATACTCAAAAACTAAGGGGGGGGGCGTTGCCGCCGACGCGCCTTTTTCTTGTCCCGCCCACCTTCAATTAACACCCTCTTCCCGTGCTTTTCGGACTCTTCGATTCAGTGGAAAAGAAAATGCGGGCCAACGCCGCCAACTGGCTGGAATTGTCCTCGAAGGTTTATCACTACCGGCGCGACCTGATGACCGACGCCGAGCGCGGCGCGCTCCAGCAGGCGACCGAGACCGTTCGCCGGCAACTCCGCGACAAAGCCGATTCGAGCAAGCTCAAGCTCGGCATCGAATCGCTTGAAGGCGTCCTGCGCCGCGTCGGCGGCACGCATTATCCGAAGTCGAGCTGGACGGAGAACGTGGAGTTTTTCCTCGTCGCCGCCATCGTTATCCTCGGCGTGCGCGCGTATTTCGTGCAGCCGTTCAAGATCCCGACGAATTCGATGTGGCCGAGCTACAACGGCATGACTTCCGAGGCGTTTCTCAAACCTGCGGACGAGCCAGGTCGCTTGCAGGAAGCCTTGCGCATGGTGACCGTCGGCGCATGGCCCTGCCGTTTGGATGCGCCTGCCGATGGAGAGGTGCTCATTCCGATCGGTGGCGCCGAGAGTCGGGGATACGTTCATTCCCGGATCGTGGCGGGCCGCTCATGGCTCGTCCTTCCGACGCAGGTGAGGAAATACACCCTGCTCGTGGACGACCAGCCGGTGAGCGTGCGCGTCCCGCTCGATTTCGATTTCGATTGGGCGGTCTATGATGCGTTTCTCACGGAGGGGAAGGCCTTCAACCCCGAAAACCTCGGTGCCGCGATCAGGCATAAGTTCGATTCGGGCGCGATTGTCACCCGTGACGTCGATGGCGAGCCCTTGAGGTGCATTCGCACCGGCAAATACGTGAAGACCGGCGAACGCGTTTTCTCGTTCGACAAATTGACCGGCGATCAGCTCTTCGTCGACCGGTTCAGTTACAACTTCGTGAAACCCACCGTGGGCGACGGCTTCGTTTTCCGCACCGGCAACATCCCTGTTCTGGGCGAGAGATACGGCGACCAGTATTACATCAAGCGTCTCGTCGGCACGCCGGGCGATGTGATGGAAGTCAGGGAGCCTGTGCTTTACCGCAACGGCCGGCCCATCTCCGGCTCCGCCGCTTTCGACCGGAATGCGCACAGGACGGGACACTACACCGGCTACTTCAACGGTCATCCGGACGACCGCTATCCCAACGCCCAGCTCTTCGCCGGTCAAAAGATCACCGTTCCGCCCGCCGGTTACCTCGCGATGGGGGATAACTCGGCCAACAGTCAGGACGGTCGCTATTGGGGCTTCGTGCCGGCCAAAGACGTCGTGGGCCGTCCGCTTGTCATCTATTATCCGTTTACCACGCGTTGGGGAGTTGCGCCGTAAGGTTTGATCGGGCGGGGCGTGAAAGCCTCCTGAAACGTTCCCAGGCGGAATCCGGGCGCATTGAGTCGGTGCCAGTGCGAGTCCGGTCTCTATGACTGATCAAACTCGCCGCGCCCCCTTTGGATTTTACTGCGAGCAGTTCCCGATGACGGTGTTCGACCTCAAGATGGACCGCATCCGGTTCATCGCGGGCAACGCAGCGATCTGCGCGAAGCTGCGCACGGTGCTGGAGCTTTGAGCGGACCGCGCCGCCTTGGGTTTCATTTCGTATAAACGGGCTTTGAGCCGTTTGCGGATAGGACGGTCATTCGACTGTCTTCACGAACGATGCAAACGATTCTGGATGGATTCAGCGGAAGCGTTTGGGGAATAAACAAGACCACTTGATCTTGCAAAAGACGGTCTCGGTATGTCCCGAAACAACCGGGTTGGTATTTTCTGAGATCGTCGATGGTTACGATTTTACCAAAGTCTTTTTCCCCATGGTCCGCTTCATATAACAGGCAAAGCGTTACAAGTTCGCGAGCAAACCGGAAGTTTTCGGGAACCCCGTCGCGATCCGTGCGATAGGGGCGAAATAAATAGTATGATCCAACGGCGGCACCGATAAGAACAATGGGGAGAATCTTGAGGAATAATTTTTTCATTCTTTGCCGGACGGGGTTATCGAGCAACTCGCCCGCCCCCTTTGTCTTGCCAGTAGAAAGCCGCTTAAAACCAAATTTATCCCCGTGAATCCCAAGGCGGAATATATCAATAGACATCCAATGGTTTGATCAACTCCCCGGTCTTTATCTGCTGAAATTTGACGCAGGTAGGCTTTCCTGAGTTCGTCATTTCCTTCTTTTTCGAATATTGTTTTTTGGATTTGGGCGGTGGCGGCGTAGAAACCAATGTTTGATCGAGCGGCATGCAAATAGCGGAGACTGAACGCCATTGCGATCAGGGCGAAAAGTGAAGACAGCAGGATTGTGATTTTCATTTCTTTGCCGGACAGAGTTATTGGCATTAGCTACGCCTTTTCATTCCTGCTGGCAGGCTGCTTCTTCTTTGCATGGGTGGGCAATCTGTCGAGTCTTTGCTGCCAATCCAAAGGCTTCGGGATATTTCTTTTTCCGATTTTTATATACTCACTGAAAAGCTCGATAAAAAGAGCCGAATCGCCATCTCCCAAACACGGGACTATGCGCAGCCTGAAAGTGCGATAACCACGGCGAATAATAAGATCGGCTTCATTTTGACCAACGATTTAATCAGACAGATATCCGGCGACGTTGGATGGAAATGGATTCACGTAAAGCCGCATCGCTTCCGGCGTGCGTGATGTTATCTCTCTTAATAGCCATGCTTGGGTTTCTGAATGAAGGGCGCCGCTGCGGCGCAGTTCAAGTTGCCAGTTCAAGTTCAAGGATCAGGAGCGGCGGAGAGGAATCCGGCGGACGATAAAACGGGCACCGTGGCTGCGCAGTTTTCAAGTTGAAGGGCGCAGCCCAGATTGCCCGGAGTTTATCGTCCACCGGGTCCTGTTCTTTTTACGGGGTTACTTCATGGGGTGGTCGGGGCGGAGTTTGAACTCGACGCGGATGCCGGCGTTGAGGGGATTGGTCGAGGGCCAGATCGCCTCCACGGCGTATTGGATATCCCGGCGCTTTTCGGAGACCTGCTTCACCTTGGCCACGCATTGCGCGTGGGTGGTGGTGGAGACGGCTTGGGCGCCGGACTGGGACGCCTGCGAATCGACGTAGGCTTTGCGGGCGGCCTGCATCTCGGTCACATCCGTGGGTTTCATGCCTTTGAGGGTGTCAACCCCGAGGCGATCGATGATGGCCTGCGAACTGGTTTCGAGGAGGGTGCGGGTGGTGGAGAACTTGAGGCCGATGTAATAGTTGTCGCGGCGGGGGTCGTCGGCCTTGGGGTAGGTGCGTTTGGCGCGGGTTTGGGTGGCGGAGATGAGTTTAAGGAGGGCGGCTTTGGCCTCTTCCTCGCCGATGGTGTCAACCTTCTTCTCGGTGCTTTTGCCGCCCGTGCTGCCGAGGAGTTTGGTGGCCTCTTCGGCGAGGGTCGCGAGTTCGGCGACGAGGGAGGCCTCGATGCCTTCGGCGGCGAGGGCGGCGGCGTATTCGATCTTGGCGGCGGCGGTGGCGACCGCGCCACCGAGGGTGACTTCGGCGGAGAGGGCCTGGTTGATGACGGAGCGAAGGCGTTTGGCCTTCTCCGAGTTGGGATCGTCGGGCGGGGGGGTGGGTGAGTTTAAGTCAGCCA
>CAIVDS010000044.1 GCA_903904685.1 uncultured Verrucomicrobiota bacterium
TCCATTATCAACCTGTCGAAGCGCATAGACTATCTGTTCCTCACTGCGTTTTTTCCTAGGCATTTTTAGTTGGGTTTTTCTGACGTTACCCACCAGCGAAAACTTACACAACCCTGGCTCTAAAAAGCGTGCGCACGTCAGCTAGACATATGAAAGGAAAACGCTGCGCGACAGAGGATAATATTCGCGTATTGCGGGAGGACGACGACGGCCGGGCATCGTGAGGTCTCAAGGAGAGGAACATCTCCGAGGTGACCTTCCCGTATTACGGAATACGGAGTTTGGTTCCGAGGGTGAGAGTGTCGGCATTGCGCAGGGTGTTGCGGTTGGCCTCAAGAATATCATTCCAGCGGTAGGCGTTGCCGTAGTAGCGCTTGGCGATACTGGAGAGCGAATCGCCTGGGGAAACCACATGGATGCGCACCTCCGGAGCGGACGCGACCTCAGACTTCGTCGGGCCGACGGCCGGCGTAGCGACCGGCAGAGAAACGACCGGAGAAGTAACGACGACAGGAGTTGGAAAAATGGTATTACTGCCGGGACGACTGGGCGGAACGGCGGCTGTGCCGAGCGAGAGGCGAGTTTTTAATTCCAAAACTTCATTAGCGGCGGATGCTGACTGGGCCTGCGTGAGGCGAAGTTGCTCGCGAACGGCGGCAAGCTCGTTGGCGGCACTGGAGGCCGTCTGGCGGGCGGCGGCGAGATCCTGTGCGGCGTGGTCAATGGTGGCGGCGCGGTCCGCAGCGGTGAGTTGGGCGGCGGCAAGTTGAGCGCTAAGGGTGGCAACTTGCGCCGCCGAGGCGGCGGCAACCTCGGCCTGAGGCCGAAGGGTGACGAGTTCCTTAGTGGCAGCTTCGAGCTTAGCGGCCGCGTCGGCGCGTTCGCCTTCGATGATGGCGAGGGATTTTTGAAGGCGCTCGATCTCGGCCTGATTGAGCGTGTAGGTGCGGAGGGCGGCATCGAGATTGGACTGGGTTTCAGCCCTGACCTTCTCAACCTCGGCGAGATGCGCCGGGAGGTCGCCCAAATCAGTCGTGGCAGGAACTGCGACAGGAGCAGCAGGAGGAGCGGCGACGTTCGACGGAGTGGAGGGAGCAGCCTTGGCATCGGCCAACTGATGCGAGAGAGTGTCGCGCTCGGCCTGAGTGTCTGCGAGGGTTTTGGCGGCGGCGGTGAATTTCTCGCGAAGTTCGGTGACAGCGGGATCGGATAATTTGGCGGCGTCCAACTCAGCGCGGAGCCGGGCGACCTCGTTCATGGTGTTTTCGAGCTGGGCGGCGATGGCGAGGCGCTCGGCGCTGACCTTGTCGGCAGTCGCCTTGAGGCTGGCGGCTTCCGCTTCGGAAAGGCTTTGCGAACGCCGGGCGACGACGAGCGCATCAGCGGTCTGCGTCAATTGCTGCCGCACAGAGGCAAGTTCAGCCGCAGACGGCACAGTCGCTGGAGCCGGAGCCGCGGTCAACTGACCTTGAAGCGAGGCGATGGTCTTGTCCTTGCTTGCAAGCGCGGCTTGGGCGATGGCGAGGCGCTTGTTGGCGTCGGCCAGCTGGGCATTGAGAGAAGCCTTGATCGCGTCGGCTTCCTTAGCGACGGCAACGGCGGCGGGCTTTTCGGGGGCGGCTAGAGGGACGGCTATGGGAGAAGCGGGAACAGCGACCGCCGTGGGGACGGCGTGGCGGGCGGTGAAGCGGCGCTGGCCTTCCGCGAGCTGAGCAGGCGTCATCGTATCAATAATGGCGGCGAGAGCCTTGCCCATCGTGCCGTTACTGGCGGCGAGATTGAGCCAAACGTAGGCTTCGATAGGATCGTAGAAGGACTCGTGCAAATCGGCGTAGGCAAGGCCGAGATTATACTGGGCGACAGGATTGCCCTTTTCCGCCTTGGCGCGGAGCGTGGTGAAGTCTGCGGCAGAGGTGGCGGCGGAAGCGGAGCAGAGGATGGCCACGAGACCGAATAAGCCAAAAAAAACGACGTGACGGAAGGGGAAGTGTTTCATGTCGGTGCGAGAATGAAACGAACATGACAAAGCAAAGCACTTTTGCAAAGCAACGATTTGCACGGGTTAAATCATTAAAAAAAAGCCATCCAATGATGGGCCGGCGGATGGTGCAGAAGCAAAAATCGCGCAGGCAACCAGCTTGACCCTACCTGAAGCGACAGCAAGAGTAGCTAGGTCTTCTTTCCCTTGATCACAGGTCGCCATTGTCATGCATTCGTCGCCGCTTGGTGTCTAAAGAAATAAATTGTGCGGAACATCCCTCCCCAGAAGTCCGTCTCATCACCTCGTTTCCCTCCCCTCGCAATCTCCTTTCCATCATGAAACTTGCCCGATCACTCCTCCTGCTGGGCGCTTTGCTGGTGCCGACTGTTGTCACCGTTTCCGCCCAATCCACCGTCACGACCGAACGTGAAGTAGGCGCACCCGCCACCACGACCGAAACCAAGACCTACCTGAAAGATGGCAAGGCCATCACCGAACGCGTCACCACCACAACACAAGCGGAACGTGAGGCGGTTTCCAAAACCTACAAGGCCGCCGTGTTCGTCTCCAACCGCGCCGGCAAGGCCTACGACGACAAAGTCGCCTCGCTTGAAGACTACGTCACCGCACAAATCACCGATCTCGGCGTCTCCGTCATCAGCCGCGAGACGGCCTCAAGCGCGGTCGCCTCGCTTGATCCCAACGCCAAAACCAACGCCACCGACAAGGCGCTGGCCGACGGCACCTCGGCGGTTCGCCTGGCCCAGACCTTGGGCGCAGACTACCTGCTGCAGATCACGCTCACGGGCTTCGACGCCAATGCACGCACGATCGATGCCTACGGCGTCAAAGCGGTCAACGTGGCCAATACCCTGCGCGTCACCTATAAGATCCTTGACGGTGCTTCCGGCGCCAGCCTCACCGCCGACACGGTGAAAGTTTCCAAGCTCGTCCAGCAGAGCGAAACCTCCGTCTCGGCCCAAGCCGATGTGCTCGACGAGTTGCTCTCCGACGCTTCGAAAAAAGTCGCCGCCAGCCTCAAGACCCGCATCGACGCCGGTCGCATCACCGCACCGGCCGCCGCGCAGGGCTTGGTCACCATCACCATCCAAACCGAGGCCGCCGATCTGACCATCCCCGACGTCCGCATCGGCGTCGAAAACACCGTCACCATTTCCGAGAGCAAGTTGAAAGTCTCGCCTCTCTCCGTCACCGTCGAGGTGGACGGCATCGCCGTCGGTTCCGCTCCGGGCGACATCACCGTCAAGCCCGGCCTGAGCAAGCTCCGCGTCACCCGTGAGGGATTCAAACCTTGGGAGCGCACCGTCAACTTCCTCAAGGGCCAGAAACTCACCGTCGCGTTGGAGTTGAGCGAAGAAGGCTACGCCCGCTGGAAAGATTCCACGGCCTTCCTCAACGGCCTCAAGAACGGCGCCAAGCTCACCGACGGCGAGGTCAAAGTCCTCGAAGGCAAAGCCAAGTCACTTGAACAAAGCGGATTCAAGGTCGACACCAAGGACGCTCCTGCCGTCACCAACAATAACATCGATCACGCCATCTTCGGTGGCCACTGAGTCAATTCTCCATTATCTCCCATAACCGCCATGAAACTTTTAAAAATCATCTCGTCCCTCGCCCTCGGCGCGCTGCTCATCGGTTCGGTGAATGCCCAAGAGGCTCCCGGCAAAAAGAAACTCGCCATCACCAAGATCGCCCCGACCGAGTCCGTGAAGGCCCGCATGGCCAAACAGGGTGTCGGCCTCTCGTTGTCCAGTGTGCTCGAGGCGCTCGACTCGCAAGTTTACGACCGCGTGCTTAACACCAAGCGCTTCGAAATTCTCGAACGTTCCGACGCCGACGCGCTCGCCAAGGAACAGCAGGCGGCCGGCAACGCCATGCAGTTTAACCAAGCCGACTACATCCTCACCATCCGCGTGGACGGCTTCAACGACCGCATGGAAACCCGCACGCTCGCCGCCCTCGGCAAAACCGTTACCGCCCGCGTGATCGAGCTCTCCGCCGTCGCCAAGATCACCGAGGTCTCCACCCAGCGCGCCGTCGCCAGCACCAACTTCCAGGTCTCGCGCCGCCAGGCCGATCAGCTCTCCGGCAACACTACCGCAAAAGTCGGCGAATCCAGCGACGCGCTCCTCACCGACATCACCCGCGAGATGGCGCAGAAGATCGCCTCGCGCGTGGCCGACACCGTTTACCCGGCGCGCATCATCGGCAAGCGCGACAAGGTCGTGACGATCAATCGCAACGACACCTCGGGCATTAAGGTCGGCCAAGTCTGGGAGGTCTTCACCCTCGGCGGCGACCTCGTCGATCCCGACACCGGCGATAAAACCCGTGAGGAAGTCTTCGTTGGCAAGGTCAAGATCAGCCGCGTCACCCCGCAGAATTCCCAAGCTGACATCGTCGAGGACACCGGTATCGACCGCCTCGCCATCGTACGCTTGAAAGACGACGTCGCCGATCCCGCGCCGGCCGAATAAACGGTTTTGCCAGTGGATGCGCGCCCTCGTCCCGGGCGCGTCTCCTGTTCTTCGGTTTCGCTTCAACCTACATATATCCTCGTCCATGAAATTCACTTCACGCCCGTTCGCACCGTGGCGTCACACCGTCCAGATTCTGGGCGGCTCGACGGTCCTTTTGCTGGTTGTCGGTTGCCAGACCTACCAGCAGCAATCCGCCTCCATCGTCACCTCCTTCAAAACCAGCAATATCGCCTCGGCGGTCGCCTCCGTTGACAAGGAAGCAAAGGCCCACGAAGGCTCAAAGGATGAGATTCTCTGGAAGCTCGAACAAGGCGCCACGTTGCGCACCGCGGCCTTGGCGGATTCCACACAACTGCCGCCACCGCCGGCGGTGACCCCGAAGGATCCCGCCGCCCCTCTTCCGCCGCCGCCCACGCCGGCCGAGGTTTCGGCCTCGTATGCCAAACGCTCCCTCGACGCGTTTAATCAGGCCGAGGACAAAGTAAATTACTGGGAGGAACAGGCGAAAATCAAGGTCGGCTCCGAAGGCTTCGCGCTCGTCACCAACCTCGCCAACCTGCCCTATCGCGGGCGCGCCTACGACAAGGTGATGCTCGATACCTACAATGCGCTCACCCAGCTCCAGCTTGGGCAAATCGACCCGGCGCGCGTCTCCCTCAACCGCGCCCTCCAGCGCCAGCGCGACGCCGTCGAGCTGAACCAGAAACGCATCGCCGCCTCGCAGGCAGAGGCCGACCAGGCCCGCGCAGGCAAGGTCAAAGACGAGAAGGGCAAGAGCGCATCCTACGATGTGGACAAGGCCCAGAGCGACCCCAAGACCGGCCCCGCACTCAGCGCCGCCCTCGCCGAATCGTCAGCCCCGATCAAAGCCTATGGCGATTACGTCAATCCCTTCGCGGTTTTCCTCGACGGTCTCTTCTTCAGCATGCGCGGCGAAAACGGCGCCGACTGGGAACGCGGACGC
Organism: uncultured Verrucomicrobiota bacterium; assembly: GCA_903904685.1. GTDB lineage: Bacteria > Verrucomicrobiota > Verrucomicrobiia > Opitutales > Opitutaceae > Rariglobus. Next base: position 5,447 of record CAIVDS010000044.1, read on the forward strand.
AAGTCTTTCGAGCGTGTGGCCGCCCTCGTGCCGGAGAACCCCTATGTCGCCGCCGATCTCGCGCTCGCCTCCGCCGCAGCCGAGGGCAAAGCGCCCGAAGCGCTCACCTATGTCATCTTTGAAACCGGTTCCGGTCCCTACCGCGACCAGTTGCGCATCGACATCCCGACCTTCCTTGTGACCAGTCGGCTCGCCTACGTCGGCGCGGCCTTCCCCCGGCTCAAATTCAACGGCGATTACAACGCCACTCTGGCCGTCACCGCCGGCGGGCAAACCCTCAACACCGCCACGGTTGCCAGCATCGACAGCGTCGTGGCCAACGACTTCAAGAACGAGTGGCCCGCCACCGTGACCAAGACCCTCATCGCCACGGCCACGAAGGCCATCATCCAGGCCATCGTGCAGAAACAACTGAGCGACCAGAGCGCCATGGCCGGCCTCCTTGGCGGTATCGCCATGACCGCGCTCAACGCCTCCACCAACATCGCCGACACCCGCACTTGGCTGACGTTGCCCAAGGAGTTCCAATACGCCCGCCTCGCCACCCCGTCCGACCGCCAGCTCACCCTCACGGCGGGCGCGCAGTCCAAGACAATTACCTTGGACCCCGGAGCCGTAAATGTGGTCTATGTGAAGAACGTCTCATCCACCGCTCCCCTGCTCGTCACTCAATTCCTCCTCAAATGAAAACCTCCCGTTGCTCTGTTGGCGGCGTCCTCCTCGCCGCCGGTTTGGCCGCCCTTCTCTCGGGCTGCGCCACGAATGTGAACACCGTCGAGCGCGCCCAGCCGCTCGCCACCGCCGACTATATCGCCGACAAACGTGTCGTCACCGACAACTCCCTCGCACGCACCGTCCGGGTTTACGCCGTCAACCAAACCATCGTGTCCGGCAACCTGCTCAAAATCCAGGCCAAGGTCGAAAACCTCAAGGACGACCTCCGCACCGTCCGCTATAAATTCGAGTGGATCGACAAGGATGGCATGGCGGTCAACTCCCCCAACGAAGGCTGGAAAATCCTGAACATTCAGGGCCGCGACACCGCCTACATCTCCACCGTGGCCGTGTCTCCGCGCGCCGTCGATTTTATCCTCAAATTCAGCGAACTCTAAACCTCCCATGACTACACTCCGTTTCAAGACCATCCTCCTCGCCGGCGTGATCGTGCCTGCGACCCTCCTCATCACCGGCTGCCAGACGGCCGAGACCCGCACCATCGACGCCAGCGGCCCGCAGGCCCTGAACACCGGCGGCATCAACTCTCAGGATTGGGTGAACGCCGCCGACCAGCTCGTCGGCTCGCTGCTCTCCTCCGGCGCGCTCGACAAGTCTCCCGTCCAACCGGCCGTCCTCGCCGTTGATCGCATCATCAACAACACCCAGCTCAACATCGACACCGATCTCCTCATCAAGAAAATTCGCGTCGCTCTCTCGCAGACCGGCAAGGTTGCCGTGACCAACACCATGGGCCTGGGCGAGCGTGCCGTCGTCGCCTCCGAGGCCGCCGAGATGGACGAGATGACGACCGGGAAAAAAGCCATTGTTCCCTCCGTCAACTTCACACTCTACGGAAAGCTTATCCAGCAGACTGACCGGCTCAACGGCGTGACCCAGAACACCTACAGCTTCCAAATGTCGCTGGTGAACGTGAAGACCGGCCTCACCGTCTGGGAAGACGACCGCGCCATCGCCAAGCAGACCAAGAAATCCACCGTCGGCTGGTAAGCCTGCCGTCGCGAAGCTCGACAAAAACCGGATCGAGAAGCAGCCCACCGCCTAAGAACTCTGAGCCGCCGCGCCCTGCTTCGTTTCACCCAAAGCCGGTCCCGCAAAGGACCGGCTTTTTTGCGTCCCGCGGTCACTTCCAGTTGAGCACCAGCCGGGTAAAATAAGTGGTATCCAGTCGGTTCACATTCACACCGGGCTTGCTGTTGTAGTCGTTGCTGATGCCGAAACGTAATTTCCATGCGAGGTTGGCCAAGGGGATCTCGTAACAGGATTCGTGATTGAGGTGAAAGTTGCTGAAATCCTCGATGGACGGAGTGTAGGAGAGCTGGTTCACCAGCTTGGAACTCGAAAACGTGTAGGTGTGATTGATTCCAAAATCCAGACCCAGTCCTTTGATATCCTCAGTGGCCGGGTTCCCATAATCTTCATAGCGGAATAACAAACCCGCGCGGCCCGTAAGGATGTGCTTCGGTTTTTGAATCACATCATAGCCGAAACCGGAGGCGGCCACGTTATAGAGCTTGATGTCCTTCACACGATCAAAGCCGCCTTCGTCGCGAACATACCATGAATATCGCCCGGAGAAGTTGTCGGAATAATCAGCCCCGGCCTTGAATTGGTCGGCGGAAGTAGTGCCGTCGGTTTTCTGGCGATTATAGGCGGAGTATAATTGGAGCGTATCGGTCGGCCCGACCAGCTTGGCGCGCAAACTGGCGGCCGTGCCAAGTTGTTCCCGATTACCGGTCTTGCCGGCAACATCGACCGCCGCCTCGTAGCCCCACTTGCGCTCCAGCGCGACGAGAGCCGGATCCTTGTCGCCGGGCGCCCACATGGCCGCGATTTTACCAACGGATGTACTGAGGGCCCCGCCAGGTCCGCTGATCTCGATCTTGCCGGGCGCGACCGGTGTGAGCGTGCCTTGCACGACCGTGCCGGCCACAAAGCGGACGAAGAGCGGCGCGTCGGTTTTCAACCCGACGACCTCGCTTTGCTTGATCACGAGGATTCCCGCATAGTCGGTTTCGAGAGTGATGGCGGTGCCGTCAATCTTGGTGATTTTGCCCACGAGACGGGCGCCGGTTCTCGTCTCGACCACATCAGCCCGCGCCGGCATGACGGTTGCAGTCAGCAGGGCGGCCAGAGCCAGAGCAGCGTGGCGGACGATGAACTTCATGGAATCAACGTAGCTATGAGCCGACCTCTTCGAGTCAATGAAGCAGTCGCAATCCGGCGTTGGATTTTCCTAGATGCGCCGCAGGAAAGGCTCTCGACAGGGCGCGGGCGGAGGAGTTGGTTCGCGGCACGATGTCCGCCGATTCCGCCCAACGTCCGCCCCTCATCCTCGCCGACCGCTGGCAGGATTATCAGTTGCTCGACTGCGGTTACGGCATGAAACAGGAGCGCTGGGGCGATTACGTGCTTGTGCGGCCCGACCCGCAGATCATCTGGCCCAAGCATAGCGGCCCGGAGTGGAAGGCGTGGGACGGTTACTACCATCGCAGCGAAAAAGGCGGAGGCAGTTGGGACTACCGCAAACCCCTGCCGGACTCGTGGAACATCCGCTACCAATCCCTCGGACTCACGTTTCGCATTCATCCAACTTCGTTCAAACACACCGGGCTTTTCCCCGAGCAGGCGGTCAACTGGGAATGGTTCAGCGCGAAGATCAAAGCCGCCCGCGCGGCCGGTCGCGAAGTCAACGTCCTCAATCTCTTCGGCTACACCGGCGCCGCCACCTGCGCCGCCGCCAAGGCCGGCGCCAGCGTCACCCACATCGACGCCGCCGAGGGCATGGTCAAGTGGTGCAAGGAAAACGCCGCTCTCTCCGGCCTCGCCGAGGCTCCCGTGCGCTATATCGCCGACGACTGCCTCAAATTCGTCCGCCGCGAACTCAAGCGTGGTAAGCGCTACGATGCCATCATCATGGACCCGCCGACCTACGGACGCGGCAGCACCGGCGAGATGTGGAAACTCGAAGACCACCTCTGGACGCTCCTGCGCGAGTGCGCCGAGATCCTAACTGACAAGCCTCTTTTCCTCCTTATCAACGCTTACACCGCCCGCCTCTCGCCCACCGTGGTGGTCAACCTCCTTACCGAGTTGATGCACGGCCGCGGCGGCACGCTCACCGGCGGCGAAGTCGGCCTTCCGATCAAGGCCGACGGCAAGGTTCTTCCCTGCGGCATTTACGGACGCTGGGAAACATGAAATCTCCTTCCCTGAAAATCCTCCCCATGAAAACTCCCCGCGTTCTCCTGGTTGCCGCCATCCTGCCCGCCCTCTCCGCCCGCGCCGACGTTATCGGAGCGCCCGTCGTGAAGACGGACGACCGGCTTCATTTCGGCTCGTTCACCGTCTATTCGGAAAACGACAGCTACTTCGCCGGCACCGACCGATACTACACCAACGGTTTCAAGCTCTCCGCGCTTTCGACCGACCTGCGCAGCTTCACCGACGACTCCGTGCCTGCGCCGGTGCGCTGGATTGCGCGCGGCCTCGGCACGCTCGTGTCACCGGATCATCCTTACAAACTGGGCCTTTCCTTAGGACAAAACCTTTACACGCCCATCAACATTCACACGCCAACTCCGGCTCCCGCCGACCGGCCCTACGCCGCCTGGCTCTACTTGGGCGCGGCATTCCAAATCTACCATCCGCCCGCCGAAGCCGGCGGCACCGCGCGCCTCGATGTGTTTGAAGTCACCGTCGGCATGGTCGGCCCCGCCGCGCTCGGAGAACAGACTCAGAACGGGGTTCACAACATCCTCGGATTGAAACGCGCCGAAGGCTGGAGTTATCAGATCCACAACGAGCCCGGCCTCAACCTCGTCTATGAACGCAAATATCGCTTCTCCACCACCCACGCCCGCGACGACTGGGGCATCGACCTGATTCCGCACGCCGGGCTCAGTCTGGGCAATATTTTCACCTACGCCAACGCCGGCACCGAGATTCGCACGGGCTACTGCCTGCCGGCGGATTTCGGCAGTAATCTCATCCGCCCCTCCGGCGATTCCAACGCCCTCGCCCGCGCACCGTTCAACATCTTCCTGTTCGGAGCCGTCGATGGTCGCGCCGTAGCCCGCGATATCACCCTCGACGGAAACACCTTTGAAAACAGCCTGTCGGTGGACAAGAGACCGCTCGTCGCCGATCTCTTCGCCGGCCTCGGCTTCGGCACCAAACATTGGCAGCTCACCTACGCCCAAGTTTACCGCACAAAGGAATTTGACGGCCAGCCCAACCGATCCGTCTTCGGCTCCATCAGCATGACGTTCTTTTACTGAGCGGTCTCCCATCTTTGTTTTTGTTGAATACTCCAACCGCCATGTCCCTCGCCGATTCTTATTTCGCCACCGCTACCGGAATGCTCACGCGGGCCCGCAAGAAAAACGCCGCCACTCTCAAGGCCCTCGCGCCGATCATCGGTCCGTCCATCGCCGCCGGCGGCGTTCTTCACACCTTCGGCAGCGGCCACTCCGAACTCATCGGCCGCGAGATCATCGGCCGGGCCGGCGGCCTCATGCCTGTCACCGGCCTGATCGACCCGGGTTACGGTTTTTCAGAAAACGTCGTCGGCTACGGAACGCGGCTCGCCGAGCGCTATCATCACAACTACGGGCTGAAATCCGGCGAGAGCATCGTCGTCATCTCCAACTCCGGCAAAAACGCCTCGCCCATCGAGATCGCCCTCTACGCCAAGAAAAAGGGCCTCACCGTGATCGCCCTCACCTCGCTTGCCATGAGCACGACCGCGAAGACCGTCCATCCCGGCGGCAAAAACCTCCACGACATCGCGGACTACACCCTGGACAACCTCGGCGTCACCGGCGATGCCGTCATCGAGGTCAACCCGGGTACCTTCGCAGGCCCCACCTCGACGCTCATCGGCACCACGTTGCTCAACCTCCTTGTGCTCGAAGTGGTGGACTGGCTCAAAACCAACGGCCACGCGCTCCACCTCGTGCGCAGCCAGAACGTCCCAGGCGGCATGGAAGACAACATCGCGCTGTCCCAGCATTACCGCACCCGCCTGAGCAAGCTGATCGGGTAATCCCCTTCCGTTTTCTTCCATGAAAATCGGCGTTGATGGCGGCGGCACCAAGACGGAGCTCATCCTCATCGACGTTCGAGGAGAGATATTGGGGCGCCATCTCGCCCCCGGCTGCAATCCCAACATCGTCGGCCCCGAGGCCGCCAGCGCCACGCTCGGCGAGGCGTTGACCCGTCTGCTCAACACTTCCGATCCCGCCCGTCCCAAATCCGAAATCTCCGCCACGCTCCTGTGCATGGCCGGCGCACCCGCGTTCTGGAAGGAAACCGCCGCCGCCCTCGACGCCGACGGCAACTATGGCCGAGTCGCCGCCCTCGACGATTCCCGCCCCGTGCTGGAACTCGCCACCGGCGGGCGCCCCGGCCTCGTCTTGCACGGCGGCACCGGCTCCTTTGTCGCCGCGCAGGCGCCCGACGGCACCATCCACTACGCCGGCGGCATCGGCTGGCGCTTCGGCGATCCAGGAAGTGGATACGACCTCGGCCGTCGCGCCATCGGTCGCGCCTTGCTCGAACTGCAAGGCTGGCAACCGCCCACCAGCCTTTCTGCCCTGCTGCGCACCCACACCGGCCTTGTTCACGCCGCCGACATCACGCGCTTTTTTTACCAGCATTCCGAACCCAACCGGCAAATCGCCGCGCTCGCCCCCGCGCTCCTCCGCCTCGCCGAGGAAGGCGACCACGCCGCGCACCAGATCGTCGCCGACTCCGTCATCGCGCTCCTCCAGTTGGCGGAAGACGTCATCACCCAAAAATTTGCCGGCTGGAATCGCGATGCCCTACGCGCCGGCGTGAGCGGGCCCATCCTCTGCCATCCGGCGGTGCAGAAGGTGCTCACCACCTATGCGTCGCTCGCTTACCGCCCGCTCACCGAGCCACCGATCGAAGGCGTCCGCCGACTTCTTGTTCGCCGGCCAGCGTAGTATCAAAACGACACTTGGAAACGCGATTTCAACTATGGTAATTGGTCGTGGCTGGAGGCAATTCCAGCCTGATTTTATACCAATCGCCCTTAGTTATTACCCTTTACGCCTGAGCGCCATCGTTTGCCTGATCGACAAGCCAAGGGTGGATGGGGGAAAGACGGCCGAGGTGGGCCAAGGGAGAACTGCCAGAGGCGATATGATCTTCGAGTTTACGAAGGTTGGGATAGAGGCGGTTGGAGACGGCTGCTTTGATGAGCCCGCCAAAGCCCATCCGCATAATTTGATCACGTCATGGATGCCGTGACATAAAACCCCCGCGCCTCGCGGACGCGGGACTGGGAAACAAATAGGGAAACCTGAAGATCAACCAGTCTTGGAAGGAAGGCCTTGGTAAGTGGCGTCACCGAAACCGAGGATCGGATAGAAAATGAAACCAAGCAGGGCTAAGCCAATGCCAAAACCGGTGCCTTGGCCAAACGCCTTGGCAATTTCGATGGCGATGATAAACAAGATGACGATATTAACCACGGGGATGAGCAACAACAACAGCCACCAACCCGGCTTGTTGGCGATCTTCAGCGTGATGTAGACGTTGTAGATCGGGATGAGCGAGGCCCAACCCGGCTGGCCGGCCTTCGTGAAGGTTTTCCAAACACCCGCGATAATCGCGACTATGATCGCAACGTAGATAAGGAAGCCAATGGCTCCAATGAGAGATCCCATGATGTTATAGGTATTGAAGGTTGGGGTTGTAGCCGAAGAACTCCAGTGTCTCGTAGAAATAGTTTTTCCCCGACAACCTGACAAGGCCCAAGTCAACCCCCACCGGCTGATACGCAGCCGAAGAACGGCTATTTCTTGAGCCGCGCCTTGAACTTGTCGGTCGGGCAGCCGCAGCCTCCGCCGCAGCCGGGGGTTTTGCGCTTCTTCAGCGCGCCGCGCACGATCAATCCCGCGGCGACGAGCACCACGAGGATCGCGAGCGGAGTCTGCCAGTTGGAGGGCATGGTGAATGTTACACCTTAAAAGCCGAATGCGCGACCCGTCTGGTAAATGATCAGGCACACGAACCAGGCGGTGCCGGTCATGTAGGCGATCTGGAAGAGCGGCCAGCGCCAGGAGTTGGTTTCGCGTCTCACCACGGCGATGGTGCTCATGCACTGCATCGCGAAGACGTAGAATACCATGAGGGTAATGCACACAAGCGGGGTGAAGAGAGCGCGTCCGTCGGGCCACTTGGCGGCGAGCAGGGCGTCGTGAAGCGGGGCGGTGTTTCCCTCGCCGCTCTGGGCGTTGAAGATCACGCCCATAGAGCTCACGAAGACTTCGCGTGCGGCGAAGGATGTGATGAGGCCGATGCCGATCTCCCAGTCAAAACCGAGTGGCTTGATGACGGGTTCGAGCGCGTGACCCGCCATGCCGGCGTAGCTCTGCGCGATCTGCTGCGAGGCGGTCGCATCGGCGGGGGCCTTCGGATAGGCGGTGAGGAACCAGAGGAGAATGGAGATGCCGAGGATGATGGTGCCGGCGCGCTTGAGGAACAGCCACGCGCGCTCGACCATGTGCAGGGCCACGTCGCGAAGCTTGGGCAGGCGGTAGGGCGGCAGTTCCATGATCATGAGCGGTGGCTCGCCCTTGAGCAGCGTGCGTTTGAACAGCCACGCGAAGCCAAACGCACCAAGAGTGCCAAGCGCATACATGGAGATCATGATACCGACCTTCGCGCCGATGGGCACCGTGGTGCTTGGAAAGAGCGCGGCGATGAGCAGGAGATAGACGGGCAGGCGCGCCGAGCAGCTCATGAGCGGGGCGACAAGGATGGTTACAAGGCGGTCTTTCGTATCCTCGATGGTGCGCGTTGCCATGATGCCGGGAATGGCGCACGCGTAGGAGCCGAGCAGGGGGATGAAGGATTTGCCGTTGAGCCCCACGCGGCTCATGAGCCGATCCATGATGAAGGCCGCGCGCGCCATGTATCCGGTGCTTTCAAGGAGCCCGATGAAGAAAAACAGGATGAGGATCTGCGGGAGAAACGTGATCACGCTGCCCACGCCGCCGATGGCGCCATCGGTGAGAAGGTCGCGCAGGTCGCCGGCGGGCATGGTGTGCTTCACCCAGTCGGCGAGCGCCGCCATCTGGTTGCCGATCCAATCCATCGGCACCTGGGCGAAGGTGAAGATGCTCAGGAAGAGCGCCGCCATGATGCCGCCAAGGACAAGCCAGCCCCACACGGGATGCGTGACGACCATGTCGATGCGGTCGGAGGCGCTTGCGCCGGTCTTTTCTCCGCCGCGCTCAATCACGTGGGTGCAGAGCTCGGCGATGGCATCGTAGCGGGAGTTGACGAGCGAGCCGGCCCAGTCGGTGCCCTCCCCTTCCCAGCGTTTTTCCCAGGAACGAAGGATTTCCACGGTGCGCGGACTGAGCGGACGCGAGCCGGCGACACGCACGCTGTCCTGGTCGGTGAGGAGAAGCAGCGCCTCGGCGCGGGCGATGAGCGGGCCGCGCTCGTCGTTGTCCACAAGCGAGGCGGCGATTTCGGAAACGGCCGGCGCGATGGGCGCGGGAATCGTCCACGAATGGCGGGAGAGCGGCAGGTCATGCCGACTCATGGCAAGCTTGAGCTCGACGAGGCCCTTGCCGTTGACCGCTTCGCAGGGGATCACGGGGATGCCGAGCTCTTTCTCCATGCGGGCGGCGCGCACGACGAGGCCGGTCTTCGCGGCGACGTCCATCATGTTAAGAACAAGTATGACGGGACGGCCAAGATCGAGGATCTGGTGGACGAGGTAGAGGTTGCGCTCGAGATTGGTGGCATCGGCAATGCACACGATGCGATCGGGGATCGGCGTATCGGCGCGGCGACCGAGCAACACATCGCGCAGAACAGCCTCATCAGGCGAGCGGGCGGCAAGCGAATAGGCGCCGGGCAGGTCGATGATCGTGAGCGGCTGGCCGTGTTGCGAGTAGGCGGTGCCGATCTTCTTCTCAACGGTGACGCCGGGGTAGTTGCCGATCTTCTGCTTGAGGCCGGTGAGGGCGTTGAAGAGCGTGCTCTTGCCGCAGTTCGGATTGCCGACGAGAGCGTAAACCGGGGTGCGAACCGGGGCGGCAGATTTTTCGGGCGCGGACATCGCTCAGGTTGCTGGCTTCAGCGCTTCCACCAGCACATGCTCGGCCTCGGTCTTACGCAAGGTGAGGTTGTAACCGCGGACCTTGATTTCCAAGGGGTCGCCGAGTGGCGCGGTGCGGATCAACGTAATCGTGGTGCCGGGCAGCACACCCATCTCACGCAGACGCAAAAACGCGGAACCTTGCTTCGGATATTCCCGCACGACGGCGCTGGCACCGATGGCGAGGGCGGAAAGTTTGACAATCTCAGCCATAAACAAAACGACGGACAGCTCAGACTCCACCGCGAATCAGCTCAACCACGATGTGTTTGGCCGCACGATCACTCAGCGCGATGCGCGTGCCGCAGAGTTGGCAGAGCAACGTGCGCTCCCCGGAGACTTTTTCGATGACAGCGGATTCGCAAAAACCCATCTCGCGCAGCCGCTGGCAAACGTTGACCTCGCCATCCAGCGCACACACCCGACCGATCGCTCCCACCGGAAGTTCGGTGAGCGGCATGCGCGGACGCGGCTGGCAGAGATCACTGGTCATCATAATAGAATGGCTTAACTTAATTGAGACTCAGTTTCAATGTCAACACACAGCCTGCTTCCTTCGTTAACTCATTTCAAATCTTTGAATTCCATGGCATTTTAGCCAACAACATCCCCAGCGCACAACTATCGGTGAGACCGGCAAAGACCAGGCCGGCCCCTATAACCCCCGCTACAGAATAAAAGCCGGGATGCACACCATAGCCCAAGACGCAGCCGAGCACGACCAGCGAGCCGGTCGCAATGCGCACTTGTCGCTCCAGCGAGATCACCCCACCCCCTGAACGCACGACCGGATACCCGGCCGCGATCCACGCCATCGTGCCGCCCTCAACCAGCACCGCATCCGCAAAGCCGGCCTTCGTGAGCGCGTCCACGCAACGCTCGGCACGCATGCCTGACTTGCACACCACATAAACCGGACCGGGCGCGCGGCGAAATTCCTCCGCCAGTTTCTCGGGTTCGACCGAACCCAGCGGACGGCAAAAAGCGGTCGGCAAATGCACGGTCGAAAATTCGCCCGGCGTGCGCACATCAAGCACGCGCGCGAACGGATCGGCGCGCAGTTTTTCATGAAGATCGAGGACGGAAATCGCGGAAGCCATGCCGCCATCCTGGCCGCCGCCGGCCGCCGGTGCAAGTCGGGATACCCGATCCTGTATCCAGCATAAAGATACTTATTTTATTCAAGCGGCCTGCGGTTCTTAAAAACCTGCGGTTTCGCTCATTGGGCACTTGCAATTCTTTGAGGCTCATTGATGCTGACCCCGTGCGGCGCACAGTGCGCCAAACGTCCGGCGCCTAAAAATTCCGGGCGTCAATACCAGAACAAAACATCCCCAAGGATCATCATATGGCCAAAGCTAAAAAGTCGGTTAAGAAAGTTGTCGCTAAGAAACCGGTCGCCAAAAAGGCGGCCGCCAAGAAGAAGAAGTAACGGAAAGCACTCGTTGCTTATCCTTCCTAAACAGCCGCCCGGTTTCCGGGCGGCTGTTTTATTTTGCCGGTTTTCAGAGGTAAAACACCCTTCGCCTGTTCGTTTTTTAAATGCCGACGGCGAGTCAGGCGTTCGACTTCCGGCGCGGCCTGATGCGCACCGCGAGACGCTCATCACCAAAAAATCCGAAGGCCGTCTCCGGTTTTGGAACGTTGAAAACCATGCGGGACGGAAATTTTCCCGGCGCCGTTCGCGAAGAGATTTTTCCGCCGTCGCCGCTTCGCCGGACATCGCATCGCAACGAATTTCATGCGGATGAGAACGCGCGACGGAACGGATGAATCGCGCGAAAATAATTGTTATTTTTGATCCCGGCCGAAAAAAAGACGCTCAGTTCATCCAATAACCGGCCTTGTCCTGACCCGCTCCGACCGCCTCAAACTCCTCGGCCTCTTCGTCGGGATGCTCCTCCAGCGGAGCAAAACGCTCGGATGAAAACCCGAGTTCCTGCTGCCCCGCATGAAAGGGATCGGGCGGATTCACGAGCTCCGACAACAACAGGCCGACCGTCGCGGAATCGCCGCCTTTGACGACCTTTTCGCGCCCCAAAAAAACCTCGCGAATCGTGTAGGTGTTCCCCTTTACCGGCAGCTGCTTGTAGATGGCGCGGATGACGGCGGTGAAGGTGTCGTTGATGCAGACGACTTTCTGTCCTTTGATCATGGGATATGAAATAGATGAAATTCAGGAATGGGGAACCTAGAAAATCCGGTTTTCCCCTTACTCGATCCGCCCCTCGTCGAAATCGATGAGGTCGGGCACGCTGATGATCTGCTCCGCCCGGTCGGCGCAGCCCATGGCCGTCAGCGCCTCTTTCAAAAACTCGCGCCCGGCCGGCGTCATGCCCTTCTGGGCCAGTTCGCGGTTCCACTTGGCGGCGCGGGGATCGGCGGGCAGGAGCATCTTGAGCCGGGTTTCGATTTCCCCCTCGGTGGCGGACTCAAAAACGATTTTCTCCACCGCCGACGGATCGATGCCGAGATGCATGCAGAGAAAACGATCGAGTCCGCGCTTGTAGTTTTTGGCGTAACTGGGCGGCAGCGCGCCATGGGCTTTGACGTAGGCGCACTTCGCGAGGAACCGGGGGAAATAAAGCAGACCGGTGGCCGCGTGCGGCAGGTAAGGCGACGGCAGGCAGGTGAGCACCTCGCCGGTGGAGCCGGGAATGGGTTTGGACAACATGGCCCCACTGCACCCGAGCCCGGGCCGGAAGAAAACATATTTCACCGCCGCGCTGGCCCGATAACCGCAGTCTCCAGCCTACCGTCAACCCTTCAGGTCTTCCGGCTTCCAGCCAAGCCCGCCGGAGATTGCGCGGGATCTCGCACAATCTCCCCTGCCCTGCCTTACTTGACGATCAGGTTGTTGTGAACCCGTTTCACGCCGGCGACGGCCTCGGCATCTTTGCCGGCGGCCTGCTTCTGCGCCTCCGTGTTCACGAAGCCGCTCAGCTGGACGACGTCCTTAACCGTCGTGACGCTGATCGCGAACGACTTCACGGCCTCGTCGCCCAGCAAGGCGCTTTTTACCTTGGTGGTGATGACCGCGTCATCGACATATTCGCCGGTGCTGTCGCTGGTGGCGGTGGAGGCGCAACCGCCGACGAGAAAGCCCGTGGAGAGCGTTCCGACCAAGGCGGTGAGGGATAAAACTCGGGAGAGTTTGAGTGATGTTTTCATGATATTGGGCTGTTGAAACTGCAGGAGCACGTTGCCCTGCGAGTATGGGCCCGAACGTGCCCGTGGCCTATGGGGTGTTACCCGACATCATGAAAAAGCCTCAGCCGGTTTGATCCACCGTCCTCAGTCCACCAATCCGACCCGCCGGAGTCGGGCCAGCAGGCGTTTTCCGTTCTTACGGGCCAGTTCGTGTTGTGAGCGCAGCCGCCCAACGGGCACCCGCTTGCGCCCACCCTTTCGTTGCACTTCAGGGCCGCACTTCGTGCGACCATCTACGCGCTGCCGCGCTGCGTCCCATCCTCGCAGTTCATGCTCCCAGATGCGGAGAACCCGCCAGCCGGCGCGGCGGAGGGTGCGGGTGACAAGGGCGTCGCGGGCTTGGTTGCGGGCGATCTTCTCGCGCCAGAACTTCGCGTTGGTCTTGGGCTGCGTGGCGTGGATCGGACACCCGTGCCAAAAACACCCGTCCACAAACACCGCCAGCTTGAGCTTGGAAAAAACAAAGTCGGGTTTGCCGAAGACCGCCGCCTTCCGCCGCCAACCGGTGATGCCGTGCTCCTTGAATATCGCCATCAACCGCAGCTCGGTGGCCTTGTTGCCGGATCCTCGGATGCGGGCCATGACCGCAGACCTCTTCTTACTAGAAAAAATATCGGCCACGGCTCACACCTCCACCGTTTCAACCGATTCATAGAGGTCTTTGATATTTTTTGAGGCGATTCGGAACTGGCTTCTGCGTTTCGTCGATGGCGCGCCCGAAGAGGCGTTCTCCAGTTTTATTCCCGGGTCATAATATGCGCTCCCCGAAGCAAGTGCCGTGAGCAGCCGTAACCCATCGGTCTGTTGCGCGAGCCTCACCTTGTGGCCATAACAATATTGGCGCGCCGGTTCTAACCGAGATTGAGACGGCACATAGACCGCTTGCGCGTGCTTATGGGACCAATGCGCTAGCAATCCGCTAAAGGCCCATGATGCAGCAATCTCCCCGCTCTCACTGATCAATGCGACACTACCATCCGCATCGGTGATCTTCTTTTTTGATGAGTCATACCCCAGCAGCGTCATGGTCAAATTCGTCGTCGGATGACATTTCCCTACTTTATGAACGCCCCCAAAATTTAATCGGTCCTCACGCCCCAATTTATCCGCATATCCAAATTTTCTAACGAATGATTCCACCCCTTCCTCGGTATAAAATCCTCCCGTCGGCTCAGGCGTCATAAGCGTAATAGTTCCCGCATTAACTCTGTCAAAATTGGAGACCGCGTGTTGCTTGATCTCCCACCCGTGATAATCCGGCTCTGCCTTGCTGTTTTTGGGAATCTTAAACTCAGCCTCCAAAGTGAATCCGCCACATTGGGGTGCGTTGCACGGCTTTAGAATACCATGTGAATCCAACTGTTTTGAATCAATCCAGCCAAGTGCATGAATTCGATTGAGCTCCCCAAGCAACAGCTCGCGCGAGTCCATTCCTGACGGGATAGTTGGCAAGTCTAGCTGGGCAAAAACCCCTGCTTCAGGACTTATCGCCAAGGCGCGAAATTCGATTTCTGTTTCTGACCCTTTCGCAAAAACCATCCCGATGACTCGGTTGTCTTTGGTTACACCTAGAAAAAGAATACGCCCAGCAAGCCGTCCGGCCATTAGTTCTGACGGCGCCGCAGTGCATCCCTTTAAAAACCCCGAAAACCTGACCTCGGGATATTGAGGATAAAGAATCAGCTGGGCGTTTGGCGCGTCCGCAATGGCACCTGTTGATGACATCCACCCAAACCGCAGCTTGGCCTTAAAAATTGGGTTTTTGGGACTGCTGTCCGATACAATGCCCTCGTTGGGGAAAAGGTTTAAAGCCTGGAAACCGGGACCAAAGTAAACTTGGTTTTTTGAATTATCGTTTTCAGCCAAAGGTTTGGCGTAGAGCTTGCGAGCTCCCACCTTTACAAAAAGCCCCTTCAGTTGGCTCAGTTTCATGCCTTTTATCGTGTCGGGTATTTAGACTTCTTCGTCACAACCAAAGGGGTGTTTCGCCGCGCTGCTTCATCTTTCTTTTTATCTTCGGCGAGTTGCAGTGCGAATTCAGGCGCTTCACCGACCGGAGCCTTCAGGGTTTTGATGACTTGATGAGCAATGCGCTCAACGACCGGAACGACTACAGAATTTCCAAATTGTCGGTAAGCCTGTGTGTCTGACACCGTAATTTTGAAATTTTCAGGATAACCCATGAGTCGCGCACATTCACGAGGTGTTAGGCGGCGCGGATTTTTACGCGGGCCTTGGGATATCAGAATTTCGGAGCCGTCCTTGTGGTAGCGGGCGCTGAGGGTGCGCGTGGTGCTGTCGCCGGTGACGAGGCCGAAGCCGAAGCCATTGCCCGCTTCCTGATGCTTTTTGGCGTAGGCTTGGAGATAGGCCCAAAGGTGGTCGGTGAGCGTGTATTTATCAGGCACGTTTGATTCCAAGATCGAACTCAGCTTGGGCTCCGTCTTGGGGAACTCGGGGAACTCAAAATACCGGGGCTCGCGGAAACCAACGAGGAAGATGCGTTCGCGGTGCTGAGGGACGACGTTGCGGGCATCAATGATCTTGGTGTGAACTTGGTAGCCGAGCGCTTTGGTGAGCGTGTCGTATATAACCTGAAATGTGCGCCCCTTGTCGTGACTTTTGAGGTTCTTGACGTTCTCCAACACGAAGGCGGCCGGTTTATGGTAGTCGATGATGTCGGCGATGGAGAAAAACAGGTTTCCCTGCTTCTCATCATCGAACCCGTGTTTACGCCCGAGACTGTTTTTCTTTGAAACTCCGGCGAGGCTGAAGGGCTGACAGGGAAATCCACCGCACAGAATATCATGCTTGGGGACATCGGCTACAGCGACGGCGTGAATGTCTCCATGGGGCTTTTCCCCAAAGTTCGCGGCATAGGTTACTTGAGAATATTTATCCCAATCGCTTGAGAACACACAGCTCGCACCCGCCCGCTCAAAGGCATAGCGAAAGCCACCGATGCCACAAAACAAGTCGATGAACTTTAGTGGTTCGGTCTTTCCGTAGGGTGCTTGGTCTTCCCTAACGAGTTTAGACTTAGAAGAACGAACGCGTTTGGTCATCGTTCAATCCCCTCGCACAGCACCGAAACGCTGGTTTTAAGCGCCTTCGATAGTTTGGTTATCGTGATGATCGTCGGGTTACGCGCACCGCGCTCGATCCCGCTGATGAACGTCTGGTCGAGGTCGGCTTTTTCGGCCAGTTGCTCCTGCGTCCACTCCCGCTCTTCGCGGCGTTTTCTTACGTTCTCTCCAAACCGGACGAGCTCCGGCGCTTTGGCTTTAGGCATCCGGACAGCATACCGGATTTATGACTTAAAAGTTAATGGACGATGAGTCATAAATGCGCAGGGCGGGAATCGGCGGGCGAGGTTCATGCACAACGGGGCGGGCACCCCGAAGTTTGCCCTCGCTTGAGGGCGCGGTGGAGGCGTCGGACTGGTCGGCGGACTGCGGGCAGTGTGCGCCTGAGACGGTTCTCATGGATTTGGGACGGGTTGGGACCGCTTTTTGACGTTTTTGGCCGAAAACAGGGCAAGATGAGGCAAATTCAATCAAAATGAGCGGTTTTTGACGGTCCGACAGCCCGACTTCATGGTTTTTTAGTCCAAATTAAGACTCCGGTAATCCAAATTAAGACTCTAATAATCCTAATTTAGAATGGGCTAGTCCAAATTTAGAGTCCGTTAGTCTAAATTTAGAGTCCGCTAACCTAAATTTATGGTCCGTTAGTCTAACTTTAGGGTCCGATAGTCCGACTTTAGAGTTCGTTAGTCCGACTTTAGAGTCTGATAGCGTCACTTCATAGTTGGATAGCGAAACTTTAGAGTCCGATAGCGGGACTTCAGGGGGGTTTAAGCCCACTTCAGGGTTCGATAGCCTCACTTCATAGTTCGATAGCGGGACTTCAGGGTCGGATAGCGTCGCTTCAGAGTCCGCTGGCGGGACTTTAGAGCGTTTCAAGTGAAACTGTAGCCGTAAAAATGCCCTAGGGCCGGCGAGCACCGGGCAGACGGGCGCGAAAAATCCCGCGTCTTGCGGACGCGGGATTTTGAGGGAGAGGCGTTTGAAGCCGAGGATCAAACGGTCTTGGCGGGAGCGCGGCGTCTTTTTTTACGGCAGCGTGGTCGAACCCATGAGGTAGCGGTCGCACTCGCGGGCGGCGGCGCGGCCTTCGTTGATCGCCCAGACGACGAGGCTCTGGCCGCGGCGGCAGTCGCCGGCGGCGAACACACCGGGGAGATTCGTGGCGTGGACGTTGTGGTCGGCCTTGATGTTGCTGCGCGGGTCGGTGTCGAGGGCGAGGGCCTTGACGAGCGGCTGCTCGGGCCCGAGGAAGCCCATGGCGAGCAACACGAGTTGCGCGGAGCGGGTTTTCTCGGTGCCGGGCTGCTCCTGCGGCACGAACTGGCCCTTGTCGTTCTTCGACCACTTGATCTCGACGGTGACGAGCGACTCGACGCGGCCCTGGGCGTCGGCGTTGAACTTTTTGACGGTGGTGAGATAGACGCGGGGATCGGCGCCGTAGCGGGCGGCGGCCTCTTCCTGACCGTAGTCCATCTTGTAGGTCTTGGGCCACTCGGGCCAGGGGTTGTCGGCGGTGCGCTCGGCGGGAGGCTTGGGCAGAATCTCGATCTGGGTGATGCTCTTGCAACCTTGGCGGAGCGAGGAGCCCACGCAGTCGGTGCCGGTGTCGCCGCCGCCGATGACGATGACGTCCTTGTCCTTGGCGTTGATGGGGCTGGCGGCGGGCTTGCCGGCGAGCACGGCCTTGGTGTTGGCGGTGAGGAACTCCATCGCGAAGTGAACCCCGGCGTGGGTGCGGCCCTCGATGGGCAGGTCGCGCGGCAAGGTGGCGCCGGTGCAGACGACGATGGCGTCGAAATCCTTGCGGAGCGCGGCGGCGTCGTGGGTGACGCCGATGTGGGCGTTGCACACGAACTTGACGCCCTCCTGCTCCATGAGTTTTACGCGGCGGAGGACGACCTCCTGCTTGTCGAGTTTCATGTTGGGAATGCCATACATGAGGAGGCCGCCCGGACGGTCGGCGCGCTCGAAGACGGTGACGGTGTGGCCGGCGGCGTTGAGCTGCGCGGCGGCGGAGAGGCCGGCGGGGCCGGAGCCGATGACGGCGACTTTCTTACCGGTGCGGCGGCGGGGGGAGTTGGGGACGACCCAACCCTCTTCCCAGCCCTTCTCGATGATCGAATACTCGATGTTCTTGATGGTGACGGGCGGCTCGTTGATGCCGAGCACGCAGGAGCCTTCGCACGGGGCGGGGCACACGCGGCCGGTGAACTCGGGGAAGTTGTTGGTCTTGTGCAGGCGGTCGAGCGCCTCTTTCCACAGGCCGCGGAAAACGAGGTCGTTGAACTCGGGGATCAGGTTGTTGATCGGGCAGCCGGACGCCATGCCGCCGATGAGCTTGCCGGTGTGGCAGAACGGGACGCCGCAATCCATGCAACGCGCGCCTTGGTTGCGGAGTTTCTTCTCCTCCATGTGGAGGTGAAACTCGTTCCAGTCGCGAACGCGCTCCAGCGGAGGACGGTCGGTGGGGATTTCGCGAAGGTATTCGAGGAAGCCGGTAGGTTTGCCCATGGGAGGAAGAGTTGAAGTTGGAAGTTTAAGGAGCCGGGCTTAGTTGCCGCCGACGCGGGAGGTGTCGCGGGCGTTTTCCTCGAAGGCGGCCATGATGGCCTCTTCGCCGGTGAGTCCCTGAGACTGCGCCTTCTCGATGCAGGCGAGCATGCGCTTGTAGTCCTTGGGCATCACCTTGACGAACTTCGGGGCGAGCGTGCTCCAGGAGGCGATGACCTCCTTGGCGCGGGCGCTGCCGGTGTAGTCGGCCTGACGCTGGACGAGAGCGCGCAGCTCGGCGAGTTCGGCGGGCGTCTCGATCTTTTCGAGGGCGACCATCGAGAGGTTGACGTTGCCCTTGAGCTGGTCGGCGTCGTCCAGAACGTAGGCCACGCCACCGGACATGCCGGCGGCGAAGTTGCGGCCGGTGGGTCCGATCACGACGACGCGACCACCGGTCATGTATTCAAGGCCGTGGTCGCCCACGCCCTCGACAACGGCGGTGACGCCGGAATTGCGCACACCGAAACGCTCGCCGGCGCGGCCGCCGACGTAGAGCTCGCCGGCGGTCGCGCCGTAGAGGGCGACATTGCCGATGATGATGTTTTCGGAAGGCTTGAAGCCGGCGGCGGCGGGGGCGCGCACGATGATCTTGCCGCCGGAAAGGCCCTTGCCGACATAGTCGTTGGCATCGCCCTCAAGGCGGAAGGTCATGCCCTTCGGCATAAACGCGCCGAAGCTCTGGCCGGCGGAACCGTTGAAGCGGATGGAGATCGTGTCCTCGGGCAGACCGGCGGCGCCGTATTTGCGGGTGACCTCGCTGCCGGTGATGGTGCCGACGACGCGGTGGATGTTCTTGACCGGCAACTCGGCGACGACCTTCTCGCCACGCTCGATGGCAGGGGCGCAAAGGGCGAGGAGCGAGGTGAGGTCGAGGGATTTGTCCAGACCGTGATCCTGCGTCTGCTGGCAGAAACGGCCGACCTCGGGGCCGGCGTCGGGCGAGTAAAGCAGGCTGGAGAAATCCATGCCCTTGGCCTTCCAATGGGTGATGGCCTTGCGCGGTTCGAGACGGTCGGTGCGGCCGATCATCTCCTCGATGGTGCGGAAACCAAGCTGCGCCATGATCTCGCGGACCTCGGTGGCGACGAACGTCATGAAATTCACGACGTGCTCGGGCTTGCCGGTGTATTTCTCGCGGAGGCGCGGATCCTGGGTGGCGACACCAGCGGGACAGGTATTCAGATGGCAGACGCGCATCATGATGCAGCCCGTGGCGACGAGCGGCGCGGTGGCGAAGCCGAACTCCTCGGCGCCGAGCAGCGCGGCCATGATGACGTCGCGGCCGGTCTTGAGCTGGCCGTCGGTCTCGACGGCGATGCGCGAGCGAAGGTTGTTCAAGACAAGCGTCTGGTGAGTCTCGGCGAGACCGAGTTCCCACGGCAGACCGGCGTGCCAGATGGAATTTTGCGGAGAAGCACCGGTACCGCCGTCGTGACCGGAGATGAGCACGACATCGGCATGGGCCTTGGCGACGCCGGCGGCGATGGTGCCGACGCCGACCTCGGAGACGAGCTTCACGCTGATGCGCGCGCGGCGGTTGGCGTTCTTCAGGTCATGGATGAGCTCCGCGAGATCCTCGATGGAGTAGATGTCGTGGTGCGGAGGCGGCGAGATGAGGCCGACGCCGGCGGTGGTGTGGCGGGTCTTGGCGACCCACGGATAAACCTTGGTGCCGGGCAGCTGGCCGCCCTCGCCGGGCTTGGCGCCCTGCGCCATCTTGATCTGAATTTCGCGGGCGCTGACGAGATAATGGCTGGTGACGCCGAAGCGGCCGGAAGCGACCTGCTTGATCGCTGAGTTCTTCGAGTCGCCGTTGGCCATCGGCAGGAAACGCGCGGGATCTTCGCCGCCCTCGCCGGTGTTGGACTTGCCGCCGATGCGGTTCATCGCGATGGCGAGCGTCTCGTGCGCCTCCTGCGAGATGGAGCCGTAGGACATGGCGCCCGTCTTGAAACGGCTGAGGATTTTTTCAACGGACTCGACTTCCTCGATCGGGATGGCATCGGAAGGCTTGAAGTCCAGCATGCCGCGCAACGTGCAGAGATTCTTCGAGGTGTCGTTGACCAGACCGGTGTAATTCTTGAATGTCTTGTAGTCGCCGGTGCGCACGGACTTTTGGAGCGCGTGGATCGACTCGGGATTGAACAGGTGGAATTCGCCGTCGCTGCGCCATTTCATCTGGCCGCCGGCGGGGAGCGCGTGGTCGTGGACGTTGCGATCTCCAAAGGCGTCGCGGTGGCGCATGAGAACTTCCTGCGCGATGACGTCGAGACCGATGCCGCCGACGCGGGAAGGCGTCCAGGTGAAGTAGTGGTCGATGACATCCTGACGGAGGCCGACGGCTTCGAAAACCTGCGCGCCGCGGTAGCTCTGGATCGCGGAAATGCCCATCTTGGACATGACCTTGACGACGCCCTTGGCGGTGGCCTTGACGAGGTTTTTGCAGGCGGTCTTGTGATCGACGCCGGGCAGAAGCCCCTCGTGGATCATCTCGTCGATGGTCTCGAACGCGAGATAGGGATTGATGGCGCTGATGCCGTAGCCGATCAGAAGCGCGAAGTGGTGGACCTGACGGGCCTCACCGGTTTCAAGCACGAGACTGACCTGCGTGCGCAGACCTTCGCGAATGAGATAATGATGCAGGCCAGCGACGGCGAGCAGCGCTGGGATGGGCGCGTAGTCCTTGGTGACGCCGCGATCGGAGAGAATGAGGACATTGACCTCGTTTTCCTCGATCTGACGACGGGCGAGAACGCACAGTTCCTCCATCGCCTTGGCGAGCCCCTCCCGGCCTCGGGAGACGCGGAAGAGAATAGGCAGCACATCGACCTTGAGGCCGGGGAGCTGCATGCGACGGATCTTGGCAAATTCCTCGTTGGTGAGAACAGGCCAGTCGAGTTCGACGCGGCGGCACGCGGAGGCGCCGGGCTGGAGGAGATTACCCTCGGAGCCGAGACGGGTCTCCGCCGAGGTGATGATCTCCTCGCGGATGCAGTCGATGGGCGGATTGGTGACCTGCGCGAAGAGCTGCTTGAAATAATCGTAGAGCAGGCGGGGCTTGTTGGAGAGGACGGCGAGAGGCGTGTCGTTGCCCATCGAGCCGATACCTTCGACGCCGTCGCGGGCCATGGGCGTGAGGATGGCGCGTTCGTCCTCGTGGGTGTAGCCGAAAGCGAGCTGACGCTGCTGGAGCGTGTCGCGATCGGGAGCGGGAAGACCGGGAGCGGCAGGCAAGTCGTCGAGATGGACGAGATGCTCGTTGAGCCAATCGCGATAAGGGAATTCGCTGGCAAGCTGGCGCTTGATCTCCTCGTCGGGAACGATGCGACCCTGCACGGTATCAACCAGAAACATGCGACCGGGCTGGAGACGCCCCTTCTCGACAACGTCGGCGGCGGGAATATCGAGCACACCGGCCTCGGAGGCGAGAATGACCAGACCGGCCTTGGTGACGTAGTAGCGGGCGGGACGGAGACCATTGCGGTCGAGAACGGCGCCGATGACGTGGCCGTCGGTAAACGTCATGGCGGCGGGCCCATCCCACGGCTCCATGAGACACGCGTGATATTGATAGAAGGCCTTGCGGGCGTCGTCCATGGTCTCGTGGTTGGACCACGGCTCGGGAATCATCATCATCACCGCATGCGGCAAAGGCCGGCCGGCGAGGTGGAGGAGCTCAAGCGTGTTGTCGAACATCGCCGAGTCGCTGCCGTTGGGATTGATGACAGGAAGAATCTTCGTGATGTCGTCACCGAAAGCGTCGGATACGAAGTGCGCCTGACGGGCATGCATCCAATTGATATTACCGCGCAAGGTGTTGATCTCACCGTTGTGGGCGACGTAGCGATAAGGATGGGCGCGATCCCAACTCGGGAACGTATTGGTGCTGAAACGCGAATGAACCAGCGCGATGGCCGTGGCCATGAGCGGGTTTTGCAAATCCGGGAAATAGCCGGCGAGCTGAGTGGTGAGCAACATGCCCTTATAAACCAGCGTGCGGGACGAAAGACTCGGCAGATACCATGTCTCCGCACCGAGGAAGCCCTCGTCGCGCAGCTCGGTGGTGGCACGCTTGCGGATGACGTAGAGCTTGCGCTCGAAAGCGAGTTCGTCGGCAAGGTCGGGACCGCGTCCGATGAAAATTTGCCTGATAAAGGGTTCGCTGGCCTTGGCCGTGTCGCCAAGGGTGGAGTTGTCGGTGGGGACGGTGCGCCAGCCGAGGAAAGTCTGCCCCTCGCTCTGGATGATCTGTGCGAACTTTTCCTCGATTTTGCGTCGATGGGTGGCGTTGCGCGGAAGGAAGGCGAGGCCGGTGCCGTAAGCGCCGGCGACAGGCAGGGAAATGCGGACCTTCTTGGCGGCCTCCGCAAGGAAGGCGTGCGGGATCTGCAAGAGAATGCCGGCGCCGTCACCGGTGTTGGGCTCACTGCCGGCGGCACCGCGGTGGTCGAGATTTTCAAGCACTTGGATCGCCTGACGCAGGATCTGGTGGGTGGCGCGGCCCTTCATGTCGGCCACGAAACCGACGCCGCAGGCATCGTGTTCAAACCAGGGATCGTAGAGCCCTTGCTTGGCAGGACGGGTGGCCTGAGGATTGCGGGAAGTGGAAACTGAGGAGCACGGATTATTCACGACAAAAATTAATCAACTTGGGCAAAACTTAAGGAGTGGGTGAAAACGAACTGGGCTTAACAGAGGTTATGGGCTTCGCGTATGAACGGTGATCGCAGGCAAAAAAACGGCCTCGATGGACGAGGCCGCTTGAGAGCGCGACAGAAAAGAACAGGAAGAAATTCAGAAGAAACGAACAGTTTTGGCGGCCATTTTTGCATGCTCCGCATCAGAGCAACCAGCGTTGAGCGACGCATCAGCAGGCTGTTCGCTTGGCTTCACCAAGTTATTGGAAACAAGATAGTTCTCAACTTCTTCACCTGAAATATCGGCCAGCATCACGCCGTCGATCTCAACACACGGGGAAAGGGGTTGGCCGGACTTCTGAACCATTTCCACGTAGTTGGCGCGGTTGTTGATGATATCGATGTCCTCGAACGGCAGGGAGTATTTGCGCATGACCGTGCGAACTCCATTGGACCAGCCGCAAGACGGCTTTAGATAGGCTTTAATATGCATGCGTTGAATAAACTTAAGATGTAGAACATGGCAACTTATAGAAATTGCTTTTCGGCGATCAAGCGAAAGGTTGAGATTTTAAAGCATTTTACAGGCCGAGTCGCCCGCCAATCCCCGCGCCAACCCGAATAAATCCACCACTTGATGAAAACCATCCTGCTTCTTACCGCCTCGAATCTCTTTATGACCGTCGCTTGGTATGGGCACTTGAAATTCAAGTTTCTAGAGGGCAAGTCCCTGTTTTTTATCATCTTGGTCTCTTGGGGCATCGCCTTCTTCGAATATTGCCTAATGGTGCCCGCCAATCGCTTCGGCTACCTGAGTGGCGAATTCAGCGGCTATCAGCTCAAGATCGTCCAAGAGGCGATCACCTTGGGCATATTCATGGTCTTTGCCTGGTGGGTGCTCAAAGAAAAGCTCACATGGAACTACGCCGTGAGCTTCGCGCTCATCATGGCGGCCGTGTATTTCGCCACCGCCTTCAGGCCCGCCTCGCCCGGCGGACACTGAGATCGGCACACCTCATTTTGATGTCATGCAAGACAAACCTTCGCCAGCGGGTCGAAAGTTGACACACCAGTGGCAAGCCCCACGCCACGCAGCGCGGCAGAGCCTGCATCCAATAGCCACCTAAACCCAGCGTATAAAAGTTTCCCTTTTTCTCCACGCTTGGCTTGCCTCCTCTAACCACCGCGCTTCACGCTAGACTCTCATTGCAGCGAGGCGGTTGCCTCGCTTCCTAACCCATCAAAACCTTGTCTTCCCCTACTCGCATCATGTCTAAAGCCGCACCCGCCAAAACCACCGCCGCCACTGTCGTCACCGCCGATCCCGCCGCCCGTAAAAACATCGAGCTCGCCGTCAGCGCCATCACAAAACAATTCGGCGAAGGCTCGATCATGCGCCTCGGCGACAACCACAAGATGGCTGTCGAAACCGTCTCCACCGGTTCGCTCGCCATCGACCTCTGCCTCGGAGGCAAAGGACTCCCCCGTGGTCGCATCATCGAGATCTACGGACCTGAATCGTCCGGCAAAACCACCTTCTGTCTCAGTGTCATCGCCGAGGCCCAGAAACGCGGCGGTCTCGCCGCCTTCATCGACGTCGAACACGCCCTCGACCCGAAATACGCCCGCGTCGTCGGCGTAAAACTGGACGACCTCCTCGTCTCCCAGCCCGACTCCGGCGAAGACGCGCTCAACATCACCGAAACGCTCATCCGCTCCAACGCCATCGACGTCATCGTCATCGACTCAGTCGCCGCCCTCATCACCAAGGCGGAACTCGATGGACAAATGGGCGACATGACGATGGGTAGCCAAGCCCGCCTCATGTCGCAGGCCATGCGCCGCCTCACCGCCGTCGTCAGCAAGACCAAGTGCATCTGCATTTTCACGAATCAAATTCGCGAAAAGATCGGCGTCATGTTCGGCAGCCCCGAAACCACCTCCGGCGGCCGCGCCCTGAAGTTTTTTTCCTCCATCCGCATCGACATCCGTCGCAAGGACCAGATCAAGACGCCCGATGGCAAGATCATCGGCAACCGAACCAAGATAAAAGTCGTCAAAAACAAAGTCGCTCCGCCTTTCACCGAGTGCGAATTCGACATCATGTATGACGAAGGCATCTCGAAGACCGGCTCGATTATCGACCTCGGCATCGAACATAAAATCTTGGAAAAGAAAGGCGCATGGATCTCCTTCGAGGGAGAACTCGTCGGCCAAGGTCGCGACGCCGCCAAGCAAGCTGTGAAGGATAATCCGGCCCTCGCCGAGAAACTCACGAAGGCGATCATGGACAAGGTCACCGTCACCGGTGGCACCGCCGTGACCGGCACCGAGCCCGCCGAATAACGCGACTTCGCTTATATCCCCAAAAACAATCCCCGAGTGCCTTCCACGCTCGGGGGTTTTAGCATATACCACTGTTGTTAAATTCCATGACTTCAACCCGTCGTTTCCTGTTGATTGGCTTAAGCGCCCTTGTGCTCACCGCCTCGTCATTTGTCGCAACTGGCTGCCATCGCAAGAGCCGCCCTGAACTGTTCACTACCCATCTCACGGAGATTGAAGGCGTCCAGGCGATTTATACGCTTCGCCATCCAAAATTGATCATCGCCGATCTCGACAAACTCATGACTGCGGTGCCGGAAACCGTGCTCCTGCGTATGGGCCTCGCACAGCTCACGCCCTACGGCTATCCGGAATTTTCCGAACTCGCCACTGGTTCAAATATCGGCGTCGCCATGCTTGAGCCAACCACCGAAGAACTAAAGACTGGCAAACTCACGGTTGTCGGTTTCGCCAAGCTCAAGGAAGGTGGCAAAATCTGGACCGCCCTCAAGCAAAGTGGTCTTGCTCTTCAAAAACACGATGAGTGGACTTGGATTGCAAAAGACGCCGCCTCTTTTGAAAAAATAAAAGCCCCCGCCGCCATCACCGCCTTCATCGACCGGCCTCAAATAGAGGAACTGCGCGCTTGGGGTCGCGTCACGCCGGCCTTGTTGACGAGCGTCAAAGAACTGCTCTTGCCCAAGATTCAAGCCAAGCTGTCCACCCGTCCCGCCGCTGAACAAAAAGCCCTCCTCGCCTATATCGACGTGCTGTGGAGCTATCTCGCGCAACTCCACTCCATCGGTAGTGCCATCGCTTTCAACGATCAAGGTCTCACCCTCACCTACTCCGCCCAATTCTTGCCCGACAGCGCCACGGGCATCTGGCTGCGCTATGCTCCGGGTCCCGCCCCCAAGATCGCCCGATCAGTTCCTTCCGACGGCCTCATGAGCGTCGTTTTTCGCCAGAATATGGACGGCCAGATCGCGTTTGTCCGCACCCTGCTCGATGCGTTGATCGCCGTGGATTATCCGGCGGGAGCGGAGCTACTCAAAGCCGTAAAATCAAGTTACCTCGCCTTCGCTGGGCAGAGCGATGGCAGCGGTGTTTTAACCATGAACATGACGCTGCCCACGTCAGGCCAGACACCCGAGATCGATATGCTCGGCGTGTATTCAGGTCGTTTCACGGAGGCGCAAGTCACGGCTTTTTATGAAAACATCATCACTCTCTCGCAAAAATGCACAAACGCGATATTCACCGCAATCTCGACAATGACACCGCACACACCTGTGCCCGCGATCCATCAGCAATTGACGGAAAATGCTCTCACTGTTGATGGCACCTCCTTCGGGTCGGTCATAACCACCACAAAAACCACCATCGCAGGAAAGAAACAAACCGCAACAATGACCCAATACTACGGCGTCATCCGCGGGAATCTGGTGTACGCAACCAACGAGACTGCGTTGCGCGAAAAAGTTCCCGCGCTCGCCGCCAAGAATCCTGTGCCAAATTCCGTTGAAAGCATGTTCAAAAATAATGAAATCGCCGTCATGGCGGTGCATGGCGAGAAGATCGTGGATATGGTCGCCAAATCTGCCCACATCGACCTCTCCGACGCCGACATCCAGGCTCAGATCAAAACCCTCAAACAGAGCTATGCCGAAAGCGGCCCAATCACCGCAACCATAGTCATGAGTCAGGCGCAAGGAACCGCGACAATCTCGATCCCTTATAAATTCGTTGAACAAAGTATGCGCTTGGGACAATTCGCCAGCGCCAAAGCGAAGGCAACCAATACGCCGACCGCGCCAAAGCCGGTCACTCCATAAGCAGCATCGGCAGAGAGGCTCCGCGCCCAGACGGCGTGTTTATTTTTGCTCTTTGGCAAACCTCAGCTTTCCGTGAGCGGCATGTTTCGCTCAACTGATACCATCGTTGCCCTCGCCACACCCATGGGTGCATCCGCCATCGCGGTCGTGCGCGCCAGCGGTCCGGATTGCACTGCTCTGGCAGCGGCAATTTTCGGTCCCACTCCCCTTCCCCCGCGTCTTGCCTGCCATACCGATTATCGGGATCTAAAAGGTCTCATCTTAGACGACGTACTCGTTACTTTTTTTAAAGGGCCCCATTCTTATACTGGAGAAGACTTGTTAGAAATTTCTTCTCACGGCAATCCATTTATATCGCAATTAATTCTTAACGATATACTTGCACGTGGTTTTCGTGCCGCAGAACCCGGGGAGTTCACCCGCCGCGCTTTTCTGAGCGGTCGCATGGATCTAAGCCAGGCCGAAGCTGTTATGGATCTGATCTATGCCCGCAGTGAACGCGCTCTCGCGGCAGCCAATCAGCAACTCCGCGGCAGCCTAGGACGACATCTCGGCAAACTCACCGAAAACCTCTTACGTGTGCTCGCCCACGTGGAAGCTTATATTGATTTCCCCGATGAAGATCTACCACCCGAAGACCGGCACTTCGCACAAGAGGAGTTGGCAAGTGTTCTACGTGGAACCGAGCGCCTACTCGCCACGCATCACTATGGCGAATTGCTCCGTGAAGGGATTAAAACTGTCATCATCGGTGAGCCCAACGTCGGCAAAAGCAGTCTTCTCAACCGTCTCGTCGGCTATGATCGAGCATTGGTCAGCACCGAACCTGGAACCACCCGTGATTTCATCGAAGAACGCCTGATCTTGGGGCCACATTGTCTACGCCTAATTGACACCGCCGGCCTAAACTCATCACCTGCTGTAATCGAGAAACTCGGCATAGAAAAAACCGTGGAGCGTGCCGCGGAAGCCGACCTTATTCTTTGGGTGCTAGACGCCACCCTACCGTGCCCTACCCTGCCGACCTCAATCATGCCTCGGCTGAATTCCGCCAACACCCTCGTGCTGCTCAATAAACATGATCTTCTTGCCGACCACCCACCCACAGCCAAGCCACCGGAAGGACTTCCTGCCCTACCCCTTTCGGCACTCACAGGAGAAGGTTTTGAGACCCTCGCAACCACCATTATCCAACACGCAGAGGCTTTTCGCCTTGATCGAGGCGAAGATGTCATCGCCATCAACAGCCGTCATGCCGACGCCCTGCGCCGCGCCCGCGAAGGATTAATCACCGCGCAAACTAAACTCATCAACCAAGGTCCCGTCGAACTGCTTTCCAGTGATCTGCGCAGTGCGCTCGATGCTTTTGGAGAGATCGCCGGCAAGATTGATAACGAGCGCATGCTTGACCATTTGTTCGCGGCTTTCTGTATAGGTAAATAATTTATATTTAATGATTTATAATAAATCACCCTTTGATGTTATTGTTTGTGGAGCTGGTCATGCAGGCTGCGAAGCCGCATTGGCAGCTGCACGCATGGGCGCCTCCACCCTGCTCCTCACCGGCAACATCGATACCATCGCCCAGATGAGCTGCAACCCTGCTATCGGCGGTCAGGCCAAAGGGCAGATGGTCCGCGAAATCGATGCACTTGGCGGTGAGATGGGTATTAATACGGATCTGACTGGCATTCAATTTCGCCTCCTCAATGAATCCAAGGGACCAGCCGTCCAATCCCCGCGCGCTCAATGTGATAAGAAGGCTTATCAATTTCGCCTCAAACACACCCTAGAGTTACAATCCAATCTTCAGGTCTTCCAAGCCACAGTAACAGAACTTGTCTTCACGGGCCAGAAAGTCACAGGTGTTCGCACCAACCTCGACATCGAATTTAGCGGGGTAACTGTAGTTGTGACCACCGGCACTTTCCTCCGTGGGCTCATGCATATCGGCCAAAACAAAAACGAAGGCGGACGGCTAGGTGATTTTAGCTCTAAAACCCTCTCGGCCAGTTTGATTAAAGCTGGCGTCAAGCTCCACCGATTAAAAACCGGCACCCCTCCCCGACTCCTTGGCCGTAGTTTGAATTTCTCTAAGATGGAAGAGCAGCGCGGCGACGCCTCACCCACACTCTTTGCCTTCCACGATACCCGTGATCCGGCAGGCTTGTTCCACGTGGAACAGAATGGCGAACAATACATCGGCTGGCAACCAGGATCCCATCAGGTTTCCTGTTGGATGACCCACACAACACCTGAGACCGCCCAACTCGTGCGGGACAACCTTCATAAATCTGCCATGTACTCCGGTGAAATTGAAGGTGTCGGACCACGTTATTGTCCGAGTATCGAGGACAAGTTTGTCCGTTTTGCTGACAAGCCCCGGCATTTACTATTTCTAGAACCTGAGGGACGATCGACCAATGAATACTATGTCAACGGCCTATCCACATCACTACCGTTTGATATCCAACTCGAAATGGTTCATAGTATACCCGGTCTGGAAAACGCCCAACTGCTGCGTCCAGCCTATGCCGTTGAATACGATTTCGCGCCACCCACGCAGCTTTATCCATCACTTGAGTCCAGAAAAGTCGAAAATCTATTCTTTGCGGGTCAAATCAACGGAACTTCAGGCTATGAAGAAGCCGCCTCACAAGGTCTCATTGCCGGCGTTAATGCAGTCCATAAGGTTCGGCGAGAAGAGCCACTCATCATCGGACGCCACGAAGCCTATATTGGAGTGCTCATTGATGACTTAGTGACAAAAGGCACCAATGAGCCTTATCGTATGTTTACCAGCCGAGCTGAATATCGGCTGCTCTTTAATCACGGCAGCGCCGAACTACGACTGCTACATCATGCCAAAGCCCATAGCCTAGTTTCATCCACAAGGTTAGCCCGCATAGAAGAAAAAAAACGCCAGACTGACTACTGGATTACTTTTTTTGAAACACATAAAGCGCCAGCCGGGCAGGGAACCTTGGGTGATGTTATCCGCAGCAGCACGATGGGCGGAGGAGCGATGCCTGAATTTCCTGTTGAATTTTCCTCCCAAAGCGAAGCCTTGCGCCAAGAAGTCATGTATCGCGTCGGCTACCAAGGTTACCTCGCCCGTGAGCAGCGCCAAATCAAGAAGTTGAGTCAGATCGAGAAGATTAAAATCCCCCCCTCTATAGACTTCATGCAAGTACGCGGGCTACGGAAAGAATGCGCCATTAAACTTTCTGCGACAAAACCTTATACGCTTGGACAGGCCAGCCGTATCAGCGGCGTTAACCCGTCTGATATCAGCATTCTAATGGTCTTAATCGAAGCGAGCAGGGGAGGAGCCAAGCGGTAAATTCCCTGGTGAAATCACCATGACTCAGGCTCAGTTTGATTGTGGCATCCATTTACCCAGCATCGGGATCTACCACCATCCGTAGTTCTAATATAATCATACTCTTGAGACAACCTAGTGTAGTTATAACATTTGTGAAACACACCTGAAGTTTACTAGATACTTCTCGTTCGTTGGGGTAAAATACCATTGCGTGATCGAGCCTAAACCAAAAGAATCCTCGTAGTTGACGATGAATCTGACGTCACCGAACTCGTAGCCTATCACCTCAAAGCCAAAGGATTTCAGGTCGAAGTAATCAACAATCCCAAAGCAGCATAGGCACAGCCCATTCATTGTTACCTGATTGTTCTGCAATAAAAATTATGGCGGATTATCTACTCAAATTATTTTCATGCCTATCTTCATCACATTATTTCTAGCTGCAGCTCTTGGCGTGACATTAATCAAACTGCATAATCACCAGCACGCGATTCGCAGGCTCCACCAGTCGTTGCTTAAAAAACAACCCTTCCTGCGCGAAAACCGGCCTGGCCTGTCAGGCACAGTTTGGGACCAACTCTGCTCGCTCAGCAACGATCTCATCACCGAAGTTGCTCATCTCCAGCAGCTCCGAAACGGCCAACTCGCGCAACTTGAAGCCACTTTAGGTAGTCTGCAGGAAGCGGTATTGATCGTCGATTCAAACAACTATATCCTACTTGGGAACAAGGCATTGCAGGACATATTTCCACAGGCTGTAAACATACTTGGACAACGTTTGGAGCTTGTCCTTCACAGCGTCGCCTTTCTTAACTACGTCGAAGCTGTCCGGCGTAGCGCTGGACAACCCCAGCATGAAATCGAATTTATTAATGGAGTCATTTCTACTTGGGTCGAGGTGACTGGGGCGACAATCCAAACGATGAACGACCAAAAAGCACCATGGACACTTTTTGTTCTACACAACATCACCAAGCAGAAAAAACTCGCAGCTGTACGCAAAGAATTTGTCGCCAATGTTTCGCACGAATTACGTACCCCCCTCAGCGTGATTAAGGGATACGTTGAAACATTGGTCGATGGGGCTGAGGACATTCCCGCAGAAGACCGAGCACGATTTCTAAAAACCATCCAACGCCACACCGAACGGCTAAACTCACTTTTAGAAGATCTCTTGGCGCTTTCTCGCCTCGAGTCGATCAACCCAGGCATTCGACGTGAGCCGGTTGATCTCAACACCCTATTTTCAAATATCATAGATGACTACCGGGCCCGACCCACGGGCAAGGCTCATGCACTAGATTTCATTGCTGACCACGCCATTACAACGGTGCCGATGGATCCCTTAAAAATAACACAAGCCGTTGAAAACTTGATTGATAACGCTCTTAAATATACCCCGAAAAACTCCAAGATACTTTTGACCGTGACATCGAAAGGCTCAAATGAAGTGATTGTCTGTCTGCAAGACAATGGTCCCGGGATACCCAAGGAAGATATTCCTCACATCTTTGAACGTTTTTACCGCGTTGATAAAGGCCGCTCCCGTGAAAAAGGCGGCACTGGACTCGGGCTGAGCATTGTGAAACATATCGTTCAGTTGCATTCGGGGCGCGTTTGGGTGGAGAGCCAAGAAGGGCAGGGGGCTTCGTTCTTCTTTAGCCTCCCCCTCCATTCCATTTAAATCATTTTCATCGTCGTTATATTCGATTGAGCACGGGAGCGATATTCCTTTTTTTTAAAACTTCATGCCGCTGGAACAAGCCCATGCCATCGCCGTTTCACGTCTAGCGGCCATCAGCGCTCAACTCGAACCCCTGCTGCAACCCACTCAGTCCCTTACGCTAGAGATCGGCAGTGGACATGGACACTTTCTCACGGCTTATGCTCAAGCTCACACGGAACATTTCTGCATAGGCATCGACCTGCTATCAGACCGCTTAGCGCGCTCACTCCGTAAGTCCCAACGAGCCAAGCTCAATAATATCGCTTGGATTCATGCCGATGCAGGACTGTTTCTGCAAGCGTTGCCCGACAAATCATTAGCTGAGATCTTTGTGCTCTTCTCCGACCCATGGCCCAAACGCCGCCATTGGAAAAATCGTGTGCTTCAACCAAAATTTCTCAGCCTATTGGCCACCAAAGCAGTGCAGGGGGCTCGGCTCTGTTTCCGAACGGACCATTCCCCTTATTTTGCGCAGGCAAGAGAGTTTGTCGACCAGCACCCCTTGTGGGTTCTGCCGGAAGGTGAAATATGGCCTTTTGAGTTGGCCACTGTTTTTCAGCAACGCGCTCCTGACTACCAATCGTTCGTGGCCCGCCGAGCGTAAGCTTGCGCTGAACAAATCACCACAGGCGATCGCACGGATCATTCTATTAATCCGTCTCATTTCAGGTATTGACGGTGTTTGTCCTGTTTGCCTAGCTGACCCTTTTCATCATCCACACAGCCTGTTTTAGAGCCAATGTCTCGAGTCAAAATCATAGCCCTTTTACTCTCCTTGCCTATCACCGCATTGCCGGTATTTGCTGCGGGCGAACTTGGCGTGACCAAGTCGGCTGAGACGCTCTTTAAGGTTGGCCCGCTGGTGGTCACCAACAGCATGGTGACGAGTTGGATCGTGGCATTCGCTTTGATCGTCATCGTCCGCCTTGTAGTTGGCCGTCCGCAACTAATCCCTTCACGTGGGCAAGCCGTCATAGAAAATCTCCTTGGTGGCATCCGCGATCTCACAACTCCTATCGTCGGCAAAAAGGTCGCCCTCTACTCTTTCCCGCTGCTCATCACGCTGTTCACCTACATTCTGATCCAGAACTGGAGCAGCCTCGTCCCGGGTGTCGGCACAATCCACGTGAAGGATAGAGCGGGGGAGTGGGTTCCTTTCATACGCCCGGCCAATGCCGATCTCAACGGCACCATCGCCCTCGCGCTCGTCGCCATCACCTGCTGGTTTTACTTTATCATGCGCTTCGCGGGCCCTGCCGCGGTGCTGAAGGATATTTTCGGCAACAAAGCTAAGAAAAGCGAAATGCCCGCCATGGTCTATTATCCGCTCTTCGTGGTATTCTTCGTTATCGGCATCATCGAGCTCGTCTCGATCGCCTTCCGCCCGGTTTCGCTATCCTTCCGTCTTTTCGGTAACGTCTTCGGCGGTGAAAACCTGCTTCATGCGATGTCCGCAATATCGAAGTGGGGCCTGCCTATTCCTTTCTACTTTCTCGAGTTTATCATCGGCTTCGTACAGGCTCTCGTCTTCACCCTCCTCGTGAGCGTTTACATCGGACTCATCTGCAACCACGGCGGCAGCGACCACAAGGACGCTCACTAACCCTTTCCCGCCGGGAGCGTGGCCCACTGCGCACGGCGGCAACCCAACAAAACCAAAAAAACTACCATGATCACCACCATCGCAGAAATGTCCGGCAACATCCAAGGCGGCCTCGGCTGTCTCGGTGCCGCCATCGGCGTCGGCCTCGTCGGCGCAGCCGCCACCGAAGGCGTTGCCCGCAACCCCGGCGCTTCTGGCTCTATCATCGTTCAGGCTATTCTTGGCATGGCCCTCGCAGAAGCCGTCGCGTTTTACGCGCTCTTCCTCGGCAAGTAATCGTTCCAACGTTTGCCGCACCGATATGCGCTCACGCGTCGGTGCGGCCCCTTTTCCGTCTCCGCACCGTCTTCCCATGCTCTCCATGCTTGTTATCGCCGAAGTCACCGGCCATGTCGCTGAAACGGCCGCCGCCAACGCGGAAGCCGGCAATGCGTTCACCAAGATCACCGACAGCTTCGGGGTCAGCCTGCCCGAAATCCTCGCGCAGATATTGAGCTTCGCCGTGCTGGCGTTTGTCCTCTGGAAATTTGCGTTCAAGCCTGTCCTCGCGACTCTCGATGAACGCCAGCGCAAGATCGCCGACGGCCTCCGCTATTCCGAGGAGACCAAGGCGCGTCTCGACGCCGTCCAGCAGGAGAATGCGGACACCTTGAAGCGCGCCCAGATCGAAGCCGCCAGCATCATTGAACAATCGCGAAAAACTTCCAAGGAACTCGCCGAACGTGAAGCCGCCGCCGCCACTGAACGCGCCAACGCTCTCATCACCAAAGCGCAGCAGGCCATCGAACTCGAAAAGCAGAAAATGCTCGATGAAGCCCGCGTGGAAATCTCCCGCCTTGTCATCGCCACCACCCAGCGCGTCCTCGCCAAGGAACTCAGCGACGCCGACCGCAGCCGTTACAACGACGCTGCCGCCCGCGAGCTTGCCTCCGTTTAACCCATCATGGCGTCCGGCAAAAAACAGATTCACCAGCTCGCGCGTCAGCTCTTTAAGCTGAGCCTCATTGACGGCGTTCTCTCCGGCGAACGCGTGGCGGGCGTGCTCGCCTACATTGAAAAACATCCGCCTGCCAAGCCCGTCGCCGTGCTCGTCGCCTACCGCCGCCTTGTTGCCATCGAGGTCGCAAAAGGTCTGGCCGTCGTCGAACATTCCGGTCCCGTCAGTGAAGCCACTCTCCAGGCCATCGCTTCCTCGATGACCGTTCGCTACCGGCGCCCCGTCATCGCCCGCGCCAAGGCCAACTCATCCCTCCTCGCCGGACTCCTCATCCGCATCGGTGACGATGTTTATGAAGCCTCGGTCGCCGGCCAGCTCGCCGCCCTGTCTGCTTCCGCCTGATTTTCCCCGTACCTTTCAAAAACCAAACCCTCACGTCGCATGTCCACGGTCATTGAACAAATCGAACAACAGATCGCGAAGCTTTCCAACAAAGCCATCCGCAAGAATACCGGAGTCATCCGAACAGTCGCCGATGGCGTCGCCAAAATCGACGGCCTTTCAGAGGTGATGTATAATGAGATGGTGCAGTTCCCCGGCGGTGTCATCGGCATCGCGCTGAACCTCGAAACCGACGAAGTCGGCTGCGTCGTCCTAGGCGATGTTTCCCAGCTCAAGGAAGGCGACGAAGTCCAAACCACCGGCAAGCTCCTCTCGATTCCCGTCGGCAAAGCCCTCCTCGGCCGCGTTGTGGACGCCCTTGGCAATCCCGTCGATGGCAAAGGCCCTATTGCCGCCACCGAAACTTATCCCGTGGAGCGCATCGCGCCTGGTATAATCGTGCGCAAATCCGTTTCCCAGCCGCTCTTCACCGGCATCATGGCCATCGATTCCATGATTCCCATCGGCCGTGGCCAGCGCGAACTCATCATAGGGGACCGCGGCACCGGCAAGACCACTATCGCGATCGACACGATCATCAACCAGGCGAAAATCAACAAGGTCGGCCTCGCTTCCGGCGACCCCAAGTTCCGTCCCGTTTATTCCATCTACGTCGCGGTCGGCCAGAAAAACTCCAATATCGTCCGCACGCTGGGCGCCCTTGAGGTCGCCGGCGCGCTGGAGTTTACCGTCATCGTCGGAGCGCCCGCCGCCGACAATGCCGCCAACCAATACATCGCGCCCTTCTCAGGCGCCGCCATCGGCGAATGGTTCATGGAAAACGGCATGGACGCCCTCATCGTGTATGATGATCTTTCCAAGCACGCAGTCGCCTATCGGCAGATCTCGCTCATCTTGAAACGTCCCTCCGGCCGCGAGGCTTATCCCGGCGACGTGTTCTACCTGCACTCCCGTCTGCTCGAACGCGCCGCTCGCCTTGACGGCAAAGGCTCGCTCACCGCGTTGCCCATCATCGAGACGCAGGCTGGCGACGTTTCCGCTTACATCCCGACCAACGTGATCTCGATCACCGACGGCCAGATCTTCCTCGAAACCGACCTTTTCAACCAAGGCATCCGGCCCGCCGTATCAGTCGGTCTCTCCGTTTCGCGCGTCGGTTCCGCCGCGCAAATCAAGGCCACCAAGCAAGTCGGCGGCAAACTCACGGGCGAGCTCGCCCAGTTCCGCGAACTCGCGGCCTTCGCCCAATTCGGCTCCGACCTCGACGCCAAGACCAAGGCCCAGCTCGACCGCGGCGGCCGCATCGTCGAACTCTTCAAGCAGCCCGCCTTCAACCCGCTCCCCATCGAGCAGCAGGTCGTCACCCTCTGGGCCATTCAGAAAGGCTACTACGACGGCCTCGACATCAAGAAGGTCAACGTCGCCGCCGTTTCCATCCGCGAGTTTTTCGTCACCCGCAAGGATGCGCTCCTCACGGAAATCCGCACCAAGGCCGCCCTCGACAAAGATCTCGAAGCCAAGATTGAGGCCGCCATGAACGAGTGGAAACCTACCTTTGCCGCCTAATCGCCCCGCGTTCACTTTCTAAAACATCGTGGCCTCCACACGCGACATCCGCCGCCGCATCAAGTCGGTCAAGAACACCCGCCAGATCACCAAGGCGATGGAGCTGGTGGCTGCCTCGAAGATGAAGAAGGCGCAACAGGCAGCCCTCGCAAGCCGGCCTTACGCGCAGTTGCTCGCCAAGATCCTCGTGGCCTTGGCTCCCAACACGAGCGAACAGCTCCATCCGTTCCTAGTCCGCCGCACCGTAAAGACCCGCGGCATTCTCCTCATCACGTCGGACAAGGGTCTCTGCGGTCCGCTCAACGCCAATCTTTTCAAGATTGTCGCCGAGATCAAGACACCCGCCAAGTTCTACTCGGTCGGACGCAAGGGCACGCAATTCCTCGCCCGTACTAAACGCGATCTCATCGCCGATTTCCCCGTGCAGGACCGAGCCCCGTTCAGTGAGGTCAAAGTCGCGATCGATTTCGTTGTGAAGCAGTATCTCGAAGGTGTCATCGACACCATCGAGATTGTCTATCCTCGCTTCAAAAACACCCTCGTGCAAGAGCCGGTCATTCGTCCCGTGCTACCGCTCGACAACCTCCGTCAGTTCATCGAAAGCATCCAACGCCACGCCGGCGCGGTTGCAGAGGAGGAGATCAACAGCCAGCGCCTCTTCCATTTTGAACCCAGCGCTGAATCCGTCCTCAATGCGCTACTCCCGTTTTACGTCCACCGCGAGATTTACCAGTTTGTGCTCTCGACCCGCGCCTCCGAGCACAGCGCTCGCATGGTGGCGATGAAGACAGCCAAGGATAACGCCACCAAGCTCGTCGGCGAACTCACCCTCGAATACAATAAGGCCCGTCAGGCCGCGATCACCCAAGAAATCCTTGAGATCGCCGCTTCATCGTTCTCGTCCGCGTGATCGTCTCCAATTCCTTTAACCAAACTCGTCCCATCCTTTCATGAGCAACACCGGTAAAATCACCCAGGTCATTGGCCCTGTCGTCGACGTTCAGTTTGCGGAACACACCATTCCGCCCATCTATCAGGCATTGACCGTCGAATTTACGGTCTCTGGCAAAAAAGAGCTTCTCACCCTTGAGATACAGCAACACCTCGGCGAAGGCGTCGCCCGCGCGATTGCCATGTCTTCCTCCGAGGGCCTCGTCCGCGGCATGACCGTTACGGATACCGGAGCGCCCATCTCGGTGCCTGTCGGTGACGGGATTCTCGGCCGCATCTTCGACGTCACTGGCAACCCAGTGGATGGCCGTGGTCCTGTGGCCCACACCAAACGCTACCCAATCCATCGCCCGGCCCCTGCACTGGCCGACCAGGATACCAAGGCTCAGATTCTCGAAACCGGCATCAAGGTCATCGACCTCATCTGCCCGTTTATCAAGGGCGGCAAGGCCGGCGCGTTCGGCGGTGCAGGCGTCGGTAAGACCGTCGTCATTCTCGAACTCATCAACAACATCGCCAAGGCGCACGGCGGCATGTCGGTGTTCGCCGGCGTCGGCGAGCGCTCTCGTGAAGGCAATGACCTTTACCATGAGATGTCGGAGGCGGGCGTCATCGACCAAAAGGACCTTTCCAAATCGAAGGTCGCGCTCGTTTATGGCCAGATGAACGAACCCCCGGGCGCCCGTATGCGCGTCGCCCTCTCGGCGCTCGCGATGACCGAGTATTTCCGCGACGAGAAAAACCAGGATGTGCTGCTCTTCGTCGATAACATTTTCCGTTTCTCGCAGGCCGGTTCCGAAGGTCCGCTTTGCTTGGCCGCTCACCGTCCGCCGTAGGTTACCAGCCGACGCTCTCCTCTGAAATGGGTCTCCTTCAAGAGCGCATTACCTCGACAAAGAAGGGCTCCATCACCTCCGTGCAGGCCGTTTACGTGCCCGCCGACGATTTGACCGACCCTGCGCCGGCCAACACGTTTGCCCACCTTGACTCGACCATCGTGCTTGAGCGCTCCATCGCCGAACTCGGTATTTATCCGGCCGTCGATCCTCTCGCGTCCGTCTCCAAGGCGCTCGAACCCGCTATCGTCGGAGAAGAGCACTACAAAGTGGCCCGCGAGCTCCAGCGAGTGCTCCAGCGCTACAAGGACCTTCAGGACATCATCGCTATCCTTGGTCTCGACGAACTTTCGCCCGAGGACAAGCAGACCGTTTACCGCGCCCGTAAAATCCAACGTTTCCTCTCGCAGCCCTTTGCGGTCGCTGAAGTATTCACCGGAGCGCCCGGCAAATACGTCCCCGTCAAGGAAACCGTCCGCGGTTTCAAGATGATCCTCGATGGCGATCTTGATCATGTGCCCGAAGGGGACTTCTACATGAAAGGCGACATCGACGAGGTGATCGCCGCCTCTGCCAAGAAATAACCGTCATGGCTCTCACGCTCGAAATCGTTACGCCCGAAGCCCGGGTTTACTCCGGCCCCATCGATACGGTCGTCATCCCAACCGTCATGGGGGAGATCGGCATTCTGCCCGGACATATCCCGTTGATCACGCAGATGACCGAAGGGGAACTTCGCGTGACCAAAGACGGCAAAGTGCAGATTCTCGTGGTCGGTACTGGTTTCGCCCAAATCGACGGAGACAAAGTCTCGGTGCTCGCCGAGCCCGCCATCGCACTTGAAAAAATCGATGAACACGCCGTCGAAACCGCATTGCAACGCGCCCAAGACGCCCTGAAAGCTAAGGACGCCTTAGAGCCAGCCGAGATCGAACGCCTTGAAAGTGTCGTTCGCTTCTCTGTCGCCCAACTCACCGTAAAACGTCGCGGGCGGTAATGTCTTTGCTGTCAGGTTGACGGCAAAAGCGCGTCCTTCACCAGACGCGCTTTTTTACCGTACAAAATAGGCCTCACGCCGCTCCTCGGACAGCCTACTTGCCCTTCTGCTGGATAACCTTCTCCAATCCGGCGATCCAAGGCTTCGGACCTCCTTGCTCGTAACCTAATTCGCCGATCTGAATCTCATGCTCATCGAGAACTACAATTGTTGGATAGCCCTGTATTTTATATTTCTCCGCCAACTGGGCATTCTGCTTTTTCTCCGCCTCCGGCTGTTTTTTTTGCCGGGGAAAATCAACCTTCACCAAAATGAGGTTTTGGGCCGCATAAGCGGCGAACTCTGGCTGCGAAAAAACTTCTTTGTCTAATTTTATGCACCAACCACACCAGTCGGAACCGGTGAAATCCAGCAACAGCGGCTTTTTTTCAACCGCCGCTTTTTTCAGGGCCGCTTCGTAATCAGTAAGCCAGACCGCTTCCGCGGCATGGATAGAGGATGTCGCGAAGAGCAGGACTATGGCAAGAAAAGCAAAGAAGGTTTTCATGAGAAACAGAATCGTTGAAAATATCCGATGGAGAATAAACGCCCCCGGCCGCCTTCTGGCAAGATTCTACGTGTGTGCGTTCAACGACGAACGCCTCAATACCGCACACTACGCCCGAAGTAGCTCAGCAGCCAATATTCCTTCCAAACCCTATAACGGCCTTCGTGACTGATTTTACCGTGTTCTTCGCGCTCGGCGCGCGGAAAGAGAAATCCTAGCTCGGTGTTGATTCGCTCTAATTCATGCTGCTGGCTATTGAGATCAGTCAACGGATCAGTCGTCCAAGGTATCACGATTTCTTTGGCTCGAATCAACCGCTCCTTGTGACTAGCGACCAATTTAACAAGTGAACGCCGCCATGGACTGCGCCTAACCAGCCAGTTTTCCGGATAAAACCCTCCAAAGGGTAGATAAAGATTATCCGTAACGTAGCGATACCCCGTCGCGGTGTTGGATGAAAGACCGTAGCACACAGAAATCGCTCTGTTCGCCTGCGGAAGAAACGTGATCTGGATGCGAGTGCTGGCCTCGGTATCTTGGTAAATAGACACGCGCAGATAAATGCTCGGGGCAACTTCACTTTTGAGCGCTTGCACTTGCTTGAAGCTGTTTGCCCGTAACCAGTCGCGGATTTTTAGCAGTCGCGCATTCGTGGGCCATTCCTCTCCAGAGTTGTTAAGTGTAAACCGCGGGAAAAGTGGAAGCGGGCTTACGCTCAGCGCGTGAATGGCCAGCCAGTTGTAGAGTGTCTCCATCAAAAACCACAGGAGGAAGAATGCGACGACCAACACGCCATAGGGCCGGTCGGACCACTCAAAATCGAGCCATGCCTTGGCGCCGCCAAATGCAAAAATAAGCCAGCGCAACCAACGGTTGAATATCGCCGGCACAGGTGAACCGCTACGCTGGTTGATCTGCGTGAGCAGCAGCGACAACACGATGGCTGCAAGAAGGGGATAGTCGGAATCCATGGATCAAAAAGGCCGGGGCGTTAATACCCCGGCCTGAAACAGGGTAGCAGTGCGGATGATTTAATTCAAGCGCACCGGCATGATTACGCAGATGAAGTTTTCCAATGTTTTGAAAACACCTGGGCTCACTTCGTCCTTCAGCTCAAAAAAAATCTCGTCTTTCGTCAACGCCTTGAGCGGATCAATCACAAAAATAGGATTGAACGCGACCTGAAGATCGGAACCGCTGTAGGCGATGGCCATCGACTCGTGTGCTTCGCCGAAATCGGGACTTTGAGCAGTGATTTCAAGCAGGTTGCTGGTAAGTTTGATTTTGACCGAATTCGATTTCTCAGAGGTTACTAGGGCCGCGCGATGCACGCATTGAAGGAAAAGTTCACGTTCTAACTTAATGCGTTGATGCGTCTCCTTGGGGATTACTTGCTGATAGTTCGGGTAATTGCCTTCAACAACCTTCGAATAAAGGTAGATCGAGTCAATTAAGCCGCTGGTATCTTTATCTGTGCTGATCTGGAATGACGCACGCCGGTCATTAAAGGCGATTTTAAGCTTCTCTCCCTTATCCAGCATACGAATGAGCTCGGAGACTGTTTTAGCCGGTAGAATGATGCTTCCTGCACTTTCGGCTGGAACTTCCAGTTCCTTTGAAATTAATGCCAGTCGTCGACCATCTGTCGCTACTAGGGAAAGTTTTCCATCTCGAAAATTAAAATACACACCGTTAAGGATATATCGTGTCTCGTCAGATGATTGCGCATAGGATACGCTTCGAATCATCGAAGTGAGTTCAGCTTGTTCAAGGGTGAATGATTTTTCATCACCAAATTCTGGCAATGGTGGAAATTCTTCTTTCCCAATGCCCATGATACGAAACGTTGATCCACCGGAAGTCAGTTTGACTTGATGATTCGGCGTAGCGTCAAAGGCGACATCGACATTGGGTAGTTCACGGATGATCGTGGCGAGTCGCTTAACTGGTAAGGTGACCGAACCAGTCTCTTTCACCTCAGCCTTGATTTTACAACGTATGCCAAGATCAAGATTGGTCGTCGTTAAGGAAATGTAGTCCTTTTCAGCTTCAATAAGAACATTACTCAAAATCGGCATGGTTATCTTAGAACCGACGACGTTGAGAACTTGGGCAAGACCGTTGCTGAAATGATCGCGGTTGATTTTGAATTTCATGAGTAGCAGGGACGATTAAAGAATAGAAATTAACAAAGGATAAAAAAAAACTAATTCAATAAGATATGTTATCAGTCTTATTATAGGCTGTGAAGAACTGGCATAACCCAGTTATTTCCCCTCTTGAAATCGAAGTTATAAAATTGAGAAAAACTTCTATTGAGTGACGAATAAAACAAGGGTTGTTCACAAAA
This sequence comes from uncultured Verrucomicrobiota bacterium, assembly GCA_903904685.1. Classification (GTDB taxonomy): domain Bacteria; phylum Verrucomicrobiota; class Verrucomicrobiia; order Opitutales; family Opitutaceae; genus Rariglobus. The sequence continues at coordinate 48,216 of CAIVDS010000044.1, forward strand.
ATTAAATTACTGGATGGTTATTGAATGATTAGGCACAGAAAAACTCACATCAAAGGAGCTCGTTTGATTAGACCGTGTTTTCGCCAGTGCCGGATCAAGCCGACAAAAATGTAGGCAAGACAAGCGACAAACATTCCGTATTCTTTGAATGCGACGACAGCTGCCGACACCACACCGAAAATGACAAAAGTGGTGAGTTTTGTTTTCGTTTGGAGGTCAATTTGCTTGCCGCTAGGATATCGAACTGTGCTGACCATGAGCATCGCGATCAGCAACAACAACGGCGGCAAGGCGAGCGCCCAGTGTTGCAGCGAACGATCATGTGCTGCGAGATTCAAGAGAAATAACACAAGTGAGGCCACCGTGCCTGCGGCGGCCGGCACAGGCAGCCCAATAAACTCTTTGCTGCTAGGTTTTGTTTCTTGGTGTTTGTGCAGCAATGGATTAGTAATGACATTGAATCGAGCCAGCCTAATGGCTGCGCATAAGAGATAAACAAATCCCAATAGCCCGCCGATGTTACGAAAAACAGGATAACCTTGCGTAGGTGAAAGGATAAGAAAGAAAACCATCAAGGCTGGAGCAACCCCGAATGAGACTACGTCTGCCAAAGAATCAAATTCTGCCCCAAACAACGATTCACGTCCTCCCATGCGAGCGAGTCGTCCATCTAACATGTCGAACGCCATAGCACCGAAAATGAACCAAACCGCCTGCGTGTAAAGTTCACTGGCAAATGGTGTGATGGTTCCAAAGGCTGGCTCGGCATTTTGCATGTCGTAGTGCGCTCGGATACACCAGATAATGGCCATGAAACCACAAAATAAATTTCCAGCCGTCATTAAGTTAGGCAAGAAATAGATCCGGCTTGCCTGGGTAACGTTATAGGGGTTTTCGTGGTCGTTATCCATCGGGAGTGAATCGTCGTCGATCATGGTATGCAGAATTATTTGGTGAGCGATTCGAGATATTTCCAAAACTTGGAATGTTGTTCCACTAGTTGGCTTTCAGAAATAGGTAATTTATTGCGCAACAAGAAATCTTCCAATGAGTTCTTATGCAGAATATAAAGGACGTGAAGAGCTTCGGGGCCGCGCGTTTCAAAGTAAAACCGGTGATCTCCACAGCGCAGCCGATAAAGAGACTGGCCGGCACGGTTGAAATGGCCAAGCGGTTCACGGGGATGTTCCAGATCAGCCGGTTTCAATGAACTGATCGGTTCAATCACCTCCATCTGCAAAAGCTTATCGAGCTTGTTGAGTTCGAGCATGCTTTGTTCGGAAAAAGTGACCTGATACATGAGTGGTGAAAGATGATCACGGAAGATCCACTCGATTGAGCCTGGTAATGCGGCCCTTGCTCTGGCGTTGTGCCAGAAACAAGGGGCGCGCCAACAAGCCCGCTGCGATCCCCATGAAGTATTCTTTTCTAGCTCCTGCTTGCCTTGCGGCAACGCTATTCGTTTTACATGAACTGGCCGTAGAAGAAAAGGAGTATGGTGCCGCTTTCGCCCATAAATGAAAAATAGATGGCGTGGACAGCTTTCGATGCGCACATCTTTTTGCGATGTGTTTGAGCCGGTTTATTCTCTCTGTTTCCGGATGGATGTTTTTTATGGCGGGAGGTTGTCTTCATGCCGCCGAACCTGCGCTGGTTACGCTCGACATTCCGGTGTTGGTGGCGGGCTACGGAAGCGCATTTTTTGAGGAGACCGCGCGCGAGTTTGAGGTCCTGCGTCCAGGGGTGAAAGTCCGCATTCATGGCAATCCGCGCATCGACGACCAGGTGCGCATCCGCGTCATGGCTGGCGATGCGCCCGACGCGACTGACGCCGTCTTGCTTTATCCGAATCTTATTAAAGCCGGGCGCATCGTTGATCTCTCGCCCTACCTAGATGGTCCCAATTGGGAAGGCGACGCCCGCTGGCGCGATACGTTCGCTCCTGGCGTGCTCGAGCGCTGGACTGCTGCGAATGCCGAGGCGAATGTCAGCGAGTCGCAAACTCCCGTTTACGGCCTGCCATTTGCTCATGCGGTTTGGACGATTTTTTACGATAAAAAACGGTTTCGCGAAAACGGCTGGACGGTACCGCGAACATGGGATGAGTTTTTCTCGCTGTGCGAACGGATTAAGGCTCGTGGCATTGCCCCGCTTTCCCTCCCCGGAGTATTCATGCGTTATGGCGATGCCTTTTTGCGAGCCGCCCATTATAATTTGGTTGGGCCCGAGGGCTATCTCGCCTACAACCAACTCGCGCCCGGCACCCGCACCGATCCGCGTTTCATCCGTGCAGCCGGAGTGCTGCAACAGCTGAGTACCCGCCACTTAGTCAGGGGATGGGAGGGTATGAATCACACGGCGGCTCAACTGGCATTCATCGAAGGCCGGGCCGCCATGATCGTTTCGGCCTCTTGGTTTGTGAACGAGATGCGCGGGAAATTGCCCGTCGGGTTTGAATTGGGCGCGATGAATTTCCCGGTTTTCACGGATGGGATCACCGATCCGGACACGCTTCAGACCCAGAGCGCCTATTATTTCCTTTTTGCCAAGGGTGATCCGGCGCGAGAACGGGCCACGGTGGATTTTTTCCGCTACCTCACCTCGCGCACCCGAGCCCGGCACTTTGTGCAAACAGTAGATTCGCCGGTGGCAATGCGCGTGGTGAAGCCCGAGGATTATTCACCAGCGATGCGCGACACCGGGATGTTGATCGCGCGGAGTCCAGGGACTTTCGATGCGGCTCCGCCAGCCTCCGCTGCGCAGCTCGCATTCATCAACCAAGCGATGACTGATGCGCGTTATCTGTTGATGACCGGACGAATCACGCCGCAGACATTCGGCGAACGGCTTGAAGCTGCAGCTGGTGCGGAACGAGCGCGTCGTACGGAGCCTGAGCGCGTGGAGGTTCGGCATGGTTTTGCCACCGTGATGCTACTACTTTCGCTCGCGTTTTTAGTGGCGTGGATCACTTGGACGAAGGCGAGAGCCTTATTATGGAAGCAGCAATCAGGCATGGGAGTGCAATCAGGTTTACAAGCATCTGAGCATCTTGGACGGCTGCGCGGACCCTTGGCGTTTAGCTTCGTCGGGCCAGCGATGCTGCTTTTTGGAGCGTTTGTGATTCTGCCGGGAATGATTTCGTTCGTGTGGGCGTTTACGCGGTGGGACGGGTTTGGCGAACGTGCCTACGCGGGGCTGTTTAACTTTAAGTGGCTCCTTCTGGAGAGTGACGTCTTCTGGTTCGCGCTGAAAAACAATCTCTACCTCATGATCGTGCCTGCGCTGGTGGTGGTGCCGGCGGCGCTTTTTTTCGCGACGCTCATCCATCGTGGCGTCTGGGGCGCGGCTGTTTTTCGAGTGGTATTTCTTTTTCCCAATATGCTGGGTGGCATCGCGGCGACACTGTTGTGGATGAGCGCCTATGATCCGCACGGTGGTTTGGTGAACACTCTTCTGGTCAAGCTGGGCCTGACGGAGTTTCAGGGGTTCGCGTGGCTTTCTCAGGCGCATCTTTATGGCGCGCTCATCCCGATCTACCTATGGATGGCGTGTGGGTTCAACCTCGTGCTTTACCTGGCGGCGATGGAGGGGATTCCGGCCGATCTTTACGAGGCGGCGGAGATCGAAGGGGCGTCGAAAGCCCGGCAGTTTTTCACCATCACCATGCCGTTGATTCGCGAGATTTTGATGATTTCGGCGGTGTTTCTTGTGATCGGCGGACTGAACGCCTTCGAGATGATCTGGCTGCTTACATCGCAAGACCCCGCGAGCGGTTCGCATACGCTGAGCACGCTGATGGTTTCGACGCTGTTTCAGGAATTTCAGATCGGCCGTGCGACTGCAATTGCCGTGGTGATGTTCATGCTCGTTCTTATCGGCAGCGCTGCGGTGATGCGTGCGCTCAAGCGCGAAACCGTGGAGATGTGAACTGACCCAACCAATGAAAATTTCCCGCGTCATTATTTCTACCGTGCTGGCCGGTTATTTAATGTGGGTGGTGTTTCCGATGGCCTGAGTCGCGTATTCGTCGCTGAAGACGGACGAGGCGATTTTCCGCGATACGTTCGCCTTGCCGCCGTTGGATGATCTACAGACCGATAACTATGCGCGGGCTTGGCGTGAGGCGAAGTTTGGAGATTATTGTCTCAACTCGGTCGTCGTGACGGTATCGTCGGTCGCGCTGATCGTGATGCTCGGATCGATGGCGGCGTATGCGTTGGCGCGGTTTTATCATCCGCTCGGGCGCTGGGCGTTCTGGCTGTTTCTCGCGGGTCTTATGATTCCGGTTCAACTTTCTATCGTACCGTTGTTTTTTGAACTGCGCGCGATGGGGCTGCTCAATTCCAGGATTGGGCTCATCTTGGTTTACACGGCGAATGGATTACCCTTTTCGATTTTTATTCTCGCGGGTTTTTTCAAGGCGTTGCCGCGATCCCTCTACGAAGCGGCGGTGGTGGACGGTTGTTCGGAGGCGTCGGCGTTCTGGCGCGTGTTGCTACCGCTGGCGAAACCTGGATTGATGACGGTGGCGATTTTCCAGTTCATCGGCATCTGGAAGGAGTATTTTTTCGCCTTCATGTTCACGGGCGGTGACGCCGGAGCAGGAGCGAGGACGTTGCCGTTGGGGTTGGCCAACCTCTCCATCACATCGCAATACCGCAGTGACTACGGGATGTTGTTCGCCGGTCTGGTGGTCGTGACCGTGCCGATATTGATCGTCTTTATTGCGCTCCAAAAACACCTCGTAAAAGGCATCACGGCGGGGGCGATAAAGGGTTAGCAAAACGCGGGTGATATGCGTGTTCGTGCTGGATTGCCTAGGCGGACGTGGTTACACACATACCTTTCTATTACTCCGCCATGTCCACGCATGAAGTTTCCCCTGTTCCGTTTGATGCGGTTCCCTTGAGCGGGGATGGAGCCAAGTATTTGGAATGGCTGCGGCGTGGTATTAACGAGCATGCTATCGTAGCGGTGACCGACGCGCAGGGCGTGATTACTTATGCCAATGGCCGATTTTGCGAGACATCTGGTTATACTCGTCACGAATTGATGGGTCAAACCCATCGCCTGCTTAAATCAGGCATTCATCCGGCGGAATTTTATGCGGATCTTTGGCGGAGCATTACGGGCGGGCGCGTCTGGCATGGGACGATTTGCAACCGCACCAAAGCCGGTGGTTTTTACTGGATGGAATGCACGATCATGCCGCTGCTCGGCTCCGACGGCAAACCACAGGGTTATCTTACCCTGTGCACGGACGTCACCGGTTTAAAGTCAGCCGAGGAAACCGCCGCGCGTCTCGCGCATGACTACGCCGAGCAGGCATCCCTGTTGAACAACGCTCGCAGCCAGCTTCAGGTTTTCTTTGAACATGGCCCCGTTGGCCTGAGTTGGCGTGAGATGAGTGCCGACGGCCTGCCTGTGGGCAACTATGTCAATTCACGCTTTTGCGAGATCGTCGGGCTTTCCGCCGAGGAGGCGCGCGACATGAAAAATATCCAGCAGAGCACGCATCCCGAGGATTGGGCCAAGCAGGAGGAGCTTGCGCACGCTCTCTATGCGGGCAACGGCGACCGATATAGTCTTGAGAAACGCTACATACACAAGGACGGCCGCGTAGTCTGGGCTAATCTTACCGTAGTGGTGCTGCGCAATGCAGTTGGTCGCGTCATACATCATTTTGGGATGTTGGAGGACGTCACGGCCCGGCATGAGGCCGAGGTAGAATTGCGTCGAAGCGAAGCGCGCTGGCGTACCTACCTGCAGACTGCGAGCGAGATCCTTTATGCGATCACGCCGGAAGGCTTGATCAAGTTTGCGACTCATGCATGGACCGCGAAACTTGGGCATAAAATTGACGAAGTCCTGGGGCATGCCTACACGGATTTTGTCCATCCGGATGATCTTGCCTGCTTCACGGCCTTTGTAAGCGAGACGCTCGAAAAGGGCACCAACGCCGGCGGGATCGAATACCGTGTCCACCACAAAGATGGATACTGGATCTGGCATGCCTCGACCGGCTCCGCCTACACTGATCGTGATGGTCGCCGGGCGTTCTTTGGCGTGGGGCGCGATATCAGCATCCGCCGCAAGGCCCAAGATGAGCTTAAGGCCTCGCTGGCCAAGCGTGAAGAGTTGGAACAGATCATAAACCGCTCGCCCTCTGTCGTCGTGCTTTGGAAGGCGGAGAACAACTGGCCGGTGGAATATGTTTCACAGAGCATCCGGCAGTTCGGCTATCAGCCCGAGGAATTTACCAGCCGGAAGCTGAGCTTCCGCAGCATCACCCATCCTGACGACCGAGAGAGGGTGGGCGTGGAGGTGGATGTCCATGCTGCTGCGGGTCATCGCGAATATAATCAAGAATACCGTGTTGTTTGCGCCGACGGCTCGGTGCGCTGGGTGGACGACCATACGGTGGTCCGTTTTGATTCTGCCGGACAGGTGACCCATCACGAGGGCCTCATCACTGACATCACCGCCAGAAAGGATGCCGAGGATCGCGAACGTGACCTGCGTGAGCGCGACCTGCGGCTTGCCGGCGAGGTGCAACATCACCTGCGTCCGCATGTGTTTCCCGATATCGGCGAAGTCGAGATCGAAGCGCTGTCTCAGCCATCCACGCATCTGGGCGGTGATTATTACGACGTGCTCGCGGTGGATAAGCGCCGCTGGGGCTTTGTCATCGCCGACGTGGCCGGCAAGGGGCCTGCGGCCGCCTTGATGATGGCGGCGTGCCGGGCGACCCTGCGTTTGTGCGCGGTGGGAGAGCCGAGCGCCGCCGTGGTCGCAAAACGCGTGAACCGTGCCCTTCATGGAGACATGCCGTTGGGCATGTTCATCTCGCTCTTTTACGGTATCCTCGATCTGGACACAAATCGCTTCAATTATGTTCGGGCCGGTCATGAACCTGCGCTGCTTTTGCGGGCGGACGGTGGTGAACCCGAATTGTTGGCGGCCGGCGGGCTGGCCCTAGGGTTTGACGACGGCCCGGTCTTTGACGCCACGCTTGAGGCGGGGGAGGTGGAGCTGAGGCCGGGAGATCTACTGGCGCTCTACACCGATGGCATCACCGAGGCGGCGAATGCCGTCGGCGATGAGTTTGGCCGCGACCGTTTCGCCCAAGTGCTCGCCCGCCACGAACAGACGTCGCTCGCCAAGATGGTGGATAAACTTGATCGTTACCTCCGTCAGTTCTCCGCGCTCGCCCAGCGCAACGACGATCGCACCTTGCTACTCATTCGTCCACGATGAGATAATGTGCGGGTTTTCATGCCCTGTTTATGGTAGTGCCGCTGCATGGATTTTCGGCGGGGCTTTTGTTGGGATTGTTCGCGCGAAGATTGTCCATCTTATGGTTGGTTATATTTGCGTGCTGTTCTCTAAAAAACGAAGAGTATGTCTGCAAAAGTCCTGTTATGATCGGCACAATGAATTTGGTTATCCATTGCACTCAACGCATTGCTGCGGCGAAACCGTCAGCGAGGAATGAAGTGCGGGCAGGAAGGGTTTGCTCATGAGCACGGGAAACGTGCCTTGGATCAAAGACGACCAGCGTGAGGTCACCCGTGTTTGTGCGCAAACCGGAGTCATGCTTCTTCAGCACAGCGCGGAGAGCGCCTTGGCGGAATCGATGGCGCGCAGGCTCGGGCTGGCGCTGGGCATGGACGCCGTTGAAATCGCGCTCATGGCCAACGGAATCACCGTCAGTACCATTCAGGCAGGCCGATGCCACACGACGGTGCGGCGCAATCTCGATCGCGGCATCAACATGCATGTCGTCACCGAGGTGCAGCGCACCATTTTGCAGGTAGAGGAAAACAAGCTGGACCTCGCGGGCGTGGCGCGCCGGCTCGATGCGATCAAGCCATCCCGTTATCCCCGTTGGCTGGTGTCGGTGATGGCGGGCCTTTCGTGCGCCGCTTTTGCGCGGCTGGGATCGCTGGCGGCGGGCTCCGAGGCCAACATTGGCACCTTTGTGCTCACCTTTGTTGCGAGCGGCGTAGCCATGCAGGTGCGCCAGTGGCTGGCGCTTTTGCATTTCAATCCGTTGGTCAATTTTACCGCCGCCGCTTTTGTGGCCACCTCCATCGCCGCTCAAGGGGTGATCTGCCCCTGGGTGGACCGGCCCAAGGTCGCCATGTCGGCGTGCGTGCTTCTTTTCGTGCCAGGATTTCCGCTTATCAACGCGGTTTCCGACATGGTGAAAGGTTATATAAACACGGGCATCTCGCGTGGCGTGATGGCTGTGCTGCTGCTGCTGGCGTGCTGCTGCGGCATCGTGCTCGCGATGACAGTTTGGAACGCTTGGACATGGTTATGAATATTTTCTACACAGTTTTGCAGGATTTCGGACTCGCAGCCGTGCCGGCGGTGGGATTTGCCATGATTTTCAATGTGCCCAAGGAGGCGCTCAAATATTGCGCGGTGGCGGGCGCCATCGGCCATGCGCTGCGTTTTAGTCTCTATCAAATCGGACCGCTGCCCATTGAATGGAGCACCTTGATCGCAGCCTGCGTGGTAAGTGTGATCGGCATCTATTGGGCGCAAAAATGGCGCGCCCACCCGAAGGTATTCACCGTGGCGGCGATCATCCCGATGATCCCGGGCGTCAATGCCTTTACCGCGCTTCTGGCGATGGTGGATCTTGAGCGCAAGGGGTTCTCCCAAGAGCTGCTCAAGACCGCGATCGACAACGGGCTGAGGGCTTTCTTCATCATTGCCGCATTGGCGGTCGGCTTGGCCATGCCGGGGCTGCTCTTCTATCGCCGCAAGCCGGTGGTGTGACATCCGCAAAACAACACGGTCTCTCCGTGGAAATCGGAGGACGTATCGTTTCTTTGAATCCTTAAAATCAACTTACGGAAACAGCTCCTGCTCGGTCCAATGGTTGCCGGTGCGCGTGTATTGGAGTCGTTCGTGCAGGCGGAAAGGGCGCTCCTTCCAGAGTTCGATCATCTGCGGTATCACGCGATAGCCGGTCCAGTTCTTGGGGCGCGGCACATGACCGCGCGGGTAGCGGAGCATTTCCGAGGCGACAGCGCGTTCGAGTTCGGCGTAACCGTCGAGTGGCTGCGACTGCCGGGATGCGCGAGCGCCGATGCGACTCAGGTAGGGGCGGGAGTTGAAATAGGCGTCCGCTTCTTCGATCGATACGAGCTCGACGCGACCGTTGACCCGGACTTGGCGCCCCGGAGGATTCCAATAAAAGCAGAGGGAGGCGAAAGGGCAGTGGTCTAGATCCATAGCCTTCGGGCTCTCGGTGTTGGTATAGAAGACGAATCCTTGTTCATCGGCGTGTTTGAGCAGCACCATGCGCACCGATGGGTGGTTGTGTTCGTCAACCGTGCCGAGGGCCATAGCCGTTGGCTCATGCACGCCATGGCGTTTGGCGTCGTCGAGCCACGCTTGGAAGGTGTGCAGTGGGTTCGTCATAAGCGCGGATTCTAGCAGATATTGCCTTCTCGCGCTGCGCATAGATTGACGGAAACTGCGCAAAACTAGCCGGAAGGAAGGCTTTCTAACAACGATCTTTGGCAGACGTGGTGAAGCTCGCTTTGTTACGTCGTATTGGCATGGTTCATCCGTGCCTGTTGCGCATGGAGCTGTGCAGGCGCGGCTTGAGCACACCGACCGACTGTCTTTGCTGCGGGGTTTGTTGTTTTTCCAATCTCGACACCTACGTGCGTGTAACCGGTCTTGACTGGGATCGGCTTGGTGTGGAGTCGGGACATATTGTGCATTTTGCGGGGAATCGTGCTTATATGAGGATGAAAAAAGGCCACTGTGCGGCGCTTGAGGTGAGGTGCACGGTGGACGGGGCGTCGGTGTTTTTTTGCACGGTTTATAAAAACCGCCCGCAGGTATGCCGCGATTTGGCGCGGGGTTCACCGGAATGTGAAGGCGAACGGGTGAAGAAGGCGGAGCGGGTAGGGCAGCGTGGAGCTTGAAATTTGCGAGGTTGACCGATGGGATCACGATCCATGAGCGAGACGCCCCTTGCCGCTGACGAAGAACTGGTCCGGTTTTTATCGGCGTCTGCGCCGCGACCGGTGCCGCCGATGATCAGGCGGGCGGCTTTGCGGAATGCGGCTCCGCTCGTGATGGCGATTTTAGGGGTGGTTTTCCTGACGATGGGATTGTTTTTCGCGAAGGTTTTTCTGCCTTGGAGGCAGGCGGATGAATGGCGGCTGGCGGCGAGTCATCCCTTGTCGGTGCAGGGACGGATCATCTCAGTCGAGAAAACAAACCTGTCCATCAACAAGGCGCAGGTGATGTGCTATGGCTTCGAGTTTACGACGGCCCAAGGAGGCGCATCAGTGCGCGGCGAGTGTTTCACCACGGGTCGGCGGTGGTCGACGGGGGCCACAGTAAATGTGCGTTATAGTCCAGCCGAGCCGGCGCTGGCTTGTCCCGAGGGAGCTCGACTGAGCGAAGGCAGTCTTGGCAGCGCATTCGTGCTGATTTTCCCATTGGTTGGCGGGGGCATTGTCCTCTGGGTTGTCCGTGCTCGGCGCCGGATGCTTTGGCTGCTGAAGAACGGCACGCTGGGGGATTTTCGAGTGACGGCCATCGAGCCGACATCGGTTACCATTAACAAGCAGCCACAGTTTAAAGTCACGTTGCAGCGGCTCGACCTGGCGGACGCGGAGCCGCATGAAGTGCGTTGGTATCAACCCGCACTGCTGGCTTTCGCGCGAGAGCGGCAAGAGAACGGACAGGCGGTTTTTGGGCTTTTCGACCCAGCCAAACCGAAACGCGTGATCTTGCCGGAAGCGCTGATGCAGGCCGGCTGAAAAGTTTCGCCGTTACGAACTCAGCGCTTCGCGCACGAGGTCGGCGATGGCGGGCGGGAGATCGAGGGCGAGAGCGGCTTGTTGCGCGGCGGGGCTGAGCTTGCGCCATGTCTTGCGGAGGATATCCACGAATTTTCCGCGCGGATATTCGGCGTGTTGCGCGGCGAAGGCGCCGATCTCATTTTCCAAGAAAACGAGCACGGCGGCGTCTTCGAGGGCTTGGGTGCCGGGATTGGTTTTGAGACCGGTCTTGGAAACCCACAGGGCGACTTCGTCGGCTTCGTTGGCAGGCACGCCGGCGGCAATGAGAAGTTCGCGGGCGCGGTTAGCCTGCTTGACGTAGAGTGAGCGGCGCCAGTTGAGGTAGGCGACTTTGCCTTCGGGGAAGGAGGCGCGGGGAGTGAGCCAGCGTTCAAGGTGCTGGCAGCGGGCGGCGAGGCGCAGAAGAGGCGAGGCGGCGGGGATAAGTTTGGCCACCCACGTTTCCACGCGGTCGGCATAGACGAGTTCGGCGGCCCGGCCGCCGGGCGTGCGGGCTGGATCGGCGGCGTGGGCGGAATCGATGAGCTCGCGGGCTCGGTCGTGGGCGGTCATGGCAGACGTTAAACTCAATCCGAGAGATGGTTGTCGGCAAGGATGCGGTCGCGGATAGTCGCGGCCCAATCGGTAAGCAGCTTGCCTTGGGCATTGGTGAGCCGCGCATCAGCATGCCCGAGCTTGTAGGAGGCCAAAGGCATCTCGCGGTCGGTCACTTCGTCGATGATCTGATCGAGTTTTTTTGTGGCACGCTTGGGCGAGTAGGTGGCGAACTCGGAAAAATTGAGATGCTGCTTGCCGTCGTTGATATGTGAGGCGAGCCACCAGCCGACGGGCTGGATGTTGGCATACCACGGGTAACGGGTGGTGTTGGAGTGGCAGTCGTAGCAGGCCACCGAGAGCATCTGCTTCACGACGGGAGGCGTGGCGTAATGATCCGTGATATCGTTTGCCGAGGGGTGTGCGGCGATGTTTTTGGCCGGCTGGGCAAATTGGATTGCGACAAAAATGATAGCCAGACTAAGCAGAATTTTTTTCCAGAACTTCACAGCCACAAATGACAAACCACGCCGCTCAAGGTGTCAAAACGGGAAACCAAGGCGGCGTGGAAGTGACTTACAATGAGCGCAGGAAGGCGATCAACTGCTGTTGCTGGACCGGAGTGAGCTGCGTATAGGCGGACTGCGAGGCGGCGGCTTCACCGGCATGGGCAAGGATGGCGGCGGCGGGTGTCGCCGCACGACCGTCGTGCAGGTAGTTGTGTCGGGCGCTGAGACCCCAGAGAGGAGAGGTGCGCATTTCAGTGGTGCCGGCGGCGGCTTGGGCGATGCCGTCACCAAGAGCACCCATGTCGTGGAGCAGGAGGTCCGAGTAGAGTTGCACGTTCTTGTTGGCCAAGGCGGCGATCGCATTTTGGCCGGTGTTGAGGGACGGCGTGTGGCAGCTCGCGCAGCCGATGAACGCAAAGAGTTTCTGTCCGGCCAACGTGGCGGGGGTGATTGGTGCGCCGACAGGCGGCGGGGCGAGGAAGCGCATGTAGTTGGAGACCCGGTCTATTTCAGAAAGTCCGGACGCATCTGGCTGGTCTTCGATTGGTGCCGTCGGGCTGACGAAGCAGGCGAGTTTGACTTCGTTGCCGTTAGGAGCGGCAGCCTTTGGGAAGAGGCGGTTGGTGATGCCGATTTCGTTGTTTAACGCATCGCCGCTGAAGGAGAGGATAGTTGCGTGCTGGGCTTTCCAGCCGAAACGGCCGACGCGGCTTTCACCGGTGGCGACATCAGTGACAAGGGCGACGTGGCCTTTGACCCCGACGGGCTTTGGTAGGTTGGCATTGGCGATGATGGTGGCGTCGGGGATGGCCTCGATCAGGCCTGCACCGTAGAGCGGCGTGGTGAGGCGTCTGGCAACGACATTGGCTTCTGAGGGAACGACCTCTTGGAGTGAAGGGTCGATCGCTCTGGCATGAAGCAGGCTGCCGTCGAGCGAGGTGAGCGGATCGAAAACTCCGTTGGCGCTGTGTCCGAAGCGGGTGACGGTTTTGCCGCTGCTGCCTCCAGCCGAGGGCGCACCGTGGCAGGCCAAGCAGGAGTCGTCATTGAAAATGGGGCCCAGGCCGGTCTGTCGGGTTTCGCGGATGTTAAAATCTTTGCTGCCCGCAGTGAAGGCGGCGAGTTGAGCGGTGGTTGCGCCGACAAGGGGCTTGCCGAAATTGCCGCTGGTTAGAGGAGGAGGAATGGCGGGAGCAGGCGGTGGAGCCGGTGGAGTTGGTTGGGCGAGGAGGGGGAGAGCCAAGCATACTAACAGCAGTGCACAGGTGGTGGGGATGCGGTGTTTCATGGGGCGGGAGTTTGCAGGCATTAGGGCGGGTTTGTTTGATGGAGTGCTTTCTGCGGTCATTAAACCACCCTTGTGTAAGGCTCCGATGAAGCTTCGCGGAAGAATTGTTAAGCCGGAGTAAAAGTCACTCTGTCTCAAGCAACCGTAGGGTGACACGGAAGCCGCTCGGGGTGCGGTTCTCGAAGCGTACGGTTCCTCCGCAGGCTTCGACGCAACTTTTCACGATGGCGAGGCCCAGACCAGCGCCACCGGTATCTCGATTGCGCGCGGCTTCCGGACGGAAAAGTGGTTCACCCAAGCGTACCAGCGCCTCGGATGGCACGCCGGGGCCTTCGTCTTCGATGATGACGAGCACGGCGTCGGTATCTTTTTCTGCTCGCAATGTAATCGCAGAGGCGCGGCTCGCGTGGCGCAGGGCGTTGCGTATGAGATTGCCGAGAGCGCGGGCAAGCAGGTCGGCATCGGCCCGTGCGGCGAGCGTTTCGGGAATTATAATTTTAACCGCGTCGTCCGCCGCTTCGCGGGCCAGCACACGGGCCGCCAGTGGCGCTAGCAAGACTGTGGCAACGGCCGCGTCGCGAGGGCGCAGGCCGGCCTTGGTGAAGGCGAGCAATTCACCAACGAGGGCGGACATCTGATCGATTTCCTCGCGCACATCGGTAATCGCATTTTGCAGCTCCGGGCCGGCACGTTGCTCAAGGATGCTTGCACTTACCTGCATGCGTCCGATCGGGGAACCGAGCTCATGGGCAATGTCGCCGAGAAAGCGTTTTTGGCCCGTGACGAGCCGGTCGAGCCGGCCGGCCATGCGGTTTACAGATCCGCCAAGCGCGCCAAGTTCATCGCGGCGGTTTTCCGGCACACGTGTGTCAAAATTACCGTCGGCGATCGACTCGGTGGCTCGGTTGAGTCGCCCGAGATCGCGGGTCAGGCTGCGCACAAAAGGCAGCCAGAATAACAACGACACACCTATGGCGATGGCGCCTATCCAAAGCCAAGGGGCAAGATCCAGCAGTGTTAAAAGAACCCCGAAACTCGGAATTTTCATGACCAGAACGGCTGGCGGACGGTCCTGTCCGCCGACACGCACGGCCAGCCAAAAAACAGCAGGGTCTCCGTTTCTAATCAACAGACGCTGCGGGCCGGGCTCGCGTGGCGGCGGGGCAGCTTGTTCCGGTGGATCTTCACCAGGCGGGCCGTCTTGTTTTGGAGGGCGCTGAAGCCGCTGAGGTGAATTACGGGAATGAATCATTTCACTTAGCGCAGGCGGAATGTCGGGGAGAGAACCGTTTAGCATTTGACCACGGGCTCCTATCAGGGCGGCCGACACGCCGCAGCTGCTGGCAAAGCGAGCGAGGGCTTCGTCGCGTCTATTAGGCGGCAGGCCGCGCAAATCACCGACAGCGGCGTTAACCAAATCTTGGATACGGCGTCCGGGCGGCCCTTCCACCAGCGCGTTCCAATTAAGACCTTTTTGCGATATAAGGAAACCGGCCCCGAGCGCGGCCAGCAACGCGAGGTTTAGCAGGAGCCATCCGGAGACTTTCAGCGCAAGAGGGAAACGCATGGGCGGAGGAGTCAGGACACGGCTGGATCGGTGAGCATGTAGCCCGCCGAGCGCAACGTGCGGATAAAGCGCGGATTCTTGGCGTCGTCGCCCAGTTTTTTGCGCAGAGCGGAGATGTGGACGTCGATAGAACGGTCAAACACCTCGTAGTTACGGTCGCGTATCTCGTCGAGAAGCGCCTCGCGGGTCCGCACCCGGCCTCGGGCGCGGGCGAGACTGGCCAGCAGATCGAACTCCACCGGCGTGAGTATGAGCGGCTGGTCCGCCAGCAGGGCGAGCCGGGCTTCGGGTTGGACGCGTAGCGGTCCCACGACGATCTCGGCGGCAGGCGCGGCGTCCGCCGGGGCGCGGGAGGTGCGGCGCAAAACGGCGCGGAGGCGGGCAAGCAGCTCGCGGGTGGAAAATGTTTTCGGCAGGTAGTCGTCCGCGCCGACTTCAAGGCCGACGATGCGGTCGGTTTCATCGCCGCGTGCGGTGAGCATAAGCACCGGCACTTCGCTGGTGCGCCGTATCCGCCGGAGCACTTCGAACCCGTCGATTCCAGGCAGCATCACATCAAGAATGATGGCCTGCCAGTGCGCGTCCGGGGCGGTCGCGCGTTCCGCGCCGACGGATCCGTCGTGCTCGGCGGTGACGTCGAAGCCGAGCGGGGTGAGGTAGTCGCCGACGAGCCGGCAAAGCTTCTTGTCATCGTCGATCATCAGCAGCCGGATACGGCCGAGGGGTGTTTCAGAGACGGCGTTCATGAACGCAGACAAACGATTTTGGCGAAGAAAGCAGTCCACTTTACGTGGGCTTAACAATTTTCCATGGCGACGATCGCACCAGTCTGGATGGTTGCAGGCGTATCCGGCATCTGTTGTTTTATGCAAATGACGCGACGAATCTGGCTTTTTAGCGGGATAATCGTGGTGGTTTTTCTACCGCTGGCGCTGGCTTTTGGAGTGGAAGGAAAACCTGTGCCGGATGCGGCGATCACGATCAGGCAGGCGCTCAAGGAAAGGCGAGTGGTGACGTTCACCTATCACGGTTATGCGAGAACGGTGGAGGCGCACGCGCTTGGCAAGAGTGCCGATGGCAAGGCAGCGCTGCTGGCGTGGCAGACCGGTGGCGGCAGTCAGACGGAACCCCTGCCAGGCTGGCGGACGTTTTTACTGGCGGATATCATGGGGCTGACGCTCGCCGAAACGACCTTCGCCAAACCCCGGCCAGATTACCACAAAGGCGGACGAGGGCTCAAAGCGGTGGAGGCCGAGGTAGCGGCCGACTGATTCACTGGCTGGTGGAGCACAGTGAACCCGACGATTCTTACGCCAGGATGCGGCGGAGGCTTTCCAGATCCATCACGGTCGCGAGGCTTTCTTCCTGCACGACGGCGGAAGCGAGGGCGGCTTTCTCGTGCTGCAGCAGGCGGATTTTCTCTTCGACGGTTCCTTCGGCGATCAGGCGATATGCGATGACCGGCTTCGTCTGGCCGATGCGATGAATGCGGTCGATCGCCTGTGCTTCCACCGCCGGGTTCCACCATGGGTCGTAGAGAATCGCGTAGCTTGCCGCCGTGAGATTCAGGCCGAAGCCGGCCGCTTTCAAGGAGAGTAGAAAAACCGTCTTGGTCGGGTCGGTCTGGAACGTGTTGACCAACTCGGCGCGGTTCTCGGTCGCGCCGGTGAGCATCAGGTGGCCGATGCCGCCCGCGACGAGCCGGCCGCGGATGATTTCCAACATCTGCACGAACTGGCTGAAGACGAGGACCTGGTGGCCTTCCTCGGCGAGTTCCTCCACGCGTTCGAGCAACGCTTCCAGTTTCGCGCTCGGCAGCGTGGCGTGCGCGGGATCGACCAGCGCGGGATGACAACAAATCTGGCGCAGGCGCAGCAAGCTCGCGAGCACATGGAAGCGCACCGCGTCGAGGGCTTTGGTGGTTTCGACGCCGAGAAGCTGGGCGCGGGCGCGCTTGAGCTCGGCGTCGTAGAGCCGGCGCTGGCCGCCTTCGAGCTCGACGATGATCTCGTCCTCGGTGCGCGGCGGCAGGTCGGGCGCGGCCTGGGCCTTGGTGCGGCGCAGGAGAAAATGCCGCACGCGGCGGTGCAGGCGGGCGAGCGCTGCCGGATCGGCTTCGTTATACTGGCGGCGAAAACCGGCTTGGTCGCCGAGCAGGCCGGGTTGCGCGAAGGCGAACAAACTCCACAGGTCGGCGAGCCGGTTTTCGATGGGCGTGCCGGTGAGCACCACGCGGTGTTTCGCGCGGAGCGAACGCGCGGTCACGGCGACCTGGCTGCCGGGGTTTTTGATAAACTGGCCTTCATCGAGAATCACGACATCCCACGCCACGGTGCGAAACGCCGCGGCGTTCAGCCGGAGCTGCGTGTAGTTGGCGACAAGGAGTTGGGGGCCGTTGGCGATTGTGGTCGTTGCGGAAACGGAGTCGGTCGAGAACGCGGCGATGGCGAGATCGGGCGTGAAGCGCGCGGTTTCGGCGAGCCATCCGTGGGTCACGCTTTTCGGGCAGACGACCAGCACGCGAAACGGCGGGGCGCCGGCCGTGCGCTTCACTGTGGCGAGGTGCAGCAACCATGCGAGGGCCTGCACGGTTTTTCCGAGGCCCATGTCGTCGGCGAGCACTCCGCCGAAACCTTGGGCAGAGAGGTGGCAAAGAAACTGAAAGCCTTCGAGTTGATACGGGCGCAGTGTGGCGCGCAGTCCGGCGGGGAGAGTCGCCGGAGGCAGCGCGGCGATGCGCGCGGCGCGGTCTTTCAAAACATGGACGAGCATGGCGTCGCGTTCGGCGAGGGCCTCCGCCTCAAGCGCGAGCTGCAGCACATGCAACCGGTGGCGCGCGGGACGTCCGCCGGCGAGGACGTCGTCCATGCCGAGACCGAGGCGATCAAGCGCGGCGGCGGTCGCGGTATCGAGATGCGCGGCGGTTTCGACGCGGCGCCAGCCGTGGCGGGGAAGGTTAACCCATTTGCCGCGCGCCTTAAGGAGCAGGGCTATTTCATCGGCGCTGAGCGAGGTGTCGGCGACGCGCAGGCCGACGGTGAGGTCGAACCAGTCTTGCTCATAGCCGGGGGCGGCGGCGACAGCTAAGTCAACGTAAGCGCGCAGCGGAGCGCCGAGCAGGCAGGCGAGTTCGGGCGAGAGATCGACGTCGAGGTCGGGTGGGAGCGTGCCATGCCAGGCGAGAAAATCGTCGGGGAAAGTGTTGGCTACGGTGCGCGTCCAAGAATCGGCCCAGCCATCCCAAGTGAGACGGAAACCGCTGAAGCTCGCGCTGGCGGAGCGGGCGGCGGAGAGGTCGAATTCGATGACGGGTTCGCCGACGATGCGTGGCGGCGGAGTGGCGTTTTTGGCCCAGTGCCAAGAGACGGGAGCGCCGGCCCAGTATTGTTCACACGGCGGGTTTTCGGCTTGGGCGATGAGTTGTGCGTGGAAGTCGCGTTCGGCGCCGTCGAAAGCGAGCGAAAGCCAGCATTTGAGGCGCGGTCGCAGCGTGACGACGCGCACCTCGGCGGCGAGTCCGGCAGGGAGGCGCAGGCCGGCGGCGCGAAGGCGCGGCAGCAGGCGTGAGTCGGAGAGCGCGGCGACAGGTAAGCGGGCCGAAGGGCCGGGCGGCGGGCCACGCCAGAGGCGGTTGTCGAAAAGGTAGAGGGGCTCTGGGCGTAGCGCGATGAGCTTGGCGGAATCGGCGATGCAGCCATCCGGAGCGATCAGGCGCACATCGAGTTGGTCGGGTTTGGTTGTGGATGCGACAGCTTCGGGCACGAGCGGCTCGGGCTCGATGACGAGTGAAGTGCCGTCGGGCATCACGAGCGCGGGGCGTGCGGCGAGGGCGCGCAGGAGACCGGTGACGGCGGCGGGAGGCAGCGCTTGTTTGACGGTCAGTCCGTGTGGCGCAAGGCGACACTCGGCGGCAAGAGCGGCGGCGAGCGCGGCCTCGGCGGGCGGGAGGGTTTCGAAATCAATGGGCCGCAACCTGGTGAGATCGGTGAGCCATTTTTGCGACGGGACTTTCCAGCGTTTGTCCGTGGTGTTGCGCGTTTCGATGTGCCAGGTGCCGAGGATCGAGAGGCGCACGCGGATGCCGGAGAGGCCGGCGAAATAAGAGGCGGCTTCGGCGGAAGCTTTGTCGTCGGAGGGAGAGAGGGCGTGGAGCCAGCCGACGAGTTCGGTTTCGAGGGCGGTGGCGTTGAGCGCGGCGGCGGTGGGGGTGGCGACGACGGGGACGGCATCGCTGGGATCGCGTCCGTCGCGCGCGCCGGATTCGACGGCGGCGATCCAGGCCAGGCCGGCGGCGTGGGTGTGTTTGCAGCGAGCAGTGGTTGAGCAGGAGCAGCGCGAGGACCATTCGCCGCGGGTGAGAAAGAAGGTGAGCGTGTAGCGGTAGTCGTCGGTGAGCTCGGCTTTGACGAGGTGGTCGGCTTCGGACCAGACGGACGTGACGGCGCCTTTTTTCAACAGGTCGCGTCCGCGCTGGCGTGTGGCGGCGTCGAAGGACCCCAGCCACACGGCCATCGCGGCGAGCGCCTCGGGCGTGCGGACGCTGCGCACGTTGGGCTGGCGGTTGCGTGGCTTCATCGCAGGCGAAAGCTAATCAAGGAAAGCGCGGGCACGGGCGCCCGCGCTTGCTTCGAAGGGCTCAATAAACCTGCTCTTCCAGTAGAGCGAAGAGCTCGGCTTCGGTGATGCGGCGCTGCTGCATCGAGTCGCGTTCGCGAAGGGTGAAGGTGTCGCCTTCCTTTTCGATCGTGTCGAAGTCGATGGTTACGCACCAGGGCGTGCCGATCTCGTCCTGACGGCGGTAGCGGCGGCCGACGGCGCCGGCTTCGTCGTAGAAGCAGGCATACTTGCGCTTGAGTTTCTTGTAGAGCGCCTGGGCGCGGGCGACGAGTTGTTCCTTGTTTTTGAGGAGCGGAAGCACGGCGACTTTCACCGGCGCGATGCGCGGGCTGAGGCGGAGGACGGTGCGCGTCTCGGTGTTGCCCTTGTCGTCGGTGACCTGCTCCTCGGCGTAGCACGAGGCGAGGACGGCGAGGAAGATGCGGTCGAGGCCGACGGCGGGCTCGATGACGTGCGGGACGAATTTTTTCTTGGTGGCCTCGTCGAAGATTTCCTGCGGTTTGCCGGAGGCGTTGGCGTGCTGCGTGAGGTCGTAGTTGCCGCGCGCGGCGATGCCCCAGAGCTCCTGCACGCCGAAGGGGAACTTGAACATGATGTCCGTCGTGCCCTTCGAGTAGAACGCGAGCTTCTCCTTGAGGTGGTCGTATTCGGAGAGGTGCGAGGCGGGCAGGCCGATGGAGAGGAGCCAGTCCTTGCACCAGTTGATCCAGTAGCGGTGCCACTTGGCCCAGTCGTCGTCCTCGTGGATGAAGAATTCCATCTCCATCTGCTCGAACTCGCGGGAACGGAAGATGAAGTTGCGCGGGGTGATCTCGTTGCGGAACGACTTGCCGGTTTGGGCGATTCCGAAAGGGAGCTTCACACGGCCGGTGTCCACGACGTTCTTGAAATCGACGAACATGCCTTGGGCGGTCTCGGGGCGGAGGTAGGCGACGGACGAGGCGTCGGTCATGGCGCCGACATTCGTCTGGAACATCATGTTGAAGGCGCGGGGAGGGGTGAGGTCGCCGGCGTTGCCCGTGGCGGGTGAGGGGATGAGCGGGATCTCGGCCTCGGTGGCCTCGGTGAAATCTTTGGCGACGACTGGGGCGAGCGTGCCCTGGATGGACTTCTTGCGCTTAAAAAGTTCGGCGGCGGCCTGGAGTTCTTCGGTGGTCTTGTCGCTTTCGAGCGAGGAGACGTAGCCGTGCACGGTACCGTCGATCACGACGGGAGCAAAGAAGAGCTGGTCGGCGCGGTAGCGGTTTTTGGAGACCTTGCAGTCCACGAGCGGGTCGCTGAAGCCGGCGACGTGGCCGGAGGCTTCCCAGACTTTTGGGTGCATGATGATGGAGGTCTCGATGCCGACGATGTCGTCGCGGCGGCGGACCATGTCGTTCCACCAGCAGTCGCGGATGTTTTTCTTGAGCTCCACGCCGAGGGGGCCGTAGTCGAAAAAGCCGTTGAGGCCGCCGTAGATTTCCGACGATTGGAAGACGAAGCCACGGCGTTTCGCGAGAGAAACGATGGCTTCCATGAGGTTCGAGGACTCGGGCTGCGTGGACATAAGGGCGACGGATTAGCCTAGCGTATCCCCGGGGTCAACGCCGCGGTTGGGCGCACGTGCAGATGCGATGGAACCTGCGCCGATAGAAAAAGTCCCATTCGGAGAACCCTCCCATTGTCATGCTAACCCGCATCGTTTCATCCAAAGTCATCGTTTCCGCGTTTCTCGTTCTGCTCGGCCTTGGCGGTCTGCCGGTTTACGCCGACAACCAGCGCCCGGCCAAGGCTCCCATGGCGCTCCAACTCGACGCCAAGCCCATCGACCGCGACACGGCTAACCGCGTGAGCTTTTCGCCCATCGTCAAGAAAACAGCCCCAAGCGTGGTCTACGTTTTTTCGAGCAAAAAGGTGAAGAACTCCATCGCGCAGAACCCTTTTTTCAACGACCCGATGTTCCGCCGGTTTTTTGGCGTGCCCGACGATCCCGATGGGACTCGCGGACCGCGGATGCCGCGCGAATCGGTGCAACAAAGCCTGGGCTCGGGGGTCATCATCACGGCCGACGGCTATATCTTGACCAACAACCATGTCGTTGACGGTGCCGACGAGGTGAAGATCGCCTTTGGCGAGCCGCGCAAGGAGTTCAAGGCCGAGATCGTGGGCCGTGATCCCAAGGTCGACATCGCCGTGCTCAAGATCGACGCCAAAGATCTGCCCGCCGTGAAAATCGGCGACAGCGACCAACTGGAGGTCGGCGACGTCGTGCTGGCTATCGGCAATCCCTTCGGTATCGGATTGACGGTTACGCACGGCATCGTCAGCGCGGTCGGCCGCGGTGGACTGGGCATCGAGGCTTACGAGGACTTTATTCAGACCGATGCGCCCATCAACCCGGGCAATTCCGGCGGCGCGCTCCTCGATACGCAGGGCCGCGTGGTCGGTATCAATACCGCGATCCTCAGCCACAGCGGCGGCTTCAACGGCGTGGGCTTCGCCATTCCCATCAACCTCGCGCGTTCCATCGCCGAGCAACTTGTGAAAACCGGCCATGTTGAGCGAGGCTTTATGGGCGTGAACACCCAGCCTGTTTCCGCTGATCTCGCCTCTGAATTTGGCGTGAACCACGGCGCGCTCGTCACCGATGTGACGCCCGACAGCCCAGCTGAAAAGGCCGGGTTCAAGAGCGGCGACGTGATCGTGAAGGTCAATGGCGCCGAGATCGACGACCCGCGCCACCTCGCTCTCGCGATCAGCCGCCTCGCGCCCGACACCGAGGTCAAGATCGAGTATGTGCGCAACGGCAAGACCGAGACGGTTCCCGTCAAACTGGGCACGCTGCCCTCTCAGCAGCTTGCCGGCGGGGATAACTCTGCGACCAAGGATGATGGCGTGCTCAACGGCGTAACGGTGGAAGATCTCAATTACCAGGCGCGCCAGCAATTCCACGTGCCTGATGAAATCAAGGGCGCACTTGTGACCGATGTTAACGCCGACAGCGCCTCGGCGCGGGCTGGCTTACAGACGGGTGACGTGATTCTTAGTCTCGACCGCAAGCCCGTGAAGAATGCCGATGAGGCCGTGAAGCTCAGCGAGAAAATCAAAGGTCCGAAAGTCACTGTGCGCGTCTGGCGTGACGGTAGCAGTCGCTATCTCGTGGTGGATGAGACGCACTAAGTCTGAGCTGCGCGGCATACAGGCTTTCGAAAATAAAAAGCTGCCGGTGATTCAAGTCGCCGGCAGCTTTTCTGTCAGAGGACAACGCGATTGCTTCGCATCATCCCAGGGAGATGGAGGTGTTGGCTATCTCGGTGGTGTCGATGAGTCTCGCCTTGCGCGCCGGCGGCGGGTGGATGCATTGAAGAGCCATGAAGGTCATGTTTACACCCAAGGAATACGCCCGCCTCCTCGAACTCGCGCATCTCGGCCTGCAGGTGATCACCGGCCACCAGGGACGGGAAACGCCGGCTGCGCAGCGTTACGCCGAGATCGAGCAGAGGCTTTTCGAGCTGGCCACGCCGCTGGGCTGCGCGGACCTCGTCGACGTAGGTGGTGACGGCCGCCTCGTGCCATCGGAGAAGATTTTTGATGATGAGCGGCTTGGCAAAATCGTGGGCGACCACAACAACGACGTCTTCTGGCACGAGCTGGTGGCGCTGCTGTCCGACCGCGATCTGGCAACTGAGCAGGCAAGGCAGTCGCTTTCTGGCAAAGGCGGTCCCCCGATCGACGCCGATACGCGCCTGCGCGAGTTGGAGGACGACTACTGGGGCGAGTTTGAGAAAAACGACCTCGCCAACGTCATCCTCCTGCGCGGTGGCCGGGGATAGGCCGCGGTCCGGCCAAGATGGGGAATTTTCAGCCGACGGGTTGCGTGATCGGATGTTTTTGCTACGGTTTGCCTCACATGAAAAAAATCCTCCTTACCCTTGCCGCCTCCTGTCTGGTATTCGCTTCCGCCGCGTTTGCGGCTTCCGGCAGCTACGCCGATATTTCACAGGCCGACCTCAAGGCCGCCATCGCCGCCGGCAAAGTCGCCCTTATCGACGTCAACGGTACCGACTCCTACAAGAGCGGCCACATTCCGGGAGCGATCGATTTCGAGACCAACTCCGCCAAGCTCGCCTCGCTGCTTCCCGCCGACAAGTCCGCGTTGGTCGTCGCCTACTGTGGCGGTCCGCAATGCCACGCCTACAAGGCGGGCGCCGCCGCCGCCGAAAAACTCGGCTACACGAATGTGAAACACTTCACGCAGGGCATCCAAGGCTGGAAAAAATCCGGCGAGGCCATGGAGAAGTAAGCGAAGCCCAAGCCAAGTTTTGAACCGAAGACCCGGTCATGCCGCCCGGGTCTTTTTATTTTAATCGCCTGTCTGATCGTCACGTGTGGCGGGTAAGCCGAGAGGAGGGTAAGTATTGGTGACATTCGGCCTTTTTGCGGAAGAAGATTGTCGATGATTTGACCTGATTGATAAAACCAGCTCCAACCCTTTTTCGTTGCTGGCTCCCGGCGCAGCATCCCATCCGCTCAGAAGCACGCACCGAGGAGCGAGAGCCGATTTTCATCCAATACCCCCATGATTCCTGATTCCCGTTTTGGGTTAACCGTCTGCACGCCATTTCTGCCAAGGGAGTTTCCCCGTCGCATGGTGTCGATTTTCGCGCTTGGGTTGGCCATGTCGGGCTTGGCTGCTGCGGCCCAAGGTCAGGATGTCCGTTCCGGCGATCAACCCGCAAGAATCACCGCAGTTTCCCAAGCTTTCAAAATGGATGGCGATGCCGCGGCATGGTCGGCGTTGCCATCGGTACCGATCATGGGAACAGCGGACGAAGTCGGCCGCCTCAAGCTGGCCTATGATGCCGACGCCTTTTACGCCTTGTTTACGGTTCCGGATACCAGCCCGCTGAGAAACGCCACAAGCGCCAACGACCCCGCGATGATGTTGAAAGGAGGCGATGCCGTCGGTTTCACCTTCGGCCCTGTCGGCGGCCAGGGAACGCCCCAGCGCATCATGTTCAGCCTCTTGGACGGGCAGCCCGTGGCCGTGGTTTATCGGCCCGTGTCCACGGAAAAGAAGCCCTACACGTTTGAATCCCCCGTTGGCAAAGTCGCTTTCGATTATGTCGCCAAATTGCCGGAGGCGCAGGTCGTCTTTAAAATCTTCCCCGGCGGCTATAATGCGGAGATACGCATTCCCTGGGGCGTCATGGGCCTCGCGCCGCGGGACGGCCTCGTGTTTCCTTTTGACGCGCAGATCATCCTTTCGGACGGAGCCGGCCAAAAAAACAGCGCCACGGGCTGGTGGCACAGCGTCGGGGCGGGCCCTTTTACGTTCATCGATCTTCCGACTGAAGCCCAACTTTACCCCGACGCCTGGGGAAAGGCGCGGCTCTCCGCCACGGGGGTGCCACTGTCCGGCGCCGTTTCTGCCGCCGCGGCATTGCCGGCAAGCGGCGGGATACCGATCCACTTCAAGCTGCCGCGTGACGCCAAGGTGAGTTTTAACATCACCGACCAGCAGGGCTGGATTTTACGCGAGGTCTGCGTCGCGACCCCGTTTCCCGCCGGCGACAATACGGTGATATGGAATGGGCGGGATGAATATGGCGACCCTCTGCCGGAAGGGAATTATCGCTGGAAACTCGCCTTCTTTGACGGAGTGGGCAGCAAGCGCATTGGCGGCGCGGGCAATTCGGCGCGGCCGCCGTTTCGCACCAAGGATGGCAAAGGCGACCTCGGCGCCATCCACGGCATTCCCGCCGCGCTCGCCTCCGATGCGGAAGGTGTTTATCATCTGGGCTGCACGGAAGAGGGGAATCCCGGTCTGACCAAGCTCAGTCCCGACGGTTTCGCCCTTTGGAAACGATCGCTCGGGGGCGGTTGGGGCGCCGGCCTCGCCATGGCTGCGACGGATCGTCTGGCTGCGATGATCGTTCACACCAAGGGCAAATCCCTCCTGACCACGATGAATCCAAAAACAGGGAAAGATGCGTCGGCCGGCGCCGCCGGATCGCGTTTTGATTTGGGCGACGTCAATGTCACCGGGCTGGCCATTTGCGGCAATAAAGCCTGCTTCGGCGTTTCCGGCAAAAACCAGATTGGCGTTCTCGATCTCGCCACAGGGCAGAGAGCGCCTGAAATCACCGTTCCCGCTCCCCGCGATGTTCGCGCTTTCGATGACACGCATCTTCTCGTGACCACCGGCGATCAAGTGCTCAAACTGGATCTCAGCACGGGGCGCTCCAGTGTTTTGATTCCGAATTTAAGGGAGCCGAATGCCGTCGCCCGCGATGCCGCCGGCAATATTTACGTCGGCGAATGGGGCGATCGTCAGCAAATTTCAAAATTCTCCTCCGCCGGCAAAGAGATCGGCCGGTTTGGCTTGGCCAGGGGACGTCCCGCAAACTGCACCCCTTACAATCCGCAGATGCTGCACAACGTCAAAAGCCTCTGCGTCGGCCCCGACGGGAACGTGTGGTTCATGGAAGACAGCTCCCTGCGCCGCGTCGGCGTCATGACCACCGGCGGCCAATGGCAAAAGGACATCTTTCAAACGCTGCCAAGCCAGGGTGGAGCAGGTGTGGATATGGACGATCCCTCGCGGGTCTTTTTTCACATGGGCTACGATTCCATGGTGGAAGAGGCGCGGATTGATTTTGCGGCCAACGCGCGGGATCCGGCGAATCCCGCTGCTTATTGGAAAATCGAGAATATCTACATGCTGACTCTCACGGGTGATTATGCCTCGCCCGCCCCGGACGATGTCGCGGCGCTTTCCACCAAAAGCTGCATCCTGTGTCCCATCGCTTTCACCGGTACCAACGGCAAGCGCTATCTGTGGCAGGAAGGGCCTCTCGGCTCGTTGTGGATGGAATCAGGCGGGCGCATGAAGCCAGTGCTGGTCATCGGCGGAAAAGGCGTGGATGCCTCCACCCTCTTTCCCAAGGATAAGAGCTTGAATTGGTCGGATGCCAACGGCGACGGACTGCCGCAGGCCGCCGAAATCGAACTTGCGGAGGCGAGCACAAAGGAAAATTGGCGTTGGATCGACCGCGACCTGACGCTTTACGGCTACGGCGGAAAACTCAAACCCTACAAAGTGGACGCCCGGGGCGTTCCCTATTACCACCGCGGCGATTGGATCCCCGACATCACTGCGGGCAAACCGCCTGAATTCTATTATCGCGACCGCAGCTACAGCATATTCCCTTCACCACCCGCCCCCGATGGGGCGCGTTACGACGTCTTCAACACGGGTGCCGGACAACAGCGCTCCTTCTGGGATCGCTCCACCTATTCCCGCATCGCGCGAGTCAAGGATGGCCGCATCCAATGGATCGCCGGCCAGCACGACGGCACCAAGAAAACTCCCGGCGGCGCGACTTATCTCTGGCGTCCGTTGGGCGAAGTCGATGGCACCGTCATCGTCGGCGATGTCGATTTTCAGTTGATGGCCTATACCAGCGATGGTTTCGGTTTGGGAGGCGTGACCCCGGGCCACAATGAGCAAATGCGTGACCAGCCTCCTGAAGCCATCGTGCAGGAAAATGTGCAATCGGGCCACTTCATCAAAGATCCAAAAACCGGCAAGCCGCTGGTTATTATCGGCAGCGGCACAGAGGCGTTTGTCCTCGAAGTCACCGGCATCGATCCGCAAGGCATTCATCGACTCGAAGGGACTGTACAACTCGGGAGTATGGCGTCACTCACGCCGGAAACGCCGGGTCGATACTCCATTCTTTACCGCACTTGGCCGAAGCTCTTCAGCGGGCGCTTCTTTGGGGTCACCGGCGACGGCTGGGGCTGGCGACCGGAAATTCCGTGGCTCACGATCAACGATGGCCCCAAGCATGTGGCTGAGGTTCGCCTGCGGCGCGATGCAGGCGCGCTCCATATCTACGCCAATGTTTTTGATCCTGCTCCATTTTCCGGCGAATCCGCGGCGGTTACCTCCGTCGATTTTGGCAAGCTCCAAGGCCTTGAAGTGCTGATCGGCCCCACATTGCCGGAAAGGCGCACCGCACCGGTGGTCGGGGACACCCGCTTTTTTCTCACCGCCCAGCGCAATGGAGATACGCTGAAAGGGGTCTTGCTGGCATCGCGTCCGGCGAACGGCGGCCCCGATGCCCAGACGATGATTCCTATTCCGGGAGCCAAGGTGGCCGCCCGCGAGAATTGCAACGGATACGGCTATCATCTCGAAGCCGAAATCCCGCTGACGTTTTTACCGGAGCTAAGCGGTGCGCGGGAAGTTACCTACATCCGCAACTATCAGCCTGGCGCCAAGCTGAAGGGCGATTTCAACGAAACCTACACGCAGAGCAAACCCGACCTGACGAGCTCTGTCCGGCTGAATGCGGCCCTCTGGCAAAGCGCCACCCGCGGTGTGCGCCGGATTCCTTGGGTGCAGGACCGACAAAATGAGGCCGTGCCCCAGGCGATGAACCCCTCTCTTTGGGGCGTTGCCACCAGCCCCGATCCCTGAACTGATCAGAGATATAATCTGTTTATTTATAATATTACGAGGAGCCCATTAAATGTTTAAAAAAACTGTGTTTGCGGTGATCATGCTCACATCCGGATTGTTGGGACTGGTTGCGTCTGCGGCCGACTCGGCAACCCAGCCTGTTTACGCTGTGCCACGACTGGAAGGCATCGTGGTAGATGGCCGTGCGGACGATTGGGGCACACGCGGTTTCCGCGTCGATGCCATGGTGGATGCGGGCACCGGGCGCGTGCGCCTGGCGGCGGACTTTGATCCCCGTTTCCGTCTCGGTTGGAACACGCAAGGACTGCTGGTGCTGGTGGAAGTCGATGACGATGTCGCCGATGAATCAGTCGATGAGAACGCCCTGTACCTACGGGACTCGGTGGAGCTTTTTGTGGCCACCCCCGACGGAGGGACGAGGTTGGTGCAAGTCTTGGCGTCGCCGGGGATTGATCCGCGACATGGTGAGCTGCGATGCAAGGTTCTTGACCATCGGGCCAAGGAAGTCGTCAACAAGGTCCAGGAGTTGCCCAAGACGGCGATACAACTGGCGCGGACCGCCACCAAGCATGGCTATATCATGGAGGCACTGCTGCCGTGGGCGAACCTGGGTTTGACGCCCAAGATGGGTGACGAAGTGGCCTTCCAGATTTTTCTGAATGATTCCGACGGCGGTCCCAGGACCAAGGTGATGTGGTATCCGGTCGATGGTGCGCCTTCCAACGCCTCGTGCATGTATCGGCTTCGCTTGGCGAAGGAGGAGGACACTGCCGTCCGCGTCGCCTGCACGGCGGCGTATGAGCGTTTCCGCCGCACGCGCATCGGCGTGGTTGCCACGGGCGACCTTGCCGGGCACACCGTGGAGGTCTTCGATGGTAAGCGGAAACTGAGCAGCGGCGTGCTGGTGGCCGACGGACGTCGGGCGAGCGTTGAAATGACCTGCCCCATGCCGGACATCGGAAAGACCTATGGCCCGCTGACGGTGCGGGTGGATGGGACGGCGATGGCGTCGGTGGAACTGCCCGATGCCAGACAGGTGCGCCGCGATGCCTTTGACACCGCACGATTGCATTTTGCGCGCAGCATTTTCAGCGGCACGATTTTTCCCGCCTGCGACTTCGAACAGCCAGTCTTGGTCGAGGATCTCATCGGGCCCTATGGCCTGCACACCGACTTCTACGCGGCCGATTTCACGCCGGTCAAGAGCGCCGAGAAACCGGGCCGCTATGGCGCGGTGGTCACCATCACCACGGACGGCGGCGCCGTGGGCAAACGGTTCCTCACGCTGTTCCGCCAGGCGCAAGCCGTGACGGGAGAAGACAGAATGCGGGGCGAGGTGACGTTTCCCAAGGGACTGGGGATCGATCCGCAGGTGGTGCGAAAGCAGTCGGATGCGGTGGTCGCGCGCATGGATTACTCGTTTATGCAGATGAGCAGGCATGGATCCGAATCGGCGATCTTTCTGGCCGGCCTCTTCGAGACCAAGCCGGACAGCCCTCCGCAGAGCGATGGGGGCACGGTCAATGATCA
Source organism: uncultured Verrucomicrobiota bacterium (assembly GCA_903904685.1). Taxonomy (GTDB): domain Bacteria; phylum Verrucomicrobiota; class Verrucomicrobiia; order Opitutales; family Opitutaceae; genus Rariglobus. The sequence continues at coordinate 77,572 of CAIVDS010000044.1, forward strand.
GCACTGGTGGTTTGAGTTGAAGCATCACACCGGCGACTTCGTGCTCTACGAGCACCATGTGCGGCTGCCGAAGAACTACGACGCCGATCCCAATGCCCGGCATCCCCTCATCCTCTTTCTGCACGGGTCCGATGGTTCTCGCCCCGACGTCGCCAAGCAGGCCAAGAACGATATCGCGGCCTTCGCCGACGCGCACCCGGATTTCCCCTTCATCCTCGTCACGCCGGCGTGCCGGTGGAAAGAATGGTGGTCGACAGACGATCTGGGGGAACTGCTGGATGACGTCGCCAAGCGCTATCGCGTCGATCCGGACCGGGTTTATCTCACCGGACTGAGCATGGGTGGCTTCGGTACCTGGAGCATGGCCGCAGCCCAAGGCGAACGCTTTGCCGCCATCGTCCCCATCTGTGGCGGCGGCGATCCGGCGGACGCGGAGCGTCTCAAGACCCTGCCGACCTGGATATTCCATGGTGATGCGGATACCAATGTGCCGGTGGCGCGCAGCCTGGAGATGGAGGCCGCGCTGACCAAGGCGGGCGGAAAGCCCAAGATGACCATCTACCCCGGAGTCAAACACAACTCGTGGACTCAGACCTACTCCAACCCCGACCTGTACGCATGGCTGCTTGAACAGCGCCGCAGTCAAATAACCAAATAACCGAAGCCAAGAAATCTGGACGGATGATAGAAACTGACAAAACATGGCTGTTCCCTTTGGGGCGCAGCCACCAGCCCAGATCCCTGAACCAATCCTTTATGTCGTCCATTGTTTTTTCGCCCCGTGCGGCTCTCGCGTCGGCGCTGTTCATTCTCCTTTGCGGACATGCCGGAGCGGATATCAGGATGTCCTCCATTTTCGGCGACCACATGGTCCTTCAACAGGACGCGAAATTGCCGGTTTGGGGTTGGGCCGATCCAGGGGAGAAAGTAACGGTGACGGTGGGCGGCAATACTGCCGTCGCCACGGCGGGCGCGGATGGGAAATGGCGCGTGACCTTGGCCCCGCTGGCCGAAACGTCCAAGCCGGTGACGGTAACCGTGGCAGGCAAAAATACGGTTACCTTCGGCGACGTGCTCATCGGCGATGTCTGGATTTGTTCCGGTCAATCGAACATGGAGTATGGCGGTGGCAAGACGGCAGACGATGTCGACAACCCCAATATCCGGATTTTTTGGGTGATTAAAAACGCAACGCTCACGCCGCAGGAAAATTTCGGCGAGTCGGCGCCGGAACGCCCGTTGTACGGGAAATGGCAGGTCTGCACCCGGCAAAGTCTCGCGCAGGATGGAAGCTGGAACGGATTTTCCGCCGTCGGCTACTTCTTCGCCCGCGATGTCTATCAGGCGACCAAGCGTCCGATTGGCATGATCGGAGCCTACTGGGGCGGGACGCCGGCCCAGGCGTGGACGAGTCTTCCAGCCCTGGAGCAAAATCCGGCGCTTTCCCATTATGCCGACATCGTCAAGAATCTGACGCCGGCGCAACAGAGTCTGTTTCCCGCCAATTGGGTCACCTACGACGTGGCCGGACGAAAATGGGATGCGTCTATCGGGGACACTTACCGGAAAACCGTGCTGAAACCGTGGCAGGACGAGACGAAAAAAGCCAAAGAGGCCGGACAGCCTCCGCCTCCGCCCCCCGCCCCGCCATCGTCCCCTCAACCGCGCAACCCGGGGAATATCGCCACGCCCGCCGCGCTTTTCAACGGCATGATCAACCCGCTGATTCCCTACGCCATCAAGGGGGCCATCTGGTATCAGGGCGAATCGAACGAGGGCACCTGCGTCGAATATGCGACTCTTTTCCCCGCGATGATTGGCGACTGGCGCAAGCGGTGGGAGCAGGGGGATTTCCCGTTTCTCTTCGTGCAGTTGCCAAACTTTCAGGCGTATCGGGCGCCCGGCGACTCGACGCATGACCGCTGGGCCGTCCTGCGCGAGAGTCAGGCCAAGGCGCTCGCGCTGCCCAACACCGGCATGGCCGTCACTATCGACATCGGCGACCCCGATAATATTCATCCCCGCGACAAAATCGACGTCGGTGCGCGGCTGGCCCTCGTCGCCCGGCATGTCGTTTACGGGGAAAACATCGTCTATACCGGTCCGACGTTCGATTCCCTCAAAGTGGAAGGCCGCAAAATCCGCCTCGCATTCAAGAATGTCGGCGGCGGCCTCGTCATGGGCGTGCCTCCCTGGACTCCCGATGGCAAACCGGTCCCGCCGCCCGCGGCCTTGACCGGTTTTGAAATCGCCGGCCAGGACAGGAAATGGATTTCCGCCGAGGCGGTCATCGACGGGGCCTCGGTTGTGGTTTCCGGCCCGCAGGTCGCCTCTCCCGTCGCGGTCCGCTACGGCTGGGCCAACAATCCTTCCTGCAATCTCTACAACAAAGAGGGTCTGCCCGCCTCCCCCTTCCGTACCGACGACCGGAATTAAGGTAACCGGGGGCGGGTGGCATGAGCGGCGTCATGCGCCTGCCCCGGCTTTTGTCCGCTCATGTTACCCGACCCCCTTGGCTCGGTGGCGTGCACTCTGCCGAGGGTCTGGAAACTCCACCCATTTGGCATAACCGGCCTCCACGGACTCCCTAACGGGCTTCGAAGGCCGGCTATCCGACCCTGAAGCGACGCTATCTCACTCTAAAGTCGGACTAGCAGACAATAAATAAGTATCAGAGCACTCTAAATAAAGACTGATGAACTACCAATTAGGATTACCGGAGTCTTAAATTGGACTAAAAAACCATGAAGTCGGGCTATCGGACCGTGAAAACCGCTCATTTTGATTGAATTTGCCTCATCTTGCCCTGTTTTCGGCCAAAAATGTCAAAAAGCGGTGCCAACCGGTCAAAAACCAACGAAAGCCACCCCAAGCGCAATCGCCCAAAATGAAGCCCGAGGGTAAAACCGATCAAACCAGTTCTCTTACCTTTGGCTTGGCCACCGCACAGGCCAAGCCGCTCAGAGCTCAAGTGCAGTGGCCTATCACCTTGTCATGGAAATCAAAAATCAACACAACTCGCCGCAGCCCATTGGCTCGCTCGGCCCAGCGTCACCAGTATTGGAAAAAGGGCGTTTAGTGGCTGTTATCGCCTGACACCAGCGGCAGCGTAAGCAACGCCGAACCCGCCTCGGTGCCCTCCACGTTCTTCGTGCGGGCGAAGACGTGCAGGGCCTGCGTCTGTGCACGCACTTCGGCGGACAGTGAAAGCGTGGTCGCATACGTCTGCGCGTCTGGTTCCGGCGCGGTGGCGGCAAGCTTTTCCCACTTCCACTTTGACGGATCGCTGCGTCGATCCGCGCGCAGCGTCATGTCGTGCAGCGGTTCCAGTGCATAGAAAAACTCCACCGGCGCGGTGTCGGACTTCACGGAGAATTTCCATCCATCCTTCTCTTGCTCCAAAAGCACCGGTCCGATTTTCGGCTGCGTGCCCTTATGCTGAAGCTCACGGTCAAAGAAACGGATTGTCTGCGCAAAATTCCAGAACCCGTGGCCTTGATTCGGCGCGATCAGAATCTGCTTCGGCTCCGGCAAAGCCTGATAATGCCGCGCCGTCTTCGTGATCGTGAAAGCCGAGTCGTTGCTTCCCACCAGATAAAGGATCGGCAGCGGCACGGAACGCCGGTTCAGCAGCACCTCGGAATCAAAACGGGCCCGCCAGTCCTGCACCTGCTCCGGCGTGAATTGTTTCGGCGAGAGACTGTTGTAGCTCGGCTCGCCAATGCCGAAGCCCGCCGAGTAAACCGTCGGTGCCACCGCCTTGATGCGCAGATCAATCGCCGCCAACAGCGACGAAAAAATCCCTCCATACGACGCCCCCGTCGCGCCGATGCGCGTGGCATCGACTTCGGGCCGCGCCGCCACCCAGGTGATCGCACGCCTACCCGCCATCATCGCCTGATAAAAAAGACCGTCCCTCCAATCATTGCCCGACTGCATCCAGTCCTTGGAAAAATCCAGCGTGCCGAACGTCGAATAAGACGGCTCCGGTACATCGGCTGCCAGTGGTCCGGCTTTGATCGCCGGATCGGGGTTCCACTCGAAATACATCACCGCATACCCCGCGGCTACCAAATCCCTCACCGCGTCCAAATAACGCGGATCGATGCGGCGCGGCGGACCAAAGCCACCCCCGCTGAATCCCGGGATCGCGGTGGGGTTGACCGGCTTGCCCGGTTCGCTCCTCATCAGAAAACGACCATCGATCTTCGTGATCTCCCCAAACTTACCATGCGTCATTACGATCACCGGCACCTTGTTCTTCGCGCTCGCCGAATAGGGAACCGCATACACGGCGTGAATGCGCATCGGCTGCCCCCCGTAGATGATGCTGGTGTAACGGAACTCTGTCCACTTCCAGCCCGTCTCTTTTTTCTCCTGCTGGATCGTCTCGGCGAACGGCAGACTTTCTGGTTCAGCAAAATAATTCGCAGGCATCGGCGGAGGAACCGGTAGCGGCTCCGCACGCGCCAATGCGACCAGACCGACTAACAACCCAACAAGAGATCGTCGTTTCATTTGGATATATAAGAATTGAGAGTAAGGCGGAAGGGAATCGCTCTTTGCCGGTTTCCTTTTTTGGGCGTGGGACCGTTATGAGAGCATAAGAAACAAGGGAGCAGCCCAGAGATGTCGGGGAGGGGCGCTGATTGTTGATTTCAAGGGCTTGAAATAAGAGGACCGAAAGGAAGTCCCGTAAGAGGGTTAAGATGGGTGCTCGCCGCGCGTGGCGCAGTTGACCCACTCGGTCGAGCCGTCGGCGTAGCGTTCTTTTTTCCAGACGGGCACGCGGACTTTCACCTCGTCGATGAGATAGCGGCAGGCGTCGAAGGCCGCGCCGCGATGCGCGGCGGCCACGCCAATCCACACAGCGAGGTCGCCGATTTTAAGGGCGCCCGTGCGGTGGACGCAGACGACGCGGGTCACAGAGAATTTCTCCAATGCTTCGGCGATAATGCGGGCGCCTTCCTTCTCGGCCAACGCGCCGTAGGCCTCGTAGTCGAGGGCGAGCACCGGGCGGCCATCGTTGTGGTTGCGCACCCAGCCTTCAAAGGTGACGCAGGCTCCGGCATGGGCGTCGGCAAGGGATGCCTTGAGCGCGGCAGGATCGAGTGGTTGGGCGGAGAGACGGAAGCTCATGGCATGATCAACCGCCGGCGACGGGAGGAATGAAGACGATCTCGTCGCCATCCTTGAGCGGCGCGGGCCAGGCGGCGAACTCGCCGTTCACGGCGGCGCGGAGACGTTCGGGCGGGAGCGTGAAACCGTGGCGGGCGCGCAGTTCGGCATAGAGCGCGGCGGCGTCGGGCGCGGCGGTCGAGAGGGTTTCCTGCGACAGGCCGCGTTGTTCGCGCAGGAGCGCGAAATACTGGACGCGGACGGTCTTCACGCGCCGGCCTTGAAGTCTTTTTTGCCGCCGGTTTTTTCGATGAGGCGGATGTCTTTGATGACGATGTTGGGCGAGATGGCCTTGCCCATGTCGTAGAGGGTGAGCGCGGCGACGGTCGCGCCGGTGAGCGCCTCCATCTCGACGCCGGTCTTGGCCTCGGTGGAAACGCGGCAGTGGATGGCGACCTCGATCGCGCCGGAGGCGTCGGCGAGGCCGGGCTTGATCTCGATCTGGCAGTCTTCGAGCGCGAGCGGATGGCACAGCGGGATCAGGTCGCCGGTGCGTTTCGCGCCCATCACGCCGGCGAGGCTGGCGGTCTGGAAGACGGGGCCTTTTTTGCCGGCGATCTCGCGGTTGGTGATGAGCGCGGCGAGGGCGCGCGGGAGCACGACGGTGGCCACGGCATGCGCGGTGCGGCGGGTGGCGGTCTTGGGGCCGATATTGACCATCGCGGGTTGGTTCTTCGCGTCGATGTGGGTGAGCATGGCAAAGAAACTAGCGCGGATTCAGCTCCAATGCCAGAACTTCGCGGCGGTGCCGGCGGGAAACGTGGCGGGGCCGGGCTGGAGTTCCACGAAGCCGTCGGTGCCGACGAGGCCGCCGAAATCGCCGGAGGTGTTGGAAGGCGAGGGCGCGGCGGTGCGACGTCCGTCGGGAGACGTCGCGAGCACGACGGGCAGCAGCCAGGCGAGCGGGGAGGAAAATTTAACCGCGGTGGCGAGGGCGACGTAATCGGGCGAGGCCGGCGTGGCGCCGGCCATGTGCGCAAGCGCCGGGAAGACGTAGCGATGCAGGCAGGTGTAGGCGGACACGGGATTGCCCGGCAGCGCGAAGACAGGCGTGTGCCGCGGGGTGACGCCGAACCAGAACGGCTTGCCGGGGCGCTGGGCGACGCCGTGGATTTTTTTGACGACGCCGAGCTTGGCGAGGGCGGCGGGGATGTGGTCGAACTTTCCCTTGGAGACGCCGCCGGTGAGGATCACGATGTCGAAACCGGCGATGACGCGGTGCAGGGTATTTTCGATTTCGTGAGGGAGGTCGCGCGAGTGGAAGCGTTCCGCGCGCGAAACGAGTCCGCTGGAGAGAAGCGCGGCGCGGAGGGCGTAGTCGTTGGACTTGCGGATCTGGTGCGGGGCGAGCAACGCGTAATCGACTTCGACGAGTTCGTCGCCGGTCGCGAGCACGGCCACGCTCGGGCGCATGGCGACGCTGACGACGGCCGTACCCACCGACGCGGCCACGGCGATTTCGCGGCCGGTGAGACGCGTGCCGGCGGGCACGAGAATGGTGCCGGCGGCGGCATCGGAGCCGTGGTGATGGAGGTTGGCGCCAGGCGCGAGACGGGCGGTGGCGGCGAGGGTGATGATGGCGTCCTCGCGGGAAACATCCTCGCAGGGCACGACGCAGTCGGCGCCGGCGGGCAGGGAGGCGCCGGTCATGATTTCGATGCACGCGCCGGCGTCCTTGAGCGTGTGCGGCACCATGCCTGCGGCTTGCAGGCCGGTGACGCGAAAAGTGCGCCGGCCATCGGCGAGGTCGGCGGTGCGCAGCGCGTAGCCATCCATGGTGACGCGATCAAAGGGTGGCAGGTCGCGGTCGGCCTTGAGCGGGGCGCAGAGCACGCGGCCGTGGGCCTGGGCGAGCGGACAATCCTCGGCGGGAAGTGGGGCGAGGGAGGCGAGTACGATCCGTTCGGCTTCGACGGGGGTGCAATGGTTGTTCATGAGCTGGCGGACGTTGTTTTTTCGATTCATCGCGTCGTTACCTCACTTTCAAACATCGGGTACAGATAGCTTGAGTTGTTGCCATGGAATGTGAAATTTCTACGCTTAATCTAAGCTAATGAGTATTAATTTTACTCCGGAACGCTGGTTGAAAATCAAGGAAGATGCCCGGCTCTGGTGGGCTGGCAAACTCAAGCGGCCTTTAATCCAGATGAATATCACGGGGGGCGACCCGTGCAGACATGCACCGCGTCTTACACAAGTCTCCAAAGACGTGACGTCATATGATCAGACGGTCTCGGCGGAGGATATGGTGGATTTTTGGGATTACAAATTGTCAGAGACTACTTTTCTTGGCGATGCTTTCCCAAATGTTTGGATAGACTTTGGTCCCGGGGTGCTGGCGGCATTCTTGGGAGCGCGCGTGGAGACGGGTGCCGGCACGGTTTGGTTTTACCCGGAGAAAGAATCGGAGATTGCCGATATCCGGTTTCAATACGACCCCGACAATGTGTGGCTGAGGAGGATTGAGGATATCTGCCGGGCATCGATCGAGCGTTGGCAGGGCTTGGTGCAGGTCGGAATGACAGATCTCGGCGGCAGTTTGGATGTGCTCTCGACGTTCCGCCCCAGTGAAAAGCTTCTCATGGATTTATATGACTTTCCCGATGAGGTGAAGCGGTTGAATTGGGAAGCCCATGAGTTGTGGTCCCGTTATTTCAAGAGGATCGCCGCAATCCTCCAGCCGACGAACCCCGGCTACACTGCTTGGACCCCGATCTTTTCAGAAGTCCCCTATTACATTTTGCAGTGCGACTTTTCTTACATGATCAGTCCCGCAATGTTCGATGAATTTGTGAAACCCGAGCTGGCGGCTTCCTGCAAACGGCTCGCCAACCCATTTTATCATCTTGATGGACCAGGGCAACTGCCTCATCTCGATTCTCTGCTGAAGATCAAGGAACTTAAAGGTGTCCAATGGATTCCGGGTGCGGGAAAACCGGACTGGGGTTGTTGGCCGGAGGTTTATCGTAAAATTCGGGACGCAGGGAAACTTATACAGCTTTGGGGCGATGCATCCATTCTGGCCAAGTTGGTGGACCAGTTGGGTAGCGCTGAAGGAATCGTCCTGATTACCTCTGCCGATATTTCTCAACAATCGGAAGCCGAAGAGTTCCTAAAAAAATACGGAGCTTTGGGGTAATTTTCATGAAATCTTGAGAGTTTCAAGGGCGCGGACTGTTTGCCTGCGGACACAACGTGTGTCTGCTTTTATTATAGAGGAAGCACAGCGGCGGCCCGTGTGAGCCGGTCGTTAACCGCCAAAGCAAGAGAGGCGTTTCCAGTGATAAGTTCGGCGTGAATCTTGCCCCAATGACCATCATCCAGTTGGCGGAGCATTTTGAACAACCGATGAGCCGCCTGCTCCAGGCGGCCGTCCTCGGTGAGCCAGAAAATATTTTTACCAGATAGGCCCTCTGGTTTTTTTAGAAACAGCAGGGCTTCGTCCGTGGATATGCGGCCCATGCTCTGTCGGGTGAGTTTTTTGACCAAGATAAGCGGGGTGCGTGGACTGTAGTGGTGCTCGAGCATGCCCGGAGCGATGGCAGCATGCCGCGGCCTGACCTTGCGCCGATAAGCGATGACACCCTGACCGAGCACGGCGCCGATAGCTTTGATTGAGATAAAACCAGGGCGCAGCAGCGCCGGCCGACATGGATCACGCAGGTCAAGAATGGTCGACTCCACACCGATTTTCGCCGGGCCGCCGTCGAGGATATATTCGATGCGGGTGCCGAGTCCCGTCAGCACGTGCTCGGCGGTGGTCGGGCTTACATAACCAAAGGGATTGGCGCTGGGGGCCGCGAGCGGGCAACCGCTGCGTCGGATGAGATCTCGGAACAGCTGATGGGCCGGCATTCGCACGGCCACGCTTGGCAGTCCTGAGGTCACGATTGACGGCACTCTGCTTTTTTTTGGAAGAACCAGCGTGAGCGGCCCTGGCCAGAAAGTCTTTGCAACCTCGCGTGCGCACTCGCTGAATTCGGCGATCGTTTCCGCCTGTGCGAGGCTGCCGACATGAACGATCAGCGGATCACTGGCAGGACGGCCTTTGGCGCGAAAGATCGCCCGGCAGGCCTTGGCGTTCAACGCATCGGCGGCGAGGCCGTAAACCGTTTCGGTCGGAGCCGCCACCAGGCCGCCTTGCGCAAGCACTTTTGCCAACCGGGCCATATTGGCCGAGGTGGGACGATAAACGCGGGCGGTGCGCTTTGCGGGCATGGCACAAAAAAGGCCGGAGGGATTAGCTCCGGCCTTTGCGATCAAGTAAATCTTCCGATCAAAGGGCCAGCAGGTTGTTGCGAGACTGTTTGATGGTCTTGGTAACCGCGCGCTGCTGCTTGGCCGACAGGTGGGTGTATTTACGCGGCAAAATCTTGCCGGTGTCGGTCACGTAGCTGCGCATTGCCTGCGGGTTCGTGAATGGAATTTCCTCAGGAGTGAGGCTGCGCTGGGTTGTTTCGGTCGTGCTCATGTGAAAAAGGCCCGAATGAAAAGCTTCTCAGCCTAGTATTGTCAACCTGCAATCCTCGGCTCAACTTGCTCGGGATTCAGGTTGGATCAACGTCCCCGTAGCTCAAGTGGATAGAGCGATCGTTTCTATCCACCTTGTTTTTCTAGGTTTTTCTAAGTCTTCTTCAGAGGTAATGGACTTTTATGGACTTGTAAAAATATTTTGTTCTGGTAGAACTTTTGGTAGAACTTTTTTTGACTATGTGTGCCAGTTTAAATCGTCAGCCAAGGAGCCCATTTTGGATGGTAAAATTTCGTGCCGAGGATGGTCGGGTTGTCATGCGATCAACCAAGAAAAAGGACCGTCGGGAGGCGCTAAAAATAGCCATAGCCTGGGAGGATGCGGCGACCAAGGCTCGGGCAGGGGAGCTTACACAAGCAGCTTCGGTTAAAATTCTGAATGGTCTCATGGAAGCCACCATAGGGGAATCGTTGCAGGTCCCGAGTAACGAGGAGATTTTCAAAGGTTATCTGCAATCAAGGACAACCATGGGGCGTTCCAGCAGCACGGCAGCGAGGTATAAGCCGATCATTGACGGGTTTCTGGAGAAGCTGGGGGGCACGAGGGCGAAAGCATCCGTCAGCAGTTTGACGGCTGGGGAAATAGAGCGCTGGCGGGATGCGGAGTTGGCCAAGGGGAAAGCAGCCAAGACGGTCAACATGGGAGTCGGAGTCATTCGTGCCGCCCTGGAAGGATGCAAGCGAAAGGGCCAGATATTGAGCAACCCCGCCGATGCGTTGGAGGCGGTGGCGGGGCGTTCGGAGGAGCGCGAGCCATTTACGCAAAAGGACATCGCCGATCTGCTAAAGGTGTGCGTCAACGAAGACGCTGACTGGAAGACCGCGATCTTGGTGGGTGCTTTGTCGGGATTGCGGCTTGGTGATGTCGCATCACTGACATGGGGGCAGGTAAATCTTGCCGAGGGGTATCTGACGGCATCACCCGATAAAACAGACAAGGCCGTCTCCATAGCCCTCGCTCCTCAACTCAAGGCGCATTTGAACGAACTCGATGAGGGCAAGAAAAAGGACCCCGTGATGCCCACATTATCCGGCCGTAAAACCGGTAGCAATGGAGCCAACGCAGGTCTCTCCAACGAATTTAAGCGACTCATGAAAGACGCAGAGGTGGTGGTGCGGGACGGACGTGCGAAAACCGGGGAGGGCAGACAGATGAAATCCAAGAGCTTCCACTCACTGCGGCACACCTTCACGACGATGGTGGCAACCTCTGGGGCGGGAGATGCGGTTACGAAATCGATGACTGGGCACTCATCCGATGACGTGTTCCGCCGTTACATCCACCTTGGGACTGCGACCCAGCTCAAGGCGCTGGAGGGGTTGGCGTGGTTGGGTGATAAAAAAGCTTAGCCGATGGCGTGTCGCTGAGATCGTGACGTTGTGGATTTGATGACGACAAACTACCTGAAATGTGGTCGGGGACACGGACTGAAGTTTTCTTCCAACCGCCGACGTAGGTGATAAGCATCGGGACATGCCCAGCGCAGCCGTCCTCGCCAAAAGAGCATTGGTAGATTACCTTGATCAACTCACGCGGAGGTTGGACGGAGGTGGACCGGACATCCTGTTGAATCTTCCGAGCAGAGAAGAATGGAACGAGATCACTCGGCTGGCACACGCAGCTCTAAATGAAAAAGGGCACGAACCAGAGTCATCAGGTTTTCTTCGATGGAAAGATTTGGCCAAGCTTGAGAAGGCCTATCGCAGTTCTTCGCTCAAGTTCGAGAAGTGGTATAGTCTGATCCTCGATGTGTTGGATGGGGAGGAGGAACCCTTCGCGCAGCTACAGAAAACGTATTGGGACGAATTGAAGCGCAACGAGTCA